>CANRNE010000016.1 GCA_947631925.1 uncultured Clostridia bacterium
TCGGGCAATGTGAAGCTGATGCCGTCGAGGGCGGTGCATGTCCCGCTCTTCCGGCTCTTGTAAATTTTCGTAAGATTTTTGACTTGTATCATATTTCCCGCCCCTTATCCGACGTCTCTCAAAGAAAATTATATAATTTTATTCACAACATGTCAAAGCATTTTCCGCCCAAAACAAAAAACGGTTTGACAAATTGCCAAACCGTTTGACTTGCAATGGGTGCGCCCGCAGGCGTCTTTTTTACAGGGTGGCGAAGTACTTGATGGTGCGGACCATCTGAGAGGTGTAGCTGTTCTCGTTGTCGTACCACGCGACGACCTGTACCTGATAGGTGTCGTCGTCAATCTTCGTGACCATGGTCTGGGTGGCGTCGAAGAGGGAGCCGTGGGTGATGCCGATGATATCGGAGGAGACGAGCGGTTCCTCGGTGTAGCCGAAGGAGGCGGAAGCGGCTGCCTTCATGGCGGCGTTGATGGAATCCTTCGTGATGTCCTTGCCCTTGACGACGGCGACGAGAATGGTCGTGGAGCCCGTGGGAACGGGAACGCGCTGTGCGCTGCCGATGAGCTTGCCGTTGAGGGCGGGGATGACGAGGCCGATGGCCTTGGCTGCGCCCGTGGAGTTGGGGACGATGTTGACCGCCGCCGCGCGCGCTCTTCTCAAGTCACCCTTGCGGTGAGGGCCGTCGAGGACCATCTGGTCGCCCGTAAAGGCGTGGACGGTCGTCATGATGCCCGAGACGATGGGATAGACATTGTTGAGGGTGTTCGCCATGGGAGCGAGGCAGTTCGTCGTGCAGCTTGCGGCAGAGATGACGGTGTCGGTGGGCTTCAAGGTCTTCTCGTTGACGCCATAGACGATGGTGGGAAGGTCGTTGCCCGCGGGGGCGGAGATGACGACTTTCTTGGCGCCTGCGTCGATGTGAGCCTGTGCCTTCGCCTTGGAGGTATAGAAGCCCGTGCACTCGAGAACGACGTCCACGTCGAGGTCCTTCCAAGGAAGGTTCTTCGCGTCCTTCTCCTCATAAATCTTGATGGTCGTGCCGTCGACGGTGATGGTTCTGTCCTCGTCGTTTGCGGTGACCTTGTCCGCCAAGGCGTATCTGCCCTGCGCACTGTCGTATTTGAGAAGGTGTGCGAGCATGGAAGGGGTGGTGAGGTCGTTGATTGCGACGATTTCATAGCCCTCTGCGTTGAACATCTGGCGGAATGCGAGACGCCCGATGCGTCCGAAGCCGTTGATCGCTACTTTTACGTTTGCCATTTGATATCCTCCGATTTTTTGACTTTTCGTCTGATTTCGCCCTATATTATAGCACGGTTTTTTGCGTCCGTCAACGGTTTTTTCTGTGTTTTCGGCGTTTCAGAGCATCAAAAGTATGCTGGAAAACTGCAATATCGTGCCGAGCAGGACAAAGAGATGCCAGACGGAGTGGAAATAGCGCACTTTTTTCCCGAATGCGAAGAAAGCGATGCCCGCCGTGTACGCCACTCCGCCCGCGAGGAGCAGCCAGAAGCACGCGGCTCCGACGCGCGGCAAAAGGGCAGGGAGGAAGACGAGCGCCATCCACCCCATCACGACATAGAGCGCCATCGAAATCCCCTTGACGACGCGGTTGTTCATCGCGATGGCATTCATCGTAATCCCCGCCGCGGCGCACACCCACTGGGCGATGAGTACGCCCCACCCCACGGGAAGATTATAGAGCGGAATGAGACAGTAAGGCGTATACGTCCCCGCGATGAGCAGGAAGATGGTGCAGTGGTCGAAGATGCGGAAGACCCGCTTCCCCCTCCCGCGCGGCAGAAAGTGGTAGAGCGCGCTCATCGTATAGAGCACGACGACGCCGAGTCCGAATGCCGAGACGGCAAGAATTTCCCGCGTCCCCCTTGCGAGCAGGGCGAGGACTATCCAAAACGCCAAGCCGAACGCCCCGCCCACGATGTGCGAGACGGCGCTGAAAATCTCCTCCCCCTTGGAATATGCGGGCATGGCCCGCACGTTTGCGACAGCTTCCATGAGATGCCTCCGTTTTTTTCTTCATTCTACCGCAGGCACGCCCCGCCGTCAACCTACTCTTTTTTTGAGCGATTCCATTTGTTTTGCGGCAATTTCTTCTGCAAATATTGCCATTTCTACGCAAAAAAATCCCCCTCTATTCTGCGTAGAGAGGGTTCTACCGCGCGAACGGTGTGAATTATCGGGGTCGGAAGACGATGAGGAGCACGATGACGGCGACCGCGAGGACGGCGCCCACCGAATAGGTGACGATTTTGATTTTCTTCATCTTCGCCTCGGGAATGGGCCTATATCCCTTGGGGACGAGCTCCCCGCCGCAGTGCGGACACTTGGTCATGTGGTCGAGCACGTCGGCGCCGCAATGGGGACACGCCACGATGTGACGCGCCATGCGGGCTTCGCGCTTCTTTGCGCGCTCTTCATAGACGGTGGTCTTGTCCTTTTTCATGATTTTATTATACTCCCGCGCCCGCCGTTTGGCAAGCGTTTCGCGCGCGGAAACTTTTTCCTCCCCCCCGATTTTTCGGAACTTTCCCCAAATGACTTTACAAATGCGGCAATTTGGTGTATGATTGAATAGAAAGATTTGACATGCTTGCGGAGGATTATCATGAAAAAAACCGACAAAAAGACGGCCGTCGCCGTCAGACACGAGACAGCGGAACCGCCCAAGATGACCATCTATGAATATGAGGAGAAGTACTCCCGCCGCCAGAACACCAAGGGGGCGCGGAGATGGCTCTCCTTCCTCATCGCCGCCATCGGCGTCGCGCTCTTTGCCATTCTCTTCTATATCTCCTTCCGCGTGTGGGAGTCCAACAACATCGCAGGCTATATTACGGGCGGCGTCTGCCTCTTGCTCTTTATCCTCTTCTATATCGTTCCGCTCGTGCGCATTCTGCGGACGGGGGCGTTCATCACCAACGTCAACGTCTTCGGCGCGCGCAAGGCCCAGCGGCACAACAGAAAGCTCCGCCGCTCCGTCTCCGAGAAGATTATCGACTTCACCGCCAAGGTGGACGGCGTGGGCTGGTACGATTCCGAGACGGTGGGCAAGCTTGCCATCGCGCTCAGGACGGACGACGACGAGGCCATCAAAAAGCACCTCACCTCCCTCTACCGCGGCTCGGTGAAGAAGTCTGCGAAGGCGCTCATCATGAAGAGCTCCTTAAAATCCGCCGCCTATTCCGCCCTCTCCCCCGCGGCGAAGGTGGATGCCGTGCTCGTCGTGTTCGTCAATTTGCAGCTCGTCAAGGACATCGTCTACCTCTATGGGTTCCGCCCCTCGGACGCGCGGCTCATGCGCATTCTCGTGACAGTGCTGCACAACTCCCTCATCGCATACGGGTTGGGGGGCATCAACGTGGGCAGTTCCGTCGTCTCGATGATGGGCAATGCCGTCAAGGGAATTCCCATCCTCGGCAACGCCATCGCCGCCCTCGTGGATTCCTCCGTGCAGGGGCTCGTCAACGGCACGCTGACGACGGTCATCGGCTACCAGACCATCAAATACCTCAACAAGGAATACCGCCTGCAGAACATCCTCGACGGGGTGGACATCTCGGAGACCGAGGTGGAACTCGAAGAGGCCTGCGCCGACCTCGAAAAGGAGCTGAAGAACAAGAAGAAGCTCGCACAGGCCGTATAACCTGAAAATTTTGCATGAAAAAAGCCGCCGAGCGCGGCTTTTTTTGATTCAACCGTTATAAATTTCGCGCTTCAAAACCCCGATGTAGGGAAGGTTGCGGTACCGTTCGTTGTAGTCGAGGCCGTAGCCGACGACGAACTCGTTTTCGATGTCGAAGCAGTTGTAATCGGGCACGATGTCGTACTCCCGCCTGCCCTTCTTATTGAGCAGTGTGACGATGGCGACCGACCCCGCACCCCGCTCCGAGAGGAGCGCCTTGAGGTTGGCGAGGGTAAAGCCGCTGTCGATGATGTCCTCGACAACAATGACGTCCCGCCCCGCAACGTCGCGGTCTATGTCCTTCTTGATGCGAAGTTTCCCCGAGGAGACGGCGCCGTTTCCGTAGGAAGAGACCGCCATGAAGTCAAGCTCCACGGGAATGGAGAGCCGACGGATGAGGTCGGAAAAGAAGACAATGCTCCCCTTGAGAATGCCGATGGCGAGGGGGAACTTGCCGCGATAGCGTTCGTCGATGGCGCGGGCGACCTCGGTGATACGGCCGTCCAGCTGCTCCTCGGTGAGCAGGATGCGCTCGCAGTCTTGGTGCATGAAAATAGCCTCCGTTATCGTAAGTATGCGTTCAAAATAAAATTCCGCGGCGGACGGTGTGCTCCGTCACTTTGACGCTGTCCGCAATCTCCACGCCCACGACGGCGTAGACCTCGCTCCCCTTTGCGATGACGGGAAGTTTTTTGGAGAGACGGGCGGAAATTTTTCTGTCGGTGAGGAATTTCTTGAGGGTCTTCCTCGGGGCATGGTATGGGGTAATCATGTCTCCCTCCCGTCTGGCGCGCACGACGCAGCCGTCGGGGAAGGCGTCCAAATCGACGAAAAGCTGTTTGCGCTTTATGCCGTAATCTGCCGAAAAAGTCTCGTCGGCCTCCCGCGCCGTGAAGGGAGAGGGCGCCGTGTAAATCCCCAACCCGAGCGGCGTGGCGGGCAGTCGGTCCACCTTTCTTTTCCCCACGGTGAAGGGGATTTCCACGGGCTTCGGGGCGCTGTCCCGATATTCCCAATCGAAGACGACCTCTCCCCCCTCGCGGAAGGCGTAGAGAGTTGCCGCCTTGTTGCCGTCCGAGACGGGCAGGGCGACCTTTTTCCCGCTCTGCAAGGTCTTGAGCTTCTTGATTTCCTCGATGTTGGCACGGGTGTAGCCGCCGCCCGGCGCATACTGCCGCATGCAGAAGAGACAGGCGCGGGCGAAGAGGACGTCTGGGAGGCCGACGGGCACCCGTTCCTCCCCCGCGAGGCGGGTGATGTTGCTCTCCGCAAGGGTTTGGAGGAAGTCGTCCTCCTCGGCGGCGAGGGCGGAAAACTCCACGAGGTGCTTCGTGGCGTTCCTGTGAATCTTCCCGAAGGCGGGCAGGACGGTATGGCGGATGTAGTTGCGGGTGTAATTTTCGTCCCCGTTCGTCAAATCTTCGACATGGGGCAGGTGATGTTCGGCCGCATATGCCTCGATTTCCGCGCGCGTGCGGGAAAGGAGGGGGCGGATGATGCCGTCGTACTCCATGATGGCCTTCATCCCGGAGACGCCCGTCCCGCGGGCAAGACGGAAGAGCACCGTCTCGGCGACGTCGTCGGCGTGGTGCGCGGTTGCGACAAAGTCCGCCTCGTCCTCTTCGAGCAGGGAATGAAAGGCGCCGTAGCGCACACTGCGGGCGACATTTTCCAAATTTCCGCCCCCCTCTTTGACGAGGTCGGGGACGCTCACCCGCACAATCTTCAGCGGAATGCCCCACTCCTTACACAGCGTTTGGCAGAACTGCATGTCGCGGACACTCTCTTCTCCGCGAATCCCATGCTCGACGTGCAGGGCGGAGAGGACGATGCAATTCGCTGCGGCCCCCTCCTTGAAGGCATGGAGCAGGGAGACGGAATCGACGCCGCCCGAGAGCGCGACCGCGACGCGGCTGCCCTGATATTTTTCCACAGAAAAAAGTGTCATCTGTTCAAGTATATCATGAAACTGCCGCGAATGCAACGTTTTTTTCACACTGCGGGCGATTTATGCGAAAATCATTTGACATCGTGCGCACGATTTGATAGAATACAGTCTGATTTTTTCACAAACAGGACTCTTCATGGCAACCTACATCATCTGCGGCGTGACATGCCTTGCGATGATCGTATGCGTTCTGTTCTTCCCCAACCTCCGCCTCGGCAAGGTGCATCTCTCCACCTATTGGATGGTCACCCTGCTCGGCGCCGTCGTGCTGCTCGCGAGCGGGCAGGTGGACGCGGTCGCTGTCGGAAGCGCACTCACAGCGGACACCGCGATTAACCCTCTCAAAATTCTCGTCCTCTTCGTCTCGATGACGGTCCTCTCCGTCTTTCTCGACGAGAACGGGTTCTTCCGCTATTTTGCGAATGCCGTCTTAAAACGGGCGAAACGCGGGCAATATCAGCTGTTTTTTGCGCTCTATGCCCTCGTTTCGGTACTCACGGTGTTCACGTCCAACGATGTCATCATCCTCTCGTTTACGCCCTTCATCTGCTACTTTGCAAAGCATGCGAAGATTGACCCGCGCCCCTATCTCGCCGCCGAATTTGTCGCGGCAAACACGTGGAGCATGGCGCTCATCATCGGAAATCCCACCAACATCTACCTCGCGACCGCGCTCGGCGTCGACTTTGTCTCCTATCTCAAAGTGAGCATCCTGCCCACCGTCGCCGCGGGGGCGGTCTCCCTTCTCCTCCTCTTTCTTCTCTTCCGCAAAAAGCTGAAGACCCCCATCGAGGGCGAGGCGGAGGAGGTGCATATCGAGGACAGGGCGCAGCTCATCGCGGGGCTCGTTCACCTCGGCGTGTGCACGGTGATGCTCGCCGTGGCGTCCTATCTCGGGCTCGAAATGTGGTACATCGCGCTCGGGAGCGTGGGGAGCCTCTTCGTCGTGTCGGGCATCATCTCCATCGTCAAGAAAAAACACGACGACGCGCTCTTCGGCTGTATCCGGCGCGCGCCCTATGAGCTCATCCCCTTCGTGCTGTCCATGTTCGTGCTCATCGTGGGGCTCGAAGAGCAGGGCGCGACGGCGGCAATCGCGAACTTCTTCGGGGAGAATCTCGGCATCCTCAAATACGGCGTGAGTTCCTTCCTCACGGCAAATCTCATCAACAATATCCCCATGAGCGTGCTGTTTTCCTCCATTCTTTCGGCGGGAAATGCGGGAATGGGGTCGGTTTTTGCGACAATCATCGGCTCCAACCTCGGGGCGCTTCTCACCCCCGTGGGCGCGCTCGCGGGAATCATGTGGAGCCATATCCTCCACCGCCACGGCGTGAAATTCGGCTATCTGGACTTTTTGAAGACGGGCATCTTCGTTGCGGTTCCCGCCCTCGCTGCCGCGCTCGGCGTGCTCGCCGCCGTGCTCCTCATTTAAGGGCTCGTGCGCCGCATGGGCAATTCAAAACAGACGGGAAAAGGACGTAGAATTTGCTACGTCCTTTTTGTTGCCCGCCCCGCAAAGGCCCGCGGGCGGGAGATTTTCAGATGAAGGCATTCTCGAAGTACTCGAGCTCCCCCTCCCAGACGGAGGCGACGTCGAAGCGGATGGGCACCTCCCGCCGCGCGGATGCGCACCAATAGCCCGCCATCAGGCGGTATCTGCGCTCTTTTTCCCGCGTGACGGCCTCGGCGGGCAGCCCGAAGGCGTCCGACTCGCGCGTCTTGACCTCCACGAAACAGGTGTAGCCGTCGGGGCTCAGCGCCACGATGTCGGCCTCCCCGAACGGGGTCGTGTAGTTGCGCTTCAAAATCTTATAATGATGCTTTTTGAGGTACTTGCAGGTCAGTTCCTCACCCTGCCGTCCCAGAATTTTTTTACGAAGGTCTTGCGGTGAATTCTGCATATTCCGTACTTCCTGATGGCTTCGATGTGCTCCTTGGTGCCGTAGCCGACGTTGCGTTCGAACCCGTATTCGGGGAATTCTTCGGCGTACTTCTTCATGAGCGCGTCCCGGTGGACTTTGGCGAGAATGCTCGCCGCGCCGATGGAATAGACGAGGGCGTCCCCCTTCACGATACTGCGCTGATTTGCCGCAATATCGAGGGTCATGACGCCATCGGACAGTACCATGTCCGCGGGTATGGGCAACGATTCGATGGCGCGCTTCATGCCGAGGCGGGTGGCCTGCAAAATATTTATCTCGTCGATGGTGCCCTCGTCCACCTCGGAAATCGCATAGGCGCGCGCCCGCTCCCGAATGAGAAGGGCAAGCTGTTCCCGCTTCTTTGCGGACAGCTGCTTGCTGTCGTTGACGCCGACGATGCGGAGCTCCTCCTCGACGGGAAGGATGACGGCGGCGCAGACGACGGGGCCCGCCAAGGGGCCTCTCCCCACTTCGTCCACGCCCGCGACGGCAAAATACCCCATTTGGGCATATTCTTGTTCGTAAGTCGGATGGTCCATACCCGTCAGGCGAGAATGCCCGCCTCCTTCAGCTCCTCCGCGGTGTCGAGGCAGATTTTCCCGAGCTTGCCCTTTCGGAAGTCGTCGAGGAGCGCCCGTTCGCCGCGTTCATAGTCAAATTCGCCGCCCTTGCGCACAAATCCGCGCGTTTTGCACACCTGTCCCAACATTTCGAGGGGGGTGCCGCCCTCAATTTTGTAGCGCTCCGAAAGGCGGGCGGGGTAGCGGGCGGAGAGCTCTTCGAGCAGGCAGAGCGCAATTTCGTCGAGGGCGAGGATGTCGTCGTTGATGCTCCCGACGTAGGCGAGCCGCCGCGCAAAGGTCTGGTTTTCGCAGGCGGGAGGCATCGTTCCGGGGGTATCGAGCAGTTCGAAGGAGCCGCACCGCACCCACTGTTTTCCCCGCGTGACGCCCGCTTTGTCCCCCGTCTGTGCGCGTTTTCCGCCCGCGAGGAGGTTGATGAGCGTGCTCTTTCCCGTATTCGGGACGCCCGCGACGAGAAAGCGCATGGGGCGCGAGGAGCCCTGTGCGAGCCGCCGCGCCGCCTTCTCCTTGACGAGCGCCTCGAGCCGCTCCGAGAGCATGCGACAGGATGCGGGGGAAGTTGCCGCAAGCCGCATGGCCTGAACTCCCCCGTTTTGCAGGGTGGTGACGCATTCGGAGGCACCCATGTCCGCAAGGTCGGCCTTATTCAGGACGTACAGCACGGGTTTGGAGCCTGCGAGCGGGACGAGCGCCTTCTGAAAACTCGATGCGGGACAGCGGGCGTCGAGCACGAAGATGACGGCGTCGCAGAGGCGGACGTTTTCCTCCATCATGCGCATCGCCTTCGCCATGTGCCCCGGATACCATTGGATGACTTTCATACTACTTCAAAAGGTCGGGACGGCGGGCCTTGGTGAGGGCGAGCGCCTGTTCCCTTCTCCATTTATCGATTTCGGCGTGATTTCCGCTGCGGAGCACCTCGGGAACGGTGAGCCCGCGGAAGGAAATGGGGCGGGTATAGTGTGGATATTCGAGCAATCCGTCCGAAAAACTTTCGTCCACGAGAGAGGCGGGAGAGAGCACGCCGTCCACGTAGCGGGCGACGCAGTCGCAGAGCACCATCGCGGGGAGCTCCCCGCCCGTCAAAACATAATCGCCGATGGAAATTTCCTCGTCGATGCACAAATCGATGGCGCGCTGGTCCACCCCCTCGTAGTGCCCGCAGAGAAGGACGAGGCTCTCCTCGCCGCCGAGGGCGACCACCTTCTCCTGCGAAAGCGGGGTTCCCTTGGGGGAGAGATAAATTCTCTTGGCACCATGTCCGGGGTCTACCGCTTCAATCGCGTTCACAACGGGCTGTGCCATCATGACCATGCCCGCGCCGCCGCCGAAGGGATAATCGTCGCATTTTAAGTGCTTGTCCTCGGTGTAGGCGCGGATGTCGACGACGTCTATCTCCACCTTGTTGTCCCTCTGCGCCCTGCCGAGGATGCTCGCGTTGAGCGCGGAGAACATCTCGGGGAAGAGGGTGAGCACGGTGATTTTCATAACACTGCGACCTCGTAAAATCTTGTTTTATTCACAACAATCCGCATGTTTTGGGGTTCGACGGAGCAAATTACCCCCTTTGCCGCGGGGAAGAGGACTTCCCGCTCCCCCATGAGAACGGTGTAGATGTCCGTCGCCGCGGGGGTGACGGATGTGAGCGTGCCGAGCGTCTCCCCCTCCTCGGTCTCGAGCGTGCAACCGATGAGGTCGGCGATGTAGTAGCTCCCTGCGGGGAGTTCAGGCGCCTCGTCGCGGGGGACGGTCACTTTTTTCCCGCGCAAGAGCTCTGCGGCGTTGCGGTCGGGCACGCCGCGCAGGGAGAGATAGGCGCAGTCGGCCGCCGCCCGCGCAGAGAGAATTTTATAGGGGATACCATCCAAAAAGACGCGGGTGAGGGATAAAAAGTCCTCCGCGCTGTCCGTGAAGGCCTTTACCTTGATTTCGCCGCGGATGCCCTGCGGCTTTAAGACGACGCCCACCTCGAGCTCGTTCATTGCAGTCCTCCGAAGAGTTTGTCCGCGAGGGCGCGGAGTTTCTCCTGCGTCGCCTCCTTGCTCGGCTCGCTCCTGATGATGGCGATGTTCTCGCTCTCCTTGAAGCGTTCGAAGACTTCGAAGTACTTGTCGCGGATTTTGCGCTGGCGCTCGAAATTTTCATACCGTTCGAGGTCGCCGCGGCGCTGTACGCGCTCCATGCCCACCTCGGGGTCGAGGTCGAGAAAGACGGTGAGGTCGGCGCGGAGGAGCTCCATCGCGGCGCGGTTGAGTTCGATGACCCAGTCGAGGGGCACGAACCCGCCGTTGTAGGCGAAGGAGGAAAAGTAGTAGCGATCGCAGAGCACGGTGACGCCCTCTTCAATCTTCTTCTTCATGCCGTTGACGGCGTTCTGAATATGGTCGACGCGGTCTGCCGCAAAGAGAAGGGCGATGACGCGCTCGTCCGCATCCATCCTGCCGCTCATGCAGGCATGAAGAATGGCGCCGAAGGGAGAGTCCGTCGGCTCGTGCGTGAGATAGCACGGAATGCCGTGCTGTTTGAGATATTTTCCGAGGAGTTGCATCTGCGTGGACTTGCCGCTGCCGTCCGTCCCCTCGAACACAATGAATTTGCCGCGTTCCATATCTCAAATTATAGCAAAAACCCGCGCCTTTGTCAACGCGGGTCTGTAAAGATTTTTGTATTTTCGGAAATTATGCGGAGAAAATCACGCCGAGCGTCCCCGGGCCGCAGTGCGAGCCGATGACGGGGCCGATGGTCTGGCGCACGACGTTGGCGTTGGGACGGCCAGCAAGGATGAGGTCGCGGAGATTGTCGCCCTCCTCGGGGCAATCGGCATCCACCACATAGACGCGCTTGGTCTCGTCCCCCAGCTCCTCGATGACTTTGTTTGCGAGAGTCTGCATGACCCGCCGCTTGCCGCTCACCTTTCCGATGACTTTGAGCTCGCCGTCCTTTACCAGAATCATGGGCTTGAGCCCGAGGACGGTCCCCGCGACTGCCGCGACGCCCGAGCATCTGCCGCCGCGCTTCAAGTGCATGAGGTCGTCCACGATGAAGTAGGTGCGGACGCGCCCGCGGAAGTCCTCGAGAAACGCCAGGATCTCCTCGTCGGACGCCCCTTTCTGCTTGAGTTCGGCCGCATATTCCGCCTGAATGCCCGTGCCGAGACAGATGTTTTGAGTGTCGAAGACGGTGCATTTCCTGTCGGGGAAGCGCTCCTTGAGCTCGGCAAGCGCCGCGTCGAGGGATGCGAACGTGCCAGAGAGCTTGTGCGAGAAGGAGACATAGAGGACGTCTTCCCCGCGCTCGAAGTAGGGGGTCAAGATGCGCTTGTATTCCTCGGGATTGAGCGCCTGCGTCTTGGGGATTTTCCCGCCGCGGACCGCTTCGTAGAAGGCGTGGAAGTCCGTCTTCTCGCCGAGGTCGTAAAAATATTCCTTTCCGCCCAACGTGTAGGGCATGGAGATGTAGTCCAGCCCGAGTTCCTTGGCGCGCGTGTACCACAGCTCGCCGTTGGAATCGCAAATGAGAACACTCATAGCTTTCACCTCTTTCCGTGGGATTTGTTTACATTATAAAACATCTCATGCGCCTTGTCAAGCAAAACGTCAAATTTTTTCTGTCATGAAGCACGGAAGAGGGAGGCAGGCGTATAAAACGCCGCCCTTACAGAAAGCCGAACAACTCATTTGGCGTAATATCGAACCGTTTGCACAGAAATACAATCTTTTCGTAATCGAGTTGCACCTTCCCCGTCTCGTACTCACTGTAATCGGATTGATATTTATGTAGTTCTTTCGCGATTTGCGCTTGGGTGATGCCTTTCGCACGGCGCGCGTTTTTCAAATTTTCTCCGACAATTTTTGCGATTTCCACGAGAAAAATTATAGGGAAAAATCCTATATAATGCGGATGGGTTATTTTTCAATCCATTGTTTGAAGGCGTTGAAGGCGGAGGGGATGGCGCAAGAGGCCTCAATTTCCGCGGCGGTCTTCCAGAGGTAGTCGCAAGACATTTCGCTTGCTTCGACGAGGTAGCCCGTCATGTGCCATTCGACGTGGGTGAAGACGTGCTTGGCGCGGCGGCAGTCCATCACCTTCCCAAACTGCGCGGGGTCCATTTCTCCCTCGAAAAAGGGAAAGCCGAAGAGACCCGAAAGCAGCCCCTTTTTGCGCTTTTCGAGGGCAAATTTGTCGCCGCAGGAAAGGACGAGGACGGTGGCGTCCACCACCCGTCTCTCCCGCTTGGGAAGGCGGACGGGAAAGGCCGTTTCTTTCCCCTCCTCATGTGCTTTGCAGAGGGTCACCCACGGACATGCCCCGCACGTCGGAGCTCCGTTGGGAACACAGACGAGGGCGCCGAGCTCCATCAGCCCCTCACAAAAATCGGCGCAATTTTCGGGATAAACCGCCGCGAGCATCGCCCGAAAGCGGCGTTTTACCGCCAAATCGTCGATATTTGAGGGGTCGGCGAGCAGACGGGTGAGAATCCGAAGGACGTTGCCGTCCACGGCGGGCTCTTTGAGCCCCAATGCGATGGAACAAACCGCCCCTGCGGTGTAATCTCCCACCCCGGGGAGAGACTTTACCCCCACCCATGTCGCGGGGAAGCCCTCACATGCGATGCGTTTTGCGGCGCGGTGCAGGTTGCGCGCCCGCGTGTAGTAGCCGAGCCCCTCCCAGCATTTGAAGACCTCGTCCTCGTCCGCCGCCGCAAGGGCCTCTGCCGTCGGGAATTGCCGCAAAAACGCAACATATCGCGCTTTTACCGCCTCTACACGGGTCTGTTGGAGCATGAATTCCGCCACGAGCGCGGAGTACGGCGTGCGGCATTTCCGCCACGGAAGGTCGCGCTTGTTCGCGGAAAACCATTCGAGCAGGGGGGCTACCGCCCGCGCAAGGCGTTCTTCGTCCGTCATCAGAACAGCCCCGTGATGTTGCCGTTCCCGTCGACGTCGATGTTTTCGGCGGCGGGATGTTTGGGAAGTCCCGGCATGGTCATGATGTTTCCCGTGAGCACGACGACGAAGCCCGCGCCCGCGGAGACGCGCACGCTGCGAACGGTCACATCGAAGTGCTCGGGTGCGCCGGGTTTTGCGGCGTCATCCGAGAAGGAATACTGCGTTTTTGCAATACATATGGGCATTTTGCCGAATCCGAGCCGCTCGAGGTCGGCGATTTCCGCCTCCGCCTCGGGGGTGTAGACGGCGCCGTCCCCGCCGTAGATTTTCGTGACGACGGCATGGATTTTTTCCTTGATGGACCACTCCGCATCATAGCAGAAGCGGAACTTGTTCTCCGTCTCGCAGAGGCGGACGACCTCTTCGGCGAGCGCCAGCCCCCCGCGTCCCCCATCCGCCCAGACGGTGGAGAGGCAGACGTTGACGCCGAGCGCCTTGCATTCCTCGGTGACGAGGGAGATTTCCGCGTCGGTATCCGCCGAAAAGCGGTTGACGGCGACGACGACGGGGAGTCCGAACACCGTCTGCAGGTTGGAGACATGGCGGAGAAGGTTGCAGAGGCCCCTCTCGAGGGCGGGAAGATTCTCTCGGGAGAGCTCGTCCTTGGCGAGCCCGCCGTGCATCTTGAGCGCACGCACTGTCGCGACGACGACGGCACAGTCGGGGTGGAGCCCCGCCGCGCGGCATTTGATGTCGAAGAACTTTTCCGCACCCAAATCGGCGCCGAATCCCGCCTCCGTGACGACATAGTCCCCGAGCCGAAGGGCGGCGTCCGTCGCGGCGACGGAATTGCACCCGTGGGCGATGTTGGCAAACGGCCCGCCGTGCACGAGGGCGGGCGTCCCCTCGACGGTCTGCACGAGATTGGGCAGCATGGCGTCCTTCAGGAGGGCACACATGGCGCCTGCGGCATGCAAATCCCCACAGGTGACGGGTTCTCCCTCTTTATTATAGGCGACGACGATGCGGGCAAGGCGCGCCTTGAGATCGGAAAGGGAGGTGGCGAGGCAGAGCACCGCCATGACTTCGCTCGCGACGGTGATGTCAAAACTGTCCCGCCGCGGGACGCCCGACTTGGGGCCGCCCAAGCCATCCTCGAGATAGCGGAGCTGGCGGTCGTTCATGTCCACGCAGCGATGCCACGGGATGCGCGCCGTGTCGATGCCGAGCGCATTCCCCTGAAAGATATGGTTGTCGAGCATGGCGGCGAGCAGGTTGTTCGCCGCGCCGATGGCATGAAAATCCCCCGTGAAGTGCAGATTGATGTCCTCCATGGGCACGACCTGCGCATAGCCACCCCCCGCGGCGCCGCCCTTGAGGCCGAACACCGGGCCCAGCGAGGGTTCGCGGAGTGCGACGACGGTGCGCTTCTTCAGGCGGGAGAGTGCGTCCGCAAGCCCGATGGTGGTCGTCGTCTTCCCCTCCCCTGCGGGGGTGGGGGTGATGGCGGTGACGAGGATGAGTTTGGCGCGCCGCTCCTTCCCCTCTATGGCGGAGGGAAGAAGTTTCGCCTTGTATTTTCCGTAATATTCGAGGTCCTCTTCCCCGACCCCGAGCTTTTTTGCGATATCGCGGATGTGCAGCTTCTTTGCTTCCCTTGCGATTTCGATGTCTGTCTTCATGTGGCCTCCCGCGGGCGCGCGCCCGACTTCCGAATTTATTATATTCCCTTTTCGCGTCGGCGTCAAGCGAATCGGCGCGGCACGGCGCAATCGGAAAAATTACGGAAAGCACCCGAGAATTGAGAGGCGTGCAAATCCGCAAAAAAATCACAAGTTTTCATTTTTAACAGTTCGATATCCTGTTATATTCACATTTTGTAGCGGATGAAACAGGTTTTCGTGTTTGAGAATCACAAAAAAATCATTTTGAAATTTTTTTGAAATGTGATTGACGAACATCAAAAAAGGTGCTATCATAGGGCCGATTTCAGGGCGGAAAGCCCGAGAAAAAAGGAGGAGCGCGGATATGAAATTCTTTCGCTGGCTGCGCTATGTCAGAAGCCTGATGAGGGCCTGAACACCAAAGACAACTTGTGCTTTGCACAAAAAACAGACCTCTGCCGCGCGCAGAGGTCCTCTTTTTATTTCTGGTTGAATTTTTTGCGGACGAGCCAGTCGGTGACGCGCTCGGGCAGGACGCGGGAGGCGTAGCGCACGAAGTTGTTCACCCCGCCCACGGCGGTGACGGGAGGCGGGTTTCTGCGGCCTGCGAGCTTGAGAACGGCCTCGGCGACGATGGAGGGGCTCACGCCGCCCTGTTCCATGTTGGCAAGTGCGGCGGAGGCCTTCTTCACCGAGGGGGAATAGGACAGGCTCTCGGGCTCCTTATAGACGCGGCGGTTGTAGGTGAAGTCGGTGGCGGTGCCTCCGGGGAGCAGGGCGGAGACGCGCACGCCGTAGGGACGAAGTTCCATATCCGCCTCGCGGGCGAGCATGGAAAGAGCCGCCTTGGAGGAGGAGTAGAAGCTGTCATACGGGATGGGAAGGTCTGCCCCCATCGAGCCGACGAGAATGGCTCTTCCCCCTCTCCGCTTCAAGAAGGGAGCGGCGGCACGGAGGGTCTCCACCGCGCCGAAGTAGTTGACCTCGAAGAGGTAGCGGTAGTCCCCGCTCTTGGCGTGTTCGATGGGCGCCGCCATGGAGAATCCCGCCGAATAGACGACGAGGTCGATGGCGCCCGTCTCCTCCCCGCAGTGCAAGACGGCGGCGGCGATTTCCCCCTCCCGTGCGGCGTCCGCGGGGTAAGTCGTGACGCGCTCCCCCTTGAACGGGGTGCGGGAGACGTTGAACACGCGGTAGCCCTTCGAGAGAAGTTTTAAGGCGGTCTCACGGCCAATCCCGGACGAGCCGCCGACGATTACTGCGGTGCGTCTTGCGGACATGGTATGGTCGTTTGCCGTCTCAAAGTTCTTTTCCTGCTTTTCCGCCTCCGTCTTTTTCGGGGCGGTCGTTTCCGATTTCATACCCGAAGTATGGGCGATTCGGACGTTCTTATTCCGCAAACGGAAAATTTTTATCCGAGCGCGACGTCGAGCACCATCATCAGGGCAAATCCAAGCACGACGCCGAGGGTGGCGACCGTCTTGTTGCCCTCAAAGCACTCGGGAATGAGCTCCGCGCAGACGACGGCAATCATCGCGCCCGCCGAAAAGGAGAGCGCCCACGGCAAGAATCCCCCCGCGGCCGCGGAGACGAGCGCGCCGAGGATGCAGGCGGGGATTTCCACGGCGCCCGAGCCCGCGGAATAGAGAAAACACTTCCACGGGGGCATCCCGGAGGCGCGAAGCGGAAAGGCGACACACGCCCCCTCGGGGAAGTTCTGGACGGCAATCCCGAATGCAAACACGAGCGCCGCGGCGACCGTTCCCGCGTCCCTTGCCGCCGCGAGCGCCACGCCGACCGCCATCCCCTCGGGGATGTTGTGCAGGGTGACGGCGAGAAACATCAGCGCGTTTTTCCGCCCCATTCCGCACTTTTTGGGAGTTTTGCGCGAAAATATGAGGTCGGAGACGAGGAGAAATCCCCCACCGAGGACAAAGCCCAGCGTCACGGTGAGATAGCTCGGCAGGGCGCTTGGGTAGGAGAGCGCGGGAAGGAGCAGAGAGAAGAAACTTGCGGCCGTCATAATTCCCGCCGACAGCCCCAAGAGAAGGGTGAGCGCGGCGGGACGGAATTTTTTGGAGACGAACACGAGCGCTGCGCCGAGCGCGGTGGAAGCAAATAAAAAGAAGGAGACGAGGACCGCCTGTTGCCACGTCTCCAATCCGAAAAACCACAGCATTGGTGAGACCCCCGTAAAAATGCGGTCACCTCATCGTATGCCGTCTTTTCGCCCTTTCGTGCAGGGTTACTTTTCGATGCCGAATTTGTATTCCACGGTGTGGTCGTAGACCTCGCCGGGATTCAAGAAGGAGCTCCCGAGCGCGCAATACTCGGGGACATTGACGTTGTTGGGAATGAGCTGTGCCTCGAGGCAGAGCCCCGTGTGCGGCTCGAAGGCGCCGAAGAGCTCGTTGCCCGTGTAGAACTGGGCGCAGGGCAAATCGGTGAAGAGTTTGAGACGAATGCCCGTCCGCTCCCCCTTGACTTCCATGAATTCCCCCTCCCCGTCCCGCACGTAGGAATGGTTGTAGCCGTGCTCGGTGAGCAAGCTGAGGTCCCCCTTGATGTCCCGCCCAATCTCCTTCGGGTTGTTGAAATCGAACGCGGTGCCCGCAACGGGGCGGAACCCGCCGACGCATGCCATCGTCTCGTCCGTCCTGACGATTTTGGAGGAGTTGATGCGCACGATGTGCCCCAAGATGTCCCCCGAACCGATGCCGTTGAGATTGAAATAGGTATGATTGGTGAGATTGACCGCCGTGGGCGCCTCCGTCGTGGCGCGGTAGCGAATGCGGAAACAGCCATCGTGAAGGGTATAGACCACGGTTGCCGTGAGCCGCCCGGGATACCCCTCCTCGCCGTCGGGAGAAATGTAGGTGAGCGCGAGGGCGTCGCCCACAACCGCCGCGGAGAAGAGCTTTCGCCCGAACCCGTTTTCCCCGCCGTGGAGATGGTTGCCGCGGTCGTTGCAGGGAAGTTGATAGAGGGTGCCGCCGATGACGAGCCGCCCGTCCTTGATGCGGTTGGCGCATCTGCCGACGACGGCTCCCACCTGAAAGCTGTCGTGCTCGTAACCGTCCACCGTCGGATAGCCGAGGGCGATGGGGACGGAGAATCCGCTCGCGTCGGGGACGCGGATGCTCTGCACCGCTCCGCCCAAATCGAGGACGGTGACTTCCATTGCCCCGTCCCGCAAGGTATATGCGTGGACCTTTCTTCCGTCCGAAAGCGTCCCGAATTCTCTTACCGTAATCATACTTGCCTCCCGCGTCTTCATGGATTTTTCTCCATTATAGCACGGGGAGAGCAAGATGTCAAACCGCTCGCAAAATTTTTCGTGCCCTTGTCCCTTCTTTTGCAAATCAAATGGGCGTTTGCGCGCGAATCCCGAATAAATCGGGAAAAATCCCCCAAACTTTGGGTATGTACAAGAAACCGCTGCGCATTGCCATCGTGCTGTTCGTTGCGTTTTTGCTCCTCCTCGCCCACTTCGGGGGGAGGATGGCTGCGGTGGAGACGTTCAGCCTTGCGGCAGGCGAAAAACACATCTATCTCACCTTCGACGACGGCCCCAGCACCGTCGTCACGGGGCGCATTCTCGACACCCTCAAACGGGAGAAGGTCAAAGCGACCTTCTTCATCGTGGGCGACCGCGTCTACGGGCGGGAGGAGACGCTCCGCCGCATCGCGCGCGAGGGGCACAGCCTCGGCGTGCACTCGATGAGCCACGAATACAACAAAATCTATGCCTCCGAGGGGGCGTTTTTACGGGATATCCGCGACTGCGCCGCCCTCATCTTTTCGGTGACGGGAATAAAACCCACCCTCTACCGCTTCCCCGGGGGCGGCACGCATGCGCGGGAGAAGGCGCTCGCCGAGGAGGAGGGCTTTACCGTCGTCGGCTGGAACGCCGTCTGCGGAGACGGGGAGACTGCGGCCTCCACCGTTCCCTTTCTCCTTCGCCGCACCAAGGAGACCGCCGCGGGCAAGGACAATGTCGTCCTGCTTTTGCACGACGCCGCCTATCAGAAGGCGACTGCGGAGGCGCTTCCCGCCATCATCTCCCTGTTTCGCGCGAAAGGGTATACGTTTTGCGCATTCTGACCCTTCCGAAGAGACGGACAAGGGCGCCGAGGGGCAATATGAGCAGGGACATGCACCCGACGAATGCCCACTGCGGGAGGGTGAGCGGCGTGAGGGCGAAGAAGGGGGCGAGGGGCGTGGCGACGAGAAGGACGGAGAGAAGGATGCCGACGGCTACCGTAATCCACAGCACCCTGTTGGAGAAGACCTTGCCGCGGTCCTCCGCCCGCACGTTGAAGGCATGGAAGAGCTCGAGGTTGGAGAGGAGCACAAACGCCACCGTCCCCGCCACGGCATTTCCCCAGACGTGCAGAGAAGTGACGAAGGAGAAAATCAGAATGGCGGTCATGAGGAGGCCGAAGAGGACGACTTTTAAGAGCGATTTCGGCGAAAAAATCTCGCTATCCGACACGGGACCCCGCGACATGGTACCCTCCGAACGCTCCACGCCGAGTGCGAGCACGGGAAGAGAGTCCGTGATGAGGTTGACCCAGAGGAGCTGCGTCGACGTGAGAAAATCATACCGCCAAAAGAAGAGGGAGACGAGGAGTACGCCCAAAACTTCCGCAAGGTTGGTGGACAAAAAGAAGGAAATGGTGCGCTTGATGTTGAGAAAGACCCCGCGCCCCTCCTCGACGGCGTGCACCATCGTGGAGAAATCGTCGTCGCCGATTACCACGTCGGCGGCGTTTTTCGTGACATCGGTGCCCGAACCCATCGCAACGCCCACGTCGGCGGCCTTGAGCGCAGGCGCGTCGTTGATGCCGTCCCCCGTCATGGCGACCACTTCGCCGCGGGCCTTGAGGGCGGAGACAATCTGCACCTTGTGGACGGGCGCGACCCGCGCATAGACGGAATATTCGCCCGCATGCGCCTCGAAATCCGACCCCATTCTGTCAATTTGCTCCCCTGTCACGACTTCCGAGGGGCCCTTCGCGATGCCCAAACGGCGGGCGACGGCGAGCGCCGTCTCGGGACTGTCCCCCGTAATCATCACGGGCCGCACCTGCGCCGCTTTCGCGAGGGAGACCGCCTCTTTTGTCCCCTCTTTGGGCGGGTCGAAGAGAGCCGCAATGCCCAAAAAGGTGAGGTTTTCCTCCTTCTTTTCTCCGCGGGCAAAGGCGAGCACCCGCATGGCCTGCATGGCATAACTTCCCGCCCGAGAGAGGATTTTTGCGCGGTCATCCTCGGACATGGGTACCTCGTTTTTGCCGGAGAGCCGCTTCGTGCACAACTTTAAGAGGACGTCATAGCCCCCCTTTACATAGAGAACGTCTCTATTTTGAAGGCGGGCGAGCACGCTCATGCGCTTCCGTTCCGAGGAAAAGGGCGTCCCCCCGACCGCGCGGAAGTTGAGCTCGAAATTTTGCCCGTCCGCATATTCGAGCAGGGCGACTTCGGTGGGGTCGCCGAGGTAGCCGCCCGCGTGCCCCTTCACCGAGTGGCAGACGCGCATGCAGGCGAGAAGTTCCTCCCCCGCTTCCGCGTCCGCAAAGCAGGCGTCCACGGCCTCCACCGTCATGCGATTTTTTGTGAGAGTCCCCGTCTTGTCCGAGCAGAGCACGGTGCAACTGCCGAGCGCCTCCACGGCGGAGAGCTTTCTCATAACCGCGCCCCGCTTTGCCATCCGCTGGACCCCCACCGCGAGGATGACGGTGACGACGGCGCCCATCCCCTCTGGGATTGCCGCAACGGCGACGGCGACCGCCGCCATGATGCTGTCAAGGATTCCCGCGCGCCCCGAGAGGATCTTTCCCATAAAGAGCACCGCCGCCACCGCGAGCACGGACACCGTGATGACTTTGCCGAGCTTTGCTATCATCTTGTCGAGGGGGGAGGGCTGCTCCCCGCTCTGTTCGAGAAGGTCTGCAATCTTGCCCGTCTCGGTGTCCTTGCCGCACCCGACGACGACGCAGCGCGCGTGCCCCTTTACGCAAAACGTGGAGGAAAAGGCAGAGTTTTTGCGCGTGGCGAGCGCCCCCTCCGAGAGCACGCAGTCGCCCTTTCTGACGGGGCGGGATTCCCCCGTGAGGGCGGACTCGTCACAGGAAAAGTCCTCGCTCGAGAGGATGCGAAGGTCTGCGGGGATGCGGTCCCCCTCCTCCACCTCGACAATGTCGCCGACGACGAGCCCTTCCGCGTCGATTTTGACGACCCGCCCGTCGCGCACGGCTTTCGCCTCACAGCGGGAGAGCTTTTTGAGGTGCTCGATGGCGGCATCCGCGCGGAACTGCTGCAAAAAGCCCACGAGGGCGTTGAGGACGATGATGGCAAGAAGAATGCCCGTGTCCACGAGCTCGCTCATCTCCCCCGTCACCGCCGCGAGAATGCCCGAGAGCACCGCCGCCGCGATGAGGATGATTGTCATGAGGTCCTTGAATTGTGCAAAAAAGAGGGCGAGTTTGCTCTTTTTCTTGGGGGCGGGAAGGGCGTTTGGACCATTCCTTTTCAGCCGCTCTGCCGCCTCATCCGAAGAGAGCCCGCTCTCACTTCCCCCGACGCGGCGCAAAACTTCCCGCGCGCTCAGCTTGTACGCTTCCATACGCATAACATATTCCGAGGCCGCCCTGAATATGCTCCGCGGAAAAATCAAAAAATTTTGTCCGCGCGCGTGACATTTGACCCCCGATATGGTAGAATCTTTTTGAGGGTGTTCATGGACGACGAGAAAATCATACAACTTCTCTTCGCGCGGGACGAGACGGCTCTTCCCGCCCTTGAAGAAAAATACGGGCAGGCCTGCAAAAAGATTGCCTTCAACGTCACCCACTCCGCCGCCGATGCGGAAGAGGCCTGCAGTGATGCCATGCTTGGGGTGTGGAACAGCATTCCGCCCAACCGTCCCGTGCATTTCTTCCCCTATGTCGCAAAAGTCGTCCGCAACTGCGCGCTCAAAAAGGCACGCTACAACGGGGCGGAGAAGCGGCGCGGGGACGCCGTCCCCTTTTCCGAACTCGAGGAATGTATCCCCGCCGCCCTTCGCACGCAGGAGGAAGTGGACGTCCGCCAGCTCGCCCGCCTCGTCAACAAGTTTCTGGAGGGGCAGGACAGGGCGACGCGGGTGGCCTTCGTCAAGCGGTACTGGTACTGTGAGAGCGTCCGGGAGATTGCATCCGCGCTCGGCATGCGCGCCCACGCCGTCACCTCCCGCCTCTCGCGCGCAAGGGGTCGGCTCAAAGAATTTTTGATTGAGGAGGGATATTCCCTGTGAATACACAACTGTTTGCGGAAGCGCTTTCCGAAATCGATGAAACATTTGTCATGGAGGCGGCAGAGACCGCCCCGCGCCGCAGCTTTCGACGCGCATGGACGGCAGGAATAGCCGTCGCCGCAGTCGCCCTTCTCCTCGTGCCCGCAGCCATCGCCCCCGCTCTGCTCGCGGGAGAAAGCGGGTCCGGAACGGGCGGCACGCCCCCCTATACCGGCGATGATATCGGCGGGGGGACGGGAGGAGCCGCGGGAGATACCCCGGGAGGGTCCGAGACGGGGGGCGCCCCCATGCAGCTCTCGGAGACGCGCAGCGTCCGCGGCGGGGTGATTACCTATCTCTCCCGCACCGAGACGACGGTCTCCTTCCGTTTTGAAAAGACAGACACCTCTCCCGTTTGGTTCACCCTCACGGGCCGGCGGGCGGGCAGGACGTATTTTGCGACAACGGACCCCTCGAATGCGGACATGGGTACCCCCGATGCCGTCTTCACCTTTTATATCGACGGCGAAGCGGGAGAATTCCCCACCGCCGCGGGGACGTATGACGTGGTCGTCGATTTCTCATCCCTGTATGCACTTTGCGACACGCTCGGACCCCTTCAGAGCACGGTGGCAAGTTTCGCGCTCGAGTAAAATCATCCACACCATTTACGGACTAAATACAAAAACCCCTCGCTTCCCATGTCGGAAGCGAGGGGTTTTTCACGCCAACTTACAGGCTTGTGATGACGCCCGAGAAGAGGACGTTGGCATACTTATCCGTCAGCAAAAATGCGAACGGGCGGTCCACGATGAAATCCTCATACTCATAGGTGTACAAGTCGGGCGCGGCAGTAGCTCCCTCCCCCATGATGGTGACTGCGGCGCCCTCCACGCCCTGTCTGTCCACCTTGAGTTTGGCGATGTGCTCCACCTTGTTGCAGTACGCCTCCATGCCGTCGAGAAGGGCCGCCGCGGCGTTGCCCTCGTTTTCGAACAGTGCGTGGATGCCGAGATTTTGCAACGTTTTGATGAGGTCGAGGTCGCTGCTTGCCTCAAAGACGGGCAAAATCATGCGGGTCATGTGGCGCACGCGCGCCTCCTCGTCGACGCCGCCGTAGTCCTTCGTGGCGTTGATGCGGGAAAGATTCTTCGAGGTGAAGAGCTCCTCCGCGGAATTGCCCTCGTCTGGAAGAAGGACTTTGAGCGTGTAGCCGTGCTGCGTGGACGCCGTGAAGTAGGAGTAGCCCTCCCCCTTTGCCACCTCGCCGATGCGGTAAAGGGTGCGCATGAAGGGCGTCATGGAAGCGGTGCCGTCTGCGTTTTCAAACTGCGTCACGTCGGGGTCGAGGGCGAGTTCGTTTCCGCCGGGGAGCCACACGTCCTTGAGATAGAGCGTGTTCACGAGCGCAAAGACGGTGGTGTCGTCGATGCGGAAGTCTTGGTCGATGAGCCCCTTCGTCTTCTCCTTGACAAAGGCGCGGATGGAGTCGTTTGCACCTTGGTTGTCGAAGAGGAAGTCCGCCGAAAATGCGTCGCAGAAGTAGCTCTCCGCGAGCTTTTTGAGGCACGCTTCGCGGACATGGGGGGCATATCCGACGTCAATCCAGATGGAATTGGCGAGTTGCGCATAGCCCGTATCTTCGTATTCGTTCTCGGCGCCGAGCATGCGGTAGTAGGTGGAAAAGTTGTTGTCGAGCGCGCCCGCCGTCGTGTGGAGCGCGGCGAGAAGTTCCTCCTTCACCGCCCCTTCCGCGCAGGCCGAGGCCGTCGCGAGCGCCGTATAGACGGAGACGGGCGAGAGGACGAAGTTGTCCTTCTCTTCCGCGCGGGCGAACGCCTCCTCGGAGAGGGCGTAGGAGAAGAGGTCGGTGGAGGCGCGGAAGTCGGTAAACGCCGGCGAGGAAATCTCCCGAAAGGTGACCGAAGTGACGACGGATGCGGTCGCAAGGCGCTCGGCGGTGCCGATTTGTCCGGGCGCACATCCCGCCGCCGCGGCGCACAGGGCGCAGGCGAGCGAGAGGGATATCGCAGTGCGGATTTTCATGGAAAAATTCTCCTTTTGATGTCTTTCATCTATTATGTACCCAAGCCGCGCGGAAAAGTCACGCGACGCTTCCCGTAAAAAAATTTTTTTTGCGAGCAAAAACAGTTGACAAACGGGCGAGATTCGGGTAAAATAAAAAAGCTATTCGGTGAGAGCCGAATATTTTTATCGCGGGGTAGAGCAGCCAGGTAGCTCGTCGGGCTCATAACCCGGAGGTCGCAAGTTCGAATCTTGCCCCCGCAACCATATGGCGATGTAGCTTAGCTGGTTAGAGCGATCGGTTCATACCCGATAGGTCAGCGGTTCGAATCCACTCATCGCTACCAGCAATTTGCGGCAAAGTCCGTTTGAATATCAAAACAAGGCCCGTTGGTCAAGCGGTTAAGACATCACCCTTTCACGGTGGTATCGTGGGTTCGATTCCCGCACGGGTCACCACGTCGCAGCAAGGCTGCGCTATGAAGTGCCAACCGAAAGGTTGGCGCTTTCCTTTTGCGGCTTTCCGCTTCTCCCTAAAAAGTTTCGTCTTATTTTTGGGGGCCCTGTTTTAGTGAGGAGATACCATGCGCAGAGGCCTCATTCTCAACAACGCCTATTCCAAATTGGAGCACAGTCTTAATCAGTCCCGCCGCCTCAAGGAGGAATTTGAGGCGCTCGGGGTGGAAACGGACATCAGGCGCAACAACTTCTTCCCCGCCGTTCTTTCGGAGAGCGGGGAGATTGTCTCGCGCGCCGCGGGCTACGATTTTTGCGTCTGTCTCGACAAGGACAAATACGTCTCGCTGATGCTCGAAAAGAGCGGCCTTCGGCTCTTCAACTCCCATGCCGCCATCGAGGCGTGCGACGACAAGATGATGACGCACATCCTTCTGTCAGGGCAGGGCATTCCCATGCCGCGCACCCTCCCCGCCCCCCTCTGCTACAGCCCCGAGGAGCAAATCCCGGACAGTCTTGTGGAAGAGATTGAAGACAGCCTCGGCTATCCCCTCATCGCAAAGGAGAGCTATGGGTCGTTGGGGAAGGGGGTCTATAAAATCGACAGCCGCGACGAGCTGAGGGCACGCATGGAGGCGCTCAAATGCACCCCCCATCTCTTCCAGAAATTTATTCAATCGAGCTATGGACGGGACATGCGGGTGATTGTCATCGGTCACAAGTGCGTCGCCGCGATGGTGCGCAAGTCCTGCGGGGACTTCCGTTCCAATCTCGAATTGGGCGGGACGGGCACCGCTACTGTACCGCCTGAGGAAGTGGCAGAGATGTGCGAGAAGGCTTCCCGCGTGTTGGGCCTCGACTACTGCGGAGTGGATGTCCTGTTCGACGGGGAGGGCTATGCCGTCTGCGAGGTCAACTCCAACGCCTTCTTCGGGGGTATCGAGGCCGTCACGCACATCAACGTGGGAAGGCTGTACGCCCAACACATCTGCCGCGAAATTTATGAGGGGTAGAAAATAAGGCCCTTCGGCTGCGCTCAGGGTGACGATGGAAAAGCGGGGCGGACAAAGGGTCCGCCCCGCTGTTTGCGTGAAAGAATGAAATTTACGCGGCGGCGCCGTCGCCTGTTTCGCCTTCCGCGGGCAGGTCGTAGCTCGCCGTGATTGCAAAGTTGCCGCCCGCACGCACCGTGCTCTCGGTATAAAAGAGGTGGCGCATTTCCAAAGAGGCCGTCAGGGCGACGTCGCTCGACATGGAATATTCGCGGAAAATTCCGTTTGCGTCGAACGCCAAGGTGATGTCGAACACCGTCCGCTCATACCCGAAATCGGCGCGCGGAAGGTAGTTGAGCCACTTCGCGGGGAGGAACTCCTCGAGCATATCGTTGAGAAGGTCGGTATAAAAGCCCGCGTTCGCCCTGAGGGAGATGGCGAGGCCGTCCGTGTCGTCAATCTGCAGTGTGAAGCCGAGGTCGATGAGTTTCTCCACGGCAAAGCGGAGGGACATCCCCTTCTGCAGTTCCTCGGGAATGGTCAGAAACGCTTGCTCCATCTCTTGGAGGGTCTCCATCATCATGACGTCCTCGAGCTGCGCCTTCAAGTCCTCGAGCGAGGTCTTTGTCTCGCTCTCGCCCTCGCCCGCATACCAGACGAAGTCGCCGTCATGGCGGAAGCCGACGTCATAGCTCTTTTCGACGGGAGCAGAGTCCGACTTGGGGCCGCGGTAAATAAAGGACAGGTTGGCATTTCCGCCCCCGAACAGCTCGAACCCGAGCGCGTTTTCGGCATTGCGCACCCCGAACAAATCGTCGAGACCCACGCCCGCGCTGCACAGCAGGTTGACTTTCTCCTCATCGGTGATTTCGGAATCAAACCGGAACCCGTACGAGGCGGATAAATCGCCCGCCGCCTTCAGAGCAAACGACCAGCCCTCCGCTTCGCGGTCGCCGAATGCGTCGGCGACGTCCACCGTGTCCAAAAGGGCAATGGGAGAGATGGCGGGGGTCTCTTGGGGGAGCTCCCCGGGTTGTTCCGCGGGTTTCTCTGCGGGTTTTTCGGCGGGAAGTTCTTCGGGCTTCTCCTCGGGCTTCTCCTCGGGCTTTTCTATGGGCTTCTCCTCGGGAAGTTCCGTCTGATAGGAGTCGGGGGCTTTTTCGAGGTCTGCGCTTGTGCCATCGCCGCCCGCACAGCCCGCGAGCGCGGACAAGCCGAACAGGACCGCCAACGAGGCGGCAATCGGGAATTTCTTCATGGCTTTCTCCTTATCGTGTTCTCCAATCGCTGTTTCCTTTCTGCTTACGAGTATATTATATCACACTTTCCATCTGTTTTGTCAACTTTTTGAGAAGATTTCAAACATTTTTCGCAATACTTCCGTGCCGCCACCGCGTGCATCGCGCTCCGCACGCGCAAAATCCCCCCTCTTTGTCCCCTTCAAAAGTTCCTTCGGCGATTTTTACGATTACGATTGCTTTCCGGGAAGAGATATGATATAATGGGACTATACATGTTTCGGCGAAAAGCTTTCCTGCGGAAATCTTTTCGTCGAGCGGATTGGCGTTAGCGCCTTCTCCTGCTCGTAGCCGCGCAAGCGGAGTCGTTTCATCGGACAATAAGCCTGCGGTGGCGTTGCAAATTGTGTCGCGCAGCGCAAAAGCGTAGTTTTGCTCGCGCACATTATTTTGAAATGACACCCCCTACCTGCCCGCGGTGCGGGCTTCCTCTTTGGGCGGCAGGGACCGCCGCAAAGTCCGTCGCGCCTGCCAGCGCTCCTGTCGCGCCGCCGCTCACAGCACCCCGTGCTGTTGAGCGAGAACTGCGGCGCTCCACCCTCAAGTATAAGGGGGGAGGCGCCAAGAGAACCGCCCCCTTTTTCGAAGAAGGGGGAGAATGTCACATGAAAGGAGTTCTATGAATACCGTCATAATTCTTACAATCATCTACATGGTTGCGCTGTTTGTTGCAATCGTCGTCTGGCTCGCCAACTGCTCGAGAAAGGAACGGCTCGCGCGGCTGAAGAATTTCAAGCGCGGCAGATTCGTGTTCATCTACTTTGCCGTCATTCCCCTCTTCTTCCTCGCCCATCGGTTTGTCGGAAAGAGTGTGGAGGAGTCCCTTTGGAGCGCCGTGGGCGCCTGCTTCGAGGTGGTCGTCTTGAAATTTGACTACGGCGCCGTGGCACCCCTCCTTGCGGAGAGCGTGCTCTTCCATGCCGCGGTGGAAGTTCTCTTCTCCCTCGTCATTCTCAACACCCTGCTCTTCACGCTGTCCTTCTGCGGGCAGTGGGTCTATAACCGCGCATCCCTGCTCATTGCGGGAAAATGCAGCAAAAAAGTTGTCGTTATCATCGGCACGACCCAAAACGCGCTGCATCTGCTCGGCTCCGTTCCCAAGGGGCAAAAAGCGGTGCTCTTCGACGAGCTCACGCCCGAGCTCAAGGACGAGGCCTTTCTCCGCGGTGCGGCGGCCTGCTCCGTGAAGGAGGAAAATCTCGGCGCCGCCTTCCAAAAACTCTTCAAAAATCTCTCCAAGCGCAAGGTCTCCGTCATCATGGAGACGGGGGACGATGAAAGGACGCTGCGCTATGTGACCCAATTCCAAAAACTTGTCGCCGCGTCCGACCTCACGAATATCCCCATCACCGAGGACTGCGGGCTCTCGGTGCACGTCTTTGCCTCCAAGGCAAACGCGGGAATCTTCGAGCACTACGCGGAGACTTCCTGCGGCATCATCCGCTTTGTCAACCGCCACGAGCAGATTGCGACGGATTTCATCGACAAATACCCCCTGACGCAGTTCATGACGGAGCGGGAAATCGACTACTCTACCGCAACAATCCGCGACGAAATTCAGCCGAACGTCTTCTTCGTGGGCTTTGGGAAGCTCAACGAGAGCCTCTTCCTCGCCTCTGTCTCCAACAACGAATTTTTGACGATGCGGGACGGAAAGCCCGTGCCCAAGCCCGTGCACTATCACCTCATCGACCGCTACTACCCCGAGGGGATTTTTACCGAAAATTCCGAGGTGTACAGCGGCGCCCTGCACCACGGATATCTGCGGTATCGGGAATTTCTCAAATACTATCATGGCAGGGAGGACGAGTTCCTTCCCCTCGTCCCGATGCCCGCCGAGGTGAGCAAATATCCGCTCGAAGTCAACCATCCCGCCTTCTATGCCACCATCCGCACCCCGCTCTCCGAGAAAAACAGCTATAACTACATCGTCATCTCCTTCGGGACGGATTTGGAGAACATCGAGCTGGCGGAAAAATTGCAGCAGAAATTGCAGGAATGGGAGATTTCGGCGCCCGTCAAAATCTTCGTGAAGGTGCGCGACGCGCGGGCAAGCAGGGCGCTCGGCGGCGAATTCAAAGATATCATCTTCTTCGGCGCCAACCGCGAGTGCGTCTACAATGCGGCGCTCGTTTTGCGAGAGAAGACGGAGCGCATGGCGCGGCTTCGGCATCTCCTCTACACCGCAGAGGACGTGGCGAAGCGGCAGAACAGTTCCGAGGACGCAAAGCTCGACGGCAGCATTCGGGAGGCGGCGCGGCGCAAATGGTATTCCTTCAAGCAGTACCAGCGGGAAGCCAACCTCTACGCCTGCCTCAGCGCGCGGATGAAACTGCATCTGTGCGGCTATGACTACGCGGAAGAGGGCGAGGACTGCACCGCGGACTTTTTGCGGGCATACGAAGAGGCCGACAAGCGCACGCCCTCCCCTCTCACGGTGGCGGGAAAGCGGGTCTGGGAATACTCCAACGAAGAGCAGACGAGAAATTCCTTGCGCCATACCTTTGCCGTGCAGGAGCACCTTCGCTGGTGCGCGAACATGATAGCAAACGGCTTTGTCCCCTGCAAAAGGAGTGAAATTCTCACCCTCGACAAGAAAGAGATGCTCAAAAAGCGCAAACACGGCAACCTGACCACGATGGAGGGGCTGGAGGAATTCCGAAAAATCGTCGCGGACGCCGCGGGCAAGACGGAGGAGGAGACGGACGTCATCCGCTACGACTATCAGCTCATGGACGACATCGACTGGCTGCTCGCCCAATGCGGCTATAAAATCATCAAAAAGTAAGCATTGTTGTATAAAAACCCCGCCCCCGCGCAGCGTCTGCTGCGCGGGGGCGGCATAAAAGGACGAGATTTCTCCACGCGCTCACTGCGTTCACTCGGCCCTGACAACAGTACGTTGTCATTTCGAGCGGAGCGTAGCCGTAGTACTTCGCCTGCGGCTCGTGGGCTTCTCCATCGGGAAATCTCAAGCCCCCCCGTGGGGATTTTTTTTGTTTTCGGAGAAGTTTTACAGGCGGGACAGGATGGAGAGGTCGGCGTCGATGAGGATGGCCCTGTCTACGATTTCGGGCGGACAGAAGGCTTCGCCGTAGTTTACGCAGGCGTAGGTCGCGCGTTTGTTCTGCGCGGTCAGCCGCCGGAAGGGATATTTGATGATTGCGGGCGTATTGTAGCCCACGCCGAGTTCGAGATAGAGAATATTGCCGTCTTTGTGGGCGTTTATGAACCGTTCGTACCGTTCGCAGGCGGCCTTCCAGCCCTCGTCCTCGACAAAGGTGTCGTCCGAACGCAGATTCATCGTCATCGGCTTGCCGCAGACGGGACAGCGCGGAATGAGTTCGCTCGGAATGCGCATCCCTCGTTGCTCTCTCACCATGCGGTGGACGGCTTCCTCGTTGTCATACGTCTTATTATGACAAGGCACGGAGCACTGAAACAACCCGTAGTCCCCCTGCGTGTAAAAGAGTCGATTTTTGTCGAAACCCGCCTTCTGAAAGCAGTGGTCGACGTTGGTCGTGATGACAAAATAGTCCCTGCCCTTCACGAGGTCGAAAAGTTTTTGATAGAGCGGCTTGGGCGGGTCCATGTAGCGGTTGACGAGAATGTACCGCGACCAATACGCCCAATGCTCCTCGGGCGTATCATACGGATAGAAGCCGCCCGCATACATGTCGGAAAAGCCGTATTTCTCCCCAAAGTCGGAGAAATACTTTTCAAAGCGTTCGCCCGAATAGGTGAACCCCGCCGCCGTGGAGAGCCCCGCCCCCGCGCCGATTACGATGGCGTCGGCGGAACAAAGCGCAGTCCGCAGGCTACCGATTTGTGCCGAGAAGTCTTGCGTAAATTTCATAATCCTGTCCCTTGAACACATTGAAAATAATCTTGATTTTGCTTGCCGTTTCCCGCTTGTATTTTCGCACCGTTTGAACGGCAATCTCGGCGGCGCGCGCATGGGGAAAGTGAAATTCGCCCGTCGAAATACAGCAAAAGGCAAGGCTTTCAAGCCCGTTTTCGTCGGCAAGGGCGAGGCAGGAGCGATAACAGCTTTCAAGAAGCCGCTCGTGCGTTTCGGTGAGTCCGCCCCATACGATGGGCCCCACGGTGTGCAGAACATATTTGCAGGGCAAATTGTAGGCGCGGGTTATCTTCGCCCCGCCCTCGGACTCCTCATGCCCCTGTGCTTTCATAATATCCGCACACGCCTGTCGAAGCTCTATGCCCGCAAAGGTGTGAATGGCGTTGTCGATACAGCCATGATTTGGGCAAAAGCATCCGAGCATTTGGGAGTTGGCGGCGTTTACGATCCCGTCGCATTGGAGAGTGGTGATGTCGCCTTGCCAAAGATACAAATCGGGCTGAACAGGCGAAAGGCCCATAATGTCCGTGATGCCTTTCAGCCGAAGTTCTTCTCCCAAATATTCGTCCTGCACGCGCAAAAACTCCTCGCTTGCCGCGCGGGGGGCTCGCACGTTGAAAAGCGCGCGCAAGAGGCGTTTTTGCGAATACTCGTCGTCGGGAATTTCCGCTTGCGCATTTTGCTCGTCAAGCAAATACTTGATAAGATATTCCCGCCTTTGCGTTTGAATCATATTTTGCTCCGTCTGACCGAATTTTGGGGGCATATCGCAGACATGCCCCCGCCGTTTTCGTTCAAAGTGCCCTGATTTTTCAGCCAATGACGGCGTCCGCGGCCGTGTATGCCCCGAGAGAGTGCTCCTTGACCTGAATGCAGATGTACTGAATTGCATGGGCTTCCGACGCAAAAAATCTGCGCTTGGCAACAGGTGAGATGCGCAGCCAATCGCCTGCCTTGAGCGGGACGCGCTCTCCGTCGATTTCGGCGACGCCCTCCCCCTCAAGAATGCCGTAAATCTCCTCATTCTGCTTATGTGCATGCACGAAGGGCACGCTTGCGCCTGCGGGGAGCGTGTTGATGCTGATTTCCGCGCCCGTGAGACGGAGTGCGTCATGCAGTTCCACGCGCGCGCCGTCCTGTTTTGCAACCTTGTTATAATTTGCCATTTTCCATTCCTCCGAATTTTTTTCGACCCGCAACGGTCATGAATATGATAGCATACGGACACAAAAAATGCAAGATGGTTACCATTTAATTATCGGATAATAAATTTGTTACAAAGTTTCTATTTTGAACTATTGACAAATGTTGTACTTTATGATACGATGAACGTGACTTCGCAAAAGGGAGAACACACGGATGTTGACGAAGGAAGAACTTCCCGAATGTCCCGTGGCGACCACGGTACAGCTCATCGGCAATAAATGGAAATTGCTCATCCTGCGCAATCTGCTTTACAACGGAAAGCAGCGGTTTTCCGATTTCATCAAAACACTCCCGATTAGCCAGAAGGTGCTGACGGACAACCTTCGCGCGCTCGAAAAGGACGGGCTCGTCGAGCGGCAGGTCTTTGCCGAAGTGCCGCCGCGCGTCGAATATTCCCTCTCCCCGCTCGGGTGTTCCCTCCGCCCCCTCATCGACAAAATGGCGGAATGGGGGGAGGAATATCAGAAAATCGCAGAGAGCGGAGGGCTTTCATGAAGCGATGCAACTTCAGTTTGGGGGCGAAGGGTGAGGCCCCCGCGGTGGCCGTCCGCTACCATGACACGCGCTGGTGCAAGCCCGAACATCGGGAGCGCGAGCTCTTCGCCATGCTCGTTTTGGAGGGCATGCAGGCAGGCGTCAACTGGAATCTCATCCTCGGAAAGGAGGAGAATTTCCGCAGGGCGTTCGACGGATTCGACCCGAATGTTGTGGCTCTTTACGGGGCGGAGAAGGTGGAAGCGCTCCTTGAAGACAAGGGCATCATCCGCAACCGCAGAAAGATTGAGGCGGCGATTGCAAACGCGCGGGCGTTTCTTGCCGTGGAGAAGGAATTCGGCAGTTTCGACGCCTTTATCTGGAGTTTTACGGACGGCAAGCAGGTCGACCATCACCTCAAGGATTTGCGGGACATGCCCGCAAAAGACGCTCTTTCGGAGGAGGTCAGCGCGGCGCTCAAGAGGCGCGGGTTCAAATTTGTCGGCCCCACCATCGTCTATTCCTACCTGCAGGGCATCGGCGTCATCAACGACCATTGGGAGGAGTGCGACTTCCGTTAAAAACTTCCGGCCGCCACATGGCGGCCGTAAATTTTAGGCGCCCTCGGAAAGTTCCGAGGGCGCCTAAGCGGTTATTTGCGGACATGGTACCCCCGTTTTTCGTCAAACGGGGTTTTACAGGTCGAGGAATTCTTTGCGATAGTTCACGCCGAACGCCTCGGCAAGGCGGGCGAGCTCCTCGTCCTTTATCGTGTTGATGCGGGGAAGGTGCGCCGTGAGCATATAGATTTGCGCCGCCTTTTCCACCGTTTCGATGAGGCCGAAGGCCTCGTCGAGGGTGTCGCCCGCGCCGTAAATGCCGTGCATGCCCCAGATGACGAGGCGGAATTTTTTCATCTTCTCCGCCGTGGCGATGCCGATTTCATTGGTGCCGCACAGCATCCAGGGCAGCACGCCCACCCCCTCGGGGAAGACGACGATGCACTCCGTGCTCATCTGCCAGAGCGTGTGCGAAATCTTCTTCTCGTCGAGCTCGTGGACGTAGTTCATCGCCAGCGTGTGCGTGGGATGGCAGTGGATGACGACGCGCTGGGCGGAGTCCACCGAGAGGCGGGCAATGTGGCTCATGAGATGGGCAGGCAGTTCGCTCGTGAATTTTCCCCCGTCCGAATAGCCCCAGAGAAGTTCGGCATTCTTCCCGTCCTTTGCGATGCGGAAGGCGCCGAGGTTCTCCTCGGGGTATTTTTTTACATTCTTGAAGTATTTCCCCGTGCCCGTCACCAGAAAGCATCTCCCCGCGAGCGCGGAGGCGTCGAAGGGGATGGGAATGGTGCGGATGGGCGCGCCGAAGCACCCCTCCTCCTCTCTTGTGAGGAGCATGGAGATGTTCCCGCCGTTGCGCTCATCCCAGCCGAGGCGGTACATGTTGTCCGCCGTGTCGCAAAATTCCCTGAAAAATCTCTCTTCCCGTAACTCTTTCATCGCTTTAATTCCTCCCGAGCGTATTTTCGTATGCCCTCACGGCGTCCGGCCAGTCTGCGCCGCGAACGCCGCAGCGGGAGAGATACTCCTCCCAGACGGCGCCGAAGGGCAGCGTCTTGCATTCCTCCTGCACGGTCATGAGCGCGGTAAAGTTTGCCTCGTCCTGCAGCGTCTTCAGCCTTCCGTTGGGAAGGAGAAGGGCGTAGAGCAGCGCCTTCTGCATGTTTCTCGCGCCCGTTGCCCATGCCGCGATGCGGTTGATGCTCGCGTCGAAGTAGTCGAGCCCGATGAGCACCTTGTCCGTCGCATCATTGCGGACAATCTCCTTTGCAATCTCCTTGATTTCGTCCTCGAAGAGCACGACGTGGTCGCTGTCCCAGCGCACCCCGCGGGTGACGTGGAGGGCGACTTTGTCGTAGAAGGCGAGGAGGGCGGGGATTTTGTCCGAGACGTATTCGAGGGGATGGTAGTGCCCGTTGTCGAGCAGACAGCAGATGCCGCGCGTCGCCGCATAGTTCTGATAAAATTCGTTGGAGCCCACCGTGTAGCTCTCCACGCCGATGCCGAAGACCTTGCTCTCCACGGCGGGGATTACCCACTCTTTGTCGTAGCCGCGAAGAATCTCGTCGAGGGACTTCTTGAGGCGGAGGCGCGGGGTGAGGCGGTCGGCGGGGACATCCTTGAAGCCGTCGGGAATCCAGATGTTCACGAGGCAGGGCTTTTGGAACGCCTTGCCGAGTTCGGCGGCAATCTCCATGCACCGTCTGCCGTGCTCCACCCAAAATGTTCTCGTCCCCTCGTCGGGGGAGGAGAGGGTGAGGCCGTCCTTGACGCGCGGATGGCCGAAGAACGTCGGGTTGAAGTCGATGCCGTCGAGCCCGAGCTCCTTTGCAAATTCCACCCAGGGGAGGAAGTGTTTGAAGGTGTACCCGTCGCGGTCGGTTTTCCCCGCGTCCTCCCCCAAAATCGCATAACTTGCGTGCAAATTCAGCCGCTTTTTGCCGGGAATGAGGGAAAATGCCATGCGGATATCCGCCTTGAGCTCCTCGAATGTTCTCGCCCGCACGGGGTAGTTACCCGTCGTCTGAATGCCGCCCGAGAGTCCCCCTGCGCCGTCGAAGCCGATGACGTCGTCCCCCTGCCAGCAGTGAATCCCGATGGGAATCTCCGCGAGCTTGGAGAGGGCCGCCTCCGTGTCGACGCCGAGCGCCGCATAGCGCGACTTTGCTATCTCATAATAGGTCATATCGTCCTCCTTGACATCTGAATCTTCAAATTGCCGAGCGCCGTCGCCTCGATGGGCAGGGCGACGACCTCCTTGTCGCATGCGCGGCGGGTGAGTTCGTTGAGAAAAGTATTCTTGGCGCCCCCGCCCACGAGGTAGATTTTTTCGAATTTTCTGTGCAGGTTGCGCTCAATCTCCTCCACTGCCTGCGCGTATCCCGCGGCGAGGGAGAAGAAGGCACAGCGGAAGTAGTCCCCGATGCTCTTGGGAGGGGTGGAAAGCGCACCGTCGAAGGCGGCCTTCATGCTCTTCGGGGCGAGAAATGCGGGCGCGTTGACGTCCACGATGCCGCCGAATTTGCTCTCCCTTGCGAGGCGCTCAATTTCGGGGAAGGGAAGGGTGTGGCAGAGCTCCTCGCGGAGGCGGTTTACCACCCACTGCCCCATGATGTTCTTCTGGTAGCGGATGTACCCCACGCCGCCCTCGTTGGACCAGTTTGCGGACATGCTCCCCTCGTCGGTGACGGGAGCGGGCACTTTTGCGCCCAAGAGCGACCATGTTCCCGAGGAAATGTAGAGGTCATCCTCGGACATGGGTATGCCCTCCACCGCGCTCGCCGTGTCGTGCGAGGCGCACAACACGACGGGGATGTTCCCCCCGACTTCCCGTTCCACTTCGGGGAGAAAGCCTCCGAGCAGCGTCCCTGCGGGGGAAAGTTTGGGAAAGAGGCGGGCGGGGAGACCGAGCTTGTGCACAATTTCCCCGTCATATGCCCCATCTTTGACGAGACCCGTCGTCGTGGCGTCGGTGTACTCGTGCGCCTTGACGCCCGTGAGCTTGTAGGAGAGGTAGCAAGGGAGCAGGAGGAAATCCTCCGCCCCGTCGAGACGGCCCGCCTCGCGGTCGCAGAAGAGCTGATAGACGGTGTTGAAGGGCTGGAACTGGATGCCTGTTTTTGCATACAGGTCGCAAAAAGGCAGGATTTTATGGACTTTTGGGATGACCCGCCCGGTGCGCGCATCGCGGTAGGCATAGCAGGGCAAAATTTCCCCGTCCTTTCCGAGAAGGACATAGTCGACGCCCCATGTGTCAATGGCGAGGCTCTCGATGTGCCCGAATTCGCGAAGCGCCGCCGAGATGCCCGCCTTCACGTGGGAAAAGAGCGCTTGGATGTCCCAGATGAGGCTCCCCTCCCACTCCTTGACGCCGTTGGAAAAGCGGTAGACTTCCCTCGTCTGTATCTTCTCCCCCTCGCGCCAGCCGACGATGTGCCGCCCGCTCGACGCGCCGATGTCAATTGCCAGATAGTACTTCATATTGCGCATTCGAGGGTGTATTCGCCCGAGGCGAGGGTGTGTTTGCTCCCGTCGGGAAGTTCGGCTTCGCACGTCGTGCCCACGGGGACGGTGATGCTGAGCGAGAATGTCCCGCCCTCCGTCTTCCAGCTCGAGGAAGCGACGCCGTACGGGGTGTTTGTCGAGGCCTCCGCCGCGGTGAGTCCGCCGCCCACGAGGGGACGGACGCGGAACTTCTTATATCCCCCTTCGAGGGGCTCGAGGCCTGCGACACGGGTATATAAGAACTCGCCGACCGCGCCGCTCGCGTAGTGGTTAAAGGAAATCATGCCGCCCGTGCCGTCGCCGCTGCCCGTATTCAGGGTGCCGTCCTCCTTGAGGCCGTCCCAGCGCTCCCAGATGGTGGTGCCGCCCGCCTTGACCTCATACAGCCAACCGGGGCACGCCTCGCTCGTGAGCATCGCATACGCCTCCTCCGCCTTGCCGTTGTCCGCAAGCGCGAAGAGGATGTTGGGGGTACCGGGGAAGCCCGTCATCACGCGGTAGCCGTCCTTTTTGACGAGGGCGGCGAGACGGTCCGCCGCGGCGGGCGCGTCCTCTTTGAACATGCCGAACCGGAGCGGGAGCACATAGCCCGTCTGGAATTCCTTCTTGAGCTTGCCCTTGCCGTCGGTGAAGACGGAGACGTACGCCCGCGAGACGGTTTCATAGAGTTTGTTGTACCGTTCGGCGTCCTCGGTCTTTCCGAGAACTTCGGCGACCTTTGCGACCATGCGCGCACAGTTGGCGTAGCTCGCCGTCGCCGTCCACTTGCTGCGCTTCTGCCAGCCCGCCATCGTCGGCTCGTCGGGGGCGAGCCAATCCCCGAATTGGAACATGTGGTGAATGTGCCAGATGTAGCGGTATTTGCCGACGCCCCAAATCTTTGCCCAGAAGGCGCAGGCCTTGACATACTTCTTCATGCTCTCATAGGAGACTTCGAGGAGCGCCTTGTCGCCGCGGGCAAGGTACTCCGCCCACGGGACGAGAATGCAGGCATCTCCCCAAAATGCGACTGCCATCTCGGGCATGGTGGCGGGGAATCCGTAGCCCTGCACGGGGACGGTGTTGGGAAGTCCGCCCGTCTTCAACTGCTCCGCGCGGACGTCTTTGAGCCATTTCTCGAGGAAGCGCGCCGCCGAGAAGTTGAAGCAAGCCGTGGGCGCAAACACGGCGATGTCCCCCGTCCAGCCCATGCGCTCGTCGCGCTGCGGGCAGTCGGTGGGAATGTCCATAAAGTTCGCGCGCGTGCTCCAGAGGATGTTCTCCTGCAGGCGGTTGATGCGCGCGTCCGAGCAGGTAAAGTGTCCGCACTCCTCCATCTCCGAGCTGAGCACGAGGGCGGAGAGTCCCAATTCCTCTTCCTTTGCGCCCGCCACGCCGACGTAGCGGAATCCCATATAGGTGTAGCGGGGGGAATAGACCTCCTCGCCGCCGCCGCAGATGTACGTCGCGCGCTGTTTCGCCGAGCGCAGAAGGTCACAGTTGGGCGTGCCGTCCGCATGCAGAATTTCGGCATGGGAGAAGACGATTTTCTGCCCGCGTGTCCCCTTGATGCGGCAGGAGATGACGCCCGCAAGGTTCTGTCCGAAATCGTACACGAGAAGGTCCCCCGCACGGGTGCAGGAGAGCGGCTTCATCACCCGCTTTACGACGACGGGGGCGCCGTACGACGCAAGAATGCGGGGAGAGATTTTCAACGTTTCGAGGCTCGCCGCATGCCACGGGAGCGCCTCTTCGTCAATCGTCGCGTCGAAGGTCTCGCCGTCATAGAAGTCGGCCTCCCGCACCCTGCCCCCGCGCACGGTCTCCCAGCTCCCGTCGGTGGGAATCACTTCCACACTGCCGTCCTCGTACTCGATGCGGAGCTCCAAAAGGAGGGCCTGACGGTCCGCCGTGATGCGGTTCTTGCGGGTGAAGACGAAGGAGCCGACCGCCCAGCCGCCCGCGACCGTCACTTTCATCTCGTTCTCGGTGCCGAGGAGCGAGGTGACGTCATAGACCTGATACTGAAGATTGCTGCGATAGGAGGTAAACCCGGGGGCAAAATAGTCGCGGCCCACCCGCGTTCCCATGAGTTCGATGCCGTAGATGCCCATCGCCGTCGAGAAAATCTCGGCGCGGCGCACCGCTTTTGTGAGCGAAAAGCGCTTGCGGAAGAGGATGGGCTCGGGGGAGACCCCTTTTTCGGTGAAGGTGTAGCTCCCGTCCGTAATCCATTTCCCCTGCCAAGGGGTGGCGCGCCGCCCCGTACGGAAGGTGAGCGACGCCGTGTCCGTCTCCCCTTCGTCCCCGTACACGGTGAGCACGGCGGTATAATCGGTAAAGGGCGCGAGCGGGCCCGTGTAGGGGATGAGAATCTGCTCCGTCGTCTCCGTCTTCCAGTCCCCGACCGTCAAAACGGCGCGCGCAAGGCTCGCCCCGCGGCGGGGGGAGGAGACGGCAAAGGAGAAGCGCGGACGGTCGCTGTCCGTCACACAGCCTTCCTTCAGGTGCTCTACGGTAAACGAGGTGATTTTCATAATTTTCTCCCGAGGATTTTTCTCACCAAGATTGTAGCACGTTTTCCGCCGTTTGTAAACAGTTCTGAAAATTTGATTGCAAAGTTGAAAAACGAGCAAAAATTTTCCCCGAAATGAGCAGAAACGAGCAGAAAAGAAAATTTTTCGGGGGGAATTTCCCGAAAAATCCCAAAAAAGAGGCCGCCGAAGAGTCGGCGGCCGTCTCTTATTCTGCGGAAAAGTCCTCTTTGCCTACGCCGCAGAGCGGGCAGGTGAAGTCGTCGGGGACGTCCTCCCACTTGGTCCCGGGGGCGATGCCGTTGTCGGGGTCGCCCGCGTCTTCGTCGTACACATAGCCGCATACATTGCAGATGTACTTCATGTTTACCCTCCGAATATTATGAATTTTTTATGTCTTCCGCGAGGAGCGCGGCAAGATTTTCGAGCTCGGTTTTCGTCTTTTCCGTCGGCGCCGAGAGGATGGTAATCTTCTCGCCGATTTGGGACATGTTGCGCATTTTGAGCAGTTCTTCCTGCATGAGCGTGCCCGCCTGCGGCGCCCAGCTGCCGTTTTCCACGATGGCATATTTGCGGTCGCGTAAAAGGTGCGCCTTGAGGTCGGAAAGCAAGTGCTCCATGCCCATGAAGATACCGTTATTGTACGTCGAAGAGGCGAAGACGAGATGGGAATAGCGGAACGCTTCGGGCAGCAGATCGCAGACATGGGTGGCAGATACGTCGTGTACGGCCGTCAAAGTGCCCCTCTCCGCCAGCATGGAGGCGAGCATCTCCGCGGCGTTTTTCGTGTGCCCGTAGACGGAGCCGTAGAAGATGGCGACGCCCCGCTCTTCGGGCAGGTAGCGGCTCCACAGGTCGTACTTTGCAAGACACCAAGAAAAGTCCTTGCGCCAGACGGGACCGTGCAGGGGGCAGACGAGGCGGATGTCGAGCCCCGCCGCTTTTTTCAGCACGCTCTGCACCTGCAGGCCGTACTTCCCCACGATGTTGAAGTAGTATTTGCGCGCGTCGGAAAGAAAATCCCGTTCGAAGGCGACTTCATCCGCAAACAGAGCGCCGTGCAATGCGCCGAAAGTTCCGAAGGCGTCCGCCGAGAAGAGAATCCCGTCCTCGGGGATGTACGTCATCATGACCTCGGGCCAGTGCACCATGGGCGCGAAGACGAAGCGCAAGGTCCTTGCCCCGACGGAGAGCTCTTCCCCCTCTTTGACGAGAAGAAGCTTGCCCTCGAAGCCGTAGAAATTTTTGAGCATCGCCGCGGACTTTGCGTTGGCGACGACGGTCGTCTCGGGGTGAAGGGAAACCGTGCGAAGGAAGGACTGCGAATGGTCGGGCTCGACGTGGTGCACGACGAGATAGTCGAGCGGCCTTCCCCCGAGCGCGCAGGCGAGATTTTCGAGGAAGAGCTCCTCCACCGCCCCGTCCACCGTGTCGAAGAGCACCGTCTTTTCGTCTGAAAGAAGATAGCTGTTGTAGCTCACCCCGCGCGGAATGGGAATGGCGCCCTCGAAGAGCGCAAGCCGCCTGTCGTTGCCGCCGAGGTAGAAGAGGTTGTCGTTGATTTTTTTGAGAGTTTGCATATCGGCTCCTGTCGAAGAGTATTATACCACGCCGCACGGGAAAAAGCAAATAAATTCGGAAAATTTGCCGTACGACGAGGAAATAATTGTAGCAATTGTTATTTCGAAAATTGTCGAAATAAGCGATTTTTTGCGGAAATTTATGATTTTCTGTCAGTTTTCGAACTGTGCATGGTAGAGATTGGCGTAGAAGCCGTTGCGGGCGAGGAGCTCCTCGTGCGTGCCCCGCTCTACGATTTTCCCGCCGTCCATGACTAAAATCAGGTCGGCGCTTCGGATGGTTGAGAGCCTGTGGGCGACGATGAAGGACGTCCTGCCCTCCATGAGCTTTCGGAATGCCTCCTGCACGAGCGCCTCGGTGCGGGTGTCGATGTTGCTCGTCGCCTCGTCAAGGATGAGCATGGGCGGGCGGCAAATCATGGCGCGCGCGATGCAGAGCAGCTGGCGCTGGCCCTCCGAGACAGCCCCCTCGTCGTCGAGGACGGTGTCGTAGCCTTGGGGGAGCATGCGGATGAAGGTGTCCGCCTTGGCCGCCTTGGCCGCCTCCACCATCTCCTCTTCGGTACAGGACGGCCTTCCCATGCAGAGATTTTCCCGCACGGTGGCGGTCTTGAGCCAAGTCTCCTGCAAGACCATGCCGAAGTTTGCCCGAAGGGACGCCCTTGTCACCGTGCGCACGTCGTGCCCGTCCACATAGATGGCGCCGTCCGTCACGTCATAGAAGCGCATGAGGAGCCCGAGGAGGGTAGTCTTGCCGCAGCCCGTGGGGCCGACGACGGCGATGCGCATCCCCGGTGCGACGTCAAGGTTAAAATTCTCGATGAAGGGCTTCTCCGTGTAGGAAAAGCACGCGTTTTGGGCGGTCACCCGACCCTCCGCCGTGCCGAGTTCGAAGTTGCCCGCATCGGAGATTTCCTCCTCCTCGCCGAGCAGGGTGAAGATGCGCTTGGCACAGGCGAGCGCGCTCTGGAACTCCGCCGCGACCTCGGAAATCTCGTTGAAGGGCTTGGTGTACTGGTTGGCGTACTGCAAAAACATCGTAAGGCTCCCCACGGTGAATGCGGCAACCGTCCCCGCCGTCGTGATGACGAAGATGCCGCCGATGAGCACGACCGCAGCATACACCACGGCATTGATGAAGCGGGTGGTGGGATTTACCGTGGAGGAGAAGAAGATGGCCCGAAGCGACGCGGCGCGAAGCTGTTCGTTCTTCTCCCCGAAGATTTTCTCGTTCTCCGCCTCGCGGGAGAACGCCTTGACGACTTTGAGATTTTGCAGCATCTCATCGGAGAACGCCGTAGCGTCCGCGCGCGCCTGTACCTGTTTTTGAGAGGCGCGGAAGGTGCGCCTTGCGATGAATCGCGCCGCAAAGAAGGAGACGGGGGTGATGCAGAAGACGGCGATGGCGATTTCCCAGCGCACGGCAATCATGATGCCGAGCACGCCGATAATTGTCAGAATTCCCGTGAAGAGCTGGCTCGTGGCGAGGAGCAGGCCGTCCGCGACCGTCTCCGCGTCGCTGACGATGACCCCCACGAGGTCGCCGTAGGGGCGATTGTCGATATATTTCAGGGGCAGGCAGGAAATTTTTCGGAAGGCGTCCTTTCGGAGTGCGGCGAGGAGCCGATAGGCAATGCGGTTCCCTGCGGCGGTGAGCGTCCACCAGAAAATCATCGCACAACCCGCGGAAACGCCGAGCGCGATGAGGTTTTTTGCAAGCGCATCCCAAAGAATGCCCGCCTCGAGGATGCAGTCAATCGCCTTGCCCGCGAAATAGGGCGCAAGGAGCTGGCCCGCGACGACGCCGAGGGCGGAGAGCGCCGCAAGGAGAAGGAGGGGCCAATCGCGCTTCAGATAGCGAAGGAGTAAGCGGAGCGCTTCGGACTTCTTCATGCCTGCACCTCCGTCTGTGTCGCAAAGATTTCCCGGTAGAGCGCACAGCCCTTTAAGAGCTCTTCGTGGGTACCCATGCCCGCGACTCGACCCTCATCAAGCAGTAAAATCTTGTCGGCGTGCATGACGGACGAGACGCGTTGCGAGACGACTACCGTGGTGCAGTCGAGCGTCTTTAATGCGGCGCGGAGGCGGGCGTCCGTCGCGTAATCGAGCGCGGAGGCGCTGTCGTCGAGGATGAGAATGTCGGGATGCTTTACGATGGCGCGCGCGATGGTGAGGCGCTGGCGTTGGCCGCCCGAGAAGTTGCGCCCCTCCTGTTCGACGGGCGCCGAGAGCCCGCCCTTTGCCCCGATGACGTCCTCCGCCTGTGCGATTTTTGCCGCAGCGAGCAGTTCTTCCTCCGTGGCGTCGGGGTTCCCCCAGCGGAGATTTTCCCCGACCGTTCCCGCAAAGAGGACGACTTTTTGGGGGACATATCCGATTTTTGCGCGCAACTTGTGGGCGGGAACGGCGCGCGCGTCCCGTCCGCCGACGAGCACACGCCCCTCCGTCGCCTCATAGAAACGGGGCAAAAGGCGCACAAGGGTGGACTTTCCCGACCCCGTGCCGCCCAAGATGCCGACGGTCTCCCCCTTCTTCGCTTGCAGGGTGATGTGGGAGAGCGCCGCAGACGCGGCGCCGCTGTAGGTGAAGGAGACGTCCTCGAACGAAAACGCAAAACCGTCTTCTTTTTCGGACATGGGTGCCTCCAAACTTGTCTCCTGCTCCCCTTCCGCATCGAGAATTGCCCCGATTCGCCCCGCACAGGAGACCGCCCTCGCCGTCGTCACGATGAGGTTGGCGAACTTGATGAGTTCGACGAGAATGAGGGAGAGATAGCCGTAGAGTGCGACGACGTCGCCCTGTGCGAGCGCGCCGCCGTCCACGCGCAGGGCGCCGACATCAATGAGAATGACGACTGCGACGTTGACGAGCAGGAAGGTGAGTGGGCTCGTGACGGCGGAAATCAGCCCGACCCGCTCCTGTGCCCTGCGAAGATTGTCGTTTTTTGTCGAAAATTCGGCGTTTTCCTTCTCCTCGAGGCGGAAGGCGCGGATGACGCGCGCGCCCGTCAGATTTTCCCGCGCGGAGAGGTAGACGCCGTCGAGGTCCTCCTGCACGCGGCGATGTTTGGGCACGGTCACCGCCATCACCGCAAACACGACGGCGGCGAGCAGCGGAATGAGCCCGACGAAGACGAGGGCGGTCTTCCAATCCACCGTGAAGGCGAGAACAGTAGCGCCGAAGACGACGATGGGCGAACGGAGCAAAAGGCGGAGGGTGAGATTTACCCCCGACTGCACGCGGTCGACGTCGCTCGACATGCGGGTGAGCATGGACGAGGTACCCATGTCGTCGATCTGGGTGAAGGAAAAGGACTGGAGTTTGCAAAAAAGTCTGCTCCGAAGTTCCGCGCCCGTCCCCACGGCGGCCTTGGCGGCGAAGTACTGGGCGGTGATTGCAAAACAAAGTCCCGCCGCGGCAAAGGCGGCGAGAAGTAAGAAGGCGTGCACAAGGTACCCCTTGTCCCCGTCTGCGATTCCGATGTTGACGACAGACCGCACGACGAGGGGGACAAGCAGCTCCATTCCCGCTTCGAACAGTTTGAAAATGGGTGCGAGCACGGCTTCGAGGCGGTAGCGTTTGAGGCAGGAGAAGAGATGTTTCATAGCACTCCGACGAAGAGATAGACGTAGTAGCCGACAAAGGAGAGGAGCATGACGGCGCCCGCGATGCGGGAGAGCTTTTTCTTGAAAATCAGGGCGAGGACGGGGAGGAGCACCGCCGCACCGAGGGCGACGAGGGCGTCCACGAGGCGGGTGGCGTCAAAGGGCAGCGGGTGGACGAGGGAGGCAATCCCCGCGACGAGCATGATGTTGAAGATGTTGCTCCCGAGAATGTTGCCGACGGCGATGTCCGTCTCCCCCTTCTTCGCCGCGATGGCCGAGGTGACGAGTTCGGGAAGAGAGGTCCCGATGGCGACGACGGTGAGCCCGATGATGCCCGTTCCCACGCCGAAATAGTTCGCGATGTACGTCGCACCGTTGACGAGGAGCGTTCCGCCCCCCACGACCATGCCGAGACCGATGAGGGTGAGGAGAATGAGGAACCACGTCTTCTGCTCCATGGTAAAGAACCACCGCCCCACCCTGCCCTTCGGGGGCTGTTTTCCCTCCTGAAGGGGCTCCGCGGGCTGCAGTTTTTGCTGTTTTTTCGCCTGCACGAAGAGAATTGTCATGTAGACCGCAAAGATGGCGAGCAGAATGAGCCCGTCCCACCATTCGAGCTGCCCGCCCCACGCGCCGAGTCCGATGAGGAGCGCCGAGGCGATGAGCACGACGGGGATGTCGAGCAGGAAGGAGCTCTTCTGCACGGGCAGGGGCCGGATGAGCGAGGCGACGCCGAGAATGAGCAGGATGTTCGTGATGTTGCTGCCGATGACGTTAGTAAGGGAGAGCTCGACGGCCGTGGGGTCGGTATACGCCGTGGCGGCAGAGGCAATCGAGGTCGCAAGTTCGGGTGCGCTTGTCCCGAATGCGACGACGGTGAGCCCGATGACAAGGGGCGAGATATGCAGTTTCCCCGCAATGCCCGACGCACCGTCCACAAACCAGTCCGCGCCCTTGACGAGGAGCACAAACCCGACGATGAGCAGAAATATCCAAAGAATGAGAAGTTCCATAGTGTACCTTTTTGAATGTGGGGGTAGAATGACCCCCTTCCTGTCGCTGACGCGACATCCTCTTTGGGCGGCAGGGAAGGTGCCGTGTGAACAAGCGCCACCCCTTCCGTCGCTCTCTTCGTTCGCGCCACCCACCCCTCAAGGGGTGGGCAAGGGAAACCCTCTTGGCGCCCCCTTGAGGGTCGCAAACGCATTTCTCGCGCACAGCACAGTGCGCTGTGCGCGGCGTTTGCGGTGA
>CANRNE010000017.1 GCA_947631925.1 uncultured Clostridia bacterium
CGGCGTTTGCGAAGAGTGAGCGCATTCGCCGCGCGAACGATGACCGAGGGCAGGGCTCTACCTGCCCGAGAGAGCTGCCGAGCGAAGCGAGACTGAGGTGGGGCGCGTTATCGGGGCGGAGAATTTTATATTTGTGGAAGAATTGCAATGTAAAACAAAAAAGTTGCAATTTATTTTTTATAAAAAATGTGCTATGATAGAGTAGAACTGTTATAATAAGAGACAAACTTATGGGCAGCGCGGCGGCTGCGGGCGGCAAGCCGATGAGGAGGAGCATGAGAGAATTTTTTGACGACGGCGTTTTATTGCATTCGGCAACTGCCCGAAGGTACTATGACGAAGTAAAAAATCTGCCGATTGTGGATTATCATTCCCATCTCTCGGAGAGGGACATCGCGCAGGACAGGAAGTTTTCCACCGTCACCGGGCTCTGGCTGGCCGCCGACCACTACAAGTGGCGTGCCATGCGCAGTTGCGGGGTGGAGGAGCGGTTCATCACGGGAGATGCGAGCGACGAGGAGAAGTTCTGCGCCTACGCATCCGTGATGCCCAAACTTCTCGGAAGTCCGCTCTACTATTGGACGCATTTCGAGCTCAAGAAGCTGTTCAAAATCTCAAAGCCGCTCAACGAGAGGACGGCGAAGTCCATCTACCGCGAGGCGAACGAGAAGTTGAAGACCCTCTCGGTGCGCACGCTCCTCAAGGAATTCAACGTGGAATACATCGCGACGACGAACGACCCCGTCGAAACGCTCGAATTCCACGGAATTTACGACGGCATCAAAGTCTGTCCGACGTTTCGGCCCGACAAGGCGCTGCGGCTCGAGCGCGCATATCTCGAAGCGCTCGGAAGGGCGACGGGACGGGAAATTTGCACGCTCGGGGACTGGAAGTCGGCGCTCCGCGAACGGCTCGCCTTCTTCATGGCGAAGGGCTGTACGATTGCCGACACGAGCGTGGAGGAGAGCATCTCTTCGGACATCGGAGAGGAGGAGGCGGCGGCGCTGTTCGAAAAGGGGGAGGGCTGTACGCCCGCGGAACGGCGGCTGTTCTATTCGTACGGCATGCACTTTTTGGGCGGCCTGTTTGCGGAATGCGGCATCGTCTGGCAACTGCACATCGGGGCCCTCCGCAACATCAATGAGAGGGCGCACCGCGCGCTCGGATGCGATGCGGGGTACGACGTCATGCGGGGGGATATCGACACGGACGAGGTCGCCCGCTTCCTCAACCGTCTGCACGGGGCGGGGAAATTGCCCAAGACCGTCCTCTATTCGCTGAATAAGAACGCCCTGCCCGCGCTCTGCACGATTGCGGCATGTTTCCCCGACGTGCGGCTGGGCGCGGCGTGGTGGTTCAACGACACCTTGAAGGGCATCTCGGAGCACCTCGAGACGCTCGCCGAGTACTCCGTCTTCGGGCTCTTCCCCGGCATGCTGACGGACAGCCGTTCCTTCTCGAGCTATTGCCGCTTCGATTTTTTCCGCAGAATTCTCTGCAACTATGTGGCGGAGAAAGTGGACGCGGGCGAGTACGACAGGGCGAGCGCAAGCAGACTGCTCTTCGATATCTGCTATCAAAATCCCAAGACATTCATGAACATATAAGGAGAACGTACGATGAAATTACCCTTCCGAGTGGATTTGAGCGACAAGGTCGCGGCGGTGACGGGCGCGGGCGGCGTGCTCATGAGCGAATTCGCAAAGGCGCTCGCGGCATGCGGCGCAAGAGTTGCCCTTCTCGACATCAACTACGAGGCGGCGAAGAAATTTGCCGACGAAATCGGCGACCGCGCGATTGCCGTGCGGTGCAACTGCCTCGATAAAAAGAGCATTTTGCAGGCAAAAGAGATAGTCAACGAGGCATTCGGCCCCGTCAACCTCTTAATCAACGGCGCGGGCGGAAACAACCCTAAGGCGACTTGCGACAACGAGACGATGCAAGAGGGGCTTCCCGAGGAGACGAAAACCTTCTTTGATTTGGAGGAGAGCGGGCTCAAATTCGTGTTCGACCTCAACATCACGTCCGCCTTTTTGACGACGCAGGTCTTCGCCGCGGATATGGTGAAGACGGGCGGGAATATTATGAATATTTCCTCAATGAACGCCTTCCGTCCGCTCACGAAAATCCCCGCATATTCGGCGGCGAAGGCGGGAATTTCCAACTTCACGCAGTGGCTCGCCGTCCATTTTGCCCCCTGCGGAATTCGCTGTAACGCCATTGCGCCCGGTTTCTTTGTGACCAACCAGAACAGAGACCTGCTCTTTCATTCCGACGGCACGCCTACGCCCCGTACGGAGAAGATTTTGCGGGCGACTCCGCAAAAGCGGTTCGGCGAGACGGAGGACCTCATCGGCACCCTTCTTTGGCTTGCGAGCGACGAGGCGAGCGGCTTTGTGACGGGGTCCGTGATTGCGGTTGACGGCGGATTTGCCGCCTACAGCGGCGTATAAGGGAGCCATGGAGCGCCGAAAAGGAGAAATCATGAAGAAATATGCCATCATCGCGCCGACGAGCATGGGCGTTCGCATCACGCCGACGGACAGACAGCCCGTGGCGACCTCCAACCTCTTCCGCATGCAGGCGACGAGCGCGGAGAGCAACGTGCTCAGCATCGCCGCAGGGCTCAAAAAGCCCGTCAAAGTGCTCACGACCTTTGTGGAAGGCAGTCCTGTTGCACAGTTTATCAAGGGGGACCTTCGCCGCCGCGGCATCGACTTCGAGGGCAGAGACCTTCCGCAGGGCGGTCCTTGGGGATATCGCCACCAGTTCAACATCGCAGACAGCGGCTACGGCCTCCGCGCCCCCCGCGTCACAAACGACAGGGCGGGGGAAGTGGGCAGGACTCTCCGGACAAGCGACTTCGACCTCGAGCGCATCTTCGGGGAAGAGGGGTGCGAAATTCTGCACCTGAGCGGCCTCATCTGCGCCCTCTCGCCCGAGACGGGCAAGTTCTGCCTGCAGCTCGCGCGCACGGCGAAGAAGTACGGCACGAAAATCTCCTTCGACCTCAACTACCGCGCCTCCTTCTGGCAGGGAAGAGAGGGGGAACTCTCCGCGATTTTTGCGGAAATTGCGGGGGCGGCGGACATTCTCGTCGGCAACGAAGAGGACTTCCAGCTCTGTCTCGGCATCGAGGGCCCCGAGGCGGGCGGACGGGACATCGCGGCAAAAATCGACAGCTTCAAGGGAATGGTGGGAAATGTCAAAAAGTCCTATCCGAACGCCACGATGTTTGCAACCACCCTCCGCCAAGTCGTCTCTGCCAACGAGCACCTCTGGGGCGCCATTCTGCTGAGCGGGGGCGCATGGACAGTCATCGAGCCCCGTCCCATTCCCGTGCTCGACCGAATCGGCGGCGGCGACGGGTTTGTCGGGGGGCTCTTATACGGGGTCTTGAACGGCTGGGAGCCCGAAAAATGCGCGCAGTTCGGCTGGGCGGCGGGGGCGTTTGTTGCGACTCTTCCCGACGACTTCGGCCTGCCCGCCGACGAAAAACAGATTTGGGACATCTGGGCGGGGAACGCCCGCGTCCAGCGGTAGAGTTGATTTTAGAGCGCCACCCCTTCCGTCGCTCTCTTCGTTCGCGCCACCCTTCTCGGGCAGGTAGAGTCCTGCCCTCGGGCACCGTTCGCGCGGCAAATGCGCTCACTCCTGTCGCAACGCGCGAAAAGTTCACTGGACTTTTCGCAGAACGCGTTGCTCCACCTCAAGGGGTGGGCAAGTGACTTGGCGCCCCCTTGAGACTCGGGCAAGCAACTTGGCTCCCCCTTGAGGGGGAGCTGTCACGCAGTGACTGAGGGGGTGCCATTTCAAAATAACGGAAAAAGCAAAAACCACGCTTTTTGCTTTTTTGCGTGGGCGGCAGGGACCGCCGCACGCCTCTTCGCGGAGGCCACCGCTCATGTCGCGCCGCCGCTCACAGCACCCCATGCTGTTGAGCGAGAATTGCGGCGCTCCACTCAATTTGCGACCTTGGGGCCTATTGTCGGATGAAACGACCGCGACAATAAGCCGATTAAGCCGCAAACGCTAATTTCCTCGACGAAAATATTTGCGAACGCAAAGATTTTCGCCGAAACCTAAAATACCTTGCGCGAGCAAAACCACGCTTTTGCGCTGCGCGCCACAATTTGCAACGCCACCGCAGGCTTATTGTCGGATGAAACGACCGCGACGACCAGACAAATTAAGCCGCAAACGCTAATTTCCTCGACGAAAATATTTGCGAACGCAAAGATTTTCGCCGAAACCCAAAGGAGAATTTATGCTTGCCGATATCGGAATGATTGGGCTTGCCGTCATGGGAAGCAATTTGGTAAAAAATATGCTCGGGCACGGGTACACCGTCGCGGTCTACAACCGCGAGCGGGAGATGACCGAGCACTTCATGGAACAAAACGAGGGCAAGAAGGTGATTGCGACGTATTCCTATGCGGAACTCGTCAAAAACATCGCACGTCCGCGCAAAATCATGATGATGATTCGGGCGGGCAGTCCCGTGGACATGGTGATAGGGGAGCTCCTGCCCCTCCTCGACGAGGGGGACATCGTGATAGACGGCGGGAATTCCCACTTTCCCGACACCGTGCGCCGCACCGCGCTCTTGGAGAGCAAGGGATTTCGCTTCATCGGGACGGGCGTCTCGGGCGGCGAGGAGGGGGCGCTCAAGGGCCCTTCCCTCATGCCGGGCGGGTCTCCCTCCGCGTGGGAGGAGGTAAAGCCCGTCTTCCAAGCCATCTGCGCGAAGGCGGACGGCAGTCCCTGCTGCGAATGGGTGGGGGAGAACGGCGCGGGGCACTTCGTCAAGATGGTGCACAACGGCATCGAGTACGGCGACATGCAGCTCATCTGCGAGAGCTACCAGCTCATGCGCGACCTGTTGGGGCTCTCCGCGGAGGAGATGAGCGCCGTCTTCAAGAATTGGAACGGGACGGAGCTCAACAGCTATCTCATCGAAATCACGGGCAACATTCTCGCAAAGAAGGACGAGGACGGCACGCCGCTCGTCGAACATATTCTCGACACGGCGGGGCAGAAGGGCACGGGCAAATGGACGGGCATTTCCTCCTTGGAGGAGGGCGTCCCGCTCACCCTCATCTGCGAGGCGGTGCACGCGCGCTGTCTCTCCGCGATGAAGGAGGAGCGCGTCCGCGCGTCGAAGGCATATCCCCGCACCAAAGCCGTCTATCATGGCGACAGAGACGCCCTCATCGAGGACATCCGCAGGGCGCTCTACTGCGCGAAAATCGTCTCATACACGCAGGGCTACACCCTCATGCGGGCGGCGGCGAAGACATATCACTGGAATTTGAACTACGGCGGCATCGCCCTCATGTGGCGGGGCGGCTGTATCATCCGCTCGCGCTTCTTGGGGAAGATAAAAGAGGCGTTTGACAACAATCCCGCCCTCGAAAATCTCCTGCTCGACCCCTACTTTATGGATACCGTCGAGAAATTCAAGGACAGTTGGCGGAAAGTCGTGGCGACGGCGATAAGCTATGGCGTCCCCGTGCCCGCGATGAGCGCCGCGCTCGAGTACTTCGACGGCTACACGACGGAGCGTCTGCCCGCAAACCTTCTGCAAGCACAGCGCGACTACTTCGGCGCACACACCTACGAGCGGACGGACACCCCGCGCGGCGAATTTTTCCACACCGACTGGACGGGCGAGGGCGGCGACACGTCGTCCACGACGTACGAAGTATAGAGGAACAGCATGTATCTCGAGTATCAGGCGGAGGGAGAGAGCCTCTCCCCCGAACAAATCAGGGACGCCCTTTTGCAATCGTTAAAGGGCAGAACGCCAAAGAAGGTGCTCATCGTCCCGCCCGACTTCACGCGCTTTCACTCCAACGCGGGGTATATCACGAATGTCTACTATCATGCGCTCGAGGGCGCCGAGGTGGATATCATGCCCGCGCTCGGCACCCATGCCAAGATGACGAGGGAGGAATGTGCCGAGATGTTCGGGGACATTCCTTACGAGAAATTTTCGGAGCACCGTTGGAGGACGGACGTCGTCAAAGTGGGCACCGTGCCCGCGGATTTCCTCGAGGCCATCTCCGAGGGGACCTGGACGGAGCCCATCGACTGCGAAGTCAACAAGATTTTATTCGGGGGTTACGACCTCATTCTCTCGGTGGGACAGGTCGTCCCGCACGAGGTCGTCGGCATGTCCAACCATTCCAAGAACATCTTGGTGGGGCTGGGCGGCAGTAAATTTATCAACGCCTCGCACATGGTGGGCGCGCTGTACGGCTTGGAGCGCATGATGGGACGGGACAACACCGTCACAAGGAAGCTCTTCGACTACTGCATCACCCGGTTCTTGGGGGAGCTCCCCATTCTCTGGGTGCTCACGGTGACGACCGCGCCCGCGGGGCACATCCGGACGCACGGCCTGTTCATCGGCGAGGGGAGAAGGCCCTTGCAGGCGGCGATTTCCCTCTCGCAGAGGAAGAATTTGGACATTCTCGACCGTCCCATCAAGACCTGCGTCGTCTATCTCGACCCGAAGGAGTTCAAGAGCACTTGGCTGGGGAACAAGGCCATCTACCGCACCCGCATGGCGATTGCGGACGGCGGGAACCTCTTGGTGCTCGCCCCCGGGGTGGAGAAGTTCGGCGAGGACCCCGTGCAGGATTTTCTCATCCGAAAATACGGCTATGTGGGGCGGAAGAGGATTTTGGAGCTCTTCAAAACGGAGAAGGACTTAAGGGAGAACATGGGCACGGCGGCGCACCTCATCCACGGCTCGTCCGACGGAAGGTTTTCCATCACCTACGCCGCCCCGCGCATGACGAGAGAGGAAGTGGAGGGCGTGGGGTTCGGCTACGCCGACTTTCGCGAGGCGATAGCCCGCTATTCCCCCGAAAAGCTGTCCGCGGGTTGGAACAACCTCGGCGGCGAAGAGATTTTCTTTGTCCCCAATCCCGCTTTGGGGCTGTGGATGGAAGAGAGCAGATTAAAGACAGATGTTTAATTTTATTTACGGCGGAATTGATTTCGCCCATAAACTGGATGCCGCGAGCAATCCGACAGAGCAATATTTCAAGCACGTGCACGCGTTCCATGAAGTCATCTGCTTCGTGGAGGGCGACGTGGAGTACACGGTAGAATCCGAGACGAGGCGGCTCGTCCCCGGGGACCTCGTCGTGGTCGCCGCGGGGCGGTATCACTTCGCGACGGTCAATCCCGACGTGCGCTACGAGCGGTACGTGCTCAAATTCCCGAGCGACGTCATTCCCGCCTTCCTCGCGGAGCGGATTCAGACACTCGGCCCCTTCTTGGGGGGAGAAAACGCGCTGTCCTTTGCCGTCTACGACACGTACTACGGGAATTATTCGGACGAGGAGCTCAAGGCGCTCTACCTTGCCGAGCTCGTCAAATTCCTCGTGACGCTGTCCAAGGAGCCGCAGGCGACGCCGCACCAGACGAACACGACCATCGCCGCCATCGTCCGCTATATCGACGAGCACATCCGCCTGCCGATTACCCTCGAGGGCATCAGCGAGGAGTTCCACTTCTCCAAGTCGTACATCAGCAACGAATTCAAGCGGTACATGAAGATTTCCGTCATGCAGTATGTACGCCTCAAGAAGATTATCGCGGCGCACCGGCTCATTCTCACGGGCAAGAAGAAGTCCTACGTCGCCGAGGAATTCGGCTTTGAAAACTACTCGACGTTCTACCGTCAGTATCTCAAACTGCTCGAGGACGGCTCGCTGCCGCATTCTTCGGACCGCCGCAAAAAACAAGGGGAAAATCAGAGGGAAACATGAGAAGAATTACTTGCCTCAACAGGGGATGGCAATTCACCAAGGAGGGGAAGACGGAGCCCGTAGACCTTCCGCACACTTGGAATTGTCTTGACGGGCAGGACGGCGGCAACGACTATTGGCGCGGCACCTGCCGCTACGAGCGCACCTTTCCGGACCCGAGAGCAGAAGCGGGCGAGCGGGTGTTTCTCGAATGCAAGGGGGTGAATGCCTCCTGCAGGGCATTTGTCAACGGCACAGAGGTCGCCTCGCACGACGGGGGATATTCCACCTTCCGCGCCGAAATCACGGAGACGTTACAGGGGGAAAACACCCTGCGGCTCGAGGTGGACAACGCCGCCACGGAGAAGGTCTACCCGCAGACGGCGGACTTCACCTTCTACGGCGGCATCTACCGCGACGTCAACCTGATTGTCACGGGGAGGACGCACTTCGACCTGTTGTATTTCGGCAGCAATGGCATCAAAGCGGAGCCCCGCGTCGAGGGCACGGACGGCATCGTCACGGTCACGGGCTATGCAAACGGCGGAGAAATCGAAGTCGCCGTCTATGACGGGGAAACGGAGATTGCCGCGGGAAAGAGCGGCGAAACGCTCAAAGTCCCGCATGCAAAACTTTGGGACGGGGTGGAGGCGCCCAACCTCTACACGGCCGTCGCGCGGCTCTTCGAGGACGGAACGCTCGTGGACGAAGTTCGCGCAACCTTCGGCTTCCGCACCTTCTCCCTCGACCCCAAGCGGGGGTTCTTCCTCAACGGGAGGCCGTACCCCTTGCGCGGCGTGTGCAGACATCAGGACAGAAAGGGACTGGGGAATGCGATTACAAGGGCAGAGCACGAGGAGGACATGCGCCTCATCCTCGAATCGGGCGCCAACACCGTCCGCCTCGCCCACTACCAGCACGACGACTACTTCTACGACCTCTGCGACAGATACGGCCTCGTCGTCTGGGCGGAAATTCCCTACATCTCGCGGCATATGCCCGAGGCGGCGGACAATGCCGTCTCGCAGATGAAGGAGCTCATCTATCAACAATATCATCATCCCTCCATCGTCTGCTGGGGAATCTCCAACGAGATAACCATGTTCCACCGCCATAAAAAGGACATGCTCGCGCGGCACAGGGAGCTCAACGCGCTCTGCCATGCGATAGACCCCTCGCGCTTCACCGTTCTCGCCTGCTATGCGATGTGCGCCCCCTTCAACCCCGTGGGAAAAATCACGGACGCAGTGAGCTGGAATCTCTATCTCGGCTGGTACGTCCCCGGGCTGTTCTTGAACAAGGTCTGGTACGCGTTCTTCCGCATGTGCAACCCGCGGCGGGTATACGGCATGAGCGAATACGGCGCGGAGGGCATGCCCAACCTGCATGCGCTGCACCCCAAGCGGGGGGACAACACCGAGGAATATCAGTTCAAATATCACGAATACATGCTGAAATTCTTCGAAAAGCACCCCGAATTCTGGGCGACCCACCTCTGGAACATGTTCGACTTCGCGGCGGACGCCCGCAACCAAGGGGGGGAACCGGGGATGAACCACAAGGGGCTCGTGACCTTCGACCGAAAGACCAAAAAGGACGCCTTCTACCTCTACAAGGCGTACTGGAGCAGGGAGCCCTTCGTGCATCTCTGCGGCAAGCGGTTTGTCCGCAGAACGGGGAAAAAGCTCGACATCGTCGTCTGTTCCAACCTGCCCGAAGTAGAAGTGCTCGTCAACGGAAAATCCCTCGGAAAGAAACGGGGGAAGGGCGTGTTCCGCTTCAGGGCGACGATGGCAAAGACCAATGACATCGAGGCGAGAGCGGGCGGCCTGTCCGATTGCGGCACCGTCATGCAAGCGGAGAAACCCGACCCCGCCTACATCTTACGGAAAACCGATACCGAAAATTGGCAAAAGTAATGCGCCCGAAAGGAGCCGGACATGACAGCGTTCGGCTCCTTTTTTCTTGCAAGCGAAAGGCTCCCCCCCCGGACACGGTATGCCCGCATTGCGTCGTGCCGTCTTTTTCCCATAAAAAAAAGCAGTCCCCTGCGAGAGCGGGGGACTGCTAATGGAGGAAGTTATACGCCCGAAGGGGTTTCGGGTTCTGTGTTCTGTTGTTTGTCCTTCTTCTTCAGCGTGAGGAAGACCCAGACGCCGCAGCCTGCGACGGCGAGGACGTTGACGACGACGAGCACGGGGATGTACCAACGGAAGTTGAGCTCGGACGCGGACACGATGATGGGGATGTTGTCCTCATCGGCGTTGTAGTCCTTGTTGGTTGCGAGCGCGTTCAGCCAAGTGTACAGCTCGTCCTTGGCGGCGCGGCGCAGCTCGTTCTGGAATGCCGCCGAATTGGTGTTGAACTTATATTCTCCGCTGTCGTTGTAGTGGTCCATCCACAGGTCTCCGCCCGCGCGGAGCATGTGGTCGCCGTTCATGTACTGGTTGTAGTCCGAATAGTCGGTGATGATAGAGCCCTTGAAGCCCCACTCGCCGCGCACGAGGTCGGTGAGGAGGGTGTGGCTTCCACCCGCCCATACGGCGCCCAAGCGGCTGAACGAGGTCATGATGCCCGTCGCGCCGTCTTTGACGCAGATTTCAAAGGGTTTGAGATAGAGCTCGCGGAGCGTCTGCTCGGTCGTCCAGTTGTACATGCCGTCGCGCGCCGTGTCGGATTCGTACAGGCAGAGGTGCTTGACATAGGAATAGACGCCTGCATTCTTCGCCGCCCTGATTTCATTGGACGCCATGACGCCGGAGAGGAAGGCATCCTCGGAGTAATACTCCCAGTTGCGGCCGCCGAAGGGGGTGCGGTGCAGGTTGACGCCGGGGCCGTACCAGCCCGTGATGCCCTGTGCAGCGGATTCGGTTCCGAAGGTGAGGCCCATGCTGTAGGCGAGCTGCGTGTTCCAGCTCTGCGCGAGCAGCACCATCGAGAAGCCCGTCCCCGCCTTCTTGCCTGCGGGCGGTTTGTAGCCTGCCGCCTGGTTGGGGCCGTCGAGCTCGACGAGCTCGGGCTTTCCGACGGAGGACATCGCGTTCGTCTTGTGATAGCAGTGCAAGGTCATCGAGGTCATCTCGGCAATGGTGAGATGGTCGAGGACGACTTCCCATTCGGGGGCGTCGAAGTCCTTGCCGAGTTTGACGCCGAGGTCGGTGATGCTGGTGATGGTCTTATTGCCATCGACGATGGTCTCACAGACGATGGCGTCGCCCTCCTTGGAACCCGTGGTGATGGGGTCGGCTTCCTGCGCCATGTCATAGGTCTTCGCCATCGTCTCGGTGTAGAGGTTGAGCTCCTTGATGCGGGAATCCATCGCGCGGCTTGCGGCAAGGGTGAAGGGGAAAGTCCCCGCCATGTCGCTCCGCGTAAGGTAGGTAATCTCGGCGGTGCCGTCCGAGTTGCCGTCGATGGCGACGCCGTCCTTCGCGTCCTCTCCCGTGAAGAGGTTGGCGACGGGCTCGTTCGTCTTCTCATCGTTGGCAATCTTGACGGTGTCGGGAACGCGATAGGTGTATTCCGCCTTCCCGCCGACAATCTTGTCGCCTGCAAGGGTGTGGGCGTCCGAGCGGAGGGAGATGACATAGTCGCCCGCCTCGAGCTCATAGCCGCAGAAGCCGTTCCGATTGGCGTCGTAGCAGTCATAGGACTTCATGTCCGACGCAGGGAAGGAGACCTCGACGACTTCGGATTCATTGGGGCCGAGGATTTGCTTTGTCTTGGCAAACGCAACGAGGTTGACGCTCGCCTTTTCAATCCCGCCGCGGCTGTAGGGCGGCGTGTAGTACACTTCCACAACGTCCTGTCCCGCACGCGTGCCGGTGTTGGTCACCGTGATTTGGAACTTGATTTCGCTCTTGCGGTCAATTTCGTCGCCGTCTGCAATCCATGCGCGGTTGACCGTCCACGAGAACTCGGTATAGGAGAGGCCGTACCCGAAGGGATATTGCACGACCTTGTCATAGCCGTCTAAATCCCACGTGTCCTTTGCGGTTTGGCTTGTCCAGAAGCCCTCCGCATCCGCCGTCTCATACCACTTGTAGCCGACGTAGATGCCCTCCGCGTAGTCGGTGAAGGCGACGCCGGAGTAGTCCACCTTGGTGCTGCCCTGTCCGAACTGCGTCCCGAGCGGGTAGAGCTGTTTGGAGCCGTTCATCGTATCGGTGTAGAAGCTGTTGGTGTCAATCCCGCCTGTGCCCTTGAGCCCCTTCGGCGCATTGGCATAGGAGGGCGCCGTGGTGAGGTCGTAGGCATAGGTGTCCACCGTCTTGCCGGTGGGGGACGCCGTGCCGTAGAGAATCTTCGGAATGGCGGTCGCCGCGGCAGAGCCCGTGGGACCGACGATGAGGCAGGCGTCAAGGCCGTCGATGCTCTCGAGGAACCCGAGCTCCATGACGTTCGTCGAGTTGATGAGGACGACGACTTTGTCGAAGTTTTTGCCCACATAGTTGAGGAGTTCTTCCTCCTCGGTGGAGATTTCGAGATAGGTGCGGCTCGTATCCGTCTGAACCGCGCCGTCCTTGGTGACGCGCTTATACTGCACACCCGTCGCGTCGTTGGTCTCGCCCGTCACTCTGCTGAGGACGACGAGCGCCACATCGGAGAAATCCTTGGCATTCTCGAGCAAAGTGTCCGTGTAGAAATCCTTGTCGTTGATGCTCGGCTCGTAGAGGCGGCAGAATTCATAGCTGAACGTCTCGAGCGCCACGGTGTTTTCCCGCCTTGCGCGGAAATTCGTGTACATCTGCTTGAGCGCGGTGTTGTAGGCGACGCCGTATTCGTCGAGCGCGCCGTAGAGGTCGACTTTCCCTTCGGCAACCTGTCCAGAGCCCGAGCCGCTGTATATCCAAGCGACGGACGACCAGCCGAAGACGTTCACCTTCTTCTCCGCACTGTCCGCAAGGGGAAGGACATTTCCCTCGTTGCGAACGAGGACGGTTCCCTCCTGCTGAATCTGTTCCGCGAGTTTCTCGCCCTCGGCGCGCGCCGCCGTGGTGCTGTCACCGTCCGATTTGTAACCCACGACGTACCGATCGAGCGCTTCACGGAAAAATCCGACGGCAATGTCGAGCGCAAGAATGATTGCGAGGATGACGGCTGAAACGGCGAAACATACGATTTTTCCCGTTTTTGACTTCATCGATTAAAGTCCTCCTTACATGAATTTCCGCGGGCGTTCGGGAATTTGCCCGCAGAGGAGAATATCCGATTCTCCTGTTCCATTATAATATAGATGGTAAAATTGTTCAATCTGCAGATTGCTCGGATTGTTCAAAATTAAACTGTTTTATGATTCTATATCAAAAATAGTCATTTTTTATGTTCCGAATTGTCATCATTCCCCGCAATTTTCGTGAAAGAATGTTTATTTGAATCAAAAACCTAACTTCTTCTCCCTCGTAAAATGAAAAATCGGCGCAAAAAAAGCGGGATGTTCCCGCTTTTTTTGCGCCGTGCACGAACTTATCCGAGCACGGTATAGAGGAGAGTGTCGATGACGATGGGGTAGTGGTCGGAAGCGGCGGCGCCGCAGTTGGGAATGGTATAGGAGGTTTCGGGCGGCGCGATGTCCACGCGGTAGCTGTCGACGAGGATGTCCCGCTTGCCGTAGCCGCGCACGAAGCAGTAGTCGATGATGCTCCCCGACTTCACCCCGCCGTTCGGATAGTAGAGGTCGGAGGGATAGGTCCAGTGGCCGTCCGAAGCGGACGCGTCGAGGCGGCAGTCGGTATAGCCGAATTCGAGCATCTTCCTGCTCGCGTCGGCGGCGGGGTCGCTCGTGTCCAAATCGTCCGCATAGCCCTCGTAGTTGCTGTTGGCGTTGAAATCTCCCGTGATGAAGAGGGGAACGTCGTAGTAGTTTTCCGTGATGAAGGCGTTGATGAACTCCGCAGCGCGGACACGGGGTGCCTTGTTGAGGTCGAGATGGGTGTTGAGATAGAGAAATTCAAGCCCGTCCGACTTGCGCTCGAAGAGGGCATAGGTGAACACGCGCAGATAGCCGCTGTCGTCGTATTTGGAGGGCGTGTCGGGGGTGGAGGAATACCACTTCGTGCCGCTCTCGATGACCTCAAACATGTCCTTGCGGTAGAAGATGAGGCTGGCTTCCCCCGCCTCGCCGCCCTCGCGCCCCTGCCCGAGAGAGCCGTATACGCCGCCGAATTCGGCCTTTAGTTTCTGTTGCCATGCGGTCGAGACCTCCTGCATGCCGAGCAGGTCGGGATTGTTGCGGCGAATGACTTCGGCGAGGCGCACGAGACGGTCCTCCGCCGTCGTGCGGATGTTGAAACTCATGATGCGAAGGGAGGAGTCCGGGTAGCTCCCTTTCACGGGATTGGCGCCGTAGTCGGCCCCGCCCGCCTTGATGTCGGCGAGCAGTTTTTGCGCGGCGGCAAGCATCCCCGCGGGCTTGTCGGCGCCGACGAGCACGCTGTCGCCCGCTTCGGTGATGGTATATGCCCCGCTTTCGGAGGAAGACGCTACGCGGTTGGTCGTGCCGAAGAGAATTTCATGGCCGCCGTCCGCCGTCTCGTCCGAGACGCAGGGGAGAGAAATCCCCGTCCCCGTCTCCACGGCGCCGATGAACTGCTCCGCCAGCTTGCGGCCCGTCTCGTCCCCCGCGGCATAGACGACGGTGTAATTTTCAATGGGCACCCCGTTGAGCCCCTTCCTCCCGCTGCACGCAGCGAGCGCCCCGAGCACACAGACCGCCATCGCCGCAGCGAGCAGGGTCGCGGATAATTTGATAATTTTGTTCCTTTGGAATCTGAAAAAATCGTTCATATTCCATTTTTATCACATTTTTTCCCCGCGGTCAAGGTGCAAAATTGTTAATTTGGTTAAAAATAGACGAATCGTGAGAAAATTCTTGTTTTTTAACTGTTGAGGATATGTAAGGCCCCTCGGCGCCACCTATTGTCATTTCGGCTGTGCTCGGCATGACAACGGGGGCATGTGCTCGTCTCCGCCTTACCTGAATATAAAAAAAGAGCCCTGCGCGGTGCAGGGTTCTTTGTGTTTCAGTCAGCCCTGAAGGGCAGAAGGGATGCGACGCGGGCGCGCTTGATGGCGACAGAGAGCTCTCTCTGGTGCTTGGCGCAGGTGCCCGTCATGCGGCGGGGCAAAATCTTCCCGCCTTCCGCGATGAATTTGCGGAGTTTCGCCGTATCCTTGTAGTTGATGGTGGATTTTTCCTGACAGAAGAGGCAAACCTTCTTGAAGTTGGGCTTCTTGAAGTTCTTTCTCGGGCGGTCGCCTCTGTCTCCGCGGTCTCCGCGCTCGGGACGGCCCTCGCGGGGCGCCCCATCGGGAGCGGGGGTGGCGGGGGTCTCGACCTCTGCCTCAACCATTACTTCGTCTTCCATTTTCATGTCTCCTTATCGAATTTGGGGTCCGTGTCAGAACGGAATGTCGCCGTCGTCGTCGAAAGATTCGAGCTGCGGCTTTTTCTTTGCGGGGGCAGCGCTTCTTGCGTTGTCGGTAGGGGCGGGGGCGTCATAGAAATCTTCCCCGCCCGACGTTCTCGTCGTCAGGAACTCGACGTCCTGCGCGATGATGTCCACAGCGGTCCTGCGGTTGCCCTGATTGTCCTCGTAGTTTCTGATTTGCACACTGCCCGAGACGGCGACTTTGCTGCCCTTTTTGACATAGCGGGCGACGGTGTCGGCAAGGCCCCGCCAAGCCGTGCAGTTGAAGAAATCGGTCTCGCGCTCGCCGCTGCTGCTCTGATAGGAGCGGTTGACGGCGATGGAGAAGTGGCAGACGCTGACGCCGCCGGAGGTCTCCGTCAGTTCGGGGTCACGCGTCAAATTCCCAATCAAAAACACCTTATTCATCTGTTATCCCTCTACTTTTGTAATCATGCGGCGAAGCACGTTGGCGGAGATGCCCGCAACGCGGTCAAGCTCTGCTACCGTCTTCCCTTCTGCTGTGAACGTCATCACGGCGAAGAATGCGTCCGTCTTGTACTGAATGGGATAAGCCGTCTTTTTGACGCCCCACTTGTCGGTCGCTTCCACTTCGCCGCCGAAGGATGTGACGATGTCGGCGTACTTTTTGAGTTCCGCCTCTCTCGCTTCTTCCTCCAGGTCGCTCCTGAGCAGAATGAGCATTTCGTATTTCATACTCGTTTACCTCCCGGTCTTGATGGCGCAGCACGGGCTGCGCAAGGCATTCGACTTTTGTTTTATTATACCGTAATTTTTTTGAGAAGTCAATGCGTTTTGCAGGTCAATGTGCAACTTTCGCAATTTTTCCCGTCAATCAGCCCCCAACGCCAAGTCCAAGTCTGTTGGGGATATCTTCAAGGTCTACAAGAAGGGCATCGATGAGGGCGACGACCTCGGAGAGGCGCACTTCGATGAGATTGCGCACCGTGTGGGCCGGTTCGTTCTCGGACGCATCCTTATGTTTGAATGTAATGCCGTTCAAAATCGTCACTGTTTTCGGTATGGGACTCTTAACTTCCACCGTGACCACAAGGCTTGCATAGGGGTTGTCTTCGAGAATCTCGTGGAACCAGAGTTCTGCAAACGTGCTGTCCTGCATGCCGCTGTTCACGCCGCCGATGAGGTTTGCCACCTCGAGAATGGCGGTGTCCGTCTGATAGGTGGTCTTGCCCGTCTCATCCGTCTTCGCAAGGAGCAGATACCACACGCCCGAGAGATAGCGGTCGACTTCGGCGCCCTCATAGCTGTATTTCTCAACGACCTCCGCGGCATCGACGCTCACGCCGCCGTCGGTGACATACATCTGATACACGGGGGTGCGCACGGTGATGGCGTCCGCAACGACGGTGTAATCTTTGTCGTTCCAAGTAATTTTGTTGCCATTGAGGGAGTAGGAATCGCCTCCATAGGTGTAGCCCGTGAGGACCTTGTCGAGGTCGACGCGCGTCTCGCCGTCCATGTAGTAGTAATCGCCCGCGTCGTCCCGGAGCGCCTCGCCGTCGTACTTGACCGTCGCATCTCCCGTCTCATAATTATAGATATAGTACGCATAGACGGGGGTGAGGCTTATCTTCTCCTCGATGTAGTAGGGGGTGATGTTTGTCTTATTCTCGCCGTTCGCCTTGTTGATTTCGGAATCGTAGAGCACGGCGGAACTTACGGGCACGTAGCTTCTCGGATTTGCGGAATAGGAGAGGGTGACGGCCACGCTGTCCGCATTTTGATAGGTCGTCGCCACGGTCTTGGAGTTCGCCCCTTCCAGCGCCTGCGGGCGGTAGACGGTCCCGCTTTCCGCATTCGTATTGTTGAATTCCGCGAGCTGGTAGTAGTACTTGTAGACGTATTCATCGGTCGCCACGCCCTTTCTTTCTACCTTCTCTTCGAGCTCGGGATGCGCGTCTTTATTCGCGGTGCGGTATTCCTCCGAAATCTCCCCGAGGTAGTTATCTTTATACCAGTTGTAGTCTTTCCGAATGGCATGGTCGTCCTTATTCACCGTCTCAATCTTCATATAGGAATAAATCTGGTCGCCGAACACCTGGCCTACGGTGAGATGCTGGACGTCGTAGGCGAGCGTCGTGAGCGTGCTGCTCTTGAGATGTTTGAGGAAATCGTTGCCGTCGAGTTCTTCCTCGTCGAGGATGTCGGAGAGGTGCAGCGTGTCGATGCGGCTCTGCATGTCGCCGATGGGGGTATCCTTGAGGGAGGCGAGAATGCCGCTCGTCCCATCGATTTTGATGACGTCGCCGAGGGTGAGGCTGTCAATCTTCTCCTGCTTGGTGAGGTCGCCGATTCTCCAATCCTTGATGGCCGTCATGAGCATGGAGGAGCCTTCGCCGACGTCGAAGAGCTGGCCGATTTTGAGGCGATTGATGCGGTTCTGATTGCCGAGGTCGGAAATTCTCCAATCCTTCATCGCCGCCAGGATGCCCGTGGCGCCCTCCTCGATATCGAGCACGTCGCCGAGCCTGAGGCTGTTGATGGTCTCCTGCTTCTTGAGGTCACCGAGCGTCTTGTCCTGCAATGCCCGCAAGATGTTGGAACTGCTCGCGTCCACCGCGATGAGCTGGCCGATTTGCAGGCTCTCGAGCTTCTCCTCGCTCTGCAAGTCGGAGATGGTCCAGTTCTTGAGGGTCTGCATGAGAGCGGAGGCGTCTTCGCCGATGTCGATGAAGTCGCCGATTTTCGCGTTGCCGAGGATGTCCGCATCCTCGCCTGTGAGGTCCTTCACCTTGCGCTTTTCGTAGCGGGAGCCGTCCGTCTTGTTGGGGTCGGGAAGCATGGTGACGCCGTCGACGGTGCCCGCCGCGTCATATGTGAAGACATACCTGCCGCCGCCCGCATATTGGTATTCGCCCGTGGGCGTGCCGTCCTTCCCCAAAATCTCTTCCGTGAGGAAGTTGCCGTCTTCGCCGAGGAGGTAGCCGTGTGCGTCCACCGACCTTCCGTCGGCGTCCTTGCCCTCCGCATAGGGGGCGGTGCCCTTCATCATCTCGGAGCCGTAGGCGAGATAGAGGAGCGCCTTCTCCGAGCGAGGCTTGACGCTCATGAGCGTCTCCACTTCGAGGTTCTCGATGATGCTGTTCGAGCTGTGAATGAGGGCGTCGAGGGTGGTGGGATAGACGGGGTCGCGCCCTTCGAGCGGGACGACGGTGCCGTCTACGATATTGTAATCCTTCCCCTGCGTGCCGTAGCAGATGGCATACATCATGCTGTTTGTATTGAATGCTTCTTCGGTGATATTCCTGTCGATGGAGAGCAGAGTGCCGAGCTCGACGCCGTTGATGATGCTGTCGGGGTCGTTCATGAGCTGCCCCACGGTCACGGCCTTCTCGTCATGATAAATGACGACGTTGCCCGCCGTGTCGAGGTCATAGTCGACGCCGCGCTTGCCGTAGGAGAGAGCGAAGAGGACGGACTTCTTGTTGAAATCTTCCTCACTGACGCCCTTCGAGATGCTGAGAAGGGTGCCGAGACGGATACCGTTCAGGACTTCCTGAAAACTTTCCTGTCCCATAATCTTGCCGACGGTGAGCGTCGCGTCGGGGTTCAACACATTGACGGTGTCGTCATCGTTGTATGTATAGTCCACGCCTTCCTCGCCGAAGCAGAGCGCGAGGAGCACGGCGTTGTCGCCCTTCTTGAGGTTCGCCGCCTTCCCGATGACGACACTGCGGAGAACGAAGTTCTGGAAATAGTCCGCAAGGCCCGAGAACGCGGTATTGTACAAGGTATCCTTATCGATGGTCGCCCCGAAGGCGTCCGCAAGGCCGAGCAGTTTGTCGACCTCTTGGTCGAGGAAGGGGGAGTACTTGACGAAGTCGCCGATGGAGTTGTATTCGGACTTGATGAAGTCCTGTACGAGCCCGAGAACGGACAGCTCCGCATACTCCTCGTCAATATATTGGCTGTATTGGGCCTCTTCGAGGAAGAGCCCGAGCACGTCTTTTATCTTGACTTTGGTGCCGACATAGGCGCCGCCGCCGACGATTCCGCCGATGAAGAGGAAGATTCCGAGGAAGAACGCGAGAACGACCGCAAGAATGCTGCGGAAGGTGCCGCGCGGCATGTAGTGCGAGCGCGGATAGATTTTTCCCTCACGGACGAGCTGCCGCTCGAGGAGAATCTTCTCCCTGTCATTGAGACGGATTTGGCGGCGCGCCTCGTCCCGCGCTCTCTTCTTTTCGTTCCGTTGTTCAGGCTTTTTGCTCATAACTAACCTCTATAGATTTTTTGTTTCGGCGAAAATCTTTGCTAAAGCAAATCTTTTCGTCGAGCGGATTGGCGTTTGCGCCTTCATGTACTCTTAGCCGCGCAAGCATTACTGTTTCATCGGACAATAAGCCTGCGGTGGCGTTGCAAATTGTGTGAAAAAGCAAAAAGCGCGGTTTTTGCTTTTTCCGTAAGTGGGAAGCGACACCCCCTCAGCCTCGGCTCCGCCGCAGGCGGTGGGGGGCATTCCAATCGTTGTTCGCTTTCCCTACGGCATTACGGATTTATTATAATATGCGCGCGGGGAAAAATCAAGCGTTTTTGAAAAATTCCTGCATGGCAATCGTTGCCTTTTGCAAATTACTCCCCTGCGGGCGGGATGCCGCGGAAGGAATCCAGCCGTCTGCCGATGAGGTCGGTGCGCTTTTCGGCGGAGTCCACGGCGTCCTGCGCCTCCTGCAACTTCTTGCGGGTCTTCTCGAGCATCTCGGCAAATTTCGCAAAATCGGCACGGAATGCCTCGAGCATGGCGCGCAGTTCCCCCGACCGTCTCTCGATGGCGGCGGTGCGGAAACCCGTCTGCAGCACGGAGAGCAGGGCGGCAAGGTTGGTGGGGCCGCATGCGATGATGCGGCGGTTGCGCAGGAAATCTCCCAGCCCGTCCATGCGCACGACTTCGGCATACAGTCCCTCGGAGGGCAGATACATGAGCGCAAAATCCGTCGTCGCGGGCGGGAGTATGTACTTCTTCGCAATGCTGTCCGCCTGCAACTTGACGGCGCGCTCGAGATTTTTGCGGGCGATGTCCGCGCCCTGCCTGTCACCCGCCTCCGAACAGCTCACGAGCCGCTCGAATTCCTCCACGGGGAACTTGCTGTCGAGGGGAAGGTACACCGTCTCATTCTGCCCCGCGGGAAGAAGGATTGCAAAGTCGACGAGGGAGCCGTCGAGGGGATTGAGCCGCACGCTCCTTGCGTACTGCCCCGGGGCGAGCATCTGGGCGAGCAGTGTGTCGAGCTGTGCCTCCCCCCAAGTGCCGCGGAGTTTGACGTTGGTGAACACGCGGTGAATGTCCGAGATGTTGGAGGAGAGACTCTTCATCGCGCCTACGCTCTCATACATCTTCTCGAGGCGGTCGGCGATGCGGGCATAGCTCTCGGAGAGCTTCCCGTCGATGGACGTGGTGAGCTTATCGTCCACCGTGCGGCGGATGCGCTCGAGGTTCTGGGCATTGCTGTCCACGATGTACTTCATGTCGTCGGTGAGCGTCTTCTGCATGAAGGCGAGGCGGCTCTCGGTGGAGCGGCTGAGATTGTCGAGCGCGCGGGCGGTGTATTCCGCCTGTTTTGCCGCCTCTTCGGAGCGCGTCTCGAGGGTGCGCAGAGCTGTTCCGTCCACCCCATGTCCGCGATGGAAGAGCATATAGAGGGCGACGGCGAGCGACGCGGCGGAGAGCACGACGGCAACGACGAGCAGGGCGATTTCCATAAATTTCCTCCTAAATCAAGTGGGTTTTCGTATATCGTTCGAGCACGGACGCCGTGTTGCGCCGCCCGTCCTCGGTGCAGTAGGCAAGCAGGGCCGAGAGCGCCTCTTGGGTATGTTCCCGCGGCACCCCGAGCGCCTGTAATTCGAGGGGCGGGATGCGGAGTTCTCTCACCGAGAAGGGCACCCCCTCCGCCCGCATGCGGGAAAGAATTTCCTGCCATTTTTTGACAACGGGGGCGACGCTCTCATCGTCCTTGCAAGCGGAAAAGTCCGCCTGTTTGAGGGCGAGAAGAGAGGGGAGCCTGTCCCCGCAGGCGATGATTTTTCTGCGCACTTTTATCTCCCGCGCCTGCATGTCGAAGTCATACATGTGCTCGCGGACGAGAAAGACGGTCTCCCCGATGAGCTTTGCGGGCGCTTTGAGGCGGGTGAGAATTTCCCCCGCGATGCGCGCCCCCTCCTCGGCATGGGCATAGGAATTGCCGTCGCGGAGCCGGCAGAAGGGCTTTCCCACGTCGTGCAGGAGGGCGGCAAATCGGATGTCTTGCGGGCTGTACAGCACACAGCGAAGGGAGTGTTCGAGCACATCATGGTCATGGTAGGCCGCATTCTGCGCCATGCCGTCCCCGAGGCTGAGTTCGGGCAAAATCTCTTTGAGCACCCCCGTGTCCCGCAGAATGCACAGTCCGCGGTAGGGCGCCGCTCTGTCGCCGTGCTTTGCGTCGGCAAGGAGCAGCGAGCGAAGTTCGGCAAAGATTCTCTCGGGGAAGATGTCGCGGATGAGAAGCGCATTCGCCCTCGCCCCCGCAAGGCAGGCCCCGTCGGGCGAAAATCCCGTTTGGGCGGCAATTCTCGCGAGGCGGAGAAGGCGCAGGCCGTCCTCGCCGAACACCTTTTCGGGCTCGCGCACGGTGCGGAGTGTTCTCTTGCGGATATCTTCTATCCCGCCGAGCGGGTCGCAGAACTTCTCCGCCTTGATGTCGTAGTAGACGGCATTCGCGCAGAAGTCCCGCCGCCGCGCATCGAGGGAGATGTCCTCGGTGAAGAAGGTCTCGCTCGGCACGTGCAGGCCGCGGATATACTTGTCCGAGCGGAAGCGGGTGAACTCATACTCCTCCGCCCCGTCCGTAAGTTTGACCGTCCCCGTGTTCGCATACACGGCGCGCACCTGCATGCCGCACGCCTCGGCGGCGCGTACAAACGCCTCTCCGTCCATCGGAGAGGAGATGTCCCAGTCGGGATGGGCGGGCAGGGGATATCCCGCGAGAAAATCGCGCACGCTCCCCCCGACGACATAGAGCGGAAGGGGGCAATTTTCCGCAAGAGAGAGCAGTTTTTCGGGTAAAATACGTTTCAACGGGCGCCTCAAAAAGTTTTTTTGCAAAAACAGTATAGCAAATTCCGAAAAAAATTGCAATTCCCGCGCGGATATAGTATAATATTTAGCGGACTTTTTACAAAAAGGGGAAGAAAATGCTCCATTTTATCGTCAATCCGTGCTCCAAAGGGGCGAAAAAGATTTTGGAACCGCTCACGGACCGACTGCGCGAGAGCGGATTGGAATACAACATCGTCGCCGAAAGCGGACGGCAGGAGGCCCGCGGCCGCGTGCGCGAGATAACTTCGGGAGAGGGCATTCACAAAATCGTCGCCGTCGGCGGAGACGGCACCGTCAACGACGTCCTCTGCGGTCTTGCAGACCCCTCCCGCGTCGAGTTGGGGATTATTCCCGCCGGCACGGGCAATGACTTTGCCACCGCCGCCAAAATTCCCACGGGACTCGACGCCCTCGACCTCATATTGAAGGGAGAGGCGAAATACACCGACTTCATCGAATGCGGCGACGGCCAGCGCAGCATGAACATCGCGGGACTCGGCATCGACGTCGACATTCTGCAGCGCGTCGAGGCGATGGAGCACGGCGGCGAGAAAAGCAAGTACTACCGCGGCCTGCTCGCCTCCCTCAAGAGCTACCGCGGGCAGAAGATCACCGTGACCGTGAACGGGGAAAAGCAAGAGACGCTCTCCCTCATTGCCGCCGCCTGCAACGGGACGGACTTCGGCGGGGGAATCCCCATCTGCCCGCAGGCCGTGCTCGACGACGGCAAGCTCGACCTCGTCCTCGTCGACCTTCCCAAGCGCTGGAAACTTCCCTACTACCTCCTTTGCCTCATGCGCGGCAAGGCGCCCAAACTTTCCATCTACCATCATACGCTGTGCGAGGAGGCGGAAATCGTGCAGGAGACGGGGGACCGCGTCCAGCTCGACGGCGAACTTCTGACGGCGAAGGCGCTCTCCGTCCGCGTCGTCCACAACAAACTCAAACTTTTCAGAGGCTGACATGGCAAATCTCTACCGCGACGTATTGAACAGTATCCCCACGGCGGCAATCGTGCTCGACAAGTCCCTCAAGGTGCGCTACATGAACCGCGCCTTCGGGGACCATTTCCGCACGGGAAAACTCAAGGGGACACTGCGCGACGTCACGGGCTGCGGCGTCGAAGGAGCCCTCTGCGGCGAGGGCACGCCCTGCTCGTACTGTCCTTTGCGCAACCTCTTCCTCGAAGTCGCCAAGACGGGCAAGACGGCCTTCCGCAAGGTTATCCTGCGGCGCGGGGAGGAGGGGCTCGCCCTCCGCATGAAGGTGGAACCGCTCGGAAAATACTACCTCGGCATCGTCGACAACGCCTATGAGACGGAGATTGCACGCGAACTGCACTCGGCGCAGAGCATCCAGCAGCGGCTGCTTCCCCCCGCCTCCAAGGAGGGCGGCGTGCCCTATTCCTTTACCTATATTCCCTGCCGCGAGATAGGAGGGGACCTGCCCGATGTCTACCGCATCGGAGCGGACACGGTGGGGGTGCTCGCCGACGTCTCGGGCAAAGGGGTCGCCGCGGGCATGCTCTCCGCCTTCGTTCGGGCGGGTTGGGACAGGAGCGAACCCTCTCCCGCGCGCGCCCTCTGCGGGCTGAATGCCAAATTTCAGGAGCTCAACCTCGACGAACGGTCGTATGTGACGGCGGCGGCGGTGAGAATCGATGAAAGAGCGGGCGAGATTGTCTACTGCCTCGCGGGGCACAACGCGCCCATTCTCGTCAAGCGCGAGGAGGGGATTGCCGAGATTGACATGTCCTCCCCGCCCATCTCGACTTGGATTCCCGCCTTCCGCTACGAGGACAAGCGGCTTCCCTACAAGAGGGGGGAAATCCTCGTTTTGCTCACCGACGGCGCCATCGAGAGCCGCAGTCCCGCGGGGGAGCAGTTCTCCCTCGAACGCGTGGAGGAAATTTTGCAGCGCTCGGAGAACGCGGAGCGCTTCATCGAACGCCTGAAGGCCGCCCTCAAGGACTTCTGCGGCACCTTCTCCGATGACATCACCGCCATCGCATTCGACCTGTAAGAGAAAAGTTTGTACAAAAAAACCGCACCCGAGGGGGTGCGGCAATTTGACGGTTTGATTATTCCTCGAAGAGGAGCTTGTTCTCGAGGGCGATGAATACGGCGTCGAGAACGGTGAGAATCCAGAACTCGCCGAGGAAGGTGACGACAAGCGCCATGATGAGGTTGAGGGTGCTCTTGTTGCGGAGGTAGGCAGACCATCTGACGAGAAGGTCGACAATCCAGCCGACGAACGGGATGATTAAGAGAATAATCTGGACGAGCTTATCCTGCTTGTGGTACCAAGTATCGAAATTCATAACAAATTTCTCCTTTCTTTTAGATTTCATCATTATTTTACACGCGCGGCACGCGTTTGTCAAGGATTTCGCGGAAAAAATCCCTAAGCAATCTTATGCGCACACGTCCCGTTCTATTCCAAAAAAATCCGCTCCCCGGAGAGGGGAGCGGACATGTGCCTGTTATTCGAGGACGAGCTTGTTGAACAGAAGCGTCCAAATCGCATCGAGCCAGCCGATGACAACACCGGAGGGGATGGTGACGATAATCGCAACGATGATGCGAAGGATTCCACCCTTCTTCAACACGGCAGACCATCTGACGAGGATCTCGACAATCCAGTTTACAACGGGAATGAGGAGAAGGATGACCTGAATGAGCTTGTTCTGTGAATGAAACCATTTGTCCATAACTTTTATATCTCCTTTGATGAAATTCTAATATTATTGTACATAGATTTGACAACGTTGTCAAGGGTTTCGCGAAATTTTTTACGAAATATTTTTTTCTCCCGAAAGCGCCGCGTCCGAGAGCGTTTTTTCGAGGAATTCTTCGCCCGTTTCGACATCTTTCCACACGATTCGGTCCCCTTCGAGCAGGGCGTAGGAGTGGCGGGAGCCCTCTTTGGGGATGGAAACCGACCCGCAGTTGGCATAAAAACCCTCCCCGCGCGCCTCGAAGGCGGGGACGTGGAAGTGTCCGCAGAAGAGGACGTCGCCCGCATGCGGCAGGGCGATTTCCTTGTGGCCGTGGGTGAAGAGAATTGTGCGGCCGCCCACGGGGAGCAGGAGGGCGTTTGCCTCCACGGGGAACTCGAGCACGAGGGAGTCCACCTCGCTGTCGCAGTTTCCCTTCACGCAGAGGATGCTTTCTTTCATCGAATTGAGAATGTCCGCGCACGCGAGAGTGGAATAGTCCCGCGGGAGGGGATTTCTCGCCCCGTGGTAGAGGAGGTCGCCGAGCAGGATGAGCCTTGCCGCCCCCTCCTCGAGGAAGCGCTCCCTGAGCAGGCGGCAGTAGTATGCCGACCCATGGATGTCCGATGCAATCAGATATTTCATAACAACTCCTTATTTTACGTAAGGGGCGCAAAGAGGGCGAGGAGGCGGAACGCCGCCCGCTTGATGCGGGAGAACCGCTTGAGCTCCCTGCCCTGCCGCCAACAAGTTTCAAAGTCCTGCCCGATTTTTTCCGCCATTTCCCGATCGAAGAGAAGGACGCCGCACTCCGCCTGCCGATGCATGCTCCCGAAGTCGAGATTGTAGCTCGAGACAAGGGAAATGCCGTCCGCGACGACGCACTTGGCGTGCAAAAATCCGTCCGTAAAGGCGCGCACTTCGACGCCCGCACGGCGGAGCTCCTCCGCATACCCTTGCGTGACGAGATAGACCGCCTTTTTGTCGGGAAGGGCGGGAATCATCACGCGCACGGAGGCGCCCCGGCGCGCCGCCTGCACGAGCGCCGAAAAGAGGGGCGCGGGCGGGGAGAGATAGGGGGTGAAGATGCAGATGCTTTTTTGCGCCGCCGAGAAGAGCATCCCGAGGCAGTCGGGGGCGATGCGCGCTCCCTGCGCGCTGTCCGAGAGGAGAAGAAGACCCTCTTCGGACGGTTGCATGGGCTCGTAAATTTTCTCCTCAGACAGATTCAGGGCATACCATGTCCGAAGGAAGAGGTTACAAAACGCGGACATGTCCCCCTCGATGCGCACTGCCGTGTCCTTCCAGTTCCCGAAGCGGATGCACTTTGCCACATACTCGTCCGCGAGGTTGATGCCGCCCAAAAAGGCGGCTCCGTCGACAATGGCGAGCTTTCTGTGGTCGCGCCGCACGACATTCTTTTTCAGGCGGAGCGGGGAGAAGACCGCCGTGCGTATCCCCCGCTTTTTGAGTTCGCGCGGCATGCGGGCGGGGAGCTTCATGGCGCACCCGAAGTCGTCATAGATGACGCGCACATCCACGCCGCCCTTTGCCTTTTCCTCGAGAATTTTCAGAATTTCGCCGAGAAATTCCCCGCTTGCGAGGATGTAATATTCGAGCCAGATGCGCGTTTTCGCGCGGTTAAGGTCATAAAGGAGGGCGTCGCCCATCTCCTTGCCCGTCTCAAAGTACTCCGCGCGGGAATATTTTGCGGGCGGAAGGCCCGTCGCACGGAAGACGAGGGAGGCGAGCCGCTCTTTCAGGGTATCTCCCTCGGGCAGGGGCGCCTCGGGAAGTTGCCTTGAGAGGACGAGGGAGAGCGCGGCGCCGAGGTAGGGGACGAAGGCGATGAGAAAGAGCTTGGCAAGGTTGCCCTCTCCCTCCCCTTTTGCCACGAGAAGGCACGCCGCGACAAAAGAAAACGCCCGTTCCGCGAGCGCTGCGGGCGCTAAAATGCGGGGGAGCCGTATGGCGAGAAAGACCGCAAGGGCGAGGAGCAGCAAGGCGGAGAGGGCGAGCGGGAACATTCTCCCGCGCAGAAAATAGCGAATTCGGCGCAACATATGTAGCGGGCGCCGAAAGGGTTACAGCATGTCTACGTAGTTGATTTCATCGGCGTCGCGGTCAAGGCGGGAGGGATAGTCCCGCAAGAAGGCCTCGAGGGCGGCGGGCTTAATGACGTTTGCACGGTAGGGCGAGGGGTCCACCGCCTTGTTCGCCATCAGGTTGATGGCGGTGGGCAGATAGTCATATCCGTTGTTGACGCAGTGCACGGTGAGATGCTTCTTGATGGCGGGGGTGAGGTCGAGGCGGACGCTGTTGCTGCTCGAGCCGTAGATGACGGTATTCCCGCCCCGCGCGGTGAGACGGAAGGCGAGCTCGGGCTCGTTGCCCACGGCGGTGGAGATGAAGACGGCGCCGTCCGCAAGTCTTCCCCCCGTCACGGAGGCGACTTCGTCCACGGTGTGCTCGTCGGCGAGCATCGTGTAGTAAATCCCGCAACGCCGCGCAAATTCGAGATGGCTCTCCATCGTGTCGAGGAGAATGGGGGCGGCCTGCTGGTAGATGAGGAGCTGGCAGGTGAGAATGCCGATGAGGTTGGCGCCCACGACGGCGATGTGCTTTCCCTTTGCCGCGCCGAGACGGTCGCAGATGGCACGGGCGAGGGCGAGATGGTGGAGAAGGAGCGCCCGTTCGTCGGAGACGGTTTGGGGGAGCTCGAGGAATTCATCGGGGGAGAGGACCATGAAGTCCCTGCAGAACCCGTCGATATTTCTGCCGCGGATGTCGAGTTCGGCGGCGGAGAAGTCCCGCTTCTGCGTGCCGCTCGTGTCCACGGGGCGGAAGGTGTGGAGGAGTACGCGCGTGCCCCGCTTGTAGTAGGGATTGCCCTCTTCGGAGACAACCCCGATGGCATAGCGGCCGGGGATGATGGGGTATTTTACGCGCACGGAGCCCGCAAACAGGGTGGCGTCGAGGCTGTTGACGAGCAGTTTCGTCACGCGGATACGGACCTTGCCCTCCTCCCGTTCGGGAAGGGGCGCCTCGAACCGCTGCAGTTTGGCAGGACCTGTGAGCTTGTAGACGTTCATGCTGTACTCCTTACGCATTTTCCGTGTTCTTCTCCTATATTATACTGCCAAAGCCGAGATTTTGCAAGGCTTTTCGGGGACTTTTGCGTACTTTGCCCCAAATCTCAAAAAAAACGGCGATTTTTCGGATTGCGCGCAAAATCAGTTGACGAGCGGAGAAAAAACAGCTATAATAGTCGCGTATCCATTCGAAATATACGGAGCGAGGTGAACGAATATGAAGACCGGCATTCATCCGAAGTATCACGAGGCGACCGTCGTGTGCGCTTGCGGCGCCACCTTCAAGACGGGGACGACCAAGGACGCGGAGGTTCTCAAAGTCGATATCTGCAGCAAGTGCCATCCCTTCTTCACGGGTCGGCAGAAGCTCGTCGATACCGGCGGCAGAGTCGATAAGTTCAAGAAGAGATACGGAATCTGACGCAGTACAGCCCCCGCAAATGCGGGGCTGTTTTGCTATACAACGGCGCCGCGGCGCAACATATTGCCATGAAAAAGAAAACCAACAGAACGTACATCGGCGGACAGGCCGTCATCCAGGGCGTCATGATGCGGGGGAAGAGTAGCATGGTGACCGTTTGCCGTGCGGACGACGGGAGCATGCTCACCGAGGCGAGGCGTCTCCCCCCGCCCGAGGAGCAGAAGAAGTGGAAGAAATTTCCCTTCCTCCGCGGCGTCGTGAACTTCGTCTCCTCCCTCGTGGACGGGACGCGCGTGCTCATGCGCAGTGCGGAGGCCGTGCTCCCCGATGAGGAGGAGCCCGAAAAGAAGGAGAAGAAGGTGAGCTCGGGCGCCATAGTCTCCGTCATCTCCACCGTCCTCGGCGTCGTCATCGCCGTCGCCCTCTTTCTTGTCGTGCCCCAAGCCGTCACGGACGCCATCGTGAAGGCCGCGCCCGCGGTGGGGGAGCATTACGGCATCTACAAGCATCTCATCGAGGGGGGATTCCGCCTTCTCGTCTTCTTTTTATACATCCTGTTCACGCTGTGCTTCAAGTCCCTGCGCGAGACGTACATGTACCACGGCGCCGAGCACAAGACCATCAACTGCTACGAATACGGACTTCCGCTCACGGTGGAGAACGTCAAGGGTTGCACCCGCATGCACGACCGCTGCGGCACCACCTTCCTCTTCATCGTGATGTTCATCTCCATCCTCATCTTCGCCCTCGTCGGCGTGCCGCTCGACATGCTCTATACGTCTGCGCACATCGAGGGCATCTGGGACAACCTCATCTCGATTGTCGCAAAACTTCTCCTTCTGCCCGTCGTGGCGGGGGTGTCCTATGAGGTTCTCAAACTGCTCGCAAAGACGGACTCTCCCCTCGTCCTTCCCCTCAAGGCGCCCGGGTTTTTGCTCCAGAAGCTCACCACCCGCGAGCCCACGGACGACATGATAGCATGCGCCGTCGCCGCCTTCGAAGGGGTGCTCCAAATGGATGCGGACAGGAAGATTCCCGAAAAATTCTTTGCCACGGAGACGGAGCTCTCCAAGCTCGAGGGGGCCATCAAGAAAAGTTTTGCACGGCAGGGAATTGACGAATCCGACGCCGAGTGGATTCTCTCCCTCACCCTCCGTATTCCGCGCAGTGCGCTCTCCGAGGACCGCGTCCTCACCCGCGCGCAGTGCAAGGCGGTGCTCGACATCTACGATGAGCGCGTGACGGGCAGACCGCTCTGGTACATCTTCGGCGACGCCGACTTCTACGGCAGAACCTTCAAGGTGGACGAGCGGGTGCTCATTCCCCGCCCCGAGACCGAACTTCTCGCCGAAAAGGCCATCGAATGCGTGAAGAAGGGGGACAGGGTGCTCGACCTCTGCACGGGGAGCGGCGCCGTCGCCGTGACCGTCGCCTGCGAGACGGGGGCGGAAGTTGTCGCCTCGGACATCTCCGCGGACGCGCTCGAAGTCGCCCGTATCAACGCCGAACAGTGCGGCGCAAAGGTGACATTCCTTCAAAGCGACCTCTTTGCCGCCGTCACGGGGAAATTTGAAGTCATCACCGCAAATCCTCCCTATGTCAGGCGGGACGCCATCGAGACGCTGCCCGACGACGTGAAAAATTTCGAGCCGCACATCGCCCTCGACGGCGGAGCGGACGGGCTGGATTTTTACCGCGCCATTGCCCGCGAATGCCCGCAATATCTCACACAGGGTGGCATTTTGCTCGTCGAATGCGATGACGGACAGGCACAGGAGATTGCAAATTATTTCCGCGCGGCGGGGGGAACTTGCGAAATTTTCCATGACCTTTCGGGGTGCGAACGCGTCGTCAAGGCGGTGTTTTCATGCTGAAGCGGCTCAAGGACGTCGAACGGCGCTATGAGGCGCTCTCACAGGCCCTTTCCGAGCCGGACGCCTATCGGCGCGCGGACTTTGCCGCCCTCTCGAAGGAGCGGTCCGAGCTCGAAGAAATCGTGACCGCATATCGCGAATATGAGCGCACGAACGCGGACATGGGTGCCGCGTTTTCCGAGGCGGAGCACGAAACGGGGGAACTGCGCGACCTGCTCTTCGAGGAGGGGTACAGGCTCAAAGAGGAGCTCGCCGAAAAGGAGACGGCGCTGAAAATTTTGCTCCTTCCCAAGGACAGGGACGACGAACGCAGCTGTACGCTCGAAATTCGGGCGGGCGCGGGCGGCGAGGAGGCGGCGCTCTTTGCCTATGAGCTCTACCGCATGTATCAGGCCTACTGCGAGAAGCATCGCTTGGGGTGGGAGGTCGCCGACCTCTCCGAGACCGAGCTCGGCGGCATCAAGGAGGCCGTCGTCATGATTACGGGCAAGGATGCCTACCGCCGTCTCAAGTACGAGAGCGGCGTGCACCGCGTCCAGCGCGTCCCCGAGACGGAATCGCAGGGGCGCATTCATACCTCGACTTGCACGGTGGCGGTCCTGCCCGAGGCCGAGGAAGTGGACGTCAAAATCGACGAAAAGGACATCCGCGTCGACCTCTACCGCTCCTCGGGGGCGGGCGGGCAAAAAGTCAACAAGACGGAGACCGCCATCCGAATCACTCACTTCCCGACGGGGATTGTCGTCACCTGTCAGGACGAGCGCAGCCAGCTCAAGAACAAGGAGAAGGCATTCCGCGTGCTCAAAGCGCGCCTCTATGACCTCTATAAGACGCGCGCCGCGGGCGAGGAGGCGGCAAACCGCAAGAGTCTCGTCGGAACGGGGGACCGCAGCGAGCGAATCCGCACCTACAACTTCCCCCAGAGCCGCATCACCGACCATCGGATCGGGCTCTCCGTCTTCGACCTCGAGGGGTTCCTTTCGGGCAATCTCGACGAGATGATAGACGCGCTCGCCCGCGCCGACACCGAACGGAAACTCTCCGCCGAGGACGAGTGAGGGGGCAATCTTCTCGGGTTTTGCAAAATTCGCACAAACAGGGGAAGAAATTTTCTGAAATCCCTTGAAAATTTTCGAAAAATTTGTTAGAATAGAATGAGAAAACGACATCAAGGCTCAGGAGGCATCTATGATTAGAATTATCTGCGGTCCCAAAGGCAGCGGAAAGACCAAACAGCTCATCGAAGTGGCAAACGCCGCCGTTGCGACCGCGAAGGGACACCTCGTCTTCATCACGGACACCAACCGCTACATGTATGACCTCAAGCGGGAGATTCGCTTCATCAACGTGACGGATTACGCCGTCGCGGGGGAAGACGCCCTCTGCGGGTTCGTCAAGGGCGTGATTGCGGGCAGCTACGACAACGAATTCGTCTATCTCGACGGCGTGGCGCGCATCGCGGGCAAGTCTTTGGACGAGATGGCCCAGCTCTTCTACATGTTCGACAAGGTCTCGGCGCTCCGCGGGATTGAACTGTGGATTACCTGCAGCTGCACCGAGGAAGAACTTCCCGCCTTCGCGAAGAAGTATTTGTGAGTCGTATGTTGTTCGTCAGCACAAGGGGCGGGAAACCCGTCACGGGCGCGGAGGCCATCGTCAAGGGGATGGCAGACGGCGGAGGACTGTACGTTCCCGCCTCCTTTCCCGCTGTGACGGCGGAAGAATTTTCCGCCATGCTCTCGATGGACTATGCCGAGCGCACCGCCTTCATCCTCGGAAAATATTTGGACGAATATGACGGGGAGGGACTGCTCGCGTGGCTCCGCAAGGCGTATGCGGCGTTCGAGGGCGACCCGGCGCCCCTCGTCCGCATGGACGAAGGGCTCTACCTTCTCGAACTCTTCCACGGCCCCACCTGCGCATTCAAGGACATGGCGCTTGCCGTGCTTCCCTATCTCCTTCGGGAGGGGTGCAACCTTCTCAAAATCAAGAAGGACGTTCTCGTGCTCGCCGCGACGAGCGGGGACACGGGGAAGGCCGCGCTCGAGGCATTTGCGGACAAAGAGGGCGTGAAAGTCATGGTCTTCTACCCCGAGGAGGGGGTCTCCAAGATGCAGAAGCTGCAGATGTGCACGCAGGACGGCGAAAATGTCAACGTCGTCGCCGTGCGCGGCAACTTCGACGACTGTCAGGCGGGCGTCAAGCGCATCTTCAGAAAGCACAGGGAGGAACTTGCCGACAAGGTGCTCCTCACTTCGGCGAATTCCATCAGCATCGGCCGCCTTCTTCCGCAGATTGCCTACTATTTTTCCGCATACTGCGACCTCGTCACGTCCAATCAGATTGCGATGGGCGACCCCGTCGACTTCTGCGTCCCGACGGGCAACTTCGGCAACGTGCTCGCGGGCTACTACGCCAAGCGGATGGGTCTCCCCGTCGGGAAACTTCTCACGGGCTCCAACAAGAACTGTGCCCTCGCGGACCTCTTCAAGACGGGCACCTACGACGTCAAGCGTCCCTTCTGGCGCACGATGTCCCCCTCGATGGACATCCTGCTCGCCTCCAACCTCGAGCGGCTCTTCTTCGAGCTGTCGGGACGGGACGAGAGCCTCACCACGGAGCGCATGCGCGCCCTCTCGCAGGGGGCGAGGAGCTGTACCCTCCGCGCCGAGGAATTCAAGAAGCTCAATGAGGACTTCTTTGGCGACTGGGTGAGCGAGGACGACACCGTCGAGTGCGTCTATGACTTCTTCGAGGAGTACGGCTACCCGATGGACACCCACACGGGCGTCGCCATGTGCGTCGCGGAGCGGTATCGCGAGAAGGTCGGGAGCGAGCCCAAGGCGGTCGTCCCGCCCACCGTCGTCATCGCCACGGCGAGTCCCTACAAGTTCCCGCAGGACGTCCTGTATGCCCTCACGGGCAGCGATGTCAAGGATTCCTTCAAGGGAATCAAGCGCATCCATCTGCTCACGGCGATGAAGGTCCCCGAACCGCTCAAGGCCGTCCGCTATAAGCCCATCCGCTTCAAGGCGACGGTCCCGACGGACAAGATGTACGACGAAGTCCTCAAATTTATCGGTTAAAAGCAAAAACGGAGAGCGCCCGCTCCCCGTTTTTTCATACCATATCGGGACGAATTGATGAAATTTGCTCCAATCAGCCCAAACTGTGCGCGAGCGCAAAAAGTTCCCGCTCGCCCAAAAGGAGGGAGGAAAGCGCCCTGTCTTCGCCCCGCAGAAGGGCATACAGCCGCCGAAAAATCTCCTTTCCCTCCCCGCCGCAGAGGAGGACATTTCCGCGGAGAATTTCGCGATAGACACCCTCATCCTCGGACATGGGTGCCACGATTTGCGTGCGAATGCCGAATTTTTCGGCGTCGACTTCCGCCTTGGAGAGAAGCACCCGCCCGTAGCGCGAGTAGTGTTTTTCATCGAAACGGACGCCGCCGAAGTCGAGCGCTTCGACGTCTCCGAGCATCCGCGTGCGCTCGCCCCGCCTTGCGACGGTCTTCTTGATGAGGGCGAGGTCGTAGGGGGCATCCTCCGCGCGCGCCGCCAGGGTGTGTTCGACGACGGCGCACTGCAACCTGTCCCGCATGCCGACGGGCGCGAGGACCTCCTCCCCCGCTTCGAGCGAAAGGGGGTCGAGATACCAGAAGAGGCGGCCGTCGAGATTTTCATCCGCGAGAAAGCGCAGCGCGGCAAAGCGAAAGAGCTCCATACCGAGATTATACTACAAATTTCCGCAAAAAACAATTGACTTCGGCACAAAAAACGGATATAATAGAGGCAAATTTTATAATCCGTCGTGGGTGCCGAAAGGCTGAGATGATACCATTGGAATCGGGCAAGGCAATGCTTGCACGAAAGAACGTGATTGTCGGGAGGGTTCGCCTGCGCTTTTTTGTGCAGGCGTTTTTTTGGCCCCGAGGCGGTATAAGGAGGTTTTATGCTTTTCAACACACTTTTGGCCGCCTACTCCGATACGGTCACGAACGCGGACGGCGACGTCGAGGGCTTTGTCTACTCCGACGTCTGGACCTCGTACGCAAAGGACGGGCTCTCCGCCGTCTTCCTCTGGTCCGCCGTCGCCTTGGCAGTCATTCTTCTTGCGGTCGGCATCTTCGTCTACTTCAAGAATCGGGACAGGATGAAGAATTTCATCACCGTCGCCGTCGCTTTGGGGGTGGGCTTTGCCGTCGCCGTCACCTGCGCCATGCTCGCCCTCGAGTTCATGGAGATGGTGGAAGAGGGCGTCGTGTTCGACCTCGTTCTCTATCCCACCGTGGTGCTCGGCGCCTGCGTCGTCCTTGGAGCCGCGGCGGTCTACATTTGCTCTCTCTTCGGGAAGAACCCCTTCAAAATCGCCGCCATATGCGCACTTTCCGTCGTCGGAGCCGCCCTTGTCGCCCTCCTCGTCTGCCTCGGCGTCTATCTCGCCACGGGGCAGGGGGAACATAACAACGGCGTCACCATCGACCTCACCGAGAACGTGCTCCTCTACGTCTCCGCCGCCGTGCTCGTGGGCGGACTCTTCTTTATCGCCTTCTTCTTCGGGAGAAAGGACAAGAAGGGGTTTGATTCCAAGTCCATCGCCTATGCCGCCATCTGCATCGCGATGAGCTTCGCCCTCTCCTATCTTGCGCCCATCAAGTTGCCGCAGGGCGGCTCGGTGACGATTGCCTCCCTTCTTCCCCTCATGGTCTATTCCTATATGTTCGGCGTCAAGAAGGGCATCTTCGCGGGCTTCATCTACGGCCTCCTTCAGGCGGTGCAGGACCCTTGGATTATCCACCCCGCGCAGTTCCTCCTCGACTATCCCATCGCATTCGCCTTCATCGGCGCCGCGGGACTGTTTGCGAATGTCAAGAAACTTGACAAGTTCCCGCAGCTCCAGTTCGGCCTCGGCGCCATCCTCGCGGGCACGCTCCGCTACCTCTCCCATGTCCTCTCGGGCGTCTTTGCCTTCTCGGAATACGCCTTCCACTGGACGACGGGCGAGGCGATGAACCCTTGGCTCTACAGCCTCGGCTACAATTCCTTCGTGTTTGCGGATGTCGCCATCGTCATCGTCGTCGGCGTGCTCGTGTTCAGCTCGCGGGCGTTTGTGAAGGCGGCGCGCAAATATCGCAGAGGGGACGACGCCGAGAGCGCATAAGTTCTTGACAAATCGCGGACGGGAGGATATAATAAATTTCATGAAATACATTGAACTCACCGTCCATACCACCACCGAGGCGAGCGAACTCGTCGCCGACGTCCTCTGGGGATACACCGAAGGCGGGGTAGCCGTCTCCGACGTCTCCGATGTCGTGGCACTGCAGAGCGGCAAATACGGCGTCTACTGGGATTACCTCGACGAGACCTTGCGTACCCGTGCAAGCGACGTGCTGGTCAAGGCGTTTCTCCGCTTGGAGGACGAGGGGAACATTCCCGCCATCATGCAGGAACTGTATGCCTGCCGCGACAGGGCGGCGGGGGAAATCTCCTTCGGCACGCTCGAGGAGACCAAGCGGCTCATCGACGGCGACGACTGGATTGAAATCTGGAAGAAGCACTTCCGTCCCATTCCTCTCGGCAAAATCGTCGTCGTGCCCGAGTGGATTGCCTATGAGAAGAAGGAGGGCGAGGAAGTCGTCCTCCTCGACAGCAACATGGCATTCGGCACGGGCGAGCACGAGACGACCGCTCTGTGCGTCGAATTTCTGCAGAAATACTTGAAGACAGGGGACACCGTCCTCGACGTGGGCTGCGGAAGCGGCATCTTGGGCATCTCTGCGGCAAAGCTCGGCGCCTCGCACTGCTATCTCACCGATGTCGACCCCGTCGCCGTCGCGAGCAGTCTTCACAATGCGAAAAAGAACGGCGTCGAGTCCCTTCTCACCGTCACCGAGAGCGACCTCGTGCAACAGGCGCCCGCCCAATGCGACCTGCTCCTTGCCAACATCACGGCGGAAGTACTCTGCCGCCTCGCGCCCGCCATTCCCGCCTGTGTGAAGAGGGGCGGCGTCGTCATCCTTTCGGGCATCATCCGTGAGCGGCTCGCCCTCGTCAAGGAAACGTTTGAAGGGGTGGGACTCACCCTGTCAGAGGAAGCGGTGCGCGGCGAGTGGTACGCGCTCGTCCTCCGGAGGGATTGACATGGCGCCCAAGCGGTTCTTTGTGGATAAAATTGCCGAGGAGACCTCCCTCTGCGGGGACGAATTCCGCCACGCGCGCAATGTTCTCCGCCTCTCGGAAGGGGACGAGGTCACCCTGCTCGACGGCAGCGGAAAGGAGTACGCCGCCGTCGTCTCCCGCGTCACGAAGTCGGAGATGACCCTGCATGTCGTGGGCGTCCGTGCCTCGGACAGGGAGCCCGCGCGGGAGTACTGCCTCTTCATCGGCGCGCTCAAAGGGGACAAGACGGAGCTGGTCGTCCAGAAGGCCGTTGAGCTCGGGGCGAGCCGCATCGTCGTCTTCTCCTCCCGCTATTCGGCGGCATATATGAGCGATAATAAGCTCGAACGGCTGCGCAAAGTCTCCCATGAGGCGGCAAAACAGTGCCTGCGCGCCGTCGCCCCGCCCGTGGACTTCGCTCCCGACTTTCCCTCCGCCCTCCGCCTTGCCGAGGGGTACACGACCAAGCTCTTCGCCTGCGAATTTTTGACGGAAAACGAGGCACCCATGTCCGAGATAGAGGGCTCATGTGCGGTCATGGTGGGCAGTGAAGGCGGCTTTTGCGAGGAGGAATTTTCCGCGGCGAAAGAGGCGGGATTTCACGGTATTACGCTGGGGAAGCGCATTCTGCGGGCGGAGACGGCGGCCATCGCCGTGCTTGCGCTCATCGCGCGCGCCATGGGGGAACTCGGATGAAGGCGTGCGTCTTTACAATCGGCTGTAAGATGAACGAGGTGGAGAGCGCGTCCCTTCGGCGCGGCCTCGAGGCGCTCGGCTACGAGACGACGGACGAACTCTCTTATGCCGACCTCTACCTTCTCAACACCTGCGCGGTGACTGCCGAGGCGGAGCGAAAATCCCGTCAGGCGGTGGCGCGCCTTCGGAAATTCAACCCCGACGCCCCCGTCGTGGTGTGCGGCTGTGCCTCGCAACACAGTCCCGAGGCGTTCTCCGGAAAGGAGGGCGTCTACCTCGTGGCGGGCGCCATGCAGAAGGACAAAATTCTGGAGATGCTAAAGAGCGGCGGCATTCTGCGCGGCACGGACAGGGCGTTTTGCGAGCTCCCTCTCCCCAAACAGTCGAGAACGCGCGCCTATCTCCGCGTGCAGGACGGGTGCGACCGATTTTGTTCGTACTGCCTCATTCCATACCTGCGCGGCCGCAGCCGTTCGCGCGCCCTCCCGAGCATTCTGAAGGAAGCGGAAGAGGTGTCGGCGAGAGAGATCGTCCTCACGGGCATCGACCTCTCCGCCTATCGCGACGGGGATTGCGACCTCGGAGACCTCTTGACCGCACTCAAAGGGGTTCCCGCGCGCATCCGTTTGGGCTCGCTCGAGGCGAGCATCATCACCCCCTCCTTTCTCGAAAAGGCAAGGGCGGCGGGCAACGTCGCGCCCCACTTCCACCTCTCTCTGCAGAGCGGCTCCGACCGTGTGCTTCGCGCCATGAACCGCCACTACACGCGGGAAGAATTTCTCCGCGCATGCAGACTTGTCTATGAATATTTCCCCGACGCCGCCATCACGACGGACATCATCGTGGGTTTTCCCACGGAGGAAGAGGAGGATTTTCGGGATACCCTCTCCCTCTGCGGGGAGGCGGGCTTTGCGCAGATTCACGCCTTTCCCTTCTCGGCGAGAGAGGGGACGAACGCGGCCAAGCTCAAGGATTTGCCCGCTTCGGTGAAACGGGAGCGCATGGCGCGCATGCTCTTTGCGGCGGAACAACTGCACGAGCGGTACATCTGCCGCTTTTTGGGAAGCGTCCGCCCCGCCCTCTTCGAGGAGGACGGCGGCTACACCGATAACTACATCCGCGTGACCAATTCGAGCGCAAACGAGGGTACCATGTACGAGGTCCGCCTCGTAAAATCGCAAAAAAACGGCGTCCAAGCCGAGCTCATCAAGGAGATATAACATATGGAAAACTGCATCTTTTGCAAGATTATCCGCGGGGAGATTCCCACCGTGAAGGCGTATGAGGACGACGAGATGCTCGTCTTTTCGGACATCGCGCCCATCGCGAATATCCACCTGCTCGCCATCCCCAAGGAGCACTTCAAGACGGTACAAGAGCTGGACGGCGGGCGCGCCGCGCTCGTCGGGCGCATGCTTCAGAAGATTGGCGCGCACGCGCACGAATGGGGTCTGGACGGCGGATTCCGCATCATCTCCAATCAGGGCGAGGCGGCGGGGCAGACCGTTCCCCATCTCCATTTCCATCTTCTCGGCGGCGAGCCGCTTCCGTGGGGAAATTGAGAAAAACGCGTATAAAACTTCATACAGGTGTCAAAAATCCTTCCGCCTTCGGGAGGATTTTTTATGCGCCTTGCAAGAAAATGGATGATACTTGTCCCCGTCTGTGCGCTCGGGTGCGCGCTGTTTGCCTATGTGCTCTGCGCCGCGCCCCTCTTTTGCGGGGCGGACTCCTATGAACTGTACTACGGGACTTCCTCGGCGCATATCCGCATCTCCCACGACCCCGTGCGGGACAAGTTGCTTCTTCCCGACGTAAAGGGGGAGTGCGCGCGGTATGCGGGCAACCGCTATGAGGAGCTCAAAGAGAGGTTTTCGGCGCGGCTCGTCTTCGAGGAGGAGGTGGGGGACACCCACAGCTACTATCTCTATTCTCCCCGCCTTGCGGGAGGGGTTCTTCTTCGCGAGGGGCGGGTAAATCTGCACATCGCCGTGCGGGGGGAGAGGACCGCCGTGGGCACGCCGCTCATTTTTGGGGGATTTTGAGGTATAAAAGGGCGGACGGCTGTCCATCATCTACATACAAAAATCGGAGGATGTTATGAAAGAAGAAAAAGCGAGCAGTAAGAAAAGGGTAATTTACTATGTGATTTTGGGAATTTGCGCGGCGCTTCTCATCGCCGCAACCGTGCTCACGGTGTACTTTGTCACCGCGGACAACAGCGACGTCATCGAAGCTCCCCCCGCGGACCAGAACGGCGACGACGACAAAGAGGGAGACGAGGGCAAGAAGGACCCGCCCGTGAGCGGCGACGCCGTGACGTTTGTCTCTCCCGTCGATTGCGATGTCGCAACCGCCCATCTCGAGATGTTCGAGAACGAGACGATGAACGGCTGTTTCTACTTCCATCAGGGCGTGGACTATCTCGCCCCCGCGGGAACGGCTGTCCTTGCGGTCGCGGACGGGGAAGTCACCTATGCGGGCGTCAGCGAGTATCTCGGCAGTGAAATCCGCATCAGGCACGCGGACGGGTTTGAATCCCGCTACTATTTTGCGACGCCTGCGGAGGGGCTGAAGGCGGGGGATACCGTAAAACAGGGGCAGACGATTGCGACCGTCGCGGAGGACGAGGGCAACGAGCGGTTTCTCGGCGCGCATCTGCACTTCGAGATGCTCAAATCGGACGCGCAGATAGACCCTGCCGCCTATCTCGACGTCATTCTCGAAGAAAAGTGAAAAAAAGGGGGCGGCGGCTCCCTTTTTTCATTTGACAACGGCGGAAAAATCCCTTATAATGGAGAAAAAAGGCGATGATGCGGAAGAGACGGAGCCATAGCCCCGCCCCAGAGAGAGCGCCCCGCGGCTGAGAGGGCGCTTGCGACGGCGGCTTCGGTATTCCCCCGCGAGCCGCTCCCCCGAACAGAACTTCAAGGGGAGCCGTTCCCCGCGTAAAGGGTAAAACGAGGCGCACTGTTGTGCGCGAACTCAGGTGGTACCGCGTAAATTTGTTTGCGCCCTGTGGCAATGCCGCAGGGTGTATTTTTTAACGGAGGAAACATGGAAGATACCGAAAAAATCGCAGTAGAAGCGAGGGAGGAGGCGGAAAAGGCGGAGAGCTCCCGCGCCCTCTACGAAATCAAGATGAAGTTTTTGGGGCGCACGGGCAAGGTGACGGCGCTCCTCAAGGGCATGCGCGACATCGCCGCCGAACTTCGCCCCGCCTTCGGGAAGAAGGTCAACGACCTTCGGGAAAAGCTCGAGGGCATCTTCGGGGAGATTGAGGCGCGCGTCAAGGCCAAAGAGATGGAAAAGAAGCTCGCCTCCGAAAAAATCGACGTGACGGAGCCGGGGCGGCACACCGCGCAGGGGGCGCTCCATCCCATCACCCGCACGCGGGACGAGCTCATCGACGTCTTCGCGGGCATGGGCTTCGAGATTTTCGAGGGCCCCGAAATTGAGACGGAGTACTACAACTTCACCGCTCTCAACACGCCCGCCGACCATCCCGCCCGCGACATGCAGGACACCTTCTACATCGGGGACGGGGTGCTCCTCCGCACCCAGACGAGCGCGGGACAGATTCGCCTCATGGAGAAGAAGAAACCGCCCATCAAGATGCTCTCCCCGGGGCGCGTCTTCCGTTCGGACGACGACGCGACGCATTCGCCCATGTTCCATCAGATGGAGGGCCTCGTCGTGGACAAAACCATCACCCTGTGCGACCTTCAGGGCATGCTCGACGAATTTGCCCGCAAGATGTTCTCCTCTTCGGCAAAGACCCGCCTTCGTCCCTCCTATTTCCCCTTCACGGAGCCCTCGGTAGAGGTGGATGTCTCCTGCACGGCGTGCGGCGGCAAAGGCTGTTCGCTCTGCAAGGGAACGGGCTGGATTGAGGTGCTCGGCGCGGGCATGGTCAACCGCCATGTCCTCGAGAACTGCGGCGTCGACCCCGACGAGTACACGGGCTTTGCCTTCGGCATGGGCATCGAGCGCATCGCGATGCTCAAGTACGGAATCCGCCACATCCGTTCGTTCTTCGAGAACGACACGCGCTTTTTACAGCAGTTCAAGGACTGAGGAGGGGAGTATGAAAGTACCGTTTTCATGGCTGAAAGAATATGTGGACATCGAAATCTCCGCGGAGGAACTTCAGGAGAAACTCTTCTCCTGCGGCTTCGAGGTGGAGGAGCTCCTCTATCTCGGGGAGAACGTGGAAAACGTCGCCGTCGGGCGGATTACCAAGTGTGAAAAGCACCCCGACGCGGACAGGCTCACCGTCTGCGCCGTCGATTTCGGCGCGCGCGGCACGCGGCAGATTGTGACCGCCGCAACCAACGTCTTCGAGGGGGCAATCGTCCCCGTCGCTTTGGACGGCGCCACCGTGCGCGAGGAGGGCGGGAGCCGCAAAATCAAGACGGGCAAGCTCCGCGGCGTCCTCTCCGAGGGCATGTTCTGCTCGGGCGAGGAGCTCGGCATCAACGACGACTTCTACGAGGGGGCGGAATTCGACGGAATTTTAATCCTCGACGGGGACACCCCGCTCGGCGCGGACATCCGGGAAGTTGTCGGCATCGACGATTACATCTTCGACATCGCCGTGACCGCCAACCGCCCCGACTGCCAGAGCGTCTACGGCATCGCCCGCGAAGTCGCCGCCGTCCTCAAAAAGCCCTTAAAACCCCTCGACGAGGGCGGGATTCATCCCGTAGAAACGGACGTCAGGTTCTCCGTCGAAGTGAAGGACACCAAGCGTTGCCCGCTCTATGTGGGGAGCTATGTCAAGGACGTGAAGATTGCAAAATCTCCCCGCCTGCTCCGCCGCCGTCTCGCCCTCATGGGCCTGCGTTCGGTCAACAATATCGTGGATATCACCAACTATGTGCTGCTCGAAGTCGGCCAGCCCATGCACGCCTTCGACCGCAAATTTTTGCACGGGGACAAAATTGTCGTCCGCTGTGCCGGGGAGGAGGAGAAGATTACCACCCTCGACGGGAAGGAATTCGCCCTGCACCCCGACAACCTGCTCATCTGCGACGGGGAGCGTCCCGTCGCCCTTGCGGGCATCATGGGCGGGCTCAACAGCGAAATTCGGGAGGATACCTCGGAGGTCTTCCTCGAGGCGGCGGTCTTTGCGCGCGACAGTGTGAGAAAGACGTCGAGAAGTTTGGGCCAGCGCAGCGATTCCTCCGCCCGTTTCGAAAAGGGGGTGTATGAAATCTTCCCGTGGATGGCAATGACGCACGCGCTGGCGCTCATGGAGCGGCTCGGCTGCGGCACGCCCACAAGCTGCACCGTCGTCGGAAACCTTTCAAGCGTCTCCGAATACGGCGGCATCACCCCCAAAGAGATTGCCACAACGTACGAAAAAATCGACGCCGTGCTCGGCATTCATGTTCCCAAAGAGGAAGTGAACGGAATTTTGCGGCGGCTCGGCTTCGGCGTGACGGACAGGGGGGAGGAACTTCTCGTGACGGTGCCCCTCTGGCGGGACGACGTGGAGGGCTTCCCCGACCTCGCCGAAGAGGTCATCCGCATGTACGGCTACGGGCACATCACGCCCACCTTCCTCGAACGGGCGGCGGTGACGCACGGCGGGCTCAACCTCGCCCAGAAGACGGAGCGCCACTTCAAGGAAGTGCTCGCCCGCGAGGGGTACTTCGAGGCGTACGGCTATTCCTTCTATTCACCCAAGGACTTCGACCTTCTCCGCCTGCCCGCGGACGACCCCGCGAGGAATTGCATCCGCGTCGCCAACCCCATCGGGGAGGACCTCTCGGTGATGCGGACGATTTTGGCGCCCACCATGCTCGCGAACGTCGTGCGCAACGTGCGCCGCGGCAACATGTCGGGACGGCTCTTCGAGTATGCCAATGTCTTCCTCCCGCGCGAGGAGGTGCTCCCCGAGGAGCGCAAACACGTCTCGCTCGCCGTCTGGGGAGAGGGGGATTTCTTCGACCTGAAGGGCGCATTCGAGGCAATCGGGGAGGCCTTCGGGCTCACCTTTGCCTTTGAGAGGGCGGAGAAGCCCTTCCTGCACCCCGGTGTTACCGCCCGTGTCATGCTCGGTGAGAAGGAAGTCGGCTGGCTGGGCGAACTGCATCCCGGGATTGCCGCCGAGCTCACCCTCGACAGGAAGGTCTTTCTCGGCGAACTCGACTATGCGGCGGCGGAGAAGAAATTCCGCAAGACGATTTCCTATCAGACCGTCCCCGCCTTCCCCGCGGTGGAGCGCGACCTCGCCGTCGTCGTCGACGAACAGGTCACCTGCGCACAGCTCACGGCTTGCATTCTCGCAAGCTGTAAGGCGGTCTCCAAGGCGGAGCTCTTCGATGTCTACCGCGACGCACGGCTGGGAGCGGGCAAGAAGAGCATGGCGGTGCGGCTGACCTTTGTACCCGACGAAAAGGGGGCGGAAAGGGCGGACGGGTACTTCCAAAAGATTGTCGACCGTCTCGGCCGCGACCTCGGCGCCACCCTGCGCTGACCGCCCGAAAATAATGAAAAAAATGTGGCAATCGGCCGCAGAGAAAGATTTTTTATGTTGAAAAAGTGTCTCGCCGAGTTTATCGGCACCTTTGTGCTCGCTTCACCCTCGTCCATTTGCTCGGAATTCGCCTCACGGGGACATCGGTCAATCCCGCGCGCTTCATCGGCCCCGCCCTGCTGCAGATGATTGGCGGAGATTTTACCGCCATCTCCCGGATTTGGATTTTCATCGTCGGACCCATCCTCGGCGCCCTCGCCGCCGCGCTGTTGTACCGCTTCCTCGACGGCAAGAAGAACGCCGGCGAATAAGGCCTACCCCCACCCACCCCTTGTCATGCCGGGCGAAGGCGGTGAGGGGGTGTCACTCAAATATCCAAAGCCCCGAGCAACACAAGTTGCTCGGGGCTTTGGTGTACCAAATGATAATAATCCGAACCTTGTAGTGCCTGTTGGCGACGGGTTCGGATTTATCATTTTCTTCAA
>CANRNE010000018.1 GCA_947631925.1 uncultured Clostridia bacterium
AGCGAGACTGAGGTGGGGCGCATTCTAAATTCGTCATGCTGAGCCGCCGCATCGCGGCGAGTCGAAGCATATCCGCAGTATCATAAGGATACCCTTCGACAGGCTCAGGGTGAGGGATTAGAACGAGATTTCTCGGCTCCGCCCGACATGACACGTCCTTTCACACACAAAAAAAATTCCGACCGATGGGTCGGAATTTTTCAAAAATACGCATTTTTTCCGCATTATTTACTCATATACGGCTCGAGCGCCTGCGCGAGCTGGTCGGGACAGGAGGTGTTCTGGCGGCAGCGAATGCCCTTGAGAAGGGGCACCACCTCGTCGGGCGTGCGTCCCTCGACAAGTTTGCTGATGCCCTGCAAATTCCCGCTGCATCCGCCGATGAACTTCACCCCGCGAATCTTTCCCTCCTTGTCGATGTCGAAGATGATTTGTTTGGAGCATGTCCCTTTGGTAGAATAGGTAATCATAAGTTCCTCCTTCGGAATTAGTCGACGAGCGTCTCGTAGACGACGGAATACAGTTCGCTCGCCTTGTCTTCCCACTTCTTGTAGATGGCGTTGGCGGTCTTCTTGTCGGGGACGACGAATTTGAGCTCGAGCATGGGCTGGACGGGGGCGAGAATCTTCAGAAATACGGTGTACGTCCCGTCCTTGTTCTGGTAGTAATCGGATTTGCACTCCTGCCGCGTGCGATACCGCGCGCTGTTGTTCTTGACGAAGCGGGAAATCTCCTCGCGGAGCGAGCAGGGGATTTTGATGTAAAAGCTCGCAAGGGATTCCCTTCCCTCGGGGGTGATGGTGTACAGCGGGTCGTCGCCGCCGGGGATTTCGCAGATGAACCCGTCCGAGAGCAGTTTGTGAATGAGCACGACGCAGTCCATGTAGTTGAGCCAGTCGTTGGACGACGTGCACATGTCGAGAATGGTCCGCTCGGACAGTTCGCTCTCCATCTTGTCGAACACGAAGAGAAGTATTAACTTGTTGACGGATGTTTCACCCTTAACCAGCATCTTTGCTCATCCTTCGTGTATTTTTTGGCAAGAGACGGGAAAAGCCGCCGATGCGACTTTTTCCTTGCTGCCCGAGATTGCTTTTATTATAGCGAATTTCCGCAATAAAATCAAGATATTTTCCGTGAAAATTCTTTAATTATTTTGTTTTTTGTGTTATAATAGAAAAAACGGCGCGAACTTTGCGCCGCAGGAGGGAGCCATGACGGACAGATTGCGTGCCATTGAGAACTTTCTCGACGCCTGCAGCGCGCTTGCAGACGGAAAATACAGCGGTTCGGAGGGGAAAATCTCCGCGATTCTTGCGGCGATTGCGCAAAGCCCCGACCTCACCGAGCTCTTCACCGCCGTCACGCAGGACTTTGACTACGTCTCGGTGAAGCGGCACTTCTTCAGAAAGCCCGTGAGCGGCACGCGCGCGCCCGCCTATCTCCCCGCCGAGCGAAGCGATTTGCTCGCCTTCGTCTTCTGCCTCTTTGCGGAGATTGACAACGGCACCCTCCCGTTCTCGGGAATGCTCCTCGACTACTTCTATGTGGACGGCAGCTACACCGCCTCCTTCAACCTGTTCTGCGAACGGGTGGTGCGTCCCTTCCGCGACATCGTCGCCGACTGCTTCCCCGCCCTCCGCACGGTGAAAAGGGGGGAGGATGACTTCTCCAAGCTCGCCATGGTGCTCCCCCTCGAACGCACGAGAATTCTCGCCCTCTCCCTCCGCGACACGGACAGACAGGCGTTTGAGTCCCTCTTCTTGGGGCTCTCTGCCGCCGTCGAGAACCGAGACGGCGCGGCGGTGAAGGCCATTCTTGCGGGCTATCGCTACTTTTTGCGCTTCCTCGGCGCCGAGAACGAGCTCTCCGCCCAGATTTTCGAAATCGCTTCGCTCCTGTAAGGAGGGGATATGTACGAGGAACGCACAGTCACAAAGAGGGTGGTCTTTGAGGGGAAAGTCATCCGCGTCCGCAAGGACGATGCCGTGCTCCCCGACGGAAGGCCTTGCACGCGCGAAGTCGTCGAACACCGCGGCGGCGCCTGCGTGCTCGCCGTGACGGAGGGGAAAGTCATCCTCGTCAAACAGTTCCGCTACGCCTACGGCGAGACCTTGCTCGAGATTCCCGCGGGGAAGATTGAGGAGGGGGAGCAGCCCGAAGTTTGCGCGATGCGCGAGCTCGAAGAGGAGACGGGCTATGCCGCCGACCGCCTCGAACTTCTGCAGGTGATGTACCCGACCCCCGGGTACTGCAACGAGAAGATTTATATCTATGAGGCGAAGGGGCTGAAGAGGAAAGAGCGGCACCTCGACGACGGGGAATTTCTCGACGTCTGCCTGCTCCCGCTCGGCGAGGCGTACGCCCTTCTCGATTGCGGCGCGCTGAAGGACGGCAAGACCGCCCTCGCCCTGCTCCGCCACCGCACGCAGAGGAATGATATCGTGTTATAAATTTATATAGCCGAAGAAACACAATCCCCGCTTCGCACGCGAAGCGGGGCAGTTTTTTGTGTGTCGGCTCTTCATGCCCCCTTCAAAGGGGGATAGGGAAGGGGGTGTCGTGTGAACAAGCGCCACCCCTTCCGTCGCTCTCTTCGTTCGCGCCACCCTTCTCGGGCAGGTAGAGTCCTGCCCTCGGTCACCGTTCGCGCGGCAAATGCGCTCACTCCTGTCGCAACGCGCGAAAAGTTCACTGGACTTTTCGCAGAACGCGTTGCTCCACCTCAAGGGGTGGGCAAGTGACTTGGCGCCCCCTTGAGACTCGGGCAAGCAACTTGGCGCCCCCTTGAGGGGGAGCTGTCACGCAGTGACTGAGGGGGTGTCATTTCCAAATAATGTGCGCGAGCAAAACCACGCTTTTGCGCTGCGCGCCCCCATTTGCAACGCCACCGCAGGCTTATTGTCCGATGAAACGACTCCGTTTGCGCGGCTAAGAGCGGGAGAAGGTACGGACGCCTATCCGCTCGACAAAAATATTTTCAAAGAAAAGATTTTTGTCGAAACAATCAAAAGAAATTCTCGCGAACCCTTCAGTTATTGCATCCGCACCCCATCCCCGAGAGGATATTGGAGAGCGTGCCGTTTTTCAGCATGCAGTAGCCGAGCGCGATGACAAGGGGCCAGCCGCAGCCCGTAAAGGCCTTCGAGGACAAGATATCCGTCCCTCCGAGCAGAAGCAGGATGATGAGAATCCAGAGCACTCCGTTATTCGACAAATTCATGGTATTCCTCCTTTCCGAGCCGCAGAGTATGTAATTTTTCGCGTTCTGCGGTTCTTTACCACATCTTATGAGCCTCTGCCCGAAAAATGTTCCGTTCATTTGATTGCCAAAGGCAAAACAATTTGCTATAATAAGAAATGCACCGCGATTTCGCCGCGGAACGGCACGCACTCGGCCGTATCCCATTTGGCGCATGCGGAATAAAATTTCTACGGATATCCCAAAAGCGGAATCCGATGGAGGACAATTTCATGAAAATGAGACCCAAGCAGTTCTTCACCGTACGCAACATCGCGTACCTCGGCGTGCTCACCGCCCTCGTCGTCGTCCTGCAGCTCTATGCAAGCACCATCCCCGTGGGCGGCGCCCAGCTCAACTTCTCCCTCGTGCCCATCGTCCTCGGCGCCATCCTGCTCGGGTGGGGCGCAGGCGCCTTTTTGGGGCTCACCTGCGGTATCGTCGTCCTCATTCAGGTCGTAATATTCGCCCCGACCGTTCCCTTCTACGGCGCAATCTGGACATACAGCCCCGTCGTGACGAGCATCACCTGTCTTGTGAAGACGACGGCGGCGGGCGCAGCCGCGGGACTACTCTATCAGCTCATCGCGCGCAAAAACACCCTCGTCGCGGCATTTGTGGCGTCCGGCATCGTTCCCGTCGTCAACACGGGTCTGTTCATTCTCGGCTGTCTCTGCATGAGCGGCACCATCGGGGAATTCGGGAATGTCTCGGGTGTCGACATCCTCGTCTTCATCCTCGTCGGCATCGTCACCTTCAACTTCTTCATCGAATTTGCCATCAACATCGTTCTCGCGCCCGCCATCCACAGGGTGGTGCTCGTCGTCGAAAAGCAGGTGAGAAAGAAGCACCCCGCGCCCGAATCCGGCGAAGAGGGGACGGAGGGCAATCCCGTCCAAACGGAGACAAAATCGTGATACTCTGCATTGACATCGGCAATACCAACATAAAATATGCCGTATTCGACGGGGAGGAACCCAAGCTCACCTTCCGCGTCGCGACCGACCTCAAGAGGACTTCGGACGAATACGGCGCCCAGCTCCTCGCCATGCTCAGCTTCCACGGCGTCTCGGCGAAGGAGATCGGCGGGGCGATCTTCTCCTCCGTCGTGCCCTCCCTCGACTACACGATGGGGCACATGCTCGCCGCCTATTTCGGCATCAAGCCCTTGCAAATCGCCCCCGGGCTCAAGACGGGGCTGAAGATGCGGGCGGACAACGCAAAAGAGGTGGGGGCGGACCGCGTCGTCAACAACGTTGCCGCGCTCAAAAAGTACGGCACGGGCAAGCCGATGATTATCATCGACTTCGGCACCGCGACCACCTTCAACATCCTCTCCGCGGGCGGGGAATTTATCGGCGGCGTCATCGCCCCGGGCATCAAGGGCTCCCTCGACAGCCTCGTCTCGGGCACGGCAAAACTTCCGCGCGTGGAGATTGAGGCGCCCCCGAGCGTGATTGCCACCAACACCGTCACCAACATGCAGGCGGGCATCGTGTTCGGATTCGCGGGCCTCGTCGAATACATCGTCAAAAAAATCAAGTCGGAACTCAAAACCAAGGATGTTCCCGTCATCGCCACGGGCGGCCTCGCCGAGGTCATGGCAAAGGAGACGGATTGCATCGACGTCATCGACAGAATGTTGACCCTCGACGGTCTGAAATATCTCTATCAACTCAACCATTCGGAGGAAGAAGCATGAAAAAGGTAGGAGTAGCCATTCTCGGGCTCGGCGTCGTGGGCGGCGGCGTCTATGAAATTCTCACGAAGAAGCGGGAATTTCTCATCGCCACGCAGGGCGTCGACATCTCCGTCGAGAGTGTGCTCGAAGTCAGAGAGGACCGCATCAGGGAATTGGGCGTTCCCGCGGGCAAAGTTGCCGCCAACATCGCAGAGGCGGTCTGCAATCCCGACGTCTCCGCCATCGTCGAGTGCATCGGCGGCGTGGACGCGGCGCGCGAATACGTCCTCGACGCCCTCCATGCGGGGAAGACGGTCATCACGGGCAACAAGGAGCTCATCGCAAAGTATTGGAGCGAGCTCGAGCGCACGGCAAAGACCCACAACGCGGGCCTCTATTTCGAGGCGAGCTGCGTGGGCGGCGTTCCCATCATACGCACCTTGAACGACGGCGTGCAGGCCAACGAGATTTCCTGCATCATGGGAATCATCAACGGGACGACCAACTTCATCCTCTCCGAAATGACGGAGAAGGGGGTCTCCTATGAGGACGCGCTCGCGCACGCGAAGTCGCTCGGCTTTGCAGAATCCGACCCCTCCGCCGACGTCGAGGGCTACGATGCGGCATACAAGCTCTCCATCCTCTCCAGTCTCGCCTTCCATACGAAAGTTCCGCTTGCGAAGGTATTCCGCGAAGGGATTGCCACCGTCACCGCGGAGGACATCCTCGACGGCAAGGCGCTCGGCTACCGTCTCAAACTCCTCGCCATCGGAAAGCGGGAGGGAAATACCGTCGAAGTGCGCGTGCACCCCGCCTTTGTCAAGGAAAATCACCCGCTCGCCGCCGTGGACGGAAGTTTCAACGCCGTCTATCTTCGCGGGGACGCCGTGGGCGAGATGATGCTGTACGGCAGGGGCGCAGGCTCCCTTCCCACCGCGAGCGCGATTGTCTCCGACATCGTCTTTGCCGCCACGCACGGCGAACACCGCTATGCGACTTTCAAGAATACCGCCTCCCCCGACAGGGACATCAAATTCACCGCAGATTTTTCGGGCGCGTACTATCTTCGCCTCACGGTGAGCGACGAGCAGGGCGTGCTCGCAAAACTTGCCGCCATTCTCGGAAAGTACGGAATTTCCATCGCGGAACTCCGCCAGACGAGCGCGGGCGGCGGCGCCTCCAAGCTCTTCCTCGTCACCCACGGGACGCACGAGACCGCCATCCGCAGCGCCGTCTCCAAACTGCACGCTACCGACTTCGCGAAAGTGGAATCCGTCCTCCGCGTCTGCTGATGATTTTTTCCAAAAAAATTATCCCCGCTCCGCGGGGATTTTTTATGTTATGGGGGGATTCTCGGCGCCCCTTAGGGGGGCACCGCCGCAGGCGGCGGGGCGTAAGGCTTACCCCCGCAGGGAGCGCTCCACGGCAGTCAGAAATTCATCGACGTGCCAGAAGAGGTCCATCCGCTCCTCGGCGTCGAGGGTGACTTTTTGCGCGCGCAAGGGGAGGCAGAAGGGCTCCTCCCCGGCGAGCGTCTTGCCCTGTTCTTCAAAGAACTCCGAAAGTTCGGTGACGGCATTCATGCCGCCGTCCTTTCCGCCCACGCCCGCAATCGCCACGGGCACGCGGGCAAGCAGGGAAAAATTCTCCTTCACGGCATCGAGAAGTTGAGGGGGGCAGCCCCCGTCCTCTTCATGGGTGAAAATCCACACGCCGTCGGCGGCGGGAAGGGGAGAGGAGGGCAGAAAACAGTACGCCTCCGCGTCCCGTCCTATCATCTCGAGCGCGAGTTCGGCAAGTTGGGCTTCGGGCGAACGTGGGTGGTCGTCGCCCAACAAAATGGCAATCTTCATACTTATCCTACAATGAGATTGACGAGCCGACCCTTGACGACGATGCACTTTCTGACCGTTCTCGTTCCGATTGCGGCGGAAATTTCGGGCAGCGCAAGCACGGCGGCTCTCAATTCCTCCTCGCCCGCACTGCTCGGGAGCATCGTGCGCACGACAATTTTGCTGTTGATTTGCACGGCGTATTCCGTCTCGTCGAGCACGAGCTTTTCGGGGTCGGCCTTGGGGAAGTCCTGCTCGGCGGCAAATCCGCGGCCGCCCATCATCTCCCACAGCTCCTCCGAGACATGGGGCGCGCAGGGGGTGAGAAGGAGGATGAAGTCCTTCACCGTGTCCTTGAGCAGGGGGATGTTCTTGGCGTCGTTCCCGTCATAGGCGACGATGGCATTGAGAAGTTCCATCAGCCGCGCGATGGCGGTGTTGAAGGAGAACGCCTCGAGGTCCTTCGTGATGCGGGAGATGGCGAAGTGACGCGCATAGTCGAGCGCCTTTTCCGCCTGTCCGTAGGGGAAAGCAGGGTCGCGGGGCACCTTATAGCCCGCCACCTTTTGCACAGTCTTCTCCACCCGTTCGAGGAATTTGGAGACCGCCTTGATGCCGCTGTCATTCCACGGCCCGCCCTCGGTGTAGGAGAAGCCGAACATGAGGTAGAGGCGGAAGGCGTCCGAGCCGTACTCTTTGACATATTCGTCGGGGGAGACGATGTTCCCGTGCGACTTGGACATGCGGTTGCCGTCGGGGCCCAAAATGACGCCCTGATGGACGAGCCGTTTGAAGGGCTCGTCGAAGTCCAAATAGCCCATATCGCGCAGCGCCTTGGTGAAGAAGCGCGCGTAGAGCAGGTGCATGCAGGCGTGTTCCGCCCCGCCGACATAGGTATCGACGGGCATCAGCCTGTCCGCGGCTTCGCGGTCGAAGGGCGCCTTGTCGTTGTGGGAATCCGTGTAGCGAAGATAGTACCAGCTCGAGCACACGAAGGTGTCGAGGGTGTCGGGGTCGCGGCGGGCGGGCCTTCCGCAGACGGGGCACACCGTGTTCATGAACTTTTCATGCTTGGCGAGCGGGGATTTTCCGTCGGGACGGAATTCCACGTCATAGGGAAGGCGCACGGGCAAATCCTTTTCGGGAACGGGCACCGTGCCGCAATTGTCGCAGTAGACGATGGGAATGGGCGCGCCCCAGTAGCGCTGGCGGGAGACCAGCCAGTCGCGCAGACGGTAGTTAATTTTCTTCCCGCCCTTGCCGAGTTTGGAGATATGCGCGGCAATGGCGTCGCGCGCCTCCTCGCCGAACAGCCCGTCGAAATCCACCGACCCGCGCACGATTCCGTCCTCGCAGAAGGGAAGTTTGGTCTCGCCGCCCTTCTTTTCGATGACTTTGACGATGGGAAGGTTGTACTTCGTCGCGAACGCAAAGTCCCGCTCGTCGTGGGCGGGGACCGCCATCACCGCACCCGTCCCGTAGGAGGCGAGCACATAGTCCGCAAGATAGATGGGAATTCTCTTTCCCGTGAGCGGGTGGATGGCATAGGAGCCCGTGAACACGCCCGTCTTCTCGCGGGTGGAGGAGAGCCGCTCAATCTCGCTCGCCCGTGCGGCATAGTCGATATACGCTTCCACCGCATCCCTTTGCTCGGGCGTCGTAAGTTTTCGCGCGAGGGGATGTTCGGGCGCGAGCACGACATACGTCACGCCGAACACGGTGTCGCACCGCGTCGTGTACACGCGGAAACTTTCCCCGCTCTCCGCCTTGAATTCGATTTCACAGCCCGTGGACTTTCCAATCCAGTTGCGCTGCATGTTTTTCGTCTTTTCGGGCCAGTCGAGGGTGTCGAGCCCCGTCAGCAGTTCCTCGGCGTAGTCGGTAATCTTAAAGAACCACTGCGTGAGGTTTTTGCGGACGACGGGGGTGGAACAGCGCTCGCACACGCCGCCCTCCACCTGCTCGTTCGCGAGGACGGTCCGGCAGGAGGGGCACCAGTTGACGGGCGCCTCCTTGCGGTAGGCGAGGCCCTTCTTGTAGAGCTGAAGGAACATCCACTGCGTCCAGCGATAGTAATTTTCGTTGCACGTCTTGACTTCCGCCGACCAGTCGAACAGGGCGCCCATCGCGCGGAGCTGTTCCTCCATCGTGGCGATGTTCGTCTCCGTGGAATCCTTGGGATGCACGCCCGTCTTGATGGCATAGTTCTCGGCAGGCAGCCCGAAGGCGTCAAACCCCATGGGCTGGAAGACGTTGTAGCCCTGCATGCGCTTGAAGCGTGCATAGCTGTCCGCGGGACCGTAGTTGTACCAGTGGCCGATGTGCAGTTTCGCCCCCGAGGGATAGGAGAACATCTCGAGGACGTAAAATTTGGGCGCCTCCGACTTCTTGTCGAAGTGGGCAAGTTTCGCCCGCTCCCACTGCTGTTGCCACTTCTTTTCAATGCGTTTCATATCCATAGCAGGGTTATTTTACTATACTTTCTATAAAATGTCAAGCAAGCAAGGGGGGAAATTGCGGAAAAGCGTCTGATTTTCCGAAATTTTGTTTGTAAATCGCGGAAAAATCGGCGATAAATAAAACGCCCGTCTTCGCATACAATAAAGGTGTGGAAATCGTGGTGTCCGACGGGAGCGCGCGCAGCTCCTTTATCACATATCTCTATAACGCACTGCTCGGCGACGTCGTGCGCGGGGGCGGGAGCGGGGAGCTCCTCTTCGGCGACGGGCGGGCGGCGGTCAAACTCTGTTCGGATAATTTCTCCGCCGCGCGGGAGAAGATTGCCGAAGTCATCGGCGTCGGCTACAAGTATGCCTTCCTGTCCGAACATCTCCGTGCGGGCCTCAATGCACGGGAGAGAAAGCTCCTTCTCTGCGCCCTCATCGCCGCCGACTATGACAGCGACCGCGCCTTCATCAAGGGGAAGATGGGGAAGTTCCATGAATTTTGCTTGGACGGCTTCTACCGTTTCCGCCTTGCGGGGCTGCGGGAGAAGTGGCGGCGCATCGCCGAGTACGTCCCCGAAAGTTTTTCCTCCTCCGACCTCGAAAAGTTCTGCGAATTTCTCGTCGGCGAGAGCAAACACAAGGTGTACCTCAAGGGCAACGTCGTGTTCGGGGAGAATTTCGCGCCTCTTCGCAGGAGCCGCCTCATCGGCGAGGAGAACGTCGAGAGCGAGCTCATGCTCTCGGACGCGGGCTTTGTCTACTGCCTCGGCGAGGTGGAGGCGGGCCTCGGCGATTTTTTGCAAAAATATTATGCCGAACGGGCGATATTTTCTTGACAAGCGGCAAAAAAAGTCCTAAAATGAAGATACTTAAAGACAAGTAGCGCCGCGATTGCGCGTTGACAGAGAGGGGACCCTCGGCTGAAAGGTCTTCATCGCGCGGCGGACTGCGAAACCGCTTTATTTTATCCAACCGAAGAAAGAGTGGCTCTGCGCTTTCGCAGGGCAATTAAGGTGGAACCGCGCCCCCTCGGCGTCCTTAAAGTCAATCCCGCAAGGGACCTTTAGGGGCGTTTTCTTTTTTCTCCCAAATCCCAAAAAAGGGGAGAAAATCCCCAAAAATCGCGGTGAAAATCAAAAAAATACATGTTTGCATAGTACTATGTCAGACATAATCGGAGGAAATGCCATGAATATTACCCTGAAAAACGGCGATATCCTCGCCTTGGAGGATGGCGCAACCTGTTTCGCCGCCGCGCAGAAAATTTCGGACGGACTCGCCCGCGCCGCCGTCGCCGCCAAAGTGGACGGCGTGCTCGTCGACCTCTCGACGCCCCTTAAAGGCGGCTGCACGCTCGAGCTCGTCACGCTCAAGGACAGAGAGGGGCTCGAGGTCTACCGCCACACCTGCGCCCATGTGCTCGCGCAGGCGCTCAAGAACATCTATCCCACCTGCAAGCTCGCCATCGGCCCCGTCATCGACAACGGCTTTTATTACGACGTCGACTTCAAGACGCCGATAACGCCCGAGGACTTCGGGAAGATTGAGGCGGAGATGAAAAAGATTATCAAGGCCAATTTCCCCATCGAGCGCTTCACCCTTCCCCGCGAGGAGGCGCTTGCCCTCATGAGCAAGTACCATGAGAACTACAAGGTGGAGCTCATCTCCGACCTTCCCGAGGACACCGTGCTGTCCTTCTATAAGCAGGGGACGTTCACCGACCTCTGCCGCGGGCCTCATCTTCCCTCGACGGGGCGCATCAAGGCGTTCAAACTCACGACGCTCGCGGGCGCCTATTGGCGGGGGGACGAAAAGAAGAAGATGCTCACCCGCATCTACGGCACCGCCTTTGCCAAGAAAGAGGAGCTCGACGACTACTTCAGAATGCTCGAGGAGGCCAAGAAGCGCGACCACACAAAGCTCGGCAAGGAGCTCAAACTCTTCGCCCTCCTTCCCGAAGGGAAGGGCTTCCCGTTCTTCCTGCCCAACGGCATGGTGCTTAAAAACGTCCTCATCGACTATTGGCGGCAAATTCATCGCCGCGAGGGGTACGTCGAGGTGCAGACTCCCATGATTATGACCCGCTCGCTCTGGGAAAATTCGGGGCACTGGGAGCACTACAAGGACAACATGTACACGACGAAGATAGACGGCGAGGACTGTGCGGTGAAGCCCATGAACTGCCCCGGCGGCATGCTCGTCTACAAGCTCTCTCCGCACAGCTATAAGGATTTGCCCATCCGCATGGGCGAACTCGGCCTCGTCCACCGCCACGAGAAGAGCGGCCAGCTCCACGGCCTCATGCGCGTGCGCTGCTTCACACAGGACGATGCCCACATCTTCATGCTCCCCGAACAGATTACCGAGGAGATTAAGAACGTCGTGCGCATCATCGACGAGGTGTATTCCCTCTTCGGGTTCAAATACCATGTTGAACTCTCCACCCGCCCCGAGGACAGCATGGGCAGCGACGAGGACTGGGAGAATGCGACGAACGCCCTCATCAAGGCCCTCGAAGAGCTCGGACTTCCCTATGCCGTCAACGAGGGGGACGGCGCCTTCTACGGCCCCAAGATTGACTTCCACCTCGAGGACTGCATCGGCAGAACATGGCAATGCGGCACCATCCAGCTCGACTTCCAGATGCCCCAGCGCTTCGACCTCGAATATGTGGGCGAGGACGGCGACAAGCACCGTCCCATCATGATTCACCGCGTCGTCTTCGGCTCGATTGAGCGCTTTATCGGCATTCTCATCGAGCACTATGCGGGCAAATTCCCCGTCTGGCTCTCCCCCGTACAGGTGAAAGTCCTCCCCGTCACCGACCGCGCCGCCGATTACGCACAGCAGATTACGAACGAGATGAACGCCCTCGGCCTGCGCGCCGAAGCAGACCTGCGCAAGGAAAAACTCGGCAAGAAGATTGCCGACGCCGAAGTCGAGAAGGTTCCCTATAAACTCATCGTGGGGGACAAGGAGACGGAGGAGGGGACGGTCGCCGTCCGCAAGCGCGGAGAAGGGGACATCGGCTCCATGAAGAAGGAGGACTTCTTCGCCCTCGTCCGCAAGGAAAACGACGAAAAGGTCGTCTTCTGACGGCATTTTGAAGATGATTCGCGGCGATCCGCCGCAAGCCGAAGCGATTCCGCTTCGTATCCCATCCGTGCGTCCCGTCTTTCGGGGCGCACGGTTGCTTATCATGGCATTTGCAAAAAATTTATATCAAATTACTTGCAAAATATTCCGCGGTATGGTAGAATAAAACTGCGTCACAATCAAATCATTTTTCTTATATCGGTTACAGCGGCATAGGTGTATCCGTCTTTTTCCGATATGAGAAAGATTGTGACGCAGACAATACGGGTACTCTACGCGGGCGCTCCGATTGTCGGGGCGTCCTTATTTTTTGAAACGGAGAATCGGGTATGCGAAAAAAGATAAAACCTATCATGCTGTTCTTTTTGATTGCGGCAATCGTTTGCGGGGTATTGCTGATAGCGGCAATCGTCATCGGCTGTGTCAGTACGGCCTCGTCCCCTTTGGGACAGGCGGCGATAATCATTGCCATCATCGGAGGAGCAGGCGCAGGCTTGGAGTTGATTGCATATATTCTCTATCGCATGTTTTCCAAGACAAAAACCGAAGAGTGTGAGGAATGTTCCCGTGAAGAGGAAGCGTGCGAAGGGGACGAGTGTGACGGTGAAGAATGCGAAGGGGAGGCGTACGAAGGGGAACAGGAGCCCGAGACTTGGACATATGAGAAATTGAAAATGCAGACGCAAGCGATTGAGGACTGGAAATTACAGAACATTAAAAAGACATTGGTAATCACTTCGACTGCGAAAAAAGATAAGGGAAATTCCGTGACGAGAGGCATCGTCGGCGGGCTGCTCTTGGGACCCGTAGGCTCTGTCATCGGCGCAACAACGTCACGCGAGAATACATTTACGACGTTTTTGGTGATTTATAACGATGACAGTCGGGAGACCGTCGAGGTTGAAAACGGAAGCGAGCGGTTTCAACTTTACATCAAATATTTGGAAACCTGATTTCAGGCCGCATTCGTACGGCGGCGTTCCCGCAACGGCATTCAGGCGCAAAATTTTTCCGAAATTGCGTAAAAATCAATTGACAGCGCGGGGAAAATGTGCTAAAGTAATAGGAGTAAAGCAGAGGTCAACCCTTCTCTCCGACCGCGCAGGGGTGCGGCGGGTCCAAAGTTTCGGTGATTACGCGCAAGTCGCGTACTACATTTCCGACGGGTTGCTTTCTGCAGCCCGTTTTTCTTTGCCGCAAGGCAGCATGCTCCCAAGGGAGACCGAAAAGATAAGAGAGGATTATGGCAGTTAAAAATCAGCATCAGTTGAACGGCGAAATTCGCGACCGTGAGGTGAGGCTCATCTCCTCCTCGGGGGAAATGCTCGGGGTGATGTCCCCGCGCGAAGCGCTCCGCCTCGCCGAGGACGAGGGGCTCGACCTCGTCAAGATTTCCCCGAACGCCATTCCGCCCGTTTGCAAGATTATGGACTACGGCAAGTTCAAGTTCGAGCAGGCGAAGAAGGCGAAGGAGAACAAGCAAAAAGTCGTCGAACTCAAAGAGGTCCAGCTCTCCATGACGATTGACGTGGGGGACCTCAATGTCAAGGCGAAACAGGCGACGAAATTTCTCGAACAGGGCAACAAAGTGAAGGTTACCATTCGTCTGCGCGGCAGGCAGATGGCGCATGCAAATCTCGCGAAGGACGTCATCAACAACTTTGCGGAGCGTCTCAAGGAGATTGCGCAGGTGGAAAAGCCCCTCAACATGGAAGGGCGCAACCTCATCCTCATCTTAGGCCCCGTCAAGAAAGCATAAATTCAGCAAATATAATGGAGGATATACAGCAATGCCGAAACAGAAATCGCACTCGAGTTCCAAAAAGCGCTTCTGGCTCACCGGCTCGGGCAAAGTGAACAGAGCCCACGGCGGAAAGAACCACAAGGCAGAAACCAAGAACAGAAAGCGCAAGAGAAATCTTCGCCAGTCGACCCTCGTCTCCGTGACGCAGGAAAACACCGTCAAGAGGATGATTCCTTACAAGGACTAACGGGAGGGACAAGCAATGAGAATTAAAAGAGGCGTCAACGCAGTCAAAAAACGCAGAAAGATTTTCCGCCTTGCAAAGGGTTATTTCGGTTGCAAGAGCAAGAACTATCGCATCGCGCGTCAGGCGGTGATGAAGTCACTGCAGTACGCGTATGTGGGCAGAAAACGTAGGAAGCGCGACATGCGCAGGCTCTGGATTGCGAGAATCAACGCGGGCGCGCGTGCCTTCGGGCTCTCCTATTCGAGGCTCATGCACGGGCTCAAGCTTGCGGGCATCGACCTCAACCGCAAGTCGCTTGCAGAGCTCGCAGTCTCCGACAGCGTGGCCTTCGGCGCCATCTGCGAGAAAGCAAAAGCAGCGCTCTGATGCGCGAAAAAAAGCCTTTCCGCGAAAGGCTTTTTTGTTCGTATGGTCATTCTTTCCAAGCAAAATCCCATCGTAAAGCGCCTCGCTTCCCTTCGGGACAAGAAGGGAAGGCGGGAGCAGGGGACCTTTCTCGTCGAAGGCGGGAAGATGGTCCGCGAGTGCAGGGAGAGCGGGCAGGAGATTGTCCTCGTCGCCGTCCGTGAGGACTACGCGGGCGAAGAGGAGGGCGTCGTCCTCGGAAGAGACGTCTTTTCCTATATCTGCGACGAGAAGACCCCGCAGGGCGTCCTCGCCGAGGTAAAAATCCCGCAGACGCCGCTCGGGCCGCCCGGGGGCCGCTGTCTTCTTCTCGACGGCCTGCAGGACCCCGCCAACGTGGGCGCCGTCATCCGCACGGCAGTCGCCGCAGGGTATGAGGAAATCTATCTTGCGGACTGTGCCGACCCCTATTCCCCGAAGAGTGTGCGCGCGTCCATGTCGGGCGTGTTCTATGCGAAACTCATGCGCGGCTCGCGGGCGGAACTTCTTCCGCTCCTTCAAGGCGTGCCCGTTGTCGCCGCCGATATGGACGGGGAGGACGTCTTCTCCTTCGCCCCGCCAGAAACATTCTGTCTCGCAATCGGGAACGAGGGGAACGGCCTGTCCGGAGAGGTGCGCAAAATGGCAAGCGCCACCGTAAAAATTCCGATGGGGGAGCACACGGAGAGTCTCAACGCAGCCGTCTCGGCGGGCATCCTCATGTATCTTTTGGGATGCAACACAAAAAGGAGGTAACCTATGTCAGGTCACAGCAAATGGCACAACATTCAGGCGAAGAAGGGCAAGGCGGATGCCGCCCGCGGCCGTCTGTTTACGAAAATCGGCAAGGAGATTGCGGTCGCCGCAAAGGGCAATCCCAACGTCTCCACCAACTCCAAGCTCGCCGACGTCGTCGCAAAGGCGAAGGCGGCGAACATGCCCAACGACAACATCGAGCGCGCCATCAAGCGCGCCGCGGGGGAACTCGAGGGCAAGGACTTCAAGGAACTCACCTATGAGGGCTACGGCGTGGGCGGTTCCGCCGTCATCATCACGACGCTCACCGACAACATCAACCGCACGGCGGGGGATATCCGCGCCATCATGTCCAAGTGCGGCGGCGCGCTCGGAACGACGGGCAGCGTCTCCTATATGTTCGAGGACAAGGGCCTCATCGTCATCGAGGCGAAGCCCGGGCTCGGCGAGGACGAAGTCACCGAGATGGCAATCGAAGCGGGCGCCGACGACGTCATTCCCGTGGAGGACGCCTTTGAGGTGTACACTTCGGTTCCCGCCTTCTCCGAGGCGAGAAAGTACCTCGAGGGGAAGAGCCTTTCCTTCCTGCAGGCGGAGCTCACGAAGATTCCGCAGAACAGAATCGTCCTCGAAGGGGAGAAGCTCGACCAGTTTTTGAAGATGCTCGACAAGCTCGAAGAAAACGACGACGTGCAGAATGTCTATCACAACGTCGACTTGCCGGAAGAAGAGGAGGAATAAGTTTCGGCAAAAATCTTTGCGTGCGCAAATATTTTTGTCGAGCGGATTGGCGTCCGTACCTTCTCCTGCTCGTAGCCGCGCAAGCTGTACTGTTCCATCGGACAATAAGCCTGCGGTGGCGTTGCAAATTGTGTCGCCCACGGCGGAAGTGAATTCCGCCTAAGGCAAGGAATTCAGAACTCGTACCCACCCCCCTACCCCCCTCCGCGGGAGGGGGCAAGAAAGGCGCCTCCGTGGGAGGAGCTGTCGAGCATAGCGAGACTGAGGTGGGGCGCATTCTAAATTCGTCATAATGAAAACCAAGAAAAAGAAATCGCGCGAAATGGTCTTTTCGCGCGAAACTTTTATCCTTTGTGTTTTATTTATCCTTTGTGTTTGATTTCCCCGAGCGCGGCATTGAGGAAGAACTCCGCCGCGGACGAGCGCTTTACGACAAGTTCTCTTGCTTCATCGGGCGTACACCAGCGCGCCTCGGCAATCTCTTCGCCGAGCGACAGCTCGCCGTCCTCCGCGACGACAAGGAATCCGAGCATGAGAAGGTCCTTTGCCTCGTGGAAGCGCGAGCCGAGGTATTTCCACTTGACGGCGCCCAGCCCGATCTCCTCCTTGAGTTCGCGGGGAATGGTCTTCTCCGCACTTTCACCCTTCTTGACGTACCCGGCAAACAGCTTATACTCGTCCTCGCCCGCATGTTTTGCGAGCAGGACCTTGCTCTCCGCGCGGTTGACGACCGCCATGGAGACAGCGACGGGGAAGAAGGGGAACTTGTACTTGCCACAATGTTCGCAATAGGGGACGAGCCCTTCGTTTTCCAAAAATCTCAGCGAAAGTTTGTTCCCGCAATCTCTGCAAAACATCTGTTTCCCTCCTGTTTGGTATTTTGTATCATTCTACAATAAATTTTTTCATTTGTCAATGGTTTCCGAGCAAATTTTTGTTTTTCCGCCCCTTTGGGGGCGGATTTCTGCATTTCTTGCCGCCTCTTGGGAAAACGGAGCCGAATTTCTTGACAAAACCCCGCGCGGTATAGTATAATGAATTGTATTTTTTTCGGGGGAAAAGTTCCCCTGCGGAAGGAGTGGCGCATGCTCACCTCAATTTGCGGAATCAACTGGGGAGACGAGGGCAAGGGTCGCATGGTCGATTTGCTCTCTGCGGATTCGGACATCGTCTGCCGCTATCAGGGCGGCAACAACGCGGGGCACACCGTCATCAACGAGAGGGGGAAGTTTATTCTCAACCTGCTCCCCTCGGGGATTTTGCGCGAAACCGTCGTCAACGTACTCGGGCTCGGCATGGTCATCGACCTCAGACATCTCAATGAGGAGATTGCCCGCCTGCGCGCACAGGGCATCCGCATCACGCCCGAAAATCTCAAAATTTCCGACCGCGCGGTCATCACCATGCCCTATCACGTCCTCATGGACTGCCTCGAAGAGGACAGACTTGCAGACAAGAAGTTCGGCTCCACCCGCCGCGGCATCGCGCCCGCCTACGCCGACCGCTACATGAAGAAGACCTTCCGCATGGGCGAACTGCTCCATCCCGACCTGCTCGAGGAGAAGATTTCGGACATCGTCGAATGGAAGAATCTGACCGTGGAGGGCGGCTATCGGCACGCGCCCGTCACCGCAGAGGAAGTCAAAGCGTACTTCAGGACGTACGGCGAGCCCCTCAAGGAGTTCGTCTGCGACGTGGGAAGCTACCTCGACGGTGCGCACAGGGCGGGCAAGAACATCCTCTTCGAGGCCCAGCTCGGCGCCCTTCGGGACATCGACTTCGGCATCATTCCCTTCACGTCGAGCTCTTCCACCATCGCCGCCTATGCACCCATCGGCGCGGGCGTGCCCCATCTCAAACTCGACCGCTCCATCGGCGTCATGAAGGCGTACTCCACCTGCGTGGGGGAGGGCCCGTTTACCGCCGAATACTTCGGGGAGAAGGCAAACCGGCTGCGCGAAGCGGGCGGGGAATACGGCGCCGCCACGGGAAGACCGAGGCGGGTAGGCCCCTTTGACGCCGTGGCATCCCGTTACGGAATTCGCTGTCAGGGGGCGGACGAAGTCGCCCTCACCAAGCTCGACGTCCTCTCGGGCTATGAGGAGATAGAGGTCTGCACCGCGTACTTATTGCAGGGGGAGCGCATCACGGAATTTCCCTATCCCGACCTCCTTGGCGCCTGTTCGCCCGTCTTTGAGAGGGTAAAGGGGTGGAACTGCGACATCTCGGGGTGCAGAAAGCCCTCCGACCTTCCCAAGGAAGCCCTCTCTTACATTCACTTCCTCGAAGAACTGTGCGGCTGCCGCGTGAGCTACGTCTCCGTCGGCGCCGAGCGGGACGCCTATGTAAAACTTTCGTGACCCGTCCCTTCGTCAAGATGCACGGCATCGGCAACGACTACATCTACTTCGACTGCCTCACGCTTCCCCCCTTCGACGGCGGGGCGGCGGCAAAGCGCCTCACCGACAGACGGCGCAGCATCGGCGGGGACGGGGTCGTCCTCATCCTGCCGAGCGAAGCCGCCGACGCGAAGATGCGCATGTTCAACGCAGACGGCAGCGAGGGGAGAATGTGCGGCAACGCCATCCGCTGTGTGGGGAAGTACCTCGCCGAGCGGCGGGGATTTTCCAAGAAGATTCTCACAATCGAGACGCTTGCGGGCATCCGCACGCTGTATCTTGCGGAAGATGCGCAAGGCTTTGTGACCGTCGATATGGGAAGTCCCGTCTTCGACTCCGAAAAAATTCCCGCAAACTTCGAAAAAAGTCCCATCGTCGGCGCACCGCTCCTCGTGGGCGGGCGGGAGTACAAAGTCACCTGCCTTTCCATGGGCAATCCCCACTGCGTCGTCTTCGGGGACCCGGACAAAGTCCCTCTTGAAAGGTTGGGTCCGCTCTTCGAACATCATCCCGCCTTCCCCGCGCGGGTCAACACGGAATTCGTGCAAAAAGCGGGGGAATCTCTTGAAATGCGCGTCTGGGAGCGCGGGAGCGGGGAGACCCTCGCCTGCGGAACGGGCGCCTGCGCGGCAGTCGTCGCCGCGACGCTTGCGGGGCTCGTTCCCCGCGGAAGGCAAATCTGCGTGCACCTTGCGGGCGGGGACCTCTTCGTCCGCTATGCGGACACCGTGCTCCTCGCGGGGCCTGCGGAATTTGCCTTCGACGGCATCGCCTCGTTTTGAGCGGGGCGCAAAAGAAGCAGAGGTATACGGCATGACGAAATACATTTTTGTGACGGGCGGCGTGGTCTCCGGCCTCGGCAAGGGCATCACGGCGGCCTCCCTCGGAAGACTTCTCAAGATGCGGGGCTACAAGGTGGCCTCGCAGAAGCTCGACCCCTACATCAACATCGACCCCGGCACGATGTCTCCCTATCAGCACGGGGAGGTCTTCGTCACCGACGACGGCGCGGAGACCGACCTCGACCTCGGGCACTACGAGCGCTTTATCGACGAAAATCTCAACAAATTCTCCAACCTCACGACGGGGAAGGTGTATTGGAACGTCCTCAACAAGGAGCGGAACGGGGAATACCTCGGGCAGACCGTGCAAGTCATTCCCCACATCACCAACGAAATCAAGTCCTTCATCTATCGGGTGGGGGAGGCCTCGGGCGCAGACGTCGTCATCACCGAAATCGGGGGCACGACGGGCGACATCGAGAGCCAGCCCTTCCTCGAGGCCATCCGTCAGGTCTCCCGCGAGGTGGGACGGGACAATTGCTGCTTCATTCACGTCACCCTTGTGCCCTACATCTCGGGCTCCTGCGAATTCAAGAGCAAGCCCACCCAGCACTCCGTCAAAGAACTGCAGGGGATGGGAATCTCCCCCGACGTCATCGTCGCCCGCGTGGACGAACCCATGCCCGCCTCCATCCGCGAAAAGATTGCCATGTTCTGCAACGTGGAACCCGATTGCTGTATCGAAAATCTCACGTTGCCCGTATTATATGAGGCGCCCGTCATGCTCGAAAAGAGCGGGCTCTCCACCAAGGTGTGCCGCATTCTGCACCTCGACCCGCGGGAGATTGACACCTCCGAATGGAAGGAGATGCTCGCCCGCATCCACGCCCGCAATAGGACGGTAAAAATCGCCCTCTGCGGCAAGTACGTCGCCCTGCACGACGCCTATCTCTCCGTCGCCGAGGCGCTCGCCCACGGCGGGTACGAGACGGGCGCCAAGGTGGAAATCCTCTGGGTGGACACCGAAAAACTCACCGAGGGCAATGCAAAAGAGCTCCTCGGGCAGGCGGACGGCATCATCGTCCCCGGCGGCTTCGGCGGCAGGGGAATAGACGGCAAGATTGTCGCCTGCAAGTATGCCCGCGAGCACAAGATTCCTTACCTCGGGCTCTGCCTCGGCATGCACGTCGCCGCCATCGAGTTCGCGCGCAACGTGCTCAAAATCGAGGACGCCAATTCCTCCGAATTCTGCCCCGAGGGCAAGCACAACGTCATCGACCTCATGCCCGACCAGTACGGCGTGAAGATGGGGGGCACGATGCGCCTCGGCTCCTACCCGTGCAAGGTGACGGGGGAGCGCATGAAGCAGGCGTACGGCTGTGAGTTCATCGCCGAGCGCCACCGCCATCGCTTCGAATTCAACAACGACTACCGCGAACTCTTCGAAAGGAACGGCATGAAGATTGCGGGAACTTCCCCCGACGGACGGCTCGTCGAAGCACTCGAACTTGCGGGCGACGCCTTCTTTGTCGCCGTGCAGTTCCACCCCGAATTCAAATCCCGTCCCAACGCCGCCCACCCGCTCTTCCGCGAATTCATCCGCGCCTCCCTTGCTCGTCAAGAACGAGATTTCTCCTCGCCGTGCTCGTCGAAATGACGTACTGATGTACCCACGCGTCATTCCGCCCCGCACCTCCAAAGCGTCATTCCGAACCCCCGCAGGGGGTGAGGAATCCCGCCCTTCCCCGATTCGAATATGCAAATCAACGAACATTTCGCGAATTTGCACGAAAGCTACCTCTTCGCCCGCGTGGCGGAGCGGGTGAGAGAGTACGAACAAGAACACAACGCGCGCGCCATCCGTCTCTCCATCGGGGACGTCACGCGCCCGCTCGCCCCCTGCGTCATCCGCGCCATGCACGGTGCGGTGGACGACCTCTCACGGGCGGAGACCTTCCGCGGCTACGGTCCCGACGCGACTTCCTACGCCTACGACTTTCTGCTCTCCGCCATTCAAAATCACTACAAAAAGCGGGGAGTGGCCCTCTCCTTCGGGGAGATTTTCGTCTCGGACGGCGCAAAATCCGACCTCGGGAACCTTCTCGACCTCTTTTCCGTGGAAAAAGTCCTGCTCCCCGACCCCGTCTATCCCGCCTATGCGGACGCCAATCTTCTCGCGGGGCACAAAATTATCTATGCCGAAGGGCGCGAGGAGAACGGCTTTCTCCCCATGCCCGAAGAGGGGAAGGGAGCCGACCTCATCTACCTCTGTTCCCCCAACAACCCGACGGGCGCGGTATATTCCCATGCGCAACTCAAACGTTGGGTGGAATTTGCCGGCCGCCACGGCGCAATCCTTCTCTTCGACGCCGCCTATGAGGCATATGTCACGGGAAATTTTCCCCGCTCCGTCTATGAAGTGGAGGGCGCGCGGGAATGCGCCATCGAAGTCTCCTCCTTCTCCAAGGCGGCGGGCTTTACGGGCGTGCGGTGCGGCTACACCGTCATTCCAAACGAACTTGTCCGCGGCGGCGTGCGCCTTTCCTCCCTCTGGAAGCGGCGGCAGGCGTGCAAATTCAACGGCGTCTCCTACGTCACGCAGCGCGGCGCGGCGGCGGCTTACTCCGAAGAGGGGGAGCGGGAGTGCGGCGAAATTCTCGCCTACTACCGCGAAAACGCCCGCATCCTCAAAGAGGGGATGAATGGGTGCCGCCTCTTCTCCACGGGCGGCGTGCATTCGCCCTATCTGTGGGTCAAGTGCCCGTACGGCACGGGCGAACAATTCTTCGAACTTCTTCTCTCCCGCTGCGGCGTGGCGGTCACCCCGGGCGGCGGCTTCGGCGCGGGCGGGGAGAGATACTTTCGCCTCACTGCGTTCTCCTCGAGAGAGGACACGGCGGAGGCGGTAAAACGCATCACGGAGCTATTGACATGAGCAAACTCAAAAAAGGCACGGGCGTCCTTCTGCCCGTCTTCGCCCTGCCGGGCAAGTACGGCATGGGTTCCCTCGGGAAGGACGCCTGCAAGTTCGCAAAGATTCTCTCCCGCAACCGCATTCGCTACTGGCAAATCCTGCCCCTTTCCCACACGGGAAGTTTTCATTCGCCGTTCGCGGGCGTCGCGACGCAGTCGGGCAATCCCTACTTCCTCGACCTCGACCTGCTTGCCAAGGACAAGCTGCTCACCAAGGAGGAGCTCAAGGCCGCGCGCAGCCGCAAGATAGACTACGACAATTTGCAAGGGGAGCGCATCGCCCTGCTCCGCACGGCATTCTCCCGCTTCAACTTCGACAGCAAGCCCTTCCGCGCCTTTATTTCGAAGGGGACGAGCGAGGATTACGCCCTCTTCATGACGGCGAAGACGGTGTTCGGCGACAGCTTTTCGGACTGGGACCCCCTCGTCCGTCGCCGCGACCCCGACGCCCTCGAGGCGCTCCGCACGCAGTATCACGAGGAATATCTCTTCTGGAACTTTTTGCAGTTCGAGTTCGAGAAGCAGTGGAGCGCGTTCAAGCGCTGTCTGCACGGCGCGGGAATTAAGCTCATCGGCGACCTTCCCTTCTACTGCGCGGCATTCGGCGCCGACGTCTGGACGCATCCGTATCTCTTCCGCGTGGATGAGAATCTGACGCCGGACCCCGCATTCGTCCCCGAGGGGGCGGCGGAGGCCGCAGGCTACGACTGGAGCGCGCATTTGGAGGACGGCTACGCATGGTGGAAGGCCCGCCTCGCCTCCGCCCTCAAACAGTACGACCTCGTCCGGATTGGCGGCTGCGGGAAGTTCGAAGGCCCCATGGAGGTGCTCGCGAGCGAGCGCATCATCGCCGAGGACATGGACACTGACCTTTCCTCCCGCCTCGCCGGCACGGGCGCAGTCAACGCCAAGGTGCTCCTTTCGGCATTCCACGGGGAGGACGAAAACCCCAACCTTCCCCACAACTTTCAGGGAAGATGCGCCGTCTACACGGGCACGCACGACAACGACACCGCAAAGGGGTATTTTTCCACCCTCTCCGCGGAGGAATTCATCCTTCTGCGCTCCCGCATCGCCCTCGAACTCGAGCGGCTGGGGGCATCCGTCCGCCTCGGTGCGGATGAGCAGGCGCTCGCCGTCGCCCTCATCCATCTCGCCCTCGCCTCGGATGCGGAGATTGCCATCCTGCCCGTGCAGGACATCTTGGGACTGGACAGCGAATCCCGCACCAACTCCCCCGGGACAACGGCGGGGAACTGGCAGTTCCGCCTCGACAGACAACCGTCCGCCCACGAAATGGGTCGGTTGAAAAAACTCATAAAAATTTATCGGAGGTAAGTTTTATGGCAAAAGAAAAGAAGGGCTTCTTCAAGGAGTTCAAAGAGTTCATCGCGCGCGGCAACGTGCTCGACATGGCAGTCGGTATCATCGTCGGCGGTGCATTCACGGCGATTATCACCGCGCTCGTCAACGGCATTCTGACGCCGCTCCTGCAGATGATTGGCGTCGGCGATGATGGATTCGGCGCACTCCAGATTGTTCTCAACCAGGCGGCATACAACGCCAATCCCGAGACAGTGACGCCCATCGTCCTCGACTTCGGCATCGTCATCTCCGCCATCGTCACCTTCCTTCTCACCGCACTCATGCTGTTCACCATCGTCTACACGGTCAACCACATCCATGCGCGCATCGAGAAAATCAAGGCCAAGAGGGCCGCAGCGGAAGAGCCCGCACCCGAGCCCGCAGCTCCCCCCGCTCCTCCCGCACCCACGGCAGAGGAACTTCTCACGGAGATTCGCGACCTGCTCAAGAAGGACAAGGAATGAAACAAAGCGCCGCAAGGCGCTTTTTTCATGGCATTCGGGGAACAAAAGGGGAGGGGAATTGCATACCCTATAGGGATATGCGAATCTGTTTCGTCACAAGCGGCACTCTCGAAAGCTACGCCGCCCATCCCGCCAAGGCGGATATCTCCGTGCTCTCCTTCCGCGCCCTCGGCGAAGTCAGCTACGAGCGCGAACTAAAGGGGCAGACCAGCCTGTTTGAGGACGTCGCCCTGCTCTCCAAAGAATGCGGTGTCGTCATCGCGGGGTGCTTTACCGATGCCCGCGGCATGAAGCGCAAGAGCGCCGTCGTCGCCGAAAAGGGGAGAATTTTAGGCGTCTCGGACATGGCATTCCGCGTGGACGGCGGGCAGTACCGAAGCGGCGCGGGCGTGAAAATTTACGACACGGGCGCGGGAAAAATCGGCGTCATCGTGGGGGAGGACCTCTACTTTCCCCGCGTCGCGGAGACCCTCTCCCTCTGCGGGGCGGAGCTCGCCGTCTCCGTCTTCGAACGGCAAGAGGGGAGCCTCGAACAGGTCCTCATGCGCTCATACGCCTTCCTCTACGGCATGCCCGTGTGCGTCTGCGCCTACGGATACGCGCAGGCGGCGGATATCGGGGGAAAACTTCGCTTCGCCACCCCGCATTCGCCCTTTGTCTTCGACTACGAGCGGGAGCAGGAGTACCACCTCGTGGAAATCCGCCACCGCGGCCTCTACCGCAAAAAGCGCAGCGGCTTTTGACGTCCTCCCCCCTTTTGCATCGCAAAAGGGGGGAGGACGTCGCGTCAGCGGGAGGAGGGGGGCATTTCTCAAATATGAAAAAAAGCAAAACCGTGCGGTTTTGCTTTTTTGACATAAAAATTCAATTACTTGATGACGCGGCAGCAGGTGCAGGCGAGCGCCCCGGGGCCGATATGGCAGGAGACGGACAGCGAGAGGGGGTCGACAAAGACGACGGGCAGTCCGAACAGCGCCTCGAGCTCACTCTTGAAGTTGAGCGCTTCCTCATAGTTGTCGGTATGCGCCACCTGCAGCACCATCTCGCCCGCCTCGCGGTATGCTTTGAACCGCGTCGCAAGGTCGCTTCTTATGGCCTCAATCATCACCGTCTTCGCCTGCCGCATCGTCTGCACTTTGCGGAAGGCATCCAGCTTTTCGCCCTGAATTTGCAGCACGGGCTTAATCTTGAAGAGGGTCCCGATGAGCGCCGCGGCAGGGGTGAGCCGCCCGCCCTTTTTGAGGTATTTGAGCGTCGTCAGCGTGATATAGATACTGCTGTCGAACTTGGTTTCGGTGAGGATTCGCGCGATTTCCGCCGCGGAATTGCCCACTTTCGCAAGCGCCATCGCATCGAACACGCTCTGTTTTTGCGTCACCGAGATGCGCTGGTTGTCCACGACGTGCACCCGCCCGCCGTAGTCCTCTGCAAGCCGCTGTGCGGTATGGCAGGATTCCGAGAGGCCGCTCGACATGGGAATGTGCACAATCTCGGCGTCCTCTTCTTGGAGAAGGGAATCCCACAGTTCGGTGACGGCGGCGACGGAGGGCTGGGAAGTCGAGACGGACGCGTCCGCCGCAAGATGGCGGTAGAACTCCTCCTGCGTGAGGTTGATGTCCTCGAAATACTCCTTGCCGTCGATGAGGAAGGGCATGGGGATGACGGAGATTCCCAGCTCTTTCGCCTCGGTCTGCGTGATTCCGCTGTTGGAATCCGTAACGATTTTCACATTTGCCATATGCGTTCTCCAAAATTCATTCATTTTGTCAACGAATTGATTATACAGTATCTTGACTCGATTGTCAAGTGATTATACCATTTTGCCGAAAAAAATAAAATGTGTGAAAGATTGACAATGCGGAATCCGAAGTTGTATAATATTGACAGAATGTAACGGGAGGAAGCGCCATGTTTGAGATTTTCCGCAAAGAACGGCTCGCAGAGGGCGTCTGTCGGATGGAGGTGCATGCGCCCCTTGCCGCCCGCCATGCAAGGGCGGGACAGTTTGTCATTCTGCGCGTGGAGGAGGGGGGAGAGCGCATTCCGCTCACAATCTCCGCGGCAGACAGGGCGCGGGGAACCATTTCCCTCGTCTTTCAGACGGTGGGGGCTACCACTTCTTCCCTTGCGAGAAAGGCGTGCGGGGACAAGCTGAAAGGCGTCGTCGGCCCCTTGGGCGTCCCCACGGACATCCGAGGCGTGCACCGCGCCATCGTGGCAGGGGGCGGCGTCGGCTGTGCCATCGCGCTTCCCGTCGCCCGCGAGCTGCATGAAGCGGGCGCGGAGGTCGTCTCCGTCATCGGCTTTCGCGAGAAGTCCCTCGTCATCCTCGAGGAGGATTTTGCCGCCTGTTCGGACCGCGTCATCGTCACCACGGACGACGGAAGCTATGGGGAATGCGGCAACGTCACGGCGCCCCTTTCCCGCCTTTTGAGAGAGGATTTTGACGCGGTGTATGTCATCGGTCCGCTCCCCATGATGAAGGCGGTCGCCGAGGCGACGCGGCCGTACGGCGTGAAGACAATTGCGAGCATGAATCCCATCATGATAGACGGAACGGGCATGTGCGGTTGCTGCCGTGTGCGCGTGGGCGGGGAGGTGAAATTCGCCTGCGTGGACGGCCCCGACTTCGACGCGCACCTCGTCGATTTCGACGAAATCATGCAGAGAAACCGCACATATTCCGATTTTGAAGCGCGCGAACGGGAGAAAGATTGCAGACTTCTGAGAGGGGGAAATTTGTGATGCCGAATTTCAATTTGAGCAAAAAGAGGCATACCATGTCCGAGGTTGACCCCTCAGAAAGGATATTGAACTTCGACGAAGCCGCCCTCGGATACACCGAGGATGAGGCGGCGAGCGAGGCGCAGCGGTGCATCGCCTGCAAGAACGCGCCCTGCGTTTCGGGCTGTCCCGTCGGCGTCGACATTCCCGCCTTTTTGCGCCTTCTCTCCGAGCGGAAATTCGAGGAGGCGTACGCCGTCATCACCGAAACTTCCTGCCTTCCCGCCGTCTGCGGCAGGGTTTGCCCGCAGGAGACGCAGTGCGAGGGGAGCTGTACACGGGGGAGAAACGGCGACCCCGTCGCCATCGGCGGCCTCGAGCGATTCCTCGCCGACCGCTTTCGGGATGCCCCCCTGCCCTCTGAAATTCTTCCCGCGAAGAACAGGCGCGTCGCCGTCGTCGGGTCGGGTCCCGCGGGGCTCGCCTGCGCGGGCGAACTCGTCCGCCGCGGCTACCCCGTCACCGTGTTCGAGGCGCTCCACGAGGCGGGCGGGGTGCTCGCCTACGGCATTCCCGCCTTCCGTCTCCCCAAGGACATTGTCCGCCGCGAGGTGGAAAAACTGCGCGCCCTCGGGGTGGAATTTGTCTGTGACGCCGTCATCGGCAAGAGCCTGCACCTTTTTGAACTCCTCGGCGAAGAGGGCTTCGACGCCGTCTTCCTCGGCACGGGTGCGGGACTTCCCCGCTTCTTGGGAATTGCGGGCGAGGGCGCGGCAGGGGTCTTCTCGGCCAACGAATATCTCACCCGAATCAATCTCATGCGGGCATACGAAGAGGGGGCGAAGACGCCCATCTACCGCGCAAGACACGCCGTCGTCGTGGGCGGGGGAAACGTCGCGATGGACGCTGCGCGCTGTGCAAGGCGGCTGGGCGCAGAAGTGACCGTCGTCTACCGCCGTTCGGAGGAAGAGCTCCCCGCGCGTCGGGAGGAGGTCATCCGCGCCAAGGAGGAGGGCATCGCTTTCCGCTTTTTGGCGTCTCCCGTCGAAATTTTATCGGAGAATGGGCGCGTCTCGAAGATTTGCTGTGAAGAGATGGCGCTCGGGGAAGCCGAGGGCGGGCGGCGCGTCCCCGTCGGCACGGGGAAACTGTTCTCTATCGGGACGGACTGCGTCATTCTCGCGCTCGGAACCTCCCCCAACCTTCTCGCCGCAGACGGGTTGAAGCGGGGAACACACGGCATACTGGTAGACGCGGACGGGCGCACCTCGATGCAGGGCGTCTTTGCGGGCGGGGACGCCGTCACGGGCTCGGCTACCGTCATTCTCGCCATGGGCGCGGGCAAACGGGCCGCCGCTGCCATCGACGAATATCTCTCGGCTCTTTGATTTTCTGTCTATTTTTTGCGGAAAATGCGTATAGATAGGACATGAACTTCTTTTTCCGCCACCGCACGGCGCTGGGGCTTATCTCTCTCGCGCTCGCCGCGGCCGCAACCTTTTGTTTTTGCCTCTGCTCCCTGCCGCAGGCCGCCGCAAAATCCTTTCAGCTCACAATCGTCATCGACGCGGGTCACGGCGGCGTGGACGGCGGCGTTACGGGAACGGTCACGGGAGAAAAGGAGAGCGACATCAACCTCGCCGTCTCGAGGATGCTCCGCACGAAATTCGAGGAGGCGGGCTTTTGCGTCGTCGAGACGCGTCCCACCCAATCCGGCCTCTACGGGCTCGCCACGGCGGGATTCAAGAAGCGGGACATGAACCGCCGCGCCGAAATCATCAAGAAGAGCGCTCCCTGCGCCGTTATCTCCGTGCATCAGAACTTCTTCTCCCGCACCGACAGGCGGGGCGCGCAGGTCTTCTACCGCGCCGGCTTCGAGCCGTCGAGACTGCTCGCGGGGCGCATTCAGAGCTGCCTCAACGGGATGCCCGAATGCGTGAAGAAGGGACAAATTCTCGCGGGGGATTACTTCATCCTCAACTGCTCGGACATTCCCTCCGTTATCGTCGAATGCGGATTTTTGTCCAATCCCGCAGATGAGGCGCTCCTCGTCACGGATGCCTACCGCGAAAAACTCGCCGCCGCCATCGCAGAGGGGGTAATCTCCTTCCTCGCCGCCGACGCGGGAACGGAATAGGGCAAAGACCGGGAATAAATTGCAAAACGCGGGCACACCGCGTTTTTTGCTGTTGACTTTTTTGTTCCGATATGCTATAATCGCTGAGATATGCAAGTGTACAGAAATATTAAAACGTATCCGCTCAGATACGCCGATTTCGATTTCAAGGACGATTTTCGCCTCTCCTCCCTCCTCGCCCTCACGCAGGAATCCGCCTGTGCGAGCGCGGACGAGCTGGGATTCGGCTATTCCGTCCTCAAGCCCAAGCGGCTCGGCTTCCTCGTCACGCAGACGTATGCAAAACTTCTGCGCCCCGTCTCGTTGGGCTCCACCCTCACCGTGGAGACTTGGCCGCTCCCGCCCCGCCATGTCATCTTCGAGCGCGACTACCGCGTGGACGATGAGAAGGGCCCCGTCGCCCTGCTCGCCTCCCGCTGGTGCCTCGCCTCCCTCGACACCTTCTCGCTCTGCCTGCCCGAGGCATTGGGAGATGCGCATGCCAACTGCCCGTACCGCGACGAGCACGCGGTGGAAGTCCCCGCGGGGAAGATTCCCCGTCTCGAGGAACATGCACCCCTCATTCGCACCGCAACCGTCGAACTCAGCCGCACCGACCACTATCTGCATGCCAACAACGCCGAGTACGCCGACTTCTTCCTCGACTGCTTCACGCAGGAAGAGCTCGAAAAGATGCAAATCTCCGCCTTCCGCATCGCCTACATCAGGCAGATGAAGACGGGCGAGCAGGTCTCCTACTTCCGCGTGGACGGAGACGGCGAGAGCACCCTCGAAGCAAGGACGAAGGAGGGCGTCGCCGCGCGGATGCAACTCTTCTTTTCAAAAAGATAGCCTTGGAGAACGCGATGATTTATCTTGACAATGCGGCGACGACGAAGCCGAACAATCGGGCGCTCTCGGCGGCGATTGCCTATGCGGCGGAGTACTTTTACAATCCCTCCACCCGCTATGCGGGTGGCTTTGAGGTCTCGGCGGCCATCGAGCGCGCGCGGGAGTACTTGCTCTCTTCGGTTGCGGGGGAAAAATACGCCCTCACCTTCACCTCGGGCGGCACGGAGAGCGACAACCTCGCCATTCTCTCCGCGGCAAGGCGGGGGAATGCCGTCACGACGATGGGGGAACACGCCGCCGTCGAACGGTGCTTTTCGGAGCTGAAACAGCGCGGCGTCGAGCCCCGCTTTGCGCCCCTTCTTCCCGACGGTCGGGTGGACGGGGCCGCCCTTCTTGCCCTCATGGACGAGAAGACCTCCCTCGTCTCCGTCTGCCATGTGGGGAGCGAGACGGGCGCCGTCAACGACATCGCGGCAATCTCCAAGGCCGTCAAACAAAAAAATCCCCGTTGCGTCTTCATGAGCGACGGCGTGCAGGCCTTCGGCAAACTTCCCTTCCGCCTTCCCGACACCGTCGACTTATACACCGTGAGCGCGCATAAAATCGGGGGATTGAAGGGAACGGGCGCCCTCTTCCGCAAAAAATCGCTCGCTCTCGGCGCACAGATTTTCGGCGGCGGACAGGAGGGAGGCCTTCGCAGCGGCACCGAGAACGTCCTCGGCATTCTCGCCTTCTATGAGGCGGCAAAGGACGTCTTCCCCACGTTGGAAACCGACGCGGCGCGCGTTAAATCCCTCCGCGAACAGCTCATTTCCGCCCTCGACGGGGAATTTTATACCCGCCTCTCCGCAGAAAGCGGCACGCCGTACGTGCTCACCGTCGCGGCGCGGGGCATGCGGGGCGAAGTGCTCATGCGCATGCTCTGGGACCGCGGCGTCGTCGTGGGAACGGGCAGTGCCTGCTCCTCCAAACACCCGAGGAGCCGTGCGCTCGCGGCCTGCGGCATCGGGGAAGACCTCTTGGACGGCGTGCTCCGCCTGAGTTTTTCCCGCGAGACGACAGACGAAGAAGTTTTGATTGCCGCGCGGGAGATGAACGGCTGCGCAAGGGAATTTTCACAGGCAACGGCCCGCTGACGGGCAGGAGAACATATGGAAAAAGTCATCATCCTCCGCTATGCGGAGATTCACCTGAAGGGAAAGAACCGCGGCTACTTCGAGCGCGCGCTCTCCAACAACCTCGAAAAGAGCCTCAAGGGCCTCCGCCACGAACTGCACCGCCTGAGCGGCAGATGGCTGATTGCCGCCTTCGACGAGAGCAAGGCGGAGGAAATCTGCGAGCGCATCAAAAAAGTCTTCGGCGTGCATTCCTATTCGGTGGGACTGCTCACGGACAGCTCCGAAAGAAGCCTCTTCGAAGCCGTCCTTGCCGTCGCCCCCGAGGAGGGAACGTTCAAGGTGGAGACGCACCGCGCCGACAAAAAATATCCGCTCACTTCGCCCGAAGTGAGCGCCCGTTTAGGCGGCCGCCTGCTCAATGTGCGGCCTCGCCTCAAGGTGGATGTGCACACCCCGGACAGCATCGTCTACGTCGACATCCGCGAAAACAGCTCCGCCCTCGTCTTCTGCAAATTCGAGCGGGGCGCGGGCGGCATGCCCGTCACGACCTCGGGGAAGGGGCTCCTGCTCATCTCGGGCGGTATCGATTCCCCCGTCGCGGCACACATGATGGCGAAGAGGGGACTTTCCGTTCAGCTTCTCCACTTCCACAGCTACCCCTACACCAACGAGGGCGCGAAGGAAAAGGTGGTAAAACTTGCCAAAATCCTCTCGCCGTACACGCAGACGGACCGCCTGACCACGGTGAAGGTCACCCACATTCAGGAAGAGATACACAAAAAGTGCGCCGCCGAGCTCAACGTCACCCTCCTTCGCCGCTTCATGTTCCGCATCGCCGAACGGGTGGCGCTCTTAAACGGCGCGAAGTGCCTCGTGACGGGGGAGAGCCTCGGGCAGGTCGCGAGCCAGACCCTCGAGGGCATCACGTCCTCGAATTCCGTCGTCAAACTCCCTGTCCTGCGCCCGCTCATCGGCTTTGACAAGGAGGAGATTATCGACCGCGCGAAGGCCATCGGGACGTACGAGACCTCCATCCTTCCCTACGAGGACTGCTGTACGGTCTTCTTGCCCGAATTCCCCGCCACCCGTCCCAAGATCTCCTTCATCGAGGAAGAGGAGGCAAAGCTCGACGTCGAGGCGCTCGTCGAAGAGGCCTTGAACAGCGCGGAGACCGTCTTACTCTGAGCCTCCCGACCCGAACAGAATAGGGGGCAAAACGACCGTCTCGCCCGCCCGACCCCGATAGTACGGCGTCACCGAATAGGTGTAAAGTTCGCCGCGGCGGCAGGAACTGTCCGAAATGACTTCACAATAATTCCCCTCGTAAATCGTGGCAATCGTGCCGCGATTTTCTCTTTTTACGACGTAATCATAGTACTTTGTCTGACATAGTACTATGCTAACGCACCCATTTTTGACGAAAATGCGGGGTTTTTGCACCGTGGGACGGGTAAAACGTGTCGAAGTCTCGGTGGGGGCCGCTCCCGCCTTGAAATACTCCTCGAAGCGCTCCTGCGGCGGAGAGGCGGGGTCCGCAAGCAGAAGTTTTTGCCTCTCTTCATACGCCTCCCTGTCGAGGGAGAGCCGCACGACGCCCTTCGGGATTTCCCGCTCCTCGGGCGCCCGTTCCCGATATACCGTCTGCAAAAGTTCCTTTGCGAAGTTGGCGGGCAGTCCGCCCCCGCTCGCCGTGACAGGCTTTCCGGAGGCATTCCCCAGCCACACACCGACGACATCCTCCGCCGTGTAGGCGACGGTATACGCGTCGATGTTGCCGCCCCCCGCCTCCCCCGTCCCCGTCTTTGCCGAGACCGCAAAGGGGAGACAGGCGAGCCGCCTCGCCGTGCCCTCTTTGACTGCGCTCCTTAGCATATCCCCGACGAGAAAACACGTCTCTTCGGAGAAGACTCTCGCCTCGTTTTGCTGTTTTTCATAGAGAACGGCGCCGTGTTCGTCTGTAATTTTCGTGATGGCGCCCCCGCGGCAGTACGTCCCGCCCTTGGCGAGCGTCGCATATCCGTCCGCAAGCGCGCGGAGCGAAAAGCCTTTCTTCATGCCCCCGAGGGCGAGCGCGAGCGTCTTGTCGTCCTCTTCGACGTGCAGTCCCATTTTCGCCAAATAGTCGGCGCCGCGCCCTATCCCGAGCGCTTCAAGCACTTTCACGGCGGGGATATTCACGCTGTGCGCGAGGGCGTACCGAGCGCTCATATATGTCCCCGTCGCGCCCCCGGCGTCCCGCGGGGAGTAGCCGCCGAAGTCCGTTTTCGCGTCGAGCAGGGGGGTGGCGGGCGAGAGGAGGTTCTCCTCGATGGCGGGCGCGTACACGAGAAGGGGCTTTACGGTGGAGGCGGGCAGCCGTGCGATGTCGCCGCAGGTGGAGCGATACGCCTTTATCGCATTGCCGTCCGTCGAGCGCACGAGCACCGCAAGGTCGCTCTCCGCTTCCAGCGTCTCGCACATGCTTTGCAGTGTCAGGTCGCAGGCGGTGTACACTTTGAGCCCGCCGAGGGGACTGTCTCCCAGGATTTCCCCGAGTTCCTCATACACGAGGGCGAGGTAGCCGCATTCGCGTTTTTGCGGAGCCACGGGCAGCGGCTCCGATAACGCTTTCTCATATTCTTCCTCCGAAAGATACCCCTGCTCGCGCATACACTTCAGCACAAAATTTCGCCTCCCAAGGCATTTTTCCGCGTTTTTGAAGGGAGAAAAGTTGTTGGGAGAGCGGACGAGGGCGGCGAGCATTGCGCTCTCGGCGGGGGTGACTTCGGCGGGCGATTTCCCGAAATAGAAGTCGCTGGCGGCAGAGATTCCGAACGCGCTGTGCCCGAAGTAGATGGTGTTGAGGTAGCGCTCGAGGATTTGCTCCTTCGTGTATTTTTTCTCGAGCATGCGGGTAAGTTTGATCTCCTTCAGCTTGCGGGAGAGCGTCTTCTCCCCCGAAAGATGGGTGTTCTTGATGAGCTGTTGGGAGATGGTCGACGCCCCCTCGCGGAAAGAAAAACTTGCAAGATTTTTGAGCGCCGCCTTTCCCATGCGGAGAATGTCGAGCCCGTGATGGTCGAAAAACCGCTTGTCCTCGACGGCGACGAAGGCCTCGGGAAGGCTCTTTGCGACCGCCTGCATGGGGGCATCCTTCCTTGCCGCCGTCACCATCTCTTCGCCCGCCGCATCAAAGATTTGAAACCCTTCCGCCGCGGGCTCCAATTTTTCGGGGTCGAGGCGGACATTTGCCGTCACGGCAAAGTAGTAGCAGGCTGCAGTGAGGACCAACGCCGAGAGCAGTCCGAAGAGGACGGAAATTGCGACGAGAACTTTTTTCATCGGCATTAGTATTCTTCCCGCGCAAAAAAATTTTCCTCCGCCGCAATGACTTTTGTTGAAAAAACCAACCGAGTATGATATAATAGAAAGCAGTGTGATTATCATGAACAAATTAAGTGAGTATTTGAGAAATTCATCGCGGGCCGTCTTCTTCGGCGGCGCGGGGGTATCCACCGAGAGCGGAATCCCCGATTTTCGCTCCGAGGACGGGCTCTATCGCCAAAAATACGACGTTTCCCCCGAGGAGATGCTCTCCGCGGACTATTTTTACAGCCACACGGCGCAGTTTTACGACTTTTACCGCGACAAGATGCTTGCCCTTTGGGCAAAGCCCAATGCCGCCCACAAAAAGCTCGCCGCCCTCGAAGAGACGGGGAAACTCTCCGCCGTCGTCACGCAGAACATCGACGGATTGCATCAGGCCGCGGGCAGCAAAAAGGTCTTCGAACTGCACGGCAGTGTGCACAGGAACCACTGCCTGCAATGCGGAAAGGGGTATTCCGCCCAATTTATTCTCTCCTCGAAGGGGGTCCCGCACTGCACCTGCGGAGGGGTGATAAAGCCCGACGTCGTACTCTATGGGGAGCCGCTCGACGAAGAGACGGTGGAGGGCGCCGTGAAGGCCATCTCGCGGGCAGACCTTCTCATCGTCGCGGGGACCTCGCTCACCGTCTGGCCCGCCGCAGGCTTTGTGGAGTACTTCCGCGGGGACAACCTCGTGCTCATCAACCGCACGCCCACCCCCCTCGACAGCCGCTGCTCCTTGGTTCTTCGCGGCAAAGTGGGGGAAATCTTTTCCGAGGTGGAAGTATGAAATACCACATTGTCACCTACGGGTGCCAGATGAATCTGCATGAATCCGAGAAAATCGCGGGCATCTTGAAGACGGTCGGCTATACGGACCCCGCTCCCCTCGAGGAGGCGGACATCATCGTCTTCAACACCTGCTGTATCCGGGAGAATGCCGAAAATCACGCCTTCGGCAACATCGGCGCCCTCAAGAAGCTCAAGCGCGAGAAGAGGGGACTTCTCATCGCCGTCGGCGGCTGTATGGTGCAGGAGGCGGGCAAGGCGGAGGCGCTCAGGAAGAAGTTTCCCTTCATCGACATCTTTTTCGGCACGCACAACCTCGCCGAGCTCGGCTCCCTCATCGAGAAGAAACGGGCGCAGAAAAAGTACGTCCTCTCCCTGCTCGAAGAGCGCAAGGAGACGGAGGACGGCGTCGTACCCGTAAGGACGAGCTATCCCAACGCTTGGGTGAACATCACCTACGGGTGCAACAACTTCTGCTCGTACTGCATCGTGCCCTATGTGCGCGGACGGGAGCGCTCCCGCCTGCCCGAGGACATCCTGCGCGAGGTGGAGGCGCTCGCCAAAGAGGGCTATAAAGAGATTACCCTGCTCGGGCAGAATGTGGACAGCTATAAAAGCGGCGATTGGGATTTTCCCCGCCTGCTCGACGCCGTCGCGCGCATCGAAGGGGACTTCCGCGTCCGCTTCATGACCTCCCATCCCAAGGACTTTTCCGAGGCGCTCGTCGCCGTCATGAAAGCGCACAAAAAGATTTGCAAGCATCTGCATCTTCCCGTGCAGTCGGGCAACAACCGCATTCTCTCCCTCATGAACAGGCGGTATACGAGGGAGAAGTACCTCGAGGACCTCGCCCTTCTTCGGCGGGAAATCCCCGACTGCGAGGTGACGACCGACCTCATCGTCGCCTTCCCGACGGAGACGGAGGAGGAGTTCGAAGACACCATCTCCCTCGTCGAAGAGGCGGACTTTTCCTCGGCGTTCACCTTCATCTTCTCCCCGCGCACGGGGACGAGGGCGGCGGCCATGGAGGGAAGGATTTCGGACGAGGTCGCAAAGGACCGCATCACCCGACTCGTCGCCTGCGTCAACGAGAAGACGCGGCAGAAGAGCGCAAAGTATGTGGGAAAGACCGTCGTCATCCTCTGCGAGGATTTCGATGAGAAAAAACAGCTCTACATGGGCAGGGACGAGTACGGCAGAATGGGGTATTTCCCCTCGGACAGGGACCGCATCGGCGAGTTCGTGTCCATCACGATAACAGAGGCCAACGGCATTTCCCTGTACGGCAGGGCAGAATAACAAAGGAGGAGGGGCTATGGGTCTGTCTCCGATGATGCTGCACTGGCAGCAGGTAAAGGAAAAATACAAGGATTGCATCGTGTTCTACCGTCTCGGGGACTTTTACGAGATGTTCTTCGACGATGCCGTAAAGGCGAGCGCCATTCTCGACCTCACCTTGACGGGCCGCGACTGCGGCCTCAAGGACCGTGCGCCCATGTGCGGCGTTCCCTACCATGCGGCGGATATCTATATCCAGAAGCTCGTGGAAGCGGGCGAGCGCGTCGCCGTCTGCGAACAACTCTCCGACCCCAAGGAGGGGAAGGGGATGGTGGACCGCGACGTCATTCGGGTCGTCTCCGCGGGGACGGTCATCGAGGACAACCTGCTCGACGCCGCAAAGAACAACTTCATCGCCTGCGCCTGCAAGACGGACGCGGGGTACGCCCTCGCGCGCTGTGACATCACGACGGGAGAATTTGCCGTCTCGGAGGAGGAAAATTGCGAAAAGATTCTCTCCGACCTCGTCAACCTCTCCGTCGCCGAAGTCATCACCAACGACGTCTTTTTGCTTGAATCCAAGCAATATCCCGACGAAGTGAGAAGGCTCCCCGCCTTTTCCTGCTATCTCCCGTGGGCATTCAAGGCGCCGCAGACGGAGAAGACGCTCGAAGGGCAGTTCAACGCATCCGTCGAGGCGCTCGGGCTCAAGGGGCACGATGCGGCAATCTCCGCCGCGGGCGCGCTCATCGAATTCCTCAAGGAGACGCAAAAGCGCGCGCTTTCGCAGATCAATTCCGTCCGATACCTCGACGGGAGCGGCTACATGTCCCTCGACCCCGCGGCGCTCCGCAACCTCGAGATTCTCAAAAACAACGCCGAGGGGAAGAAGTACGGCTCCCTTTTGTGGCTTGTCGACAAGACCAAGACGGGAATGGGGGCAAGACGGCTCGCCGCCATGCTCACCCGCCCGCTCATGGACAAGGCAAAGATAGATGCCCGCCTCGACGCCGTGGACGAACTCACCCGCGCCACCGTCGTGCGCATGGGGCTCACCGACATGCTCTCGGGCGTAAAGGACATCGAACGGCTCGCGGGGCGCATCTCCAACGGCAATTTGCAGCCCGCGGACTGCCTCGCGCTCTCCGCATCCCTTGCCGTCGTCCCCAATCTCAAATTTCAACTCGCGGGATTTTCCTCCGCCCTCCTCAAGGAGATTGCGGGCGACCTCGTCGACACCAAGCAGGTGTGCGACCTCATCGACCGCGCCATCGACCCGCGCGCCACGACTCTCAAAGAGGGGAACTACATCCGTGCGCGGTACAGCGAACAGCTCGACGAACTGCGGGAGACCAAGGCGCACGCCTCCTCCCTTCTCACCAAACTCGAGGCGCGGGAACGCGAGGCCACGGGCATTCGCAACCTTCGGGTGGGCTACAACCGCGTGTTCGGCTACTACATCGAGGTGAGCAATTCCTTCCGCGACCGCGTCCCGTACAACTACACCCGCAAGCAGACGCTGACGAACGGGGAACGCTACACCTGCGACGAGCTCAAATCCCTTGAGCGCAAAATTTTGGGCAGCGACGACGAGGCGGAGCGCCTGCAGGAGCTCCTCTACGGGGAACTCAAGGACATTCTCGAGAAGAACATTCCCGTCTTCCAGCGCATCGCCGCCGCAGTCGCGCTCCTCGACTGCTTCGTCTCCCTCGCCACGGTCGCCAAGGAGAACAAGTACTGCCGCCCCGTCATCAAGGAGGAGGGCGACCTCGTCATCGCCGAGGGAAGACACCCCGTCGTCGAGGCGATTTCCAAGGAGCGCTTCGTCCCCAACGACTGCCTCTTGGACGGCGGCGAGAACCGCACGATGGTCATCACCGGTCCCAACATGGCGGGCAAATCCACCTACCTTCGCCAAATCGCCCTCATCGTGTTCATGGCGCAGGTGGGAAGTTTCGTCCCCGCAAAATCGGCGGAAATCCCCCTCGTGGACAAAATCTTCACCCGAATCGGCGCCAGCGACAACCTCATCCTCGACAAGAGCACCTTCATGGTGGAGATGACCGAAGTCGCCGACATTCTCCGCAACGCCACCCCGCGCAGTCTCCTCATTCTCGACGAAGTCGGGCGGGGGACCTCCACCTACGACGGACTGTCCATCGCGTGGTCGGTCATCGAATATCTCACCGAGCGCATCAGGGCAAAGACGTTATTTGCCACCCACTACCACGAGCTCACCGAGCTCGAGGGCAAACTCGACGGGGTGAAAAATTATAAAATCAGCGTGCGGGAGATTGGCGGGAGCATCGTGTTCCTCCGCAAAATCGTCCGCGGCGGCGCCTCGAAAAGTTTCGGCGTGGAAGTTGCTTCCCTCGCCGGCGTTCCCGACGACGTCACCTCCCGCGCCAAGTCCATTCTCAAGATGCTCGAAAAGACGGAAAACAGGCGCATCACCGAGACGGAGACCGTGGAGGAAGAGGAGGGCTTCGACTTCGAAGGAGAACTTCGGGACCTCGACGTCAATGCCCTCACGCCCATGCAGGCGCTCGCCATTCTCGCAGAGTGGAAGGAGAAGTGCAAGTGAAAATCAACATTCTGACAGCGGATATCTACAACCAGATTGCGGCGGGGGAAGTCGTCGACCGTCCCTACTCCGTCATCAAAGAACTCGTCGAAAACGCCCTCGATGCGGGAGCGAGCGAGGTGATTGTGGAGGTGGAGGGCGGCGGCAAGTCCCTCATCCGCGTCCATGACAACGGCTGCGGCATCGAGCGGGAGGACCTTGCGAACGCTTATCATCCCCACGCGACGAGCAAACTCGCCCGCGCCGAGGACCTCTTCGGCGTGACGACGCTCGGATTCCGCGGGGAAGCGCTCGCCTCCATCGCCTCCGTCTCCGAGATGAACATCGTCTCAAGGGTGGAGGGGAAGGACGCCTTCTCGCTCGCCTGCAACTTCGGCACCCTCGAAAAAGTTCTCCCCGCCGCGGGGGCACAGGGCACCGAAGTCACCGTAAAAAATCTCTTCGCCAACACGCCCGCCCGCCTCAAATTCCTCAAATCGGACGCGCAGGAGGAGGCAGATGCCGCCAACATGATGGCGCGCTTCATTCTCTCCCGTCCCGCCGTCTCCTTTACCTTCTCCGTGGGCGGAAAGGTGAAATATCGCTCCTTCGGCGACGGACTCTCTGCCGCCGTCTCCGCCGTCTACGGCGCTTCTATCCTTGACCAGCTCTATGAAATCGACGCCGACAAGCATGGGATACGGCTGTACGGCTTTGTGGGCGGCCGCAACTATTCCAAGCCCAACCGCACCTATCAGAGCCTCTTCGTCAACGGGAGATACATCGTCAATCAGACGGTCTCCGCCGCGGTCTCCAACGCCTACGCGGGGTATCTCATGAAGCGGCAATATCCCTTCTACGTGCTCTTTTTGGACGTCCCGCCCGAGATTGTCGACGTCAACGTCCATCCCAACAAGGCGGACGTGCGCTTTGCCGACAACCAGATTATCTACGGAACGGTGTATTCCGTCGTCTCGAGCGTGCTCGACGGCAACTCCCGCGCGCTCGAATATCTCGTCGGCGCCGCGCCCAAACAGTCCGAAGCGCCCAAGCCCGTTCAGCTCCCGATGACGTATGCCGAGGCCAAGAAGGAACTCGCCTTCGACATTCCTCCCGTCACGGGGAAGGGGACCATCGTCTCCTCCCGTCCCGCGGAGCCGTTGACGCTCTCCGTCCACGCGCCCAAGCCCAAGGAGGACTACTTCGAGGAGAACAAGCGCTTCCTCGCCGAACAGGAGAAGAAGGCGCGCCAACAGCGGGTGGAGCCCGAAACGCTTGTCTTCAAGGGCGACCTCTTCCGCACCTATCTCTTCTATGAATGCGGGGACGACGCCTACATCATCGACCAGCATGCCGCCCACGAGCGTCTTCTCTATGACAAGCTCACCGCCGAAATCGAGACCAAATCGGTGGCGGTTCAGCAGATGCTCGTCCCGTTTTCCCTCACGGTGACCCCGTCCGAATACCTCTTTTTGGAGAAAAATTTCGGAATTTTGCGGGAAATCGGCTTTGAAATCGAAGAATTCGGGCAAAATTCCGTGAAAGTTTCGGCGGTCCCGTCCATTCTCATGGACATCAATCTCTCTGCCTTCTTTGCCGAAGTTCTCACCTCGCTCGAGACCTTGCGCGCCGTGCGCCTTTCCGACATTCTCAAGGACAAGCTCGCCACGAGCGCCTGCAAAGCCGCCGTCAAGGGGGGAGAACAGCTCACCGAACAGGAGGCGCGCGCCCTCATCGCCCGCATGGACGGGGATATGGGGCTGAAATGCCCGCACGGTCGCCCCGTCTGCGTGCACATCCGCAAGAGCGAAATGGACAAGCTCTTCAAACGCATCGTATGAAAAAACTGCTCGTCATCTGCGGGCCCACCGCCTCGGGGAAGACTGCGCTCGCCGTCGCCTGCGCCAAAAGACTCGGCGGGGAAGTCGTCTCCGCGGACGCCTATCTCGTCTATCGCGGGCTGAATATCGGCACGGCAAAGCCCACCGAAGCGGAAATGGGGGGCATTCCGCACCATCTCATCGACGTCATCGACCTGCGGGAAACTTTCTCCGCGAGCGACTACGTCCGTCTTGCGACTGCGGCGATTGAGGACATCTTCTCCCGCGGAAAAGTCCCCGTGCTCTGCGGCGGGACGGGGTTTTATTTGAGCGGCGTGCTCTTCGACAGCCCCTACGGCGGCGCGGCGGGAAGCGACGAAGTGCGAAAAAAGTACGCCGAACTTTCAGAGAAAGAGGGCAGGGACGCCCTGCACGCCCGCCTTGCGGAGGTCGACCCCGAAAGCGCCGCGGTGCTCCATCCCAACGACGTCAAGCGGGTAATCCGCGCGCTCGAGATTTTCGAACTCACGGGGAAGAAGCGCTCCGACATGCACGGCGGGGGGAAGAGATATGACTACGAGGCGTTCGCCGTAAATTTCCCCCGCGAGGAGCTGTACCGCCGTATCGACGCGCGCACGCAGAAGATGCTCGAAGAGGGACTCATCGAAGAAGTCGAAAGGCTTCTTTCGGGCGGCGTTCCCGAAAATGCCCAAAGCATGCAGGCGATTGGCTACAAAGAGGTGGTCGAAAGTTTGAAAAACGGGCTTAATTTAAGTACTATGTCAGACATAATATCAAAAAATACCCGCAATTATGCCAAGCGGCAGCTGACTTTTTTCAAAAAACTGCCGAATTTGCATTGGTTGGCGCCCAAGGACATCGAGGCGTGTGCGGAGGAGGTTTGTTTGCAATATGACGGTAGATGAACGCATGAAATCGGCGGAAGAGGCGCTCGCCCCCGCATTTTCGGCAGTGGACGCGGTCGCGCTCTTCAATCAGGAGAAGGTGCTCTCGGCGTTCCGCGAGGAGCAAATTGCCCTGCGGCATTTTTTGCCCACGACGGGCTACGGCTACGGAGATGTGGGCAGAGAGGCGCTCGCAAGGGTGTACGCCCGCACATTCGGCGCCGAAAGAGCCATCGTCTCGCCCGCCCTGCTTTCGGGCACGCACGCCCTCACGGTCGCGCTCTTCGGCGTTTTGCGCCCGCGCCAAAAGATTCTCTTCCTTACGGGCATGCCGTACGACACCATCCGCGGCGTCATCTGGGGGAAGGGCAACGGCTCGCTCTCCGATTTCGGCGTAGGCAGCGAAATAATCCCCCTCACTCCCGAGGGCAAAATGGACCTTCTGACCGCCAAAAAACACCTTGGCAGCGCCGATATGGTCTATATCCAGCGTTCGCGCGGATATGAACTTCGCGACGCCTTCACGGTGGACGAAATCGCCGCCGCGTGCAACTTTTTGCGGGAGAACGGCTTTTCGGGCTGCATCTTCGTGGACAACTGCTACGGCGAATTTGTCGAGCGCAGAGAGCCGACCGATGTCGGCGCCGACCTCATCGTCGGGAGCCTCATCAAGAACCCCGGTGGCGGACTTGCTCCCACGGGCGGCTATATTGCGGGGAAGGCCTCCTATATCGAGGCATGCGAAAACCGCCTCACCGCTCCCTCCGTGGGCGGGGAAATCGGCTCCTACGCCTATGGCTATCAACAATTTTATCAGGGATTCTTCCTCGCGCCGCACGTCGTCGCACAGGCGCTCAAGGGGGGACTTCTCATCGGAAAGTGCATGGAAGACCTCGGTTACACCAACTTTCCCGCCCTCGAAAGACCCCTCGCAGACATTACCCGCGCCATTCGATTTGAGACGAAAGAACAGCTCGTCGCCTTCATTCAGTCGGTGCAGGACGTCTCTCCCGTGGACAGCTTTGTCCGCCTCGAGCCGTGGGATATGCCGGGGTACGACTGCAAGGTCATCATGGCCGCGGGCACCTTTGTGGCGGGGGCGAGCATCGAACTCTCCGCCGATGCGCCCATCCGCGAGCCCTACGTCGCCTATTTTCAGGGCGGCCTCACCTACGAACACTGCAAGCTCGCCTGCCGCGAAATCTTAAAAAAACTCTGCTGAGCTCTGCCGACACGGCAAAGGGGACATGCAGGAAGGTCACCGCATGATACAAGTCAAGAATCTTACGAAAATTTACAAGAGCCGGAAGAGCGGGACATGCACCGCCCTCGACGGCATCAGCTTCACATTGCCCGA
>CANRNE010000019.1 GCA_947631925.1 uncultured Clostridia bacterium
TCCATAATCCACAAAACAAATCGGTGCGCGTTCAAAAAACGAAAAGGTGCGTTTTGGGGGAAATTAATTTTGTGAGTTGCATTTATCGCATTTGCAACACGTGAATCTATGGATGTCGTCCCATAGTTCGGAGTTTATATCACCGGTCAGATATGCGACCTCTTCACCGGCCATCTGTAACCTGCACGCCATTGCAATGTCATCGACGAGGTGTCTGAGTTCGTGTTCGCAACTATTCAGGAATTGCGCGTGCGAAGAGTGCATTCCGATCACGATAACGCTTTTTCGTTGTCTCTTATTCGAATATGTGAATCCGGTATCCATATCCGCTTTTTTGAGGTTCTTTCGTATTCGCACGACCAATTCGTCAGGGCATTGAATATCGATAAGGGACTTGATAATATGGTCAGTATAGTATCCCGTTACGGCAAAATAGATGCGTAACGACCAATTATACTTACCAATTTTCAAGTCCCTAATTATCATAACATGTCTTCCCAAATGATCGGTATACCCAATGCGATTGTTTTGGCATAGAATTCATCCATCGCCCGAGTGGGGCTACCGTCTACGTCGTCGAGATAACATTTGATGTGCATACAGAGGTACTGTTCGTTCGGGAGCGATTTACCGAGGAAATCGGCCTTGAACATGTTTGCGACATAGCAAGCGTTGTATGCGACATTGTTTTTGAGTTCAATGCCGTATTGCTTCAACAGTTGCTGCACCTCTTCATTCGAGTAGGGTGTTATGGGCACTTCTTTTCCGTTGGAGTCCATTTTTTTCATGCCTGCTACTGCGAATTCGCAGAGCTTTTTGGAGAAATTCCACCCGTAGTTATTGAGGTATTCCCGAAACCCTATCGGAAATACGTCGTAAATATCCAGTCTGTCCATGGTTGTATGTTTTAAAACGAGAGGGGGCTTTTCGGCCCCCTCTTCGATTCACCTACCGGTAACGCGAGTAGCGCCCTGTGTACTTGACTCCACGGCGTTCGCCGTAGCCGTCGCTTCCGTACTCGCCGTCTCGCTCACCGTAGCCGCGCATGAAGGATTGCCCACGCTCACCGTAGCCACCGTATCCGCCACGTTCACCGTATCCGTCCATCCCTCCCTGCATCTCGCGCATGGCCTTACGATAGCCTTTCTCTTCGCCGTGCTCACAGCCTCGGCGATATGCGCGTTCCAGATCGTCCTGATCGTACTCCTCATTCATGAAGGCCCGACCTTGCTCCAATTCTTTCCAGCTCATAATTTATTCTTTTCTTGTTTTTATCGTTGATGACTGAAGGAATTGCTGAATCTGGCGCACGGAATCCGCCACGCCGGAGATCGCCGCCTCGATCTTGTCGATGCGTTGGTTCTGGGCTTTGGAATCGGCGTATGCCGGATTCAGCTCCTTCAGGATGTCCTCACACTTGGCCACGACCTCCTTATGGCGATCCACACTTGCAATGATGTCGGTACTCGTTTTGTGAATTGCGCGCACCTCGTTGAGTATAGGTTCCACCGAACATGCCAGCGTCAGCGAGGCAATCGATGCCACGTTCGCATTCTCCTGTACGACGTAGGTATTCGTCTGTCCGTCGCATTCGACCGTAAGATCGATTACACGTTCGGAATACATCATCGGCGAAGGGATCTGTCCGGGCGGCATCGGCCTGGAATCCAATCGTGGTGCAGATACGCTAACCACATTCCCGATCTTGTATACAGGCGTCTTTTGGCTCTTGTCGAGCAGGCACACCTGGAAGCCGTTTTTCAAGTCTTTAAACATCTTTTAATTTTTATTTTATCGGTTACACACCCGTCACGACTTGCAGCACGTCCGTCTGCTTGTCGTAGTAGACCTCATAGACGCCCGTCCCGGAGATCTGCGCTGCGGTTACAGCAGCACCGCCTGGGGCCGTCAGCGGCTTCGTCTGCCCGTTCGTCTCGAAGAGTACAGGCAGCGTTCCAGTCGTTCCGGTCGGAATGGCCTGCGCCAGCTCGATGAGTACCAACCCGCGGTACCACGAGTTTGCGAAGGCATGATTAGGGAACGTGAAAACGACATTTTCCGTCGTCACGTTCACGCCCGTTGTCGTAATGACCGGAATACCGCGGCGGTTAACGTATTGGAATGGGAATACTGTCATAGTATACCTCCTTTCCGCTAACCCCAGAAACCGTTTCCTCCGAAACCGTAACCGGCGCCGAAGCCCAATCCGAATTGGGCGGCCACACATGCAGGCATAGCGTACACCTGCGGATTGGGAACTACGGTTGTAGGTGGCAAACCGCATTCGATCTTCGCCAGACGGCTGCTCAAATCACCAATTGCCGCATTGACGGGAGCCACCGCCTGCGCCTGCGCCTGCATGATCGTCGCCGTCTGATGTTCCTGCGACAGCTGACCGGCCAGCGCCGCGCTCTTGGCGCGTTCCGCATCCAGCTTGTTCTGCATCTCGCGCATTTCCAGCTGGCAGAACTTGTCATTGATGATCTGCGTCTGCGCGTCGATCTTCGAACCGAGGACGTTGAACTGCGTATTGGCCGCGTTGGTCAGCGTGTTGGTCTGGTTGAGCGTGGCCAGCTGACTTTCATACCCCTGGCGCTCGATGGCAGTGCGGACGTCGCAGCAGCACTGTGCGAGCTGTGCCGTAAGCTGACAGTTCCCGGCCTGGATGGAGTTGATGATCTGTTGTGCGCTCATGCCCTGCTGTCCTGCCAGCGTGCTGATCTGCGTTGCCATGGCATTGATTCCGGCCGTCACCTGACCGATCGAGCAGTTGAGTGTGGACGCGAGCTGCGAGATGTCTACGCCGTTACGCTGGATCGCGGACATAATCAACTCGCGACTCGAATCGTTGGAGAGCATGTTGAGCGGAAGACCGCCGTTATTGCCGCCACCGAAGCCGCCGCCCCAGCCGTTGTTGCCCCACGCACCCATGAGGATGAAGAGCAGCAGAATAGCGAAGAAGTCGTTGCCACCCCAGCCGCCGACGCCTCCGTTGCGGTTGCCCATCACGGCGAGGATGTTCGGGTCGACCCCGCGATTTTGCAGAGCCGAAGCCAGCAGCGCCGATACATCCGTACCGCCGTTGCCGGCCAGATAGATTTTCTGTGATTCCATAAAAATGTGTCGATTTAAATTGCCGGCCCGTTTCAGGTGGGCCGAATCCCTGTTCGAACACTCGGAATCCTTCATAATCTATTCCCCCACAGGTCGCGATTCAGACAACAACCTGCGGATCTCCCGCAGGTTGTCTGCAATCATGGGACGTCGGCTGCGATGCTCGAATCCGTCGAGCGCTTCGTTGACCGACTGACGGGCCATGGCCAGACGCTCGGCGATCTCGCGGGGGTTGAACCCCCTCTCTCGAAGCAAATGAATGAGAATATGCCGTGCATCGGATACCTCCTCCCGTCGGCTGCGGGACAGAATCGTCGATTCAGCGACGCATGTAACCGTCGCTACGGCACGAATTGTGCATTGGAAAATGTCAGACTTACTCATACGTTCGATATTAAACCACAGGTGCGACGCACCTGCGAAAGCATAAGCCCTCCCAAGGTGTGCCGCACCTGAATAGTCTGACCGAAGATTATGGAGAGGGCTTTTTCATACCCTCCCGCACGTTAGAATTTGATTGTTACCCCATAACCGGCATATACCGCAGGGCCGATTCCATGAGGTGTTAGGGCTGCACCTACGCCGATCTGGAACCCGTGCTCTATTCTGCGCTTTCGTTCCACTTCATACGTCACCGTCTGGGGCCGGAACTCGATCCGCGGCAGGCTCTCGACATAGGCGCCGCGCGCGACAATGGTATACGTGCTGTCGTCGGAGAAGGTATAGTCTCTGACGGGCAGTTCCACGAACGCGCTGTCGGCCTGTGGAACCTGCTCGGCGACCGGTTCGACGGAGGTGGTGTCGCGCACGAACACCAGCCGTGCGAGTTGAAGATGCCGGCCTATCGGTTCGGACACCGAGACCGGAGTCGTCCGCTCGATGTATACCTTTTGCCGGACGGTTCGAACGGTCGTCGTCGGTTCGACCGACGCTCGTCCGGCAACGAATCCCAAAAGCAGGCACAAGCCGCAGGCGACGATGATCCGTCCGGCGTTCATGGCTGATGTTTCATGAATAAGCTCCACCCCTCCGTCACGTCGGACATGTTCGCTTCGGTGCCGTTCTCCATACGACTCATTGCCGCGACGATAGGTATCATCGTAGCAGCATGGTGCGTATCGACCGGAGTGTCGGACTCTATTCCCGTGTGCGAGCACACAAAGTCCATATACGCCCGCGTATCATTCTCGACGGGCGGAGCATAGCGTAAGATCATATCCCGAAAGGTTCGGTAACCTTTGCGGCGATATGAATCCAGCAGCACGAACATGGCTCGATAGCCCCATGCCGCCGTCTCGAATTGTTTGAACGCCGCATCCTGCGAAGGTCGAACCTCGCCCAGGTAGCGTGTGCCCGATTGCCGGATATTACCCGGATTGTTGTTTCTCAGTCCTCTACTCATTGTTTTCTTCCTCCTTATTTTTTGTTCCGATTAGTCCCGTATTCCCCGATCCGAACGGCGGTTTTCGCAATGCACACCCCAGCATTTCGCATTTGTATACGACCAGCACGGCCTTCTGCGTTTTGAGACTGTCGATTTGATCGCGCTGCCGCTCCTTGTCTTTATATAGGGAATCGATTTTCTTTCCCTGCGCTTCTACCTTCGCTTCGGATTTCTCGTAGAGATCTTTCCACTGCGACGAGGCCATTGTTTCATTTTGTAGCTGCTTGTTGCGTTTGTTCTCCTTGAAAAAGACCAATCCTGCCAAACCGCCGCCGGATAAAAGACCCGACAGAAGCGAAACGATAACGGTCGTCCAGTCCATCATCCGATTTTCGATTGAATTCTCATCTCTTCTTTGCGTTCCACTTCGAGTTCGGCGAGGGTCAGTTCGTTTCGGTTGTACTCCTCTTCTATCTGCCGGCGTTCGTTATCTGTCAGCGACAGAATTTCCGAATCGGGCGGAAACAGAATGCCGGAATCCGTGTAGCTCCATTTTTCCAATCCCCGTTCATCGGTAATCTTTCCCCCGTACAGGTTGCACAGGACGCTGCCGTCCTCCACGATTTGCATCGCTTCCGCCTCGCTATAAGGCGGGAAATCGATCTTCTTTCTCATACCCCTAAATATTTACATATTACTCTTACTCGCATACCTCCGGACGTTGTATTTCCTGTCGCCATAACTTTAAGATATTGGACAGTAGGGTCTATCGTAATACCCGTCCCATTATATACGGATTTGTTACCGGCGGCGGAGACTGAATATACGGCTCGTGCGTTATAGACCGTCGCGCCGTATATGAACGCCCGTTCATCCGTCCAGTTTTGCACGATGACATTTGTCAATGCAGACGCATTGTAATTATAAACGGCCACGGCCAGAGCTACATATCCTCTCGGTACGTCGATCCGTTTATTGGCTGTTCCTTCGGCAATATCGGTAAAGAATATACCGCTGTCTATGACTATTTCGCCTTGATTCGGGACGCTTTGATACGACAGTTCGGCCGTGCCGCCCGTTGCAGTCGGAACATACGGAAGATCGAGGCCCGCGCCCGACGTGTCGCGCCACTTGTCTGCCAACAAACCGGCAGCGATGTATTCGGCGACAAGTCCGGTGCGCATCTCACCCGACAGAGGCAGCATATACCGTTCGGGCTCGCCGCCGTTCCATAGATCGACGACCTCCGAGGCCGTGAGGGCATAGTTGAAAAGACGGCACCCTATAACTATGCCTTTGAAGGAAGACCCGATAGCCAGATATTGCAGATTCAGATCGTCCGAGAAGTTCGAGGCGGATGTTACACGCCCGCCGTTCAGATAGACGACGATCTCGTTTCCGTCGTAGGTTCCCGCGACGGAGTAATAGGTATCGGGTTCGATTCCCGTCACGACTCTCGGTGCGGCACCCCTGCAACGGAATACAAGGTTGCCGTTGACAAATTCCAGAATCATCCCGTAAATATCGCCCGAAGTGGCAACGATCGTCTGTGTTCCCGATACGTCGTGGCCCGTTTTGAAATTAGCTGCTATCGTTCGGGCGCCGGAGAACAGCAACGCGGAGGCTGTGGAGCGAAAGTTCCCATCCGAGGTATTTACGCCCGTCTGACGCCCTTCGAGCGGAGCTATCTGCGACGATTTGACGAAGCCCGTCGCGGGGTCGAGGTCGGCTTTGCCGGCAATCTTTCCGTCAATACCTTCTGCTGCGATATTTGCGGCATTCGCAGCATTAGTTGCTTCTGTTGCCGCCGTCGTTGCATTGCCCGCTGCGGCCGTCGCTTCTGCGGCGGCATTGTTCGCCGCCGTAGTTGCTGTCGTTGCTGCTTCCGTCGCTGCGTTCGCCGCTTTCGCGGCTGAGGCGGCATCCTCGGCGGCGGTTCCTACCGATTCGGCGGCGTGCGTAGCGTCCTCGGCTGCGGCATTCGCAGCCCCCGCTGCATCATTTGCCGCCGTTGCGGCACCGGTTGCACTTGCGGCTGCGGCATTCGCTGCCGTCGCCGCATCATCGGCTTCTGTTGCTGCCGTCGTAGCATTGCCCGCTGCGGCCGTCGCTTCTGCGGCGGCTCTGTTCGCCGCCGTAGTTGCTGTCGTTGCTGCTTCCGTCGCTGCGTTCGCCGCTTTCGCGGCTGAGGCGGCATCCTCGGCGGCGGTTCCTACCGATTCGGCGGCGTGCGTAGCGTCCTCGGCTGCGGCATTCGCAGCCCCCGCTGCATCATTTGCCGCCGTTGCGGCACCGGTTGCACTTGCGGCTGCGGCATTCGCTGCCGTCGCCGCATCATCGGCTTCTGTTGCTGCCGTCGTAGCATTGCCCGCTGCGGCCGTCGCTTCTGCGGCGGCTCTGTTCGCCGCCGTAGTTGCTGTCGTGGCTGCCCCCGTCGCGGTGTTCGCCATTGCCGCCGCCGCTACGGCACCTTCGGTCGCTGTCGTTGCAGACTCCGTCGCATTTTTGGCCGCCTGTGCGGCCTTATTCGCTTCTATTGCAGCCTCCGTGGCCGGACGTTGCAACTCTTCGATCTGCTCCGGTGTAAGATCGTCATACGTCACACCGAGTGCACGTTCTCCCGTATCTTCGTCGCCGATGAACCAATTACCGTTTTCGCCGATGTGGGGCGTGATACCGTCATCACCGCGTGTGGCCGCAAAGTCCATATAGACCCAGATACATGGTGTATGCAACGTAATGACGGGCTGCGCCGTGCGGCTCAGCACGGCGCCAGGTGTCGCCCCCTGGCGCAAGACTTCGATCGAAGCATCGAAGCCCATGCGCACGAACGTATCATGCAACAGCCGCACACCGATCGTCGCCGTACCGGGTGTCAACGATCCCGTATCTTCGGCCGAGAGGGTACACAGAAGCATCCCGCGTGCCGCTTGCGAGATGTCGACCTCTCCTTTTGCGGACTGTTTTACGAGGTGCGTCCCCATTGCCGTCGTTGCGATGTCTATTTCCACATCATACCCCGACAGATCGAGAATCTGCCCCTCTTTGCGCGCCTCGAACCGCAGGACTACGGTCTCACCGGCGTAGATATAAGCTCTCTCTTTCATAATCGTTATTTTCCGAACGGACAACTCGTCGTATTGTATCGCCGAGCTTCGGATCCCTCCTCGGTCACATCTGCGACGACAAGCCCGGGCACTTGCTGTTCGACATACTCGATGAAGTCATTCAACCGATCCTCATAAGCGCTCTGATCCATCTGCGCCAATGTCGTGTCCGAGATCGCACCGTAGGACTTCTGGCCGATGGAGAAAGCCAGTTTCCCGTTGTAGACCGTGCGCGACGATTCGCTGCCGTTGACGTATTTTTTTACTACCAGCGTCAGCGAACGCTGGTATCCCGTGTTGACGTAAGCCATATTATATCCGGTTCAAATTTATATTTGTATGTACTGTCTTCCGTAGGCGATATGGAGATGATACCGCCGCCGGGTTCTTCATAAATGATCGTCGAGCGGGATGTAGATTCTCCTTCGTTGATCGTAAACGAGAGGGCACTTGCCGCCGTGATATGAATCGTCGAAGCTACGGGGGTACCGCCCGTGCTGGCATAGAGTTCTATGCTTCCGTCATTGTTATTCCGCCCGTAGAGTCTTATGGTGACGGTCTCCTTGTAATCATGCTTTTCGCAGACGTAGGCCGTATATTCCACCGAGAATCGTTCGTCGGTCTTCTCGCAGGTGTAATCCTGATAGATGACAGTATAGGATACGTTTCCGTTTCCGATCAGATAGCGTTTGTCGGCAGCTTTGTACTTATCGATAAGCGCCCGCAGCCGCGCTTCGTCATAGGTCGTCTGTTCGGAGAGAATCCGCACGCGAAAGTCGTAACTTCCCGCATCGAAATTATCGATAACGACTTCCAACCCCATCTCATCGAAGATCATCCGTTCGATCATGATCGACGACGAGTCGTAGCGTGCACGCCGCAATGACTCCACGCGCCACGTCTGTGCACGGTCGTGCAGATCTGCGAGCGACGCCAGCAAGCTGCGCAACAGGTGAACGATGCGCGGCTGCCGCATTACCAGCGGAAGGTTGTAAACGATATGTCTCTTCCAGTCAATCTGCATCTTGCGAGAGATATGAGATATTGAGGTTGTCGATGATGAAGCTGCCGCTGGTCGAAGCGTAGGAGGTGCCGTCCAGCACGGTATATGAACCGCCGTCGCTCGATGTCGAAACGCTTTGCAGCACGACATCCACGACACCTTCTGCGGCTTGTATGGCGTCGACGAGCTTCGTCTTATTGAATACACCGCCGTAGAGAATGCCGTCGATATACTCCTGCACGGCGATGTCTACGGGCTTCACACCATCGGTGATTCGTTCTCCGGAGGAGTTCAGCAACAACGGGTCATAGTTTACTTGTGCGGTGATGCGCAGCTGGTCGCTCTGCTTGCTCACGAAAGTCATCCGCGTACCCGCCGGTGCAATACGCTGCATGTAGGTACTGAACCGCGACAGTTCCTCGGCGCTCAGCGGCGCCTTCTCCTTCTTGGAGACGAGGATACGGATGCGGCGTATGTCGTTCGTGTCGAGATAGGAGCGTGCAGCGGCAAACTCCACGATACGCGCCGCCTCGTCCTGCTCGGCATACTCGAAGGTATAGGTCGCGGGGTTGTAGATGAGCGAATAGCCATCCTGATATTCGATCGCCCGCTGCTGGAACCATGGCTCCGAGGCGATGTAACGGCTGTCGATAGCCGTCGTCACCTCGTCGGACGTCGTGAGGAAAAGTCGCTCGCAGAGGTAACTGGCCATCGCCACAATATAAATAAGCACGGTTTCGAAGCTCACGCGCGAGAACTGTTCGTCGAAGGTCTTCGAGGCATCGAGTCCGTACATCTGTGCTATCGTCTCATCGTTGACGAACGACTCTTTGATCGTATCCGTTATTTCATTCAATGTTCTCATAATAGCCCGTTTATTTCCGTATCGTCGGCCTTCGTTGCGGGAGTTACCTGCTGCTGTACGAAATACGCCGCCACGGCGGCATTCTGCACGTCGGGGATCTCCACCTCTGCGGGCGGCGTATCGGTCACGCTGCATCCGGCGGCATAGGCGATGTCGTAGGCAGCCTCCGCGCTGCCGGCATAGCTTACGGCCAGATCGAAGAAGGTCTGTTTGATTTCCGTCCTAACTTTCATACGACGCATCGATTTTCAGTTCGTCGTTTTTATATTCTACCGTCACGACGGCCATACCGTCGCCGCGCAGCTGCGAGCAGACGGCGGCGATAAAAGCGTCGGTATCGTCGTCGCGCAAGAACCGCATCGCACCGGCCCCCACTGTCGGCGTGGCCTTGAACTCGCCGGGTGCCGCGACGACCAACAGCGATTCGTTCTGCGCGAGAATGTCGCCCATGGCCATGCCGCACGTTATGAGGCCCTGCTCGTCGCGCTGGATGTGTGCGACGAGATCGGGTGCACAGATGATTCCGAAGTCTTTCATATCAGTGTGTTATCTTGTCGTCGACCAATGCGTCGCGGTCTGTGGGCCGAAGTTTCACGGCGCTCCATCCCGCTATGGCGGTTTTGAGTGCTCCGCCGCCGTCGTTGGGCACGACCTTCCAGGATTGAAACTTCGATTTCAGCATGTTTAAATCGTCTTTAATGGCTTTCAGCTCGCTGATGAGCGTCTCGACATTGACTATGCCGCCGAGTGTCCCGCCGTTGATCGTCAGCATATCGGCCTTTACGACGATCTTCTGCACTGCGGATACGCTGACGACGATATTCAGGTACTCGTTGTTCTCGATCGATGCCACGACGGCCCATGCTCCGACGGCGGGAACGACGAGCAACTCCGCATCTTCGACGGGTGTGAGACGCACGTCGTCGAGGTCGTAGCCGTCGTCGATGTGTACCGTGCAGGTCTGTGCCGTCTCGTCGACAGCCGTGACGGTGCCCATACGCAGCAGCATCGGCACCGCACCTCCGGCCAGGCGCCGGATACCGTTTCGTATTTCGTCCTGTCGGCTCATTGTGCGTTCTGTTTTTTCAATGCTCGGCCTATTTCCACCTCGCGGCGGAAGCCGCCCGTGCCGGAGGTCGTCGTCACGGCATCGATCATGTAACGGCCGAAGCGGTTCCCGCTGAAACGCCGGTCGCGGATCTCGGCCGCCATGCCCGGCTCGGCGTATGGTACACCGAAAGTGAGAAGCGTGCCGGAGAATCCTCCGTACTTCATTGTTTTGAGCCGGTCTTCGGCCAGCCTTTTCAACTCTGCGACGGTCGTGACGTTGTAGAAGTGCAGCGTGGTGATCGCCGAAGCGTCCGAATCGCCCACGTCGGCCGTCAGCTTCTTGTTGTTGCGCAGGATCGACACGGCCCGTACATGGATACGCACGTCACCCTCGCGGCGGAATGTCAGATCGGGGCGGATGACGTTGCGTTCGAGATCGTAACGAACCGTACCGTCGTTCATATCGTAGTAGGGCACCGTGACGTGCAGCGTCTTATCCTTGAAGAACGCCTGCAAACCGTAGGTCTTGACCAGCTTTTCCAGCACGTCGAAGACGCTGCCGCCGGGTTTGATCTGGAACGGCGAGAGCGTCACGTCGGGGAGGTCGTGCGTCTTCGCATCCGGCAGCACGTAGGCGATAATCTCCTTTAATTTGACGCTCGACCAGCTGCGCGCCTTGGGCGACATGCGTTTGAGGCGATAGGTCTCGTCCTCGCACTGGATGACTACGGGTCGCCGTTGTGCGACATCGACGACATAGCCGCGGAATTCCTCGGTTTTCCGGTCATCATATCCCAGTGCGATGACGACTTCGTCGCCGCCTTTGATCTCGTTGCACAGGTACTTGCCGTCATACTCTGCCGGCAGGGTAATTTCGGCCGTCGCCGCGATCTCCTTGCGTGAACGTCGTATCGTCACGCTCGACAACGTGCGGAAGATGTAACGGCCGATCGTGGCCTCTTTTATCGGAATGAAGCTCATGACCAGCCCTCCCGTATTTCAAGTTGCACGTCTCGATCCGACACGGCCGAGATGGTGAACGCCTGCATGGACTGCATACCTTCTTCGCCCGGCAGCGAAGCGTTGCGGATGACGATGCGCTCGATACCGTAGCAGCGATTCAGGATGTTGTTCTGCACGACCAGCCCGCCGCGCTTGTTGATGAGGTTGTTGAGCTGCGCGACCTGATCGTAGGGGTAGTCGTCGTTGTCCTCGTTGATGAGCACCCCTCTGATCGACACGTCGAAGCCATTGTGTGCGACCTCTTCGATAACGGGTATGCGTCCGTCGCCGAGTTGCGTCTGCACGACGGTCTTCGAGACGGACACGCCGATAAGCGGATCCACGGGAAACGTCCATTCGTCGACAGTCAGCGGCGAGATGAAGAGATCACCGCGCTGCGCTGCGGCGTAGCCCAACGTGGAACTGCGTGTCGCCGTACCCGTGAGATTGCCGTCCCACACGCGTGGCGCAGAATCCAGCGTTTCGACCGGCACTTCGGGATAGGAATCGGGACGCAATGTTTCACGATCGTAGTTCACGCGCCGCACGTGTGACGTGAGATACGTGTACAGGTCGACGGCTGAGATTACGCCCGACGTGTCGAAGATCAGGTCTTTGAGGGATGTGGGCAGTTTCATTACTGTATTGCGAGTTGTTCGGCGCCGTTGATCGCGCGCAACAATGCCTCCTCGACTACCGAGGTGATGTCGTCGCGCGATTCGCGCACCGAGGTGTTGAACGATTGGCTGCCCACCAGCGAGCCGATAGTGACGTTAACGACTTTCTGCTGCCGCCCGCCACCCGCGGCGGCGAGTGCCGCCTGCATTGCCGCGGCGTCGGTGGCCGTGCCGCCTGTCTTGCCGCCGCCCAGTAAAGGCGTCGCAGTGTCTGTCCCACCCAGAACCTCACGTTCGATAGCATCCAGAGCCGATAACGATCCTTCGGCCATCGCTCCTTTCGCGGCCCAAGTCGGCCGGAACAGGAAAGACCCCGGAATCATGTTCGTCCACCACTTATCGCCATTGCGTCCCATAAAGCTATCTCTGCGTCCTTCATGGTGGGATCGTAACTGCGCGATGTGCGCTCTGAGATTCTGCTTTGCACTCTCATCCATGTCTGCAAAATCCCCGTAATAGTCGGATAACATCTGATAGGTATTGTTATACCCCGTTCTGTATCCGCCTTTGTCGGGAGAGAGCAAAACGTTTGAGGTGTCCACAACTGCTAATGCAAGGCGGGTCAAGCCCAGTCGTAGGGGAAGGAGGGATTCACCGAGTTGTGTGACCGATACGTTCAGTCTATTGCGCAGTTCCTCCGAAAGCAGCACGGCGTCGTCTTTGGCAATCTCGCGTACACGCGCCAGTTCGAGTTCCGAATCGGCGAAGTTGCGCAGCTGATCCTTGAATGTCGCGGTGCGGTCGGCGGCAGTGTTCAGCAGGGCGTTGATCCCCTCCGACCCCGCGAACTGGTTGCGAAGCTTGACCACGCCCGCGTCGCCCGATTTAGCATAAGCCTTTGCAAAACGGTCGCTCAGCTCTTCGAGCAGCGTCGACACCGGCCGTATATTGCCGTTCTTGTCGAACATCTTCACGCCGGCAGCCGTGAACCCCTTGATGACTCCGGCATTCGTCAGGTCGCGGAACAACGCCTGCGTCATCGTCGCGGCCTGATCGCGCGACGACGAACGCATGGTGAAGAGCGTAAACATTTTCAGCGCCTCTTCGTAACCCTGCCCCGAAGATGCCGCAGCACCCGCGAAGCGGGGGATAAGCTGCGCGATCTGGTCGAAGGTGATGTTGCCGGCTTTGAGCGTCGCGTAGGCTTTGGATTGGAAATCGTCGATCGCGCGGTTCGAGAATCCGAAGTTGGCCTGCGCGAGCGCCAATCCCTGCACCCATGCGTTAGGGTCGGCGCCCAGCAGTCGCGCGAACTCCATACCCTTCCGCACCATGGGCGCGGCCGCAGCCCCCGACAACCCCGTAACGGACTGTACATCGAAAAATGCCGAGTTCGTTTTCGAGAGGTCGAAACCGCCGGCATAGGAGGTCGACATGACCAGTTCTTTGAGTTGCCGAAGTTCGGAGCGGGTCTTGCCCAGATTCAGGTTCGCAAGATTGCGGAACTCGTGGTTGAAGCGCGCCGCCTGATCCGTGGCACGTTTGAGCGCCACCGTCGTGCCGGCGATAGCTGTTCCGGCGATAACCGCAGGGTTGCGCAACATGGTCAACCCGCGTGAAAGGCCGGGAATCTCGGCCGCCGCCGTTTTGATATTGTCGTTGAAGGTCAACGTCTGGCGATTGAGTGACGACATCACCTTACGTGCAGACTCTCCCCGCACGCCGATTTTATCCAACGTCGGGGAGAGTCTGTCCCTCCCGATAATATCGAATATGACCTCTCGAACGTTCATCGGATTGTTTTCGCTTCAATTTCTCGTATCCACTGCAACTCCTCCCAGCGGGCCTGCCACTGCTCGTCGGTGAGCGTGTCGGGGTCGAGGTGGAAATAATATCGGAGCATGGCATTGACCATCCTCACGGGGTTGCTCGCCACACGGCCCCGCGAGGCTATAACTTTTTTAACTCCGCCTCCGCAACCTTGGTGATCTCGTTGACCTTGCGTGCGGCGCCGTAGAAGAGTTCCACGTCGTCGAGGATCTCCTTATTGCCCGCCAGCCAGCAGTTGGTCATGATCGTCTCTTCGAAGAGCGAAGGCCGTTTCATGGCCGAGGTCTGCGCCAGGTCGAAGATCTGCCGCGTGGGACGGTGCATGTAGATTTTCTTGCCGTCCACCTCGATGAGATAGATGTCACCGTAGGTGCGCTTAGCCGCCGCAATCTCGGCGTCGGTCAATTCGATTTTATCGTTTTGTTCGAAAGGAACCTTTTTAAAATCCATTGTAATCGTGTTTTATTGGTTCAACAGGGGAATGTCGGTAATCATTTCCAAGTCGATGGTCATGTTACCGTCGTCGGTGGTCATACCCTTGGCATACCGCGTCACCTGAGCGTAGGGTACGATGTCGGTGACCATCTGCCCGCCCAGCGGAGCGTAGGCCACGACGCAGTTGAAAGGCGCCAGATCCGTGACGTCGGTACCTGCGGGCATCGCGGCTTGTATGGCCTCGAACTCCGATTGCAGGATCGTCAGACGCGCGGGCTCCGCATCTTTTTTTCCGCGTCCTCGCTTGATGGGTACATTGCCCCGGCCGTGGATATTCGTATAGGCTTTGTTCGCGCCATAACTGAAACTCACGAAGCCGCGCAGGCTGCGACCGAGAAAGGAGATCTTCACGTCCTCGAAGGCGTATTCCGTTCCGTTAATCATCGCTCAGAGAATTGGTATAGTAAACATTGATTTTCATGTGTGCGATCACGCCGCGCGCGACGATCGCCAGATCCATTACCAGCGGCGTGTCGACATTCCACAGCGATTGCGCAGGGTCGATCGTACATGCCACGCCGGAGATCTCCTCGCTCATCTGCGTAAGCACGGCCGTCTCGATGTCGGCCTGGATGGAACGCACGACCTCGGGTGCGATCTCTCCCGTCGAGGCGTCGATCTCCACGTCGTCGCGCAGCCATTCCAAAGCTTTCAGACGCGCCAGATCGGCCGCTTTGTCTAATGTGCGGCCCATGCGGATCGTGTCGCAGTCGTCCGTAGACGGTGCTGCCGTATAGTCTGCGTTCCAGAACCAGCCGGCCAAGCCGTCGAACGATCGCAGGAAGATGTATCCTGCGGAGTCTATTGCCGAGAGCTGGTCGTCATCGTAGTAGTCGGGATCGGTCGCCTTCTTGCCGTCGGAGAGTCCCGCCGTAGCGATATTCACAGCGCCCGTGCGTACCCGTCCGGCATCGCGCGACACGGGAATGGCCGCGAGTCGTCCCATGAAACGGGCCACGGCCGCATAGTTGGCGTAGGCCGTGTCTTCGGCGGCCACTGCGGCGTCGTGGCCGATGACCACGGATACGCGGTTTGCCGTGAGCTCTCGCAACTTTATATATGCATCGTGAGAGAACGCACGGCCTTCGAGCAGGATCTGCACGGCTTTGTTGCGTGCGGCAGCCCAATCGTAGAGCGCCTGCGCGGCCGAGACCTTGTCGCCCGACGAATCCCAGTCGTCGCTCATGGAGGTCACGGCGAGCAGTTTCACGGCACCTTTGGCGTAGCTCAGCAGCTTCCTGGCCGCACCGTCCGACACGTCGAGCGAATCGACCATCTCCGTCTGCTTGGCAACCAAAACGACGTACAACGACGTGCCGCGCGGTGCCTCGGCGTAAAAATCCGAGATATGATGCCACAGCAGAACCTTGTTCGTCTTGTCGTATTGTTCCGTGATACCGAGCGATTCGGCTTCCGACAGCGACGTGACGACGAACGGCGTTTCAAGTGCAACCTTGTCGGGTAACGCTACGCCGTCGGCAACGAGTCCGGCAATGCCGTCCTGACGGACGGCCGTTTTGCCGAGACCCTGCTGTCTGACGATAGAAACATCGCTTAACATACGCCGCTACTATTGGGATACTGCACCGGAATAGATCGCCGCCATGGCGTTCGATCGCTTGGGTGCTGCGAAGAAATACTCTCGGACGTTGTACAGGTTGCGCTGGTAGAGCGGATCCGTCGATGCGTCCGAACGATATTGCCGGCGTTCTCCCGTAGCTTTGGCCATGCTTTGAACGTAAAAAGCTACGGAAGCCATCGTGTCGCCCGTGGACGCGGCCACGCCGAAGCCCTTCTTGTTGCCGGCCGACGTATACAGAGGCATCTTCACATACTCGTAGATGTCAAAGCCGAACATTTTCGAGATGACACCGGAGGAGTAGTTGTAGTACTGCTGCTGGAACGCCTGATCGACCATCAGAAGATCCGCGACATGATCGGAACACAGCACCAGACGACGCCCCTGAGTCGGCACCTCCATTTCGTCGAATTTCTTTTTCAAGGCGATGACATCGGCTTTGCTGAACCGCTTGCGTTTACCCGTTTCATCGGCCTCGCCTGTCGTGGCGAATACCGGAGTCTTCCCGTCGATATTTTTCGACGGCGCGAAATTGTAAATCGATTTGTCGAGGCGATATTCCGAAATCTTGACGCGGTGCGCCTCTATAACGGCGGGAATAAACTCGGCCTTCACGTCGATGAGCGTGTCGTCGGAAATAGGTGTCGCCTTGGTCTGCAACTTATCCAATATAAGAGCGATGTCGGCATTTTCCATATCCTGAATGGCAATAGGATAGTCGGTATTATTGACCAATACGTCAGGGTCACATCCGAAGTCGAGCAGATGAATGGTATTTCCTTGCCGCACGAATTGCGAATAGTCGGGAATGCCGTCGAGGAACGTTCCCTGGTCGATGTGGTTGAAGCGTTTGACGAACTCCTTCGTCCACACCTCCGGAATGAGACCGGAACGCAACGATCCCGCAGGAGCGCCCGTAGGAATGAGCGACAGCGCGGCGAAGGCTATGCCGGCGCCGGCACCGAACGATGCCGTGCCGATGGCGAAGGCCACGACAAGACATACGATGAACTTGATGAATTTCATAGGCTTTAAATGGTATTTTTCGTGGTTATTCGCGGTACTTGGCGTCCAGCAACTCCTTGAAGCGCGTCGGATCCTCCTGCTTCATCCGCAGCAACTCGTCGCGCGTGTAGTCGTCGAACTTCTTCGCGCTGCCTTTGCTGCCGTGCACAATTTGATCCCGCAGCGTCTGGCGCACCTGCATACCGTCCAGCAGCGAGTGCAAGGCGTCAGCGCCCATCTTCTCGCCGAAGGCTTGCAGGGAATCCTTCTGCTCGGCCGTGATCTTACCGGCATCCAGTGCGGCCGAGATCTGCGACTCGATGCTTTTGCGGCAGTACTCCTGCGCTTTCGCGGCCTCGGCTTTCAGTGCGGAAACCGCCGTCTTGATTTCCTCCTCGGAGGCTGTCGGTGCCAGGCCGAGGAGTTCGGAAATGTTCAGCATAATCTTATTGTTTGAAAATATACATTCCAGGGATGCGGTGATGCGTTGCAACTCCTCCGGCAGCAACGGCTTCGAGAGCTGCGCCGCGACGACCGGAGCGACGACCTCATCGACAAGTCCCGCGGCAAGGGCCTCGTCGGCCGTGAACCAATGATCCTCGCCGTCGAACCAGCTGTCGACCGTTGCCGGTTCGATGCCGCGTGTGGTGAACGACGAACGCAACGCAGCGTCGGTTTTTTTGAGCAGTTCGGCCTGCGATTCCAACTCCTTCGCGTTTCCGCCGCCCCACGACGACGAACTATGCAGCATAATCAGGGCGTTCGAGGCGACCTTGACTTTTGCCGCGGAAAGCATGAAGATGGCCCCCATCGAAGCCGCGACGCCTTCGACGACGACCGTCACGGGCCACGTGCTCGACTTGACGGCGTTGACCATCAGCAGACCATCCATGACGGAGCCGCCCAACGTGTGAAGATGGACGACGGGACTCCCGTACCGTTCGGCACGCCGCAGCGCCGCGGCAAAATCTTCACCGCTATACGAATCACCGATGGTACCGTAGGCGTAGACGTGATTGTTCTGAACTTCGATCATCGAAAAATTTTTCAACAAATTAAATGATCCCCAACCGTCATATCAAATTATTGTATATATAATATTCAATGATTGATATTATATATTCAAATAATAGATTAAATACTGCTGTACATCTATATTTGTTCAAAAGTTTAATAGATGGACAGCACGATCGATCTTGCCGAATATTTATTCATGCGGCGATGCTCGCAAAAAGAGATCGCAGCGAGGGTCGGACGCTCGGAGTCGACCGTCTCCGAGTGGGTCAAGCGCTACGGCTGGAAGGAGAAGCGCGCCGGCGTGCGCATATCCCGACACGAAATGGTCGCGAAACTTCTTCAACGTATCGACGATCTGCTCAGCGAAGACTCGTCGAGTATCGATACCACGGAGTTGCTACGCATAACCAAATCGATCAAGACCTTGGACAAAGAGGTCGGACTGGTCGATTACATCGATTGTTTCATGGCTTTCGGACAGTGGATGACGCAGCACGCCGAACATGCTGAAGCGATCCGCGAGACGATGTCTTCACGGACGGATTTCTGGGAGAATTTCACCAAGGCGGTGAACATTATACAGGACAAATACATCACCTCTTTGACAAAGGATGGCGGGCAGCGGTAACATAGCCAAGGCATTGCAGCGTTGGGACGGCTGGTGCCGCATCGCGCGGGCACAAGGTTCGGTCAACGAACAGGCCGCAGAGGAACGGCAGGAGCGCATCCGGAAAGCCTGCGCATCCTTCCGGTATTTCGTCACGGCCTATTTCCCGCATCTGGCCACAGCCGAGACCCCCGACTTCCACGTCGATCTGGCAAATAAGGTAAAACGCAACCTTACGATCAAGGTGCTCGTGCGCTGGGGACGCGGCATGGCCAAGTCGATCGTCTGCGACGTGTTGATCCCGTTATGGCTCTGGATCAACGGCGAGGACATTTACCTCGTACTGGTAGGCAACACCGAAGACAAAGCTAAGAAACTGTTGGGGGACATAGCCGATGAATTCGCGGACAACGAGCGTCTGATCGCCGATTTCGGCGCACAGAAAACATCCCAATGGTCGGACAACTACTTCGTCTGCCGCGAGCGATTCATCGGCGCGGCACTCGGCATGGGCCAAGAGGTGCGCGGTCTGCGAAAAGGTGCGCGACGGCCTACCCTCTGCATCTGCGACGACCTCGAAGACAAGGACACGGTCAAGAATCCGAAGCGGCAGGAAGAGATGGCGAACTGGATTCTCACGGCTCTGATCCCGACGATGGACGGCCCCATGCGGCGTCTGCTGGTACCGAACAACAACTTCGCACCCAGGACGATTCAGGGAGAACTCGAACGTCGGAATCCCAAATGGATAGTACACCGTGTCGATGCGACCGTCGGGCCGGAACGGAAGCCGCGCTGGGAAAGTAAATATCCCGACGACTATTTCGTACAGATAGAGCACGATTTGGGTACGATCGCCTTCGAAGCAGAATACAACAACCGGCCGTGGGTCGAAGGGAAGGTCTTCACGCAGGAGATGATCGACAGGGTATGGGCGCCGCTGCCGCCGCTGTCGAAATTCCGGCACATCACAGGGCGGTGGGATCCGGCCTATTCGGGTAAAAACGATTTCAACGCCGTGCGCATCTGGGGGCTGTACGATCATCGCATGTACCTGATAGCATCCTACGTGCGGCAGCGCACGATGAACAGCACGCTCGACTGGATCCAGGATTACGACAGCCGGCTGCCGCAAGGCGTCGTCGTGCATTGGCGCGTCGAATCGCAATTCTGGAACGAGCCGCTGCGACGCGCTATCGACGAGAGCAATGCCCGCGCAGGGCGTCAGCTCAATATCTCGGTCGTGCCGTCGCCCAAGACCAAGAAGATAGATCGCCTGCTGTCGGTCTACCCCTACTACGAAAACGGGCGCATACGCTACAACGAGCGTGAGCGGAACAACGCCGACTTCATCGAAGGGACACGTCAACTGCTGGGTATAGAACCCGGATACCGCACGCATGACGACTCCCCCGATGCCGACGAGCGGGCGATCTCCGATCTGGCGGCATTCGACCGTGCATTCGCATTCTCCCCGATGATCGGACAGATGAGCCGTGGCGATTCAAATTCAAGATACTGACATGACACTTTTCGAACTTATCCGCAACAAGTGGGCGCGCTGGCGCCTGATGCGCGCCATCGCCGAGGCCGAGGCGCTGCACGCACGAACGGGAAAACGCTGCTACGTGTTCAACGTCGGCGGCAGGTTGAAGGTCTGGACGACGCTCGACGTCAAATACCTGCGTCGCAAACATCTGCTGCGTGCAGGCGTCACGACCGACGACTTGAAGAGAAAGGCATTGTATAAAACAGCATAGCAAGATGTATATCACCGAAGAAGACATACTGAACATCATCGCCAAAGACGACTTCGACGCCGCACTGGCCGAAGGCTTCACGTCGATGGAGGCACTCACACGCACTGCCTGTTCGACGATGCGCAACTACCTCTACCAACGGTATCGCATCGGCTCCGAATTCAACAAAGCGGGCGAAGCTCGCAATCCCTACCTGGTGATGATCGCCTGCGACATCACGCTCTACCTGCTCTTCTCGTCGCTGCCGGGACGTCTGACGGACGACGACATCCGCTACGTCCGCTACAAGGCTGCAATACGCTGGCTCGAACAGGTCGCAGCGGGGAAAGTCGGCGCGGGAATACCGTCGCTGACAGACCCCGAGGAGGATGGAACGGATCCCGAAAAGAATCCCGAATACTATTCGAGCATACGCTTCGAAAGCGAAGAGAAACTGCAAAATGAATATTGATATGGATTTGCTCAATATTTTCCGGAGGCCGAAGCCGCAGACGCGTGTGGAGGCCGTGGCGCAAGAGATCCGCAAACATAGCCGCGCGCTGATCGAGATCGACGAGCAGTCACGTGCATTCTACCGCCAAGACATCGGACGCTGGCGGCGGGCGCATGAGGCGGCCGCCGACGTCGAGAATCCCCGGCGGGCGGATCTCTACAACGTCTACGCCGACGTCGTACTCAACACGCAGGTCGAAGGTTGTATGCGGCAGATCGAGACGGCCGTCATGCAGAGACGCTTCTACATTCGTTCGGAGAAAACGGCGAAGGAGCTGCCGGAGAAGACCTCGATCATCTCCTGCCCGTGGTTCCGCGACCTGATGCACCACGCCCTCGATGCCGAAGCGTGGGGGAATTCACTCGTGGAGCTGGGAAATGTCGTCGAAATGCGCGGACGCCGGACGATCGGCAGCGTACACCTTATTCCGCGCGAGCACGTCGTGCCGGAGTACGGGCTGGTGTTGAAAGACATCAACGACGACCTGTCGATGGGTATCGACTACCGCAACAACCCCCGCCTGAACCGGTTCCTCATCGACATAAATGCTGACGAACCGCTGGGATTCCTGCTCAAAGTGGCGCCCGAAGCCATATCCATCAAAAACATGTCGGGATTCTGGGACTCGTTCGGCGAACTGTTCGGTATTCCCGTGCGGTGGGCGACGACGACCTCCACGGACGACAGCGACAAGGCCACGATCATGTCGGCGCTGCGGCAGATGGGCGCCGCGGCATTCGGCCTTTTCCCAGAAGGTACCGAGATCAAATTCCTCGAAACGCAGCGCGGAGATGCCTTTCAGGTCTTCGACCAGCGTATCGCACGGGCGCAAACCAACATCTCGAAGGCCATTCTCAACCAGACGATGACCATCGACGACGGGTCGTCGCTCTCGCAGTCCGAAACGCACCTCGACATCTTCAACCGTGTCGTACGCTCCCGCATGGCGATGATCGCCTCGATGGTCAACTGGCAGCTGTTACCCAAGTTGCAGGAAATGGGACTGCCCTTCACCGACGACGACGTGTTCGTGTGGGACGAAGCCGTGAGCTACACGCCCGAACAACAGTTGCAGATCGAGCAGATGATACTGGCCAACTACGAGGTCGACCCTGCCTACTTTAAAGAAAAATACAACATCGAAATTACGGGCGTGAAACAGCAGGCTGCGGGGTTGTTCGCAACGGCTGAACTCAAAAAAAAAGCCCGGCCATAGCCGAACTGGATCGGATGTACGGGCAGAGGTAGACGAAGGGCATGTCGCTGCCGAAACATTGCGCCGCATCTTCGAGGGTGAGGAGATCGACTTCGACGAAACGTCGATGACCTTCACTGACGACGAGCTGCGCAAAGCGCTCCTCGACGGATACGGACGTCGCGCCATAACACCCGAGTACGGCACGCCAGACTTCGGAATGGTCGAGAACCTCCGTCGCAATGTTTACCAGTTCTCCGTAGCCAAGAACCACCACCAGCTGCGAACCCTCACCGATACGCTTATCGACGACGAGGGGCGCGTGCGCAGCTTCTCGGAGTTCCAAACCGAGGCACGCAAGATCGACAGCCGCTACAATGTCGACTACCTCCGTACCGAATACGACACGGCCATCGGCGCGGCTGAGACGGCTTCCGAGTGGGCGTCGCTCGAAGCGCGCGGCGGGGATCCCATGTTACGCTACGTGACTGTCGGCGACGACCGCGTGCGCGCCTCGCATGCTGCACTCAACGGCCTGCAACGCCCCATGAGCGACCCGATATGGAATACGATCTACCCGCCGAACGGGTGGAACTGCCGATGTCTGGTGCGGGTCGTATCGGGTGCCGCGACACCGCAGAAGCTCATACGGATGCCCGACGACCTGCCGGATATGTTCAAGACCAATCTGGCGAAGGCCGGACTGCTGTTCCCCAGGAATCACCCCTATTTCAATGGCATAAGCAGTAAAACGTTCGCAAAGGCTCTCGAATACATCCCGGTCGAGAACACCTATTTCGATGCGAAGACCCCCGGAGGGCATGTCGTAGAAGTAAGCTGCCTGCATCAAGACCACGAGCAGGCGCAGAACGTCGCCGCGACGGACATCCTGCTCGGGAAAGGAATCGTCCGAAAGGCGACCCTGCTGCCGGATATTCACAAGGACGATGTAGCGGTGAAACGACGCTTCTATCCTGCCGGCGAGTTGCCGCCCGATCCGCTCAAAAATGCCGACGCGGTATTCGACGGACACGTCTTCGAGATCAAGCAGACGACCCCAAACAACATGGTGCGCAACATCAACAAGGCGGCGCAGCAGGCGCGCCGAGTGGTAGTGCGGTTGACAACGGGCGGCAAAAATCAAAACTACCGCATACGTGAACGCGCCACGGCCGCCAAGCGCGACAACCGACTCGATGAGCTCATCGTCATATTTCCCGATGGAGAGGTCGAAAGATTCTAAAAAACACGAGCCTCCGAAGAGGCTCGCTTGGGTGGCCCTGTCCGCAGGCAGGACTTGCAGTCCAACGACTGCCATAAAGATGCAATGCAAATATAATCAACAAATTCTTAATTCCAAAAAATTATGACGGAAATCCCCGAAAATGTCGTATACAACTGCGATTTTATGAAAAATCGGTTGCCCGATCATTGCGCCGACTTGATTATCGCCGACCCGCCCTATTTCCAGTACAAAGGCGATTTCGACTTCGTATGGCCGACGTTCGACGATTACCTGAACGATGTCCGCCGCTGGGGTGAAGAGTGCCGGCGCTTATTGAAAGACAACGGTACACTGATATGGTGGGGCTCCGATAATCGAATCGCATATACGCAGGTGATCCTTGACACTATGTTTCTGTTTTTAAATAGCTGCACATGGAATAAGTCGAACGGTTGGGGTAAAGTGCAAAACGCAGAAATATCGCGTAAATTCATTCCTAATGCAGAACGATTCATACTTTATGAGTCGAAGCCTGAGATTCGGGAAGGTGAGGCTCGGAAAATTCTGCGTGTATTCGAATACGAACAGGGGATGTGCCGGACACGGTGCATGAAGCCTCTGGTAGATTACATGATCTCGGAAATGGAACGGGCAGGCTTCACACCGAAGCGTGTCAACGATGCCCTGCATACCTGCATGGCCGGACATTGGTTCACGCGCGGCTCACAATGGGAATTGCCGACCCGAGAGAATTATGAACGTCTTCGCAACCTCTTCAACGGCGATCGGCCCAACAGCGAGTATCTGTGCAGGGACTACGAGGAGTTGCGGAGGGACTACGAGGAGTTGCGGAGGGACTACGAGGAGTTGCGGAGGGACTACGAGGAGTTGCGGAGGCCGTTCAATCTTCCCGAACGGTCGACCGACGTATTGCAGTTTCCGCAAGATTCCAGCGCATCGAAACGCTACGGGCACGACACAGTCAAAGGCGAGGCGATCACCAGTTATCTGATTCAGGTCACGACACGTCCCAATGCACTCGTGGTGGTACCCTTCGCCGGAAGCGGAACGGAGTGTGCAATGGCTGCCAAACTGGGACGCCGATTCGTGGGGTATGAGATCGATCCGAAACATGCACGAACAGCGGCTCGTCGCACTGAAAAATTCATCCAAACGACACTATTGTAATGGCAAAGAAAATCATTGTCAACGGATACGCCTACTCCTGGCGCGACCTTCGGCATCGACTCGACCGCGTGCGCATTCGACTCCCGCAGGCCATGGCCGATGCGGCCCGTAACTTTTTCGTCGACTCATTCAAGCGGCAGGGATGGTATGAAGGCCGCATATTAAAAAAATGGAAACCAAGGAAAAAGAATACGGGTCGCAAGCGCGCGATTCTTGTGAAGTCCGGACGTCTTCGTCGTTCGATCCGCATCCGTCGTGCGACATTCCGCCGCATCACCATTGCCGCCGAAGCACCCTATGCCGCCGCGCATAACTTCGGCGTCGACGAGACCGTCACCGTGCGCGCCCACACGCGCCGCACCTACGGACGTGTACGAGAAAAGTACACCACGAGCTCCGGAAAGGAGCGGACACGCACGAAGCGCGTAGAGACCGGAAGCCACACCGTGCGCAGCCACACACGCCACATGCAGCTGCCGCAGCGGCAGTTCATGGGCGACAGCCAGATGCTCGACCAAAAGCTCGATCGCATCGTCGAACGCGCCGTGGAAGAGATATTCGACATTTGAAACATCGATTAAATAGCATTGAATCATGGATGAAAGACAATCCCAAGACGTTCGCGCGAAACTCTACACGGACATCGCACATGCACTGTTGGATTCGAAACTCGTCGCATACGTCGACCGTTACAACAACCAGTTCGCACACCTCGAAGAGGAGAAGGTGTTGCGCTATCCATGCGCGTTGATCGAATTCTCGGATATACAGTGGCAGCAGGTAGGACGGCACGTACAGCGCGGAACGGTGCTCGTAAACATCTACGTCGCGACGAAGGTACGCGGACGGACGTCCGCCGTGGGACGAACCGCCGATCCTGCCGTAGAGGATTTCGAACTGCTCGGCGCCCTGCGCATCGTGCTGCGCGATCTGAGGCTCGATTATGCCGGGACATTCACCCGAATGCGATCCGTCACGGATCACGATCACGACAGCACCATCGTCAACCTCGAACAGTATGCCGTGACGGTTATCGACACATCGGCCGAACCGCAAACCCGACGCGTATCCGTCAGCGTCAAGATCGGAGACGTATCGATAAAATAGCGAGATTCTCGCAAAATATCGACAAAACAGCAGATTTGTTTTTCGAAATTGCTATATTTGTGTAAATCAAAACTCAGATATTATGTTCGCCAATTTACTTTATTCGGATCCTGCGGTACTGGATTTAATGTATGCACAAGCCGCATGGGATAGTGTTTCGCAGATCGTAACTATTATCGTGTGGGTTGCTGCGTCCATCGTTATCGGCGTAGCTGGTCAAGAACGGGAATGCGGGAGTACATCCGTGGCGCTGCTTTCATTGTTCTTATCTCCGATATGTGGAGTAATTGCACTCTTCGCATCGGAAAGAACAGATGAGATAAAGCATCGCCAGTTTGTCCGGAATAATCTGCGCCGTCAGAAACTGTATGCTGAGATTTCGGTGGCAACGCAAACCATCGCAACATTTCGGGAGTCTGCTCCCTCTGATCCGATAACCGAGGAACAGCGACAGCAAATCGTTTCCGAAGCATGGTTGAAATTACAACAAGCACGTAAAGATTTAGCAAAATTAGGTTGAATTCATATAAACGACAACGGAGAGATATTGAAGTCTCTCCGTTGTCGTTTATATGTAGTTCTGCTATTTATGAGTTATTGCAATCATAAGAGCAGTTAAAAAATTCGTTTTGGCGGTCGCAGGCGATCGATCTTTTCCAGAATCTCGCTATTTCACCAATTCGAACTCGTAGACCACGACCCACGGATTGCGCGCCCACGTTCCGCGGCCAGATACCTTGTCGATCAGCGAAGCGAGGGCTTCGCGGGGAGTGTCAAACCCATCATCGCTATTTCCAAAAAGGCCGTAAACTTCGTATTTGTCGTACTCTACATCCCCTAAGATCCCCTCCTTCATGCAATCCTCATCCGAAATATCCTGCAACCGTTCGCACTTGATTCCGGTGATGCGGATTCGGTGCGGCATAAGGTCTGAACGGACAAACCCCTTGTTGCTCCACCCTGCAAGCTTAACAACATCATCTGTATGTTCTATTCTATACGCTTTGCATAGCCTATCATCATACTCTTGGCCGACGACAATATTTCTGACATAGAAATAGCTTTCCGCAATGGCAATGAGTTCGCCGATCTTGTAGCGGGTTTTTACATAATGAATATCTACATCTTGAGTGGCGAATACGAGGTATCCGTCGTCATAATAATACGAATCGGAATCGGCGATTATTTTTTGAAGCTCGTCGTCGAATTCCAGCCGCCTCGTCATGGTCTTTCTCCCCTCGATGACCGCCTGCGTCAAGCCGTAGCGGTCGTTGAACATAATCTTTTTCATCCGATATCTGATTTCCTTTATCTTGGTTAATTTTTCATGAAGCACATCCATATCGTTTTCCCATGTTTGGATGTCGGGTGTCCGAACAACGGTTTATAGGGGATGATGTCCAATATTTGCCGAACTTTTATCTGATCTTCATTCCATTTGAATATCAGAATTCCTTCCGGCTTCAAGACCCGCATACATTCATCGAAAGCAGCACGTATATCCGTTTCCAAGAAGGAAGAAGCATTCCGTATTTCTGAGCCAACCATGACGTGCTGCCTAATTTTCTGAGGTGCGGCGGATCCAATACAACCAGCCGGAACGATTCATCGTCGAAAGGCATAGCCCGAAAATCTCCGACTATGTCGGGATCCACCTTGATACGACGCCCATCACAAGCGATGAATTCCTCGCGGCGAATATCCATAAACAAAGCTTCTGAACAACATTTGTCGAACCACATCATACGGGCGCCGCAACATGCATCGAGTATCTTTTTGTCTGTCTTCATTGCTTTTCGTATTCATTTATCGTCTCGAAAATCTGCAACGCCACTGTTCATTCGCATAATCCGTAATAACTCATGCAGCTCGTGGCCGTGTCGTCGTCGAACAAACTGCCCGTCGCGTTCTGCCACTTGACATGACGCACGACATCGCGGATCGTCGGATATTTCTCGCCGCTGGTGATCGCGTGGGCGGGGATTTTGTCCGACCCGAAAAACTCAGAACGCAACCGGTCGCCGCATTGTAATTCCTGCTCAATCTTGGCAATGTAATCGATCCGTTCCGGCGATTGGCGGGATATATTGAGAATATCCCGTTGGTTAGCCATCACGCACGGCCAGCACCCGACACGCTTGTATCCCATCCGGTAGAGCGGGTTCGGCTCCAACCCTGCGGCAAGGATATAATCTATCACCTGCTGTGCCGACCAGTCGAACACAGGCCGTAACAGATCGTCAGCGAACTGCGCCCGAAATGCTCGTACCTCCTTGCCTCGGTAACTGTGCTTCTTTGGCTTACCGTTTTTGTCATAGCCATAAGGCTCGAAATAGTACTTGAAATACGTGCATTGCGCTGACATCTTGGCCCGCGCCGGGGATTCCGCGCCTCTGATGCCCTGAATCATCAGCATATTGTCCTGAACCTCGTCCAGCACGTAATCGATCGTCGGCTTGGTTTTGAGTTCTACCGTGCAGAATCGAGCCCGCGTCGAGGGCCAGCGCTTTTTCTGCCGCGCAAGATCGACCATCCCGTCGTATTTCTTCGACTTCAATGTTACCAAGTCAAGATGCAGCTTGTCGGAGATGCGGTGGATGTACTCGTAGGTCAGCGGGTGTTCCCAACCCGTATCGCAGAACACCGTCGTGAAATTATTGGTGATATGTTCGCGTGTCCAAAGCAACGCCGCAAGACTGTCTTTACCGCCTGAAAAGGATACGATGACTTTCATTTTTAATCAATTTAATAGAGAACCGTGCGTCATTAGTACTCCACCGCTTCCCTGCGATCGATGAAGAAATGAATACCCGGTGCGCATTCGTTCCACCTGTTATCATCGAAATCCGGAACTTCGACTGTGGCACCGACGGTGTAGACGAAGTTTTTGTCATGGTCGGAACGAACGGTATTCTCAGTTGCCTTGGTGCCGTCCATGTTCTGAATCTCCATGACGTATGCTTTATCGCAACGGCATTTGTGTCCCGTTGCCGAACTGCGCCGTGCATCTTCCGGAATTCGTAATTTTACGATATGCCCAGAGGCTTTTTTCCAACCGATGAAACTACCCTCGGTCGGGCATGATAGATAACATCCTTTGGCATCGCACAGGTTGGAGCCGCGCAGGTTGGAGCCGCGCAGGTCAGCATTGCGCAGGTCGGCACTGCGCAGGTCGGCACTGCGCAGGTCGGCGCCGTACAGGTTGGCACCGCGCAGGTTGGCACCGCGCAGGTCAGCACCGCACAGGTCGGCACCGCGCAGGTTGGCATCGCTCAGGTCGGCACCGCGCAGGTTGGCACCGCACAGGTCGGCACTGCGCAGGTCGGCATCGTACAGGTCGGCACCGCGCAGGTTGGCATCGCTCAGGTCGGCACCGCGCAGGTTGGCATCGCTCAGGTCGGCACTGCGCAGGTCGGCACCGCGCCTAATAGCTTCCAAAACCGTTTCGGTGATTGTGTTTCCCTCTTTCGTGTATTCAAATACGACCGAGCCCGTCCAACGGTTGCGGATTTCGATTTTAATCTGTTTCGTTGATTCCATTGTGGTAAATTTGTTTATCCGGATTCATGTATTGATTTGCGGCAGCAATAGCATCTTCGAGCGTAAAGAGACGGCGATCTTTGTCGGGTATGAAGATTTTACTCATGGCTTTTCTCTTTTTTCAACGCCTCGATCCGTCCGAGAATCCGCGGTTCGGCGATGTATTTTCTGAATGTGTGAATCGATATGCGGAAGCGCGGTTCGATCGTCCTATGGAATATCTTGGACAGCGGCGCTCCCGTTCTGGTCTGTTCTTCTTTGGTGATACGCTGCACCTCGGCAACGCGTTCCAAGTAGACTAAATTCGGCTTCGGCATAGTTACGATGGTTTTAAGTTGGATAATATACGAGACCGTTCGGCGACCTTCACCCCCTTGCGCTGCAAGGCCCGAAGTTTGACGTAAAGCTCGCGCAGCTCGGCAATCGTCAGGAACCGGAACGGTTTCCCTGCGATGCGCGGCTGCGAGACGAAGGCGTCGACGCGAGCGAAGAACTCGCGCGACGTCTCCGAATAGGGTTTCTGGTAGAGTCCGAGATCTCTGAGCAGGCAGAGCACTTCGCTGCGGCTGGCCTTGATCGCCCTGTCGGCTTCGAGCCAAAGGTCGTTCCGCACGCGAAGGAGTTGGGCATCCGTCAGATCGCGCAGACGCGATTTCCCGAACGGTTCCAGAATGTCCTCCTTACGATCCGTGGCACCCAGCCGCGCAAGATAGCCGTAGATCTCCCTGTATATTGCCGACCGATCCATGATTATGCCGTATCCTGCTCCTTCTTGGGTTCGACATAGAAGGTCTCATCCTGATCCACGTAGACGCCGCACTTGGTCAATTGTTCCGCCATACCCTCTTCGTCGCGGTCGGCCAGAATCAAGTCCTTCGCCAGTGCAAACTCCGTTCGCACATAAGCGGGCATGAATGTTTTCGCCAGTTCGAGTACGGATGCCCAAGTGAAGCCTTTGCGATTTTTCAGTTTGGGATTTCCCGTGCGGAATCCGATGATGCCGTGCGTCGTCTCCATGCTGCGACGTTTGGAGAAGAGCTCCTCACGATGCTCCGTTGCGAAGACCTGCATCACCTCGAACGAATCGGTTTTGGTCTGCTGTAATTCGGCCAGCTCGTCGGCGTATTTCTCGCGGATCTTCGTGAAGTGGACATCCATGTCCGCTTGAATCTTCGCAATGCGTGCGTCGGCCACAGCGTACTCGCCGAACGCATCTTCCATCCGTTCACGGGTGACGCCCGCGATGATCTGTTTCTTTTGTCGTGCCATATCCGTAAGTTTTAAATGTGATTGAAAGATTATTCGAGTTCCATTTCCGCGACCTTCTCCGGCCAGATCTCGAAGGGCTTTCCGCCGCCGTAGCGGCTGCCGGCATTGGCGACGTAGTCCTTGACGAAAACCTTGACGCCGGCGTCGTACTTGATCGACGACGCTGTCGTGCCTCGTGGATCGCGCCCGTCGGCGTGGCTGGTGAAGATCAGCGTTTTCTTGGGGTGCGCGTTTCGGAAGGAACGATAGTCGTCGTAGTTGATTCCCGAATACTGGATCGAATCGATCACCACGACATCGGGTGCCGTGCGTTCGGCCATCACGGCATCGAGATCCTCGAAGCGCATTTCGGTCGGCGCAATCATCAGACGCCGTGCATCTTCGGCATGGGCGTTTTTCAGTGCTCGCAGGAACGACAGACTCGGCCCTTCCTCCAACGGCATGTAAAGCGTGCGTGCGTCACCCATTGCAAATGCCTTGGCCATTTGTACGGCATAGGAGGTTTTGCCTTGCCGTGATTCTCCCCAGATGAGAATCGTCGCGCCGACCTCGACCTCGCCCAGATGATCCGTCCACTGCCGGCTGAGGTTGAATGTACGGAACGTTCGAGAGGTAAGCTCCTTGACGCTTATGTATTTTCGCTTTCTCATTGCGCAAATTGCAGTTCGTTGTAGATCATACGGGGGTTCGCCTTGCAGCGACGGATGAGCTGTGCGGCGTTGACCGAAGTGTCGGCGTTGAGCTTGACGATCGCCGCGCAGTCTTTCGAAAGGTACTGCATCGCCGAGGCGTCGTCCTCCGGCGTAGCGTGGTTGTACTGTCCGCCGAAGCGGCTGAACAGCTCCACGAAGCCTACGACCTCGTTGCTGATGGCCGTGTCGATGCGTTTCTTCAACCCGTCGGCACCCATGGCGTACCACGCGCAGCGGTACTGCGTGGCGTTCCACAACGCCTTCACTTCCAGAATCGATTCGCGTTTGAGATCGCCCATCTCGTCGAGGATCACCAGCGGCCGTTCGAAGGCCGTGTTGAGCGCGTAGACCACGGCGTCGTAGAGCATGTCGTAGGTCTTGGCCGTATCGATGCCCAGCTGCCGGGCGATCGTGCGCAGAAGCTTGCGCCGTGTCTTGGCCTGCGAACAGTCGACATAAACTACGTTGCGGTGCGAACGTTTGTAGATCGTCGCGGCGAAAGTCTTGCCCACGCCCGCGCGGTCGACCAGAATCGCGCACATGCTGCTGCGCTGGCACTCTTCGAGCTGCTGCGTGACGTACTCGTAGACCTGCGTGCGGGCCGCGCGCCATGTGTTGTCGCGCTCCACGCCCAGCACATGCGCCAGATGTTCCCATTTCTGGGCGCTCACGACGCCCTCCGTGTCGCCCTTCATCAGACGCGACAACTGTGCGGGATTGATGTCCAACGATACGGCGAACTGCGCGGCGCTGCCGCCGAAGTTCTGCCGCTGCTCGCGTAAGGCCGCAAGCACACGGTCTCTAAGATGCTGTTCCATATTTCTGTTGGGTTTTGGATAGATTCTTCTTGGCTTGACGGCGTACAGCGTCGAAATCGATCTCCGTGTCGACGTCGAACGGTGCCAGGTCGTCCGCCGTGGTCGGGATGGCCACCTCCTCGACATCCTGCACCTCGTCGACGGCTCGAAGGTCGTCGTGTTTGAGGATGCCCACATGCGGCACATCCGCCAGATCGTTCTTGACCTGCGACTTGAACGCCTCGATGTAGCGGAACTGCTGCTCGCGGATTTCCAGATCGCGATCCGTCTGTTCGACCGTCGCCGTCTGATATGCCTCCAACGGCTCGCAACGGCACAGGAAGCGGCTGCCCTGGTACAGGAATACTTCGTTGACCGTGCCGTCCTCTTCGGGCAGGCAGTAGGCGTCCACTTTATAATTGCCGGGTTCCAACCGTCCGAGTACCTCGGGCGACGGTAGCACGAACTCCCGGCAGGCGGCCATGACGAACTGGTTGGCGCGCACGCTCGTGCGGATCTTGTCGCCGATGCAGTAGGTCACAAGGGCGCGGTTCACGTTTTCGAGGTTCGGGTTGAACTGTTCGAGCAGCACCTGCCAGCGCGTCATGCCCCGATACTTTTTCTGATTGGGGTGCGGCGCCATGTTGTATTCGAGGATGTCCATACGATCCTCCTGTACGAGCTGCGAATAATCGTAGAGCTTCTCCACGTATTGATTGTCGACCTTCGCTGAACGCTGCGTGTACCATTCGCCGCGTGCCCACCAGCGCCCCACATTGGGGTGGTTGCGGTGTTCGACGGTCATCTTCTTCGAGCGGTTCATCGGCTCGGCGTACTTCTCGCGGGCGTTGCCCGGCCGGCACCAACGGACGAAGGGGAACATCGTCGACATCTCGTCGCGGAAATCCGACGCGAGGTGATGTTCCAACTCGATCTCCGCAGGCATGGGGAGACCTTTCCTGACAAGGGTGCGGAACATGTCGCGGAAACATTCGAGAAACAGCGCCTTGTCTTTCTTTCTGGAATAGGCCACACCCACGACGGCCGTCGAGGCGATGTCGTAGATGTAATAGGCCAAGGGGGCAACGCCGCTGCGATCCTTGCGCGGCAGGTCACGGTCGTCGGCCGACAGGCGCGACAGCGAGAACTGCGGCCGCTTGCGGTGAACGTAGGGCATGTGATGGTCGGAGTACCAGAGCGAGTCGTTGCGGCGCTTGTCGACGGCAGCGCGGGCGCGGGCCTGGTTGAGATAGTTGTGGACGGTGGCTGCCGACAGTTCCATCGGCGCACCCTGACGGATGAAGGCGTCGCGGTCGAACAGCTCCCCGCTCTGCTTGTCGTAGACGGCGATGGCGCCGCACATGAACATCTTGTAGTAGTCGTGCGTTTCCAGCCCGAAGGGTTTGTTCGGCATCGTGTAGAGCGCCCACAGCAGCCGCTCGATCTGCTGCGTCACCTTGCGCGAGTTGTTGTTGCCGAAGCCGAGATGCACGAGCGAGGCGTAGCCGTCGGCGATGAACTTCTCGTACTTGGCACGCAGCTTCGCCGGGAACGTCGGAAGCGTATGCTCCCACGCCTTGCGGAACTCGCCGTCGTCGATCGACGAGCTGATGGCCGACCACAACTCCTTCTTCGTGGTCTTCCGGCCTGAGAAACTCCGTGCGGCCAGCTTCGACGAGATGTACTCCCGCACGCCGTCCAACACCGAAGCGTTGAGCGTGTACTTCTGTACGTCGGAGGCCGTCAGCGTGTCGCCGGAAGGCAGAACCATCTCGGAGTAGAACGAACGCGCCTTATCGTCGTAGTGGATGAAATCGATGACTTTCGTCTTGATCGGCTGCTTCGTCGGGTCGCCGTGCAGCTCCTCCCAGGCGCGGCGGATGCGCAGCGGAAGACTCGCGTATTCATACAGTGCGGAGCAGCCCTTCGATGCTCGGCGCAACCGATTGACTTGACCGCGAGCAACGAGCTTCTTTAAATTGCTGACACTGAGAAATTCCCCCCCCCCGAATTTTCAGAGGGTGCTGTCAGCTCCGTACCGCTGATGCACAGTATGCCTTTATAGATTTCCATGATATGTCGTGTCCTGTGCGGGGAGTCGAACCCCGATCTCGCCTCGGCGGCGGCTCTGCCGTTGAGCCGCACAGGTACGGGCCGTGCCCGCAAAAAATCGCTATCTTTGTCCGTCAACTACAAAAATCTGCGATTATGAAAGTTCCGTTTCTATCGCCGTTACAGGCATCTGCATCTAATCGAATACCCAATCCGGAGCAGGCCCGTATTTTGCGAGAAATTCAGAGTAGTCGAGATACGCTGCATCAAGGATTTCTCCAACAATTGATAGTCGGCGGATGTGCGCTTCTCGGCATTGTTGCGTCGCTTGGCATACCTGACAGAACGATGAACATAGCTCGGATTCTGGCGTTATCGGCATCCATATCAATTGCACTCGGTATCGTCGCCATCGCAACCGCTTTATTCTGTCAAGTGCTGCGATTAAATCGTCTTCTGATGCGTTCACGTCGAGAAGTATGTAAACGAACCCAAGATACAGAACCAAAAGAGCTGATGACGCCTTTCGAAGCAGGCGCCGAAATCGCTGGATTCGGGTTCCTTTTTGTCGGGTTAGGATTGATCGTCGCATCGCGATTCTTTTTATAAAAATTCATTAGATATGGTTTCCGAATTCGATTTCCTGCTTTTGAAGACGCGTGTCGAAACGCTCGAACTCTTCACACGTGGTATGTTCAATGGCCAGGCGCAATCTATTCAGCAAAAGTGGGCTAATCTTCATCACTATCTGAAAATCTATCACTCAGAGTTGGCCACGCTATGTCGAAATCTATCGCTTTCTCCCGACAGAGATCGCGCCGATCGATTACGAGCAGAAATTGATTTGGCGTGTTCTGTATCATTCGTAAGGGGACGCCTGCAAGAAGTTGGTGAAACGCAGTCGACATACGGTATCGCGCATCGGATTGCGAAGATGATCCCGTACAACGAACCGTATCAGGAATCGCTCCTCGAAGCTGTGCGCGCTTATGCCGCCGCACATCCCGACGACCCAGAGGTTCGGCAGTTGTTTCACTGATTCCCCATGTGCGGGAACTGTCCCGCAACACCTTGCAGATGTATGGCAGCGACACCTGATGCGGCAGCCTGCTCGAATCGAAAGTCGTGCCGTCCGGTAATACCGCACGGCCCTTCATGCGGACGCAATCGTCATATATGTCTTGGATAGTCGAAGCATAGGCGTCGCAGATTTCGACGTCGATGTGTTTGCGGATGGTGTGGTCGATTGCGAGGATCGCGCGATCGATCGGGTTCATTTTTTGGGAGTTCATAATGTTTCGGTTTGCTGTTCGATTGTTCTCAATTTTCCTGCCATCTGTCGACTTTTTCGAAGGTTGCGTCCGGACAAAACGTTTCGATGTCCATTCTCACGATCTCCATCCAGTCGTCGGCCGTAGAGACCTCCGCGTGAAGATCATCCAGAATTCGGACGTGCGCCACGCTCGGATGGTAGCGGATGTCGATCATGTCGGCAATGTCATACGCCCTGCGGTCGGATGCGGCCGGAAGCGTCAGTTTCTCGATTTTCATGTTCGGGTCGTTTTATCGTTCGTTAAATTGCGTTGAAACTTCGTGCCGGTGGAGGATTCGAACCCCCGACGGAAAACTCTTTAAAAAACCGTCGCCCTGCCGGCTCCGTCGCTCGCAGGGAGTACCCCTCGCGAACCGCAGTCTCTTCCTGCTGTCTGCTTCTCTTGGCTATGCCGATGAGTTTGCGGCGGGCGGGGGATTCGAACCCCCGTAACAACAAACCTAAACTCCGAAAAGAACTAAACCGATGAGAAATGATGCGTGCGCCCACGCTGCTGCCCGCCGTCCGCAGTCTCCCGACTGTGTTATCTCAGAATGTACGTCCGACAGACTACGCCGGGGGTCATCCGCTTGCGAATCCGTCGGCCCGCAAGATGCAGCCGGCGGGAGACGGCGCGCCGCGTGCGGTATTGAAATCGCCAGACGGCATACTTGATTCGAGTCCATGCGCCGAGACGCACATCGCTCGCGCAAATCAGAAAATCGTTTTCCATAGCTCACCTGTTATTGATTATTTACCTTGAAGATCCCGAAGCATCTCGATGCGGTTACGGGCTCGTACATTGTCCGCCAGAAGATCGGCCATCATCGACTCGGCGGCGGGATTATCTTTTTCGACGGCCTGACGTGCGTACTGGAACAGACTTTGCCGGTTCCGCACGAGAATGCGTTTCTGGTCGGCGATTATCGCCTCGATTTTACTTTGATCTTTCATTGCTATCCTTTTTTAATCGGCATATTCACATCCCATCTCCGCCAGCTTGGTGGCATCGGCCGGACACACGACCCAGAACATCCCGTCGAAACCCAGCATCACACGATGCGGTTTCACTCCATGGGCGACGAAGTTGATGGCTGCGGCCCGGCTACCCGTGCGGATAGGCTCGTGACGAAGACCGTAATCTTTGCGAAGCTTTTTGATTTCCATATTGCATTCTTATTTATTGGTTGTTTCTACGCCGTATGTACTTCTATCATATCCAATATATTGCTTGTTATCATACTGTTTACGGACAGTATAGCGTGCGAAACTCCGTTCTCTTTCATCCATGCTTTTGCACGATTTACCGCCGATGATTTATTGCTGCCGTCAGGGATCAGCGCTCCCAAATCATTGTACTCTTCATCCAGCAGTTCGTAATAGTACCGTTTCATCGTTTTTACTTTTTATCGGTGTTTTTTTCTACGCCGCCGCGAAGAACCGCTGTTGCGCGGATCTGCTTGGCAAGGTCGGATTGTGTTTTACCGTTCAGTGCACGGAGAACCGTCAAGCGTGAGACGCCGAACAACTTCGC
>CANRNE010000020.1 GCA_947631925.1 uncultured Clostridia bacterium
CCTCGTATGGCTTCTACGTCCCGAAGCGTCTGCCGTGCGCTTTGCTCAATGCTCTCGAGCTTCTGCGCGATGATTTGACCGAGTTGGTTCATTGGTATTTCCTCCTAAATAGTGGTAAGGAGAATTATACCAAAGTAAATGAGTAGGCTCAATCGGGAATGGCAGAATTCGAGTTTTGTCTTATGTCTAATCCCGTCAGTGTTTGAATATTGCTTATGATGTCCTTGTACCATGAGGGCATATCGGTAATATCAAGGGTGCTCATTTCAAGTGCTGCAAGAGATGCCAAATTATAGTTAATGGCATAATTGTTAGCGTCCGTTGCTTTTATGCCAAGTATGGCGATATTCCACGCGTAGCCTTCGCAGTTAAACTCATAACTGACTTTGCAAACATCTAAATCATCTTGGGCCTGCCGAAGAGATTTTTGCGCACTTTCCAAATCTTCTTCTGCTGCGGCGACCTTTTTTTCGTCAGCTTGCCATACCCAACCGACGCCCTCGACATAGCGTCGCACGGTTGCCTCATTCTTGGCATTTTCCAACGCCCGCTGCGCTTTCTCTACTCTGCTTTCACAGTCGGTAATATCATCCTTGCATAACTTAAACAAGCGTGTGGCGGTGACGAAAGTTTCGCTATCTATGGTATATGGGGCAATGTGTTCTAATTTGTCAGAAATTTCCATGCGATACGTTTCAGGGAACTCTGATAGGTCTTTCAGGGCATTACCGCATCGTTCGCATATATTCTTATTTAGAGAATGACCAAGTGCTCTTTCTAACACGAAAAATTTTTCATAGCACTTGCCACATTTATAGTAAGCAACGCCATCTTCCATACAGGTAGCAGTTGTATGGAGTTTTTGGAAATAGCTCTTATTGTCCCCAATCATATTTACGTTACTACATTTCGTGCAATTTGATTTCGGAGACCACGTGCTTGTTACAACAAGTTTGCAGACATCGCATTTTGTACCATCAAAACTATGTTCTGCAATAGGAGACGGCTCGGTTTTTGTTTCTTGACATTTTGAGCATTCAAGCGTTTTTATGCCCTTTTCAAGACATGTGGCAGTATTAGATATTTCTTTCCAATCGTGATCACATCCACACCCGACAAGCGCACAGCACATTGTAAACACCATGACAAGCGCAAGGAGAGGGGAAAGTTTCTTCAAAAGGTTTTTCATATCATTATCTCCCTATAATTTTTTCCACATTCAATCCAAGCCCAACGGCGATCCCGTAGATAAGCATATACGCTCGCTCGCGCATTTCATCGGGCAGCTCGTGGTAAATCTTTGCAGTATTAACAAAACGCTCTTCCGAGAGCAGGTCGGGCATTTCACCGAACACGGCAGGAACGGTAGTAGTGGTGGAGACCTGCCCGACCTCGCGGCATTCGAGCGGTCTCCGCTCGTCCGTCAACCCGAGCAGATAGTCCGATGAGACGTTGAAGTAGCTGGCGAGCTTGGCAATGGAATCAACGCCGGGGCTTGATTCAGCGATTTCGCCGTTTTTGCGTTTCTTCCCCTTTGTCCAAGCCTGAACGCTTGAAACGGGGAGACCAACGCCTGTTTCAAGTTGGTGGTCGTTTAATCCGCTTTCCTTTTGCAGGGCAATGATCCTTTTTGTGGTTTCAGTCATAATATTCTCCTTTTATCTATTGACAGCTATGGAAATTTCCTATATAATAAAATCAAATTCTATTTGCGAGGTGCGGGGTATGAACGACGAACGTGAGTTTTTCAAAACAAAGTGCGATGATTTTTCCAAACAACTTTTGTCCATCACGGAAGAGATGAGTTCTTCGACTTATAAGGCAACAAGTGAGCTATTACGTTTTGCCGCGAACTTAAAAGAATTTGTCAGCCTTGCGGTTCGGGATGTATTGAACGATACGTATAACAGGGTTTTTCAAGCAAAGTGTAGGATGGCGTATCATAATCTTTCCGCATCTACCGAACTCGAATTGCTGATGCACTCGATAGAACAAAAGGCAACGGAGTATGGTGTGACATTAAGTTTAGATCGGAATCCAAATTAGGGTTTTATTTCTTTAAGCCGCTTTCCTGCCTCAATAAGCGTTAATTCGGTGTCGATGATGTCAATCATTATTCCATACAGCGGTAATGCGTCGTCAACGGTAAAATCAATTTGCTTGACAATATGCACACTATCATTGCCGAATTTTCTCAAAATGTGTCCGCAAACTTTTTTATATCTATCACCGTCAATCTTCTCGATTCGGTCGTAAAGGCTTAAACCGGCTGCCTTTTCTTCCGTATAGCCTTTTACTTTGATGAGGTAATCCGATGTAAGCCATTCGAGAGCCGATCGAAGTCCTGCGCCAACCAATTTGTCTAACCCAAGTTCTTTGGCTTTTATGGCTTGGGAATAAAACTCATAAGCATTTTTTGATAGCTCCATTACTTGCTTTGGATAATCAATAAATTTTGACGGCGGAATGATGTAGCAGATTTTCGACATCCAGCTTATTTCTGATTGTGTATCTTTCTCCATAAAGAGAAAAATTGGTCTATGGCAGTGAACGCAGTCATGAGCTTCTACCCATATATCAGGTAAAGTGCCGATTTTAGGGTTGCCGTACTTATCGGGCAAACTACCGATATAATTTTGAACCGTGTCCTTCCCACAATAGGGACATTTGCTCGGAAATTCCATTTATAAATCTCCTTTCCTCCGCTCTCAAACAGGGCGGAAAATTTTTTAATTTTTATCATGGAAATTTCCATAAAACACTTGACAGCTATGGAAATTTCCTATATAATATAATCAAGTTATCGTTAGATGACCGATAACCTTAAAGCCGTTGCTTGAAAACTGAATAGGGTAGTGAGTGGTTGTCGTTGCAAGGATCATGTTGCATCAGAAAGGAGTTTGACGACAACCGTGAGCGTTCTTCCCAACGAGAACGCTCGCAGCCGCCAAATTTTTGCATCTTTCCGAACGGGAACTCATTGTAACTTCCTGTTCCCTCGCATATTGGGGTAGCGGTGTTCGGAGTGGTGTAGCTTGGATAGTTTTGGTTCTACCTTGACGACCAAGCAATGGTCGTATGCCCGTAGCCTACTCCACGAAGCCGATTGGAATTGGTAAAGACTTACGCTTCCTTACCGATCGGCTCCAAGATACGCGGGCATACTCAAAAGTGCTTTCAACATGAGCACCTCCTTTCTGCCTTTCTTAAGGCAACATGATCCGTGCAGTGCCCTATACGGCGAAAACAACAGCCCGCTTATTGACAGGGTTTCTGCGAAGTATGTAATTGTTCGTAGCAAAACCATTATAGCACTTCTTGGAGTTCCTGTCAATAAGCAACGGTTATCATTTTTAGAATTTGTCATACGCGCACGCAAAGGAGGGCGGGACTATGTTCGCACCGAACAGATTGAAAGAGGCAAGGGAGAAGAAGGGGCTTTCGCAACATGAGTTGGCGAAGCTGGCGGCAGTATCTCAACCCGCGATCTTCTACTTTGAGAGCGGGAAGAAAAGACCGAATGCAGATACTCTTGAAATTTTAGCCGACATTCTCGGCGTTACTATGGATTATCTGCACGGAAAGAATTGACGCACATTGATCCAAAACTGCGGGAGGAATAGGATTATGGATAGCGGAAGGGAAGCATTGCTTGAAAAAGCGCGGGAGTTTGGCTCCTTAGCGCAAACTATGACATTTCAGGACTTCCTCGATAAGTCCGTTACATATCGAACGCTTGCACTCTATCTCGGCATTCAAAACGAATGGTGGGACGAGTTTTGGCGTTCGTTTTCTTTTTCTCTTGCGGGGGGTCAGGGAGGTTCGAATCATGGATGAGGTTGTCGAAAGACATATTATATGCTCTGCGTATTCCTTCGCCAGAATGGCTCTAAATCGTCCGATGAAAGAAATTTTATATCTGTCTTATCATGTGAGACTTGCTTCCGAGTTGGCTGGAATCTTAGACGCATGGTGGGACACATTTTGGGCATATCATTCAATCTTTATGGAGGGAAAAACATGCGCGCAAATCTCTGCTGGACGTGCGGGAAGGTAAATAAATGTCAAAAGACATTTCCACACGGTCGTCCAAAGCGGCGAAACGAATGCGCGGATTTTATAGAGGCACCAAAAGGACCAGCCCGCATTACAATTTCCGAGATTGCAGATAAACTCGGTTGTTCGACACGCACGGTATTCCGAATCCTTGCAAGTAGGCATGGAGTTTATCGGGTTACGCACTTGATGAAGGGTAAGGGGATAATTCTCACCTACGAGAGGATTAAAAACAGAATCTATTTTTATAAGGAGATGAATCGCGATGAGAGATGAAATCAAAGACGCGCCGTGGATTGGTATGGATCATGATGAGTACATAGAAAGCTGCTCCATCTACGACGAGCAGGAAGATGACTACTACGATACGAAAGCAGACGACGATTATAAGCAGGCACAGGAAGAAGAAATGTTCCGCAGAGAACGGCATTCCGATGACGTGTGGGCGGTATACGAATACCTCACGACGAAGGCGATCGGCGAGACCAATGCTATCAGCGCGACGGCATTGGGCATACGCTTCGGCATTACCGAGCGTAAGCTCCGCGACATCATCAACGAGATACGGACAAGCCCCGACTTCGAGAAAGTCATAGGCTCTTGCGCAAAGGGCTACTTCGTCTGCTCCACCGTCGAGGAAGTGGATCGTGCGAACAACGTCCTCCGCCACCACGCTTTGAGCGAACTCCAAGTGTATTGGGCGAACGAGCGCAAGGCGGGGCGCAACGGGCAGGGGAAAATCATCTGCGGCGAGGACGGGAAACTTTTCATCGAATCTTTGGTGAGGGCAGAGTGATATGGCGAAATACACAGAAATTTTGAGATTGAAGCAAATGCTTGAGAACGCGGGAATCTCTTATCAATCTTTTGATGACGACTTTTTCGGAGAGAGGGAAATGTACGGCACTTCTGCAAGCGGCATCTTATATCCGGCATATGCGTTGAGGCTTAACGATGACATCGACGCGATTGAGCATTGCGGCAGTCGCGGAAACGCGAGAGATTTGCTTGAAATTATGGGCGCTACGACAGAGCAAGAAGGTGATGTTTTGGGGTACTTGACCGCAGAGGAAGTATTCAAGCGGTTCAAATATTGCTACGAACACAACACGACGGTCTATGTCGAGGAGCAGGGAGAGGAGTAATGAAAAGAGAGAAAGAAGTTGAGGCGTTGAAACTCATCATCGCAGAAAATATGGCGAAATACAGCAAGGCAGGAATGCCCTACGAGGAAGCCTTGAAAATGTGCGCCCTCGGCATTTTGGCGAGTGGGTTCGGAAAGGTTGATGAACTCAACGACGAAATCGCGGGCTTAAAGGGCAAGGTCGAGGCACTTCAACAGGACAATGAGAACCTTCGGCGCACACTCGAAGAGGGGCGCGAAGCAATCAAGGAAGCGAAGAAGGAAACGGCGCATGAGATTTTTGAACGAGTAAACAAGTGGATTGACGAAATAGTCCCTCACACAAAGGAATGGACGATACTTTTTTGTTTGCTCGGTTGGATAAATACAAAATACGGTGTAGAGGACGACGAATGAGCAACGAACAGGAGATTGCGGCAATCGCAAAGACACTCGCAAAGGCAGGGCTGTTGAGCGAATCTTACAACAAGGCGGTCGCAAAGGTGCTCGTAGAGGCGGGCTACCGTAAAGCGGATGCGTCGTTTGAGCGGTATTTGCTCGACAAACTCCTGCACAGCGCAGAGGACCACTGTGCTTACTGTGTCCGAGGACAAAGCGACGAACCGTGCCTTGAGAACGGGGACGACTGCCGCACGGGCATTCGGGCATTTTTCGAGAAGTTCGTGGAGGGAAAATGAAAGATTTTTACCGTGTCATGGAGAAGGGCGAAGTCGGCGAGTCGGACTATTACGAGAAGAAGCGGGAGACCGTCTTGGAAACAATCAAACCGATTTGCGAGGCGTTCGAGATCGCCGACTACGACTACTTCATCAGAGAGAACAACCTTTTGGAAATTCTCGCCATAGAAGGTACGCTCATAAATTGCACGAAAAACTCCATTCGGGAGACCGTCCGTGAAGTCGTCAATTATATCCATGAGCGGCTTTGAGAGGCAAGCATGAAGGACATGACATTATCTGCGCTTCGGGACTACTGCAAGGCGCATTCATGCAAAACCTGCGGGCGGGAGTACAAGGAGTTTTGCGCTCGACGGAACGACCAACCTTGCTTTTGGGACATTGAGGACGGATCCAACGAGCAAGGCGTGGAGGACAAAACTTTCAACGGCGTGATAAACGGGCGGGGGCAAGCATGAAACCGTTAAACGAACTCCCCGTCGAGGAACTTCACATCGTCTACAAGTCGCCCGAGTGGTATGCGCTTCGGCGGCAGGGGATAGGCGGCAGCGACGCGGCGGCGATTCTCGGGTTGAGCCCGTGGAAGTCAAACCTCGAATTGTGGCAAGAGAAGGTCGGCGAGATCGAGCCGTCCACCGAGACAAACGATCTCATGCTTCTCGGGACGGAAGCGGAAGAGCCTATCGTGCACCTCTTTGCCCTCGAACACCCGCAGTACGAGGTCATCGACTTCAAGGAAAGCGTATTCAAGCGCGGATTTCAGATCGCCTCGATAGACGCGGGGCTTGTCGAGAAGGAAACGGGGCGCAAGGGCGGGCTTGAAATCAAGTACACCACACCGATGAGCCGCCGCGCATGGGACGAGTGGGACGGAAAAGTCCCCGAGCACTACTATCCGCAGGTGATTCACTATCTCTCCACGACGGGTTGGGACTTTTGGATATTGCGCGTCCGCTTCCGCAGTTTCGGCGCGGAGGGGGAGATCATCACGTCGGAGAAGGAATACTTCTTTGAGCGGGAAAAGGTCAAGGACGACATTCAAGTCGTCGAGGAATACGAGACAACTTTTTGGAAGTCGATCGAGGAGCGGAAGCGTCCCGGGGTCAAACTTCCATTGGTATAAAAATCGGAGGTAAACATGAGCGAAAACGAAACAAAACAGCAGTTGGAGTTGATTGTCCCGGAGGGTTTTGAGGCGCAACTCCCCAAGGAGATCCCGTGCAACATTGAGGAGATCATCAAGGCACTCGACGAGGAAATTCTGCCGAAGTATCTCTCCCGCGTGTACACGGACGACCAGCTTTCGGAAGCGCGGGCAGACCACGCCACGTTGAAGAAGTGGATCGACGCGGTGGATGCGGCGCGGAAGCAGTACGAGAAAATCTACACGAAGCCCTTTACGGAGTTCAAGGGCAAGATCAAACTTGCGACCGATCGTGTGCAGATTGCTATTGGGAAGGTCAACGAGCAAATCGCGGCGATCGAGGGCAAGACAAAGAGCAGGAACAGGGAATTCTGCGTGGCGTACTTTGAGAACGTCGTCGGCGATCTCAAGTATATCATCACCTATGAACAGATCGAGGACGCGAAGTGGTACAACCTTTCCGTAAAGGACACCGAGCGGAAGAAGGCAATCGACGAGAAGCTCACAAGGATATGGAAAGACCTTGCTCTTATCGACAACCTTTCCGTAGAAGACGAAAACATGGAACTCGTTCGTGTTTTCTACCTGCGCAACTTCGACTTATCGGGCGCAGTCGCGGCTGTAAACGAAATCAATGACGACAAAGACCGAATCTCGGCTGTTTTGCGGTCAAATCGCTCCGTAGAGACGAATCGTGAGCAAGGTCGGGCAGAAACCCGTGCCGAGGGCGAAACGGCTCTCAAGCCAAATGACGAGGCGATTTTCACCATCCGCTTCGAGGTAGACGGAACGGAGGAAGAGTTCAAAGCACTTGCACAGTTCCTCAAAGAGAACGGCATCGAATACAAAGCAATCAATTAAAAGGAGATAAAAAATCATGGCAGGAAATTCTTTACAACAATTCAACAGCAACAAACCGCAGGGGCAGTCGGGTGACGAACTCAAATTCTCGCAGTGGATCTCGCAAGAGAACGTTCAGAACATGATCTCTTCGACGCTCACCGACAAGAAAGTGGCGCGGAACTTTGTTTCGAGCATCTGTGCCGCTGTCGCGACCAATCCCGAATTGCAGACGTGCATGAAGTCCTCGATTTTGAGCGCGGGGCTTCTCGCAACCTCTTTGGGGTTGTCGCTCTCGCCCGCGATCGGGCAGTGCTACATTGTTCCCTTCAACGACAAGAAGAAGGGGAAGGTCGCGACTTTCATTCTCGGTTGGCGCGGCTATGTACAGCTCGCCACGCGGACGGGCTACTACGACAGGATCCATGTCATCGAGATCAAGGAGGGGGAGCTTATTAAAGCAGACCCGATTCTCGACGAATATGTGTTCGCACCCATTCAAGACCCCGAGAAAAGAGAACAGGCAAAAACGATCGGCTACTACGCCTACTTCAAGTACAACGAACGCTCGGGCGGTTTCAGCAAGGGGCTGTATTGGTCGAAGGAGAAAATGCTCCACCATGCAGACCGCTACTCGCAAGCGTTCCACCTCGAAGCTGTCAAGAGCAATGAGCCGAACAAGTCGCGCGTTTCCTATGCGGACTACGTTGCGGGCAAGTACCACGAGACAGACGAGTGGAAGTACAGTTCGTTTTGGTACAAGAAATTTGACGACATGGCGATGAAAACAATGGTTCGTCAACTCATCGGCAAGTGGGGCATCATGAGTTCCGACTTCTTGCAAGCCTACGAGGCAGACGGCAATGCGCTTGAAACCACAAACGGCTTGATCACGGTGCAACCCGTTGAAGAGGAACCCCTCATTCTTCCGAACCCTCTCGACGACGGAAGGGAAGGTGAGGGCGAAGAGGAAGTCACGGCAGACGAGGACGGCGTTGTCGTCGAGGAGAAGCCCGTCGAGAAGAAACGCGCGCGGAAATCTGCGGAGAAGCCCGCCGACAACGCAGCGGTGCAGGCGGCATTCTTTGACAACAAAGACTGACGAAATAAAGTTGCGATCGGCTCCCCCGATCTCGTAGGGGAAAGGGGGAGCAAACAAAGCGGGAGAAACAATGGCACAAAGAAGAATGTTTTCACCACAAATTACAGAGAGCGACGCTTTCATCGAGATGCCGTTGAGCAGTCAGGCTTTGTATTTCCACTTGTGCATGAATGCGGACGACGACGGGTTCATTAAAAATCCGAAGAGTATTCAAAGGCTTGTGGGCGGAAAGGACAAGGACTATAAAACGCTTGCAGATAAACGTTTTATTTTCTGCTTCCCGTCTGGTGTGAGCGTTATCAAACATTGGCGCATGCACAATCTTCTGAGAAAAGACAGGTATAAGGAAACTGTCTATGTCGATGAAAAAGCAACGCTCTATCTTAAACCCGACGGGGCGTATACATTTGATGAATCGCAAGGGGTTCCCGTCCCTAAATATGCGGAAGAAGATAGCGGGAAAGATGATAACAGTCCGTCAACCGATCGACAACCGCATGGCAACCAACAGGCAACCACGTCGGCAATGGCAACCGATTGGCAACCAAATGACAACCAAATGGCACCACAGGTTAGGTTAGGTAAAGAAAGAGTAAGTTATAACGAAGAAAGTAAGAAAGAAGAAATATATAATAACCCATCAAGCGCGGGCGCGCGCGAGAGCTATGAGGTCCTCATGACGAGGTGTGGTGTTGGGCCTCAACTTCGTTCGGCTATCTGGCAGTTTATCAGACACTGCGCCTTGAACGGGAAGAAACTCACGAACGATAAGCTCGAAGATGTTATTTGTCGCCTTCAAGATTACTACGGCTATGCCGAGTACGGAGAGAGGTGGGACGAGGAGCAAGCGAAGGAAATCTATCGGGCGATCAATGGCGGGTACTTCGATATCAAAGTCGGGAGGAAGTGAGGGATGAAAAAGACGGATCTCTATCGTCCGACTGAGGATGAGATACAGGAGACAGTTGTTGAGTTCTGCGATACTCTTCGAATCATCTGCGTACATATTCCGAACGAGAGCAAGCGGAGCAAGGCATACGGCGCGAAGATGAAGCGCATGGGATTACGCAAGGGCTTCCCCGATCTGTTTATCCCGACGGCGCGGAACGGCTTTCACGGCTTATTTATCGAACTCAAACGGGACAAACTCGCGCACCCGACGAAAGAGCAACTCGAATGGATCTCGCATTTGAACACCGAGGGATATCTTGCCGCCGTGTGCTATGGCGTGGACGCGGCGATCGCGGAGATCAAAAAATACATGGGGATAAAGTAATGGAACAGTACGATAAGAAAAAATTTTACGAGAACGCATTTTCTGTTTTTACAGACCATGAGGGGAAAGTCATTTACGACATTCATCGGGGTGAGATTTATTACTACCAATTCACGGGGCAGGAAGTCGGCTGTGAGTTGAGAGGGGAAAGCGGCGTAACCCGTCGCCCTTGCGTGGTCGTCTCAAACGACAAGGCAAACGCCTTTACAGGGCTTGTGACGGTCGTTCCGATGACATCGAAGGAGAAGCCTCCCATACCGACGAGGGTACCATACGAAGGAAAAACCGTCCACGGCACCTTCCTCTGCGAGCAGGTCATAACGATCTCCAACGAGCGTCTTTTGAACTTCTGCGGGGAAGTTGACGAGGGGACGATGAAGAAGATCGACGCGGCGCTTCGCGTCCAACTTGCGATTTCTGCTTCGGATAGCGTACCCCCCCCCCCCGTGCCGCGCGAAGAGATCAATACCCGTGCGTTGGAAGAGGAACGGGATTTTTACAAGCGGAGTTATTTTGAACTCATTGATAGATTGACAGGGAGAAAAGCATGAGCGAATACAAGAGGATGACGAAAAAGGATGACAAGGGACGGTGGGTCGCGAATGCGGGGCACTTCTGCGTGTACCATGACGATAAGTCACCGAGCGTCGCCGATATGATGTTCGGAGAAATCGTAAACCGCCTTGCCGAGTTGGAAAACAAAATTGAGAGCGGTGATCTCGTCGAACTTCCGAAGAAAGTGTTTCTCGGAAATGATAAATTTGTCGGAAACGAATATGCAGTCATAACCACAACATTCCGTCTTTTTTGCGACGAGCAGCAAGCCGATGCCTTTCTCGAAAGAGAGAAGGAAAGACTGCGGGGAGGGGAAGCCAATGAGTAACTACACTGCATTTGACGAACGTAGTATTTGCCTAAACTGCCCGAGAAAAAGGTGCATTTATGAAAAAAAGAAAGGAGCCACTTGTCCGATCATCAAAGAAAAGCGTGAAGAACATCGCCGCGAGCAAGAAGCAAAAAAGAGGAGAAAGGCATGAACAAGGTATTTTTGACAGGAAACTTGACGCGCGACCCGGAACTGACAGAGACAGCAAGCGGTGTGAGTGTATGCCACTTTGCGATCGCGGTCAATCGAAGCTATACAAACGGAGATGGCGAACGTCAAACCGACTTCTTCAACTGCACCGCGTGGCGCGGCGTTGCAGACAGCATCGCCCGCTATTGCAGGAAAGGCTCGAAGGTCGCCGTGACAGGGAGCATACAAATTCGCAACTACGAGGATAACAAGGGGAACAGGCAGACGTCGGTCGATGTGATCACGCAGGACTGCGAGTTCTTGACCTCGCCAAAGAGAGGCAGTGTCGACACTGCGCCGGATAGTGCGCCGCAACAGCGTCCCGCTCCCGCGAGGAAAGCGCAGATGTCTACTTTCGACGACGACGGCGACATTCCGTTTTGAGGTGAGAGATGATCAAATCACCGTTTAAGGCTACATATCAAGACGACCTCATGAGGGAGGTCATCGTCGTCAACTTCGCAGGCGGTGGCGGTTCGTGTGTGGGCATCGAGCAAGCGCTCGGCCGCCCTGTGGACTATGCCGTCAACCACGACCCCGCCGCGATCGCGATGCACGCGGTCAATCACCCGCTCACGACCCACTTCCAGGAAGACGTCTTCGCCATCGATCCTGTGAAAGCGACGGAGGGGCGCCCCGTCGGGCTCGGGTGGTTCTCCCCAGGCTGCACCTTCTTTTCGAAGGCACGCGGCGGAAAACCCGTGAATAAGAAAATCAGAGGGCTCGCGTGGGTCACGCTCCGCTGGGCAATGAGCGCCGTATCTCCCCGCGTCATCATGCTCGAGAATGTCGAGGAGTTCCGCGAGTGGGGACCGTGCATCGAGGTCGTGAAAAAGGGGGAGAAGGTTTTCGTTCCCGATCCCGCCCGCAAGGCAGAGACCTTCAACGGCTTCGTCGCCATGCTCACGAAAGGGCTCCCGAAAACGCACCCCGCCTTTCTCGAGGCGTGCGAGTTTTTGAAGCTCGACCCCGAGAGCGCGGAAGCGGGCAGGCTCTCCCGAGGGCTCGGCTACAGGGTCGAGTGGCGCATTTTGAAGGCTTGCGACTACGACACGCCGACGAGCCGTAAGCGCTTTTACTTGATTGCGCGGCGGGACGGGAAGCCCATTGTGTTCCCTGCGCCCACGAACGGCAAAGGGGCGGGTCTGAAGCCGTACAGGACGGCGGCGGAATGTATCGACTTCACAGTCCCCGTTCCTTCCATTTTTGAGAGGAAGAAGCCGCTCGTCGTGAACACGCTCAAACGCATCGCGCGGGGGATGCGGAAGTTTGTCCTCGAAAACCCGAAGCCGTTCATCGTGGAGTTCAACTTCGAGAACACGCCGCAGGACATCGACAAGCCGCTCACGACGGCGACGACGGTGGGGCACCACTATGTCGTCAATCCATCCGTCGTCCCGATCGGGTACGGAGAGAGGAAGGGGCAGAACCCGCGCGTCAACGACGTGAAAGAACCGCTCTCGACGATTGTATCGACTTGCAAGCAGAACCTCGCCGCGCCGTATCTCACGCAATACCACGCCGAGAAGCAGGAGGGGGAGGCGCGCGGACAATGCGCCAAAGAGCCGCTCCGCACGGTGGATAGGGCGAACCGCTACGGCATGACGGCCGCCTACCTAACGAAGTATTTCAGCGGAGAACAACAGGCGGGTGCAAGCCTCGAGGAGCCGCAGCCGACCGTGACGGGCATTGACCACAGCGCACTTGTCGCCTCGCATATCGTCCACTACTACGGAGGGGACGACCACGCGAGCGCCCCAAACGATCCGCTCCCGACGGTCACCGCCAAGCCCCGACACTATCTCGTCAATCATCACCTCTGCATCCTGCGGAAGAACATGGACGGGAAGAGCGTGGACGAGCCCATGCCGACGATCACCTCGAAGGCGGCGCACCACGCCGACGTTGCGGTCTATCTCGAGAAGATAGACACGACGCAAGATCTCGGATATTGGAGCGAAGTGCGCGACCTTCTGAACGCCTACGCGGGGTTTGACTTCAAGATTGCCGAGGACGAAATCATTATCATCGAGATCGACGGCGAGAAGTACTTCATCTCCGACATTGGAATGAGGATGCTCGAGCCGAGAGAACTCGCCCTCGCGATGGGTATGCCGAGCGATTACGTCATCGACATCGAGCCGTATATCGGCAAGCCGTACAGCAAGGCAAAGCAGATCGCGCGCATCGGGAACATGGTTTGCGCCCCGGTTGCGGAGGCGCTTGTGCGGGCAAACTGCGCCGACATGGCGGTGGACTACGCGAGGAATGGCGGCCGCGCAGACACGATGGAGGAGTTGCACCGTGTTTTCAGCGGCCACCGCCCGCGAGACCGCCGACCCGCCCGCGTCGCGGTGTAAAGGAGGAGAAAACAATGGCAATTAAGAACTATTCAACAACGATTTCGGCGGCGCAGACCGTCGGAGAGATACAGGGCATCCTTGCCGCCCACGGTGCAAAGAGCGTGGTGATGAACTACGACGAGCGACGGGAGCCGAGCGCGGTCATGTTCATCGTAGAGACCCCGCTTGGGGACAGGCTTTTCAAACTCCCCGCGAATATCGACGAATTTCAAAAAGTCCTGCAAAGGCAGAAGGTCAAGTGCGACCGCGAACAGGCAACGAAGGTCGCGTGGAGGAATATCAAGGATTGGATCGCCGCGCAGATGGCGCTCCTCGAAACGGCAATGGTGACGTTCGACGAGATTTTCTTGCCGTACATGGCAGACAAGACGGGGACGACGGTCTATCAACTCTATGCGGGCGGCAATCTGCCGCTTCTCGGAGACGGGAGGGAATGAGGCATGGTTCGTCATATGTGCCTGTCTGTTGAGGGCGGGATAAAAAACGCAAAGGAGTTGAAGGGTTGCATTGAGGAGAACGGGCAGACGCTCGAAACCGTTGCAGAGATACGCGCCTGTCTCCAAAAGCACCTTGCGGCGGGGCGAAAACGCTTGCCCTTCGGAGACTGTCTTGGGTTCAGTTTCGAGAATGGCTGTCCCGGGCACAACGAAGAGGACGCACGGCGCCACGACGCGATCATGAAGATTGCCCGCGCCATCTGCAAGGAAGAAAAGACGTGCGAGCGGTGGTGCGGCCTCACGGACGACTGCGAGGCATACCGCGCCGCGACCAAGATTTACGAGGAGAGGAAATTATGAAATCCGCGTTGACGTCAATTCAGCCCTATTACGTTTTTCTCATCATCGCCCGCGTTATGGGGTGGAAGGTTGAGCAGGAAAAGACGGTGGAAGTCCGCAAGAACTTCCCGCGCGCCCAAGATTGGGATAAGAAGTCCCTTATCTATTGCAGTCGGAACAGGCGGTCATTCAAACGCATACCGAAAGAGTATCAGCCGCTCATGGCGCCGCTTCTCGGAAAGGTCGTCGGCGAGTTCGTGTGCGACAGGATAGACACGATAAGGGACGAGGGGAACGGCTTTGTCGCAGGGGGAGTTCAAGCGTCAGAGTGGCATTCTGCGGCGCAAACGCTTATTCAGGCGGCTTGCCTTACGGAGAAGGAATTAAAGGCATACCTCGGCAACGATTACGGCTACGGCTGGCACATTTCCGACCTCAAAATCTACGACAAGCCGAAAGAGTTGGGAGAGTTCACTACGCCGTTTTGTCCGTATGAAGTTGCGAAATGCAAAGTCGGTGCGCGTCTCTGCAAGCACTATACGTTCGAGGACGCGCTTGGGGGAGAATGCGATTACGCACATCGTATCACCCGCCCGCCGCAAAGTTATATGTTCGTGGAGGAGTTGCCATGAGACAAAAAATCATAAAGGAATATCCCGACTACTCTATATTCGACAATGGGAAAGTCGTGAGTAACATAACAGGTAAGACAAAAAAGCCTGTATCAAACCGTTGCGGGAAGGGCTATTTGTATGTCGATCTTTATAAGGACGGCAAACACAGGAAAAAGTATATCCATAGGCTCGTCGCGGAGGCATTCATAGACAACCCGCGCGGTTTGCCTTATGTGAACCACATAGATGGCAATCCGCACAACAATAACGTTTCAAACTTGGAGTGGTGTACTCCGTTGGAGAACGTGGAACACGCAAGCAAGATAATCAAAACAATGTTTCAATACCGCGAGGCAAACGAAAAGAGGAAAAGAAGCGTTGTCATGGTAGACAGGTTTACGGGGGAACAGATGACATTTTCGAGCATAAGTTTTGCCGCAAAAGCGATGTGCATTCCATCATCAAATATCATCGCCTGTTTGAAGGGCAGACAGAATTATACGAGACGTTATGTGTGGCACTACGCGGAGGAAGCATGACTTTGACGAGCACGAACGAGATACAATCTTCGCCCCAAGCGTTTTGGGAAGCGACACAGATAAGCGATTTCATATAAGGAGCAAACATGAAAACGAGAGAAAACGAACTGCATGAGCCGAAAATCGATGCGTACAAAACCCCCATTGCGGCACTCTCTGTCCTTCCTGTTTTTCAGACCGTATATCAAGTCGGATATGAATGCGCGGTGTGCGGAAATGGTCACGCGGAACTTGTGACGGAATGGAGCAAGGAATTGGCAATCAAACATTTCAAATTGAACATGGATAACTACTGCCCGCGTTGTGGGGCAAGAATGAAGGAGATGCCGTATGCAAACCTTTGAACTGAACGTAGAAGCAATCGGGAAGAACGCGCGGGCGCTCACGGGGATCATCATCGTGGACGGCAAGCCGCTGACGACTACATACGACATACGCGCCTTCCTGCGCCGCATTGCGGGCGAGAAAAAGACAATCACCGTCCGCGTGGAAGAGGACAAGCAATGAAAGATTGGCGTGGTAACGGCAACTCGCTTTGGAAAACGATTGGCGCAAGCAATCACACGGACAAGGAGCGGGAGCGCGATGACTATTATGCGACCGATCCCGTTGCGGTCGATAAGCTCTTGACGGTCGAACAGCCCAATAAACGTATATGGGAGTGCGCTTGCGGCGGTGGGCATCTCTCGGAGCGGTTGACGGAGAGGGGCTATGCGGTGTACAGCACCGACATAAAGGACAGGGGCTACGATCAAATGAACCGCGTCGTTGACTTCCTCGCGCAGAAAACGAGACCGTTTTCGGGGGACTACGATATTCTCACCAACCCGCCGTACAAGTTTGCAAAAGAGTTCGTGCAGAAAGCGCTCGACCTGCTTCCCGCTGGTTGCCGTTGCTATATGTTCCTCAAACTCACATTCCTCGAGGGCAAGGCACGATACGCAGAACTGTTTAAGAACAATCCCCCTCGCAAGATTTATGTCTTTTCCGAGCGCGTCCTTTGTGCGAAGAACGGCGAATTTGAGCGGATGCGTGAAAGCGGCGGCAGTTGCGTCGCCTTTGCGTGGTTCGTATGGGAGAAAGGCTATAAGGGCAAAACCACCGTGGGGTGGATATAAGGAGGCATTATGAAAAACTACACCCTGCCGCTGTCAACGTACAGCGACATCAAGAAAATGAGTTACGAGGACATGGCGAAGTGGGCGGCAGACCTTTTTGCAAAGGGCGTGAAGGTTGGCAAGGCTTCCGTGACGTCGGAGTCGGCGTTCGTTTACTCTCTCGCCGCCGTCCTAAAATCGACATTTGACATCGGGGACACCCGCGCCGAGGCAATCATCAAACGGCTCGGAGAGATTTTGAATGGGGGAAAAGAAGAATGAGAGAGATTCTATTCCGTGGAAAGGCGGCTGACAACGGTGAATGGGTTGAAGGTGACTTGGTGCAAAGTCAAACAGACTGCCATATTTGGAGCATAGGTGGCGTATTTTTTACGAAAGTAGACCCCGAAACCGTTTCCGAGTACACGGGACTGCGCGACAAAAACGGCAAACGCATTTTCGAGGGCGACATTCTTATTGCGGAAGCCGACGACGGCGAAACGGGCATTATCATGCTTTGCGGTATTGGGGAATGTCTTGATATGGGCAACGAGAAAGTTTTTGGGGTTTATAGCGAACCAACGAGCGGCAATGGAAACCGCCTTATTATTCCACTTTCCTGCGAGGATTTTTACTATGAAGTTATCGGGAACAAGTGGGACAACCCCGAATTGCTCAAAGGCGGTGCGGCATGAACAAGACCCGTATCGATTGGTGTGACGCCACGATAACAAAAGGACGAGCCGTTAAAAGCTCGTCCCGTCCTCAAAGGTGAAGGAGTAGTGGTATGTCGCGCCCAAAGTCTTTGCGATCTTCTCCAATTCCTCAACGGAGAATTTGCAGGTTTTGAGCCGTGCGTTGAATGTAGCGGGAGTTACGCCCATTGCCCTTGCGAGGGCGGCTTGGGAAATCCCTGCGTAAGTACACGCCATCTCGATTTTCTTCCGCATATCCATTTGTGACACCTCTCTTTTTGAAGAGTATATCACAACGGCGGGAATAAATCAAGCGTTTTACTTATGTTATAAGAAAAAACTTTGATAAAGTTAGATAAATAGCGCATATTTATTTGACAACATTAGAGATTTTTGATATAATATAAGAAAAAACGAGAGGTGCGACATGGCGCAAACAAGAGAAGGTGCAATCAAGGTTTTCTGCAAAAGAGTAGGAATTTCCACCGAATACTATTACGAGCAGATAGCAAAAGGGTTGAAATGGTGCAGCGGCTGTAAACGCTGGGTGTCGAGAGATTATTTCATTAAAGATTGTACGAGAGTAGACGGACTTTCGACGAAATGCAAACATTGTACACACGTTAAGGTGCGGGTAGACCGTCATACGATTCCGAGCAACTTCAAGGGAAAACACCATTCTCCCGAGAGCATAGAGAAATTAAGAATCGCGCATATTGGCAAGCCGAGCAAGCGAAAGGGAATTGCTCGGACGGTTGAGGAAAGAATCAAGATTAGCGACGGCACAAGGGCAAGCGGGAAATTATTATACGGCGAGAACAACCCTCATTGGAAGGGCGGAAAGTGCAGTGCTACAATTAAAAGCAAAGCATCGCTCAATTATAAACTATGGAAAGAGGCTGTAAATGCCCGCGACAAATACACTTGTCAAGACTGCGGTGGAAAGGATAAAAGCATTATGGAAACTCATCACATCAAGCCTTACGCCACATTTCCCGAAGGTAGATTTGACGTTGAGAATGGCATAACACTTTGCAAATATTGTCATCAACTCCGCCACACGGTTGACGAGGGAAAGAGGGCGAGAATAAAAAAAGAGAGGGAAAAATACTATGCGCAACACGAAGATTGAAACATTTGACGCGACGATCAACTGCGTTTACGGCTGTCCGAACAACTGCGAATACTGCTACGGAAACGTACTCAACAAGCGTTTCCACTTCTGCAAAGATTGGAAAGTTCCCGAATGGAAGCCCGAACATCTGAAAGAATTTTACAGCAAGAACCCGAGGAGCATTTTCATCGACAGCATGAGCGACATCGGGACGTGGGAGCAGGAGTGGATAGAGCAAGTCATCAACGCTATCGTAGCGAACCAACAACACAAGTATATTGCATTGACGAAGCGCCCTGCCGTGCTTTCCAACAAACTCATTGCAATTACAAACAAGCGCGGTAACAGAGACTTCTATTCGCTCTATGGTCATCGGAATTTGTTTTTTGGTATCTCCATAACGACGCAAGCGCAAGCGGACAGGGCGGACTATTCAGTGGACTTTTACAGCGTTGAGCCGATTTTGGAGTCAATTACGTTGCCGTGGCGTTCGTTCCCAAAGGTTATTATCATCGGCGCGGAGACGGGCAACGGCAAAGGCAAGGTCATTCCGCAAAAGAAATGGATAGACTACCTCGTGCGGCAAGCGGACGAGCATCACAGCGCAGTTTTCATGAAAGAGAGCCTGCGCCAGCTCATGGGCGACGACTTCCGACAGGACAAGTTGCCGTGGGACATTGAGCGATGATACTTCTCGACAAGGAAAACAATTCCGCCTTGTTCGTGGGAACGGCATACGGCGTGAAGTACTACGGCGTAGAGGACGGACGGGAAAATTCTTTCTGCCGCATACGGGTCAACTACGATTACGAGGTGGACGAGTTCGGCGACCGACATCAACTTTACTTCACCTGCGTGGCATACGGCGCGCTCGCCGATTACATACAGGCTGTGGCGGAGGACGCAAAGCCGACATTGCTCCTCGTAGGAAAGGTGGAGGATCATGAGTATAACAGCAAGGTAGAGCCGCAACTCATCGTCAAGTGGGTTTCGGTGCAGCCGACGCTTCCTGCGGCGAAGAAGAAGCGAGAAGAGGACTTCTCCGACATTGACATATAGGAGCGGGACAAATGAGAGTGTTGGTGGCTTGCGAAGAAAGTCAAAGAGTATGCACGGCGTTTAGAGAGCGCGGACATGAGGCGTACTCTTGCGACATACAAGAATGTAGCGGGGGACACCCCGAATGGCACATACGGGGCGATTGTTTGCCCCTCATAAATGGGGGGGGGTACAGCTTTACTACACAGGACGGTCAGATACATAGAATTGACGGGAAGTGGGATTTGCTTATAGCGCACCCGCCCTGCACATATTTAAGCAACTGCGGAGCCGCCCGCCTATTCCCGCACAAAGGCGAGTTGAACAGAGAAAGATACGAACTTGGATTACAAGGCAAGGAGTTTTTTATGAAATTCTATAATGCCGATTGTGACAGAATTTGTATTGAAAATCCAATTCCGACGAGGATATTTCAACTCCCGCCGTATTCTCAAACAATTCAGCCGTGGCAATTCGGACACCCGTACAGCAAGAAAACTTGCCTTTGGCTAAAAGGCTTACCGCCTTTAATGCCGACGGAAATTATAACGGGAAATATCATATCTTGGGTGAGCGGCGGAAGCAAAGACGGACACGGAAATCCCCGCAAACAGAGCGGTACGACATTCCGCGATAGCAAAACAAAGAGCAAGACTTTTGAGGGGATTGCTCGCGCTATGGCGGAACAATGGGGATAACAGGACAATGCGGATAGCGAAGATAAAGGACAAAATGGGCTATGCCGTCATCGGCGTGGTGAAGGTGATACCCGACAAGAACGGCGTGGCGGTCTCGGAAACGAAGTTTGATAACGGCGGGGTGCAATACCGCTTCAAGGTCAAAGGCGGGTCGAAACGAATCGTCAAGAAGGACGGCTCGCCCATGTGGAAGTCGCAGAGAATGTGGTGCAGGGTGGGCGACGATAGCCCATTCGCGCCCATAGTTAAAAACCTCGAAATCGGTAGTCTCTTGTTTTTGTACGGAGAGATTACGAGTAGCAAGTTCGCCGATGATGAGGGTAGGACGCGCAGGACGACCTATTGCACGGTCGAATACATACAGCCGATTGGGGCGAGCGGCGGGCAGGTGGAAGCCGAGAGCGACCCCGACGACGATGACGATTTCGATTTTTAAGGAGAAAAACGAGATGAAGAACCTACTAAAAGAAAAGCGCAAGGCGTTGAACCTTACGCAAAAACAAGTGGCGGAGCGGATAGGGATAGCGGAGAGCGCATACCAAAGATACGAGAACAACATCTGCGTCCCGAATGTGTATCTTGCCATAAAGATTGCAAACGCCCTTGAAACAAGCGTAGAGAACCTGTACGGCTCCTAATCGTCTGTGTCGTAGATTTTCTCGACCGACGTGTCTAACGCCCGAGCAAGGCGAATCGCGGTCGTCACAAGCGGCTCTGAATTGCCAAGTTCATACCGCTGGTACGCGCTCTCGGCTATACCGACAGCCTGTGCGACTTGAAACTGTGTAAGACCTAACTCCTTTCTGCGCTCTCTCAAAAAAAATTTCATAATAGCCCTCCAAATGCTTGACAATACAAATTCGTAGTGTTATGATGAAGAAAACAATACAAGTTTGTAGTGCTTTGGTCGGAAGAAACCGATACAGAGTTTATTATACTACAAATTAGTATTGCAAGTCAAGTCATAGGAGTATAGGAATGGACAAGATTACTTTGGAGATGTTGGGCAGGGTAGAGGATGCGGTCGGCGTGATACACAAGGCTATGGGCATAATCAAAGCTCATGCTTTTGGCGAATACGCGGCAGAGCACATTACAGTCAAGACCGCGAGCTTTGATGACGGATTCGAGCGGGCGCACGAAAACCCCGAAACGGAGCAACCCTGCACATTCACGGCGTTGCTTGAAGTCAAGGGGGACAGAGTATGAACTTCTTTTTGAAAAAGCAATTACAGGTAGTTGCGGAACAAACAAAAGAGCTTGATAAATATTCGTCATTCCTCACGGGAGTAAGCATTGGCGTTGGTGAGTTTAGCGGCATGGGGACATTACTCCGAAATGTGGTACACCGTTTGGGCGACATCAGCCAAGTCGTAAAACAATCAATACGCTCTATTGTGCTTTATGAGGTTGGGGGTGAATACTACGACTATACCCACCTCGAAGAAATGAAATGGGGCGAAGAACAGACGGCGACCTGCGAGGGAGATGTGCTCCAAATTTGTATGAAGGGGGACGAGGAATAATGGGAGCGTTTATTGACTTAACGGGACGGCGTTTTGGGAAGCTCCTCGTATTAGGGAGGGCAGAAAGAGATTCGAGAGGTCGGACACGCTATTTGTGCAAGTGCGATTGCGGCAATGAAACTATCGTCCAAAGTTCATATTTGAAACTTGGCGACACAAAATCGTGTGGGTGTTTGAAGCATCAAGTAAATTGGCGTTTTGATAACTTAACGGGTCAAACATTTGGAAAATTGTATGTTGTCAAGCGAGTTGAAAACGATGCGCAGGGGACAGTTCAATATCTTTGTCGGTGCGAATGCGGGAACGAAAAAATTGTCCGCGCTAATCACCTAAAAAGGGGCGCGGTAAGGTCTTGCGGTTGCTTGGCTTCCGCTCTTACTTCCCAAAGGAACACTACGCACAATAAAACAGGCACAAGGCTTTATAGGATTTGGCGCGGGATAAAAGTTCGTTGTTATGACGCGCACCATAAGGACTTTCGGGACTATGGCGCGAAAGGTGTAACGATCTGCGACGAGTGGCGGGACGACTTTCAAGCGTTTTATGATTGGGCTATGGCGAACGGCTACGAAGAAAATCTTTCGATTGACCGCATAGACAACAGCAAGGGCTATTCTCCCGATAATTGCCGTTGGGCGGACAATATTCAACAGGCAAACAACAAAACTACGAATTACTACGTCGTATATAAAAACGAACGGCTGACTTTAAGTGAATTGGCAAGGAAATATCACTTAAATTATACCGTACTCGGGAAAGCGATTCGAGCAGGAAAATCTCTCGAAGAAGCAGTACGAAGGGCGGAAATAAAAAAGTGAGGGTAAAAGGGAATGGCAAGGAAACAATGTCCGTCAAAGTTCTACTGCCACGAATGCGGCTGTGAACTGAACGACAAAAACAGCAGAAAATCTTCGCATAGCATAAGCGGGAGGGGATTCTTATGCGTTGAATGCGAAAACAACTTCTTTTCTCGGTTGGAAGAAACGGAGGGCAGACACATTGCCTTGTTTCACGCGGCGGCGTCGCTCGATTTTCCGCTTATCCCGTTGTTGCTTGACGGAACGGAATTTGATACTTGCGACGAGCCGTATTTTTGCTACATAAACAGATTGGCGGAGAGTGGGGAAGATAGGATCGGCGACAAGGTTTTGGGATTTGCCGACGGCGTTACAAGCCTTACGGGGTTATTCGGCAAAAACTTATCTCACAGCGACTTTGCCGCCCGTATAGCAAAGGAAAAGGAAAAAATCTGCGGGACAAAAGAGCAAAGACTGAAATGGGGACAACTCCCGATTTACAAGGGCTTGCCAATGTCCGCCGAACTTTACAACGAGCTTGACCGCCTCTACGCCATACGAGAGGGCGCATACAAGGGGCAAGACCTCAACTCACAGCAGGTGGCAACGCTCATCAAGGTTGCGAAGAATGACGCGATTTACGACCACCTCATGCGGTCGGGACTTGCGAAACTTGCGACCGAGATTCAGAAATCCACGAGCCAGCTTCTCGCCGACGAGAATATGCGCCCGAAGGATAAGAAGCCCGTCGAGGAACTACGCATTGACGCGCTCGTGCTTGCGTTGGAAGAGGAAGGACTTATGGAGAACGGCGACTTGCTTCCCTACGATGAACTTATCAAAGTTTTGCGGGACAGGTTCATCAAGTCCCCGAAATACGAGTATTCGCTCGACGTGGCAGACCAGCTCATTCTCTCCGTTATCAATTCCATGCGGCAGAACGGCGACCTACCGCCGATACAGGAGTTGCCGAGCGAACTTGCCGCCGATGACGAATACGGGGAGTTTGAACCCGAGGAGACCGAACGCGAGAAAGAGAACAAACGATACCTCGGCATAACGAAGGTGAACATCGTGGACGACAAAAAAGGAGAGGAAGAATGAGAGAGATTTTGTTTCGCGGGAAACGATATAACGGTGAATGGGTAAAAGGATATTATTTTAAGGCGAAGCAACGCGTTGATAGAACAACGCTATGCGCTTACATATCCGTTCCTCACCCAAAACTAAAAATGATACCGAGCGATGATTATATGGTTGACCCCGACACCGTTTCCGAGTTCACAGGACTTTGCGACAAGAAAGGCAAGCGCATTTTTGAGGGCGATATAGTCGCTGTCCCTTGCGACCGAAGGGGGAACGAGTACATTGGCGTTGTCGAGTTTGGGGAAATTCCAAACGGCGATAACAGATACACGGGCTTCTATATCAAGTGGGACAATCCCGACATAGTAGGGAGTGTGAGATGTTCCCTGCTGTGGTGGCGTGATACCAAAGACAGATATTTGAAAGTCATCGGGAACAAGTGGGACAACCCCGAACTCTTGGAGGGATAACCTATGCCAGCATATCGGAGCGGGGACAGCCTCGTACAAATCAAGTCCACGGGCAAGTGGGTGAAGCAGAAAAAGGAACGCGCCTTTGACTACGACAAAATCAACAAGAAGTCGTGGGCACTTCTCATCAGCTTTTTCAGGTTCTATCCTGACGCGCTCCTCGACCTTCTGCGGGCGAAGAATGCCGAGTTCGGCTTGGAACTCATACAGCGCATTATGCTTCGGGTACAGGCGCGGTATCAAATCTCCTACATAACGGGCGCGCGCGGCTTGACAAAGACATTCATCACCGTTGCTGGAAAGAAGATTGACGGAATACTCTTCCCTCGCGTCAAGGTGCGCTACTACGCGCCGAATCAGAAGCAGTCGGCAAAACTTGCCTCGCAAGCAGATGAGGCAATTCGGCAGAATTACCCGATTTTGGCGAACCATTGGACGGTGAACAACGACCGCGAGGAAATGTTCTACATGACAACGCCCTACGGGAGCGAGTTCGCCATGTATGCGCCGCGCGGCGACAACTTCCATACCGTCGTCGGCGAGGAGATCGCGGAAGAGGGGGAAAACGCCTTCAACTTCGACAAATTCGAGAGCGACATTACGAAAGGGCACAGGCTCATTCGCTCCGTCAACGGCAAAGAGGACAGGACGTGCATCCAGCTCAAGCAGAACTACATATCAAACGCCTCGTCGCGTAATAACAAGGCGTACTCTGTCTACCGCGCGGCGGCACTTGATGCCATGCTCCACGGCGACAAATACGAGGGCTTCTGCATGGACGTACCGTGGCAGGTCGCGCTCCTGTGCAATATCCGCTCCATTGCCTATTACAAGAAGGAGAAGAAAACAACCACCCCCGACGTGTGGGCGCGTGAAATGGAAGTGAGGTACGGCGGCTCGGAAGAGAATCCGATGATAAGTGACGAAACGCTTTCGAGGAGCCGCAAGCTCACCTGCGCAGAGTTGGAACATTGCGGCGACCCGAACGCGATTTATGTTGTGATCTATGACGTTGCGGACGAGGACGGACAGGCTAACGCGAAGTGTGGGGTTTCTGTTTTGAAACTGACCGAGTTTACAACCCCGTCGAAGCGGGATAAATACAAAGCGCAGTTTGTCTACGTTGACAGCTACCCACCGCCTAAAACCGTGGTCGGGCATTGTCGGTTACTTAAACCGCTGTGGCAACGTTTCTGTATGGACGGCGGGCAGACAACATATTTGGTTATTGACTGCCAAGGCGGACATGGAAAACCTATCGTTGAGGACTTGATGAAACCAACCGTTGATGGCAGTAGACCGCTCGCTTGCATTGACGGCTATCATTCCGAGTTGGAACAGCCGAACGCTGTGCGGTGCATCTATCCCATGAAAGCGGGTACGAAAGGAACGACGGACCCTGACGGCGACATGATAGAGTACGCTCAAATTGAGTGGGAGCAGGGGAATGTTGAATTGCTTATTCCGAACGCATTGGACGGCGTGGAGCAGTACAAGCGGCGGCATGGTATCAAGGACGACGGGGCAGATGCGAAAATCATCGCGCCCTACAAAAAGACGGAAGAGGCAGTCGGGCAGATTCGGAACCTGCAAAAGGTCGCAAGCGGGCAGACGGTCAAGGAAGTTCGGAAATCCAACCGTGTGCAAAGGGATATTTGGTCAACGCAGAAGTACGGGCTTCGTATCAAGTGGCGTTTGGAGCAGGAACTCGCAACGCGGCACAATAAGGCGCAGTCCTCATGGGCGGCAGAAATAGAGAAGTTTTCGCATGGCGGACTTCCGCAGCAATCGCCCGTCACGCCGATACAGTCGGAGCGGGCAAGGCTCATCGGTTTGAGGAGGAGATGAAATGAAAGATTATACGTTGAGTGAGGCAAAGAAGATTTGCGAGGAACACAGGACTTGCAGCGACTGCCCACTCAAAATTATAACGCAACGCGGTATCGGGTGTGTATTTTGCAATATCCCATCACAATGGCAAAACGACATTGAGCCGCGCGATATGATTGAGTTGCCCTGCAAAGAACACTTCGTCTACAAGCACGACGACGGGCACATCACCGAAAATTGGCGGGTATTCTACCGCGCCGAGTTTGCTTTAATTGGTACGGCAGTTTTTCCGACAGAACCCGAAGCAGACGCATTCTTGGCGGACTTGAAAGGGGGCGAGCGATGAGTACATACAAACTTTATGCGACCAAGACAGGGGAGATCCCCGAAGGTGTGGAGTTCTCCCTGCGCCCGTGCAATACCGATTACTTGCTTGTATTCACGGACAAGGAACTCAAAAAACCGTTTGTCGAGATCCCGCCCGAAACGGAACTCACAGAGCAGGAACAGGCGTTTGTCACACGGTGCAAGCTCGAAGTGAATAAGCGGGCAATGGAGCAGAACAAGGCAAGCTATTTGGAGTTTATGAACAGCTTTTGCGACAACCTCGAAAACGCCCTTGCCGAAGAAAAGAAAAAGACGGAGGAGGAAGAATGAGCTACGAACGAATAACACCAAAGGACTTGGTGGTAGCGATCACTTTGCCGCCGAACGAAGATATGACGCGCATTCTGCGTTACATTCACAGGTTGTGGGAGTTGGAAAACGCCATTGAGCGAGGAGAACTCGTGAAAGCGTCTACCACCGAGGGAATAGCGGACTTTGAGAAATACTTGGGGAAATGGTTGCTTGACGTCGATGAGGATTGTTGCAGTCGGTGTGCGTACTGCCCCGTGACCGACCTGTGCGAAAACATGAAAACGCCTCCCAAGGGGAAATGGCGGGACGAAGCAGTCTGCTTGCGAGGGTTGAAAGAATATGCCGAAAAACACGCAGGTCAAAAGTAAGAAGCGCGTCCGAGATTTCGGCGAAGTTTTCACGAATGAGCCTGAAGTCAAAGCGATGTGCGACCTCATCTCCGACGACATGTACTCCAATCTCACCAAGACGTTTTTGGAGCCTGCCTGCGGCGATGGTGTATTCCTCATTGAGATCCTGAAACGTAAACTTGCCTACTGCAGAGATGAGCGGGACGGGCTAAAGGCGTTGAACTGTCTCTTCGGCGTGGATATTCAAGCCGACAACGTGGAGGTGACGCGTCGGAACTTGCTCGCGGTCTACAAAGAGCATTTCCCGGACGCGAACAATTTTGCCATAACATTTGCACGAGCGATCTTGCAAAACAATATCATCTGCGACGATCTCCTCAATCCACATACTGAAACAGTCCGCGCATGGGGGATCGCCGCCGATGAGGGATATGTGCGCTATCTCAAAAAGAAACAGAAAATCAAATCCCCAAAAAATTTTTGAAATATTTTGTCACCTTATCGGAAAGTCTTTTTTTCAAATGCTATAATAAGCGCGTATAAGCGTGAGGCGTGTATTATGGCGAAGGCGAACACTCAAAAAAAGAATACGCAAGAGGCCACTCCCCAAAGTTCTTGGGGGGCGGCGATTGCGCGTTTCAACAGCATTATGGGGCAATTCGCGGGGATGCCGTATGATACCGCCTATGGGATATTTAGCCGCGCTTGGGCAAACATGGCGCCTTTGCAAAATTCCCGTATTAAATCTATCAGTCCCTTGCCGTGTGATTACACGAAAGCCGATCTCGGCGAGTTTCTTCGTCACCCGCAGGACAGCGAATATCCGTTACAGCAGGTCGCGGAGGGACTTCGCTGGTCTACATACTCCTTCCAAAAGCTCGTCAAATCCTACGCGGACATGCTCGAATTTCACTCTATCGTCCTTCCGCACGCGACGGCGGAGGAAATCGAGAGCGACGCTTTCATGCGCGAGGCTCGCTTGGTAGACAAGCTCATCAAGCGAGCCTCCCTCAAAGACGAGGGGCGCAAGATTGCCATGCAAGCGGGCACGCAGGGAAAGGTTTTCTATGTGCCGCGTTACAGCATTGATAAGTCTCACAATGCCGTCAACTACTTCTTCATGCAGGAACTTCCCAAGCAATGGTGCATGATCATCGGGAAGAATAGCGTGAGCGAGTGGACGGTCTCGTTCAATCTCATGTACTTCATGCAGGTTGGCACGGATTTTCGTCAATTCGGCGACCTTTTCATGCCGTACATGGACGATTTCGCCGCGTGGCAGAAAGACAAAAAGGCGTTCCGTGGCAAGTTCGTCTACATGACCCGCAACAACGCCCGCGAGGAGAGCGAAGTCAAGGCGTGGATGCAGGACGGTAAATGGTGCTATTGGGTTTCACTTCCGATTGAGCGCGTTTGGACGTTTGAGATAGACCCCTCGACGGCAATCGTCGCCAGCCCGTTTTCGGGACTTATGCAGACTTTCGCGCAACAGGCGGACTATGAGGCGGCGCAAATTTCCCTCATACTCAATCCGCTCATCAAGATTTTCACGGGCGAAATTCCGTACAACGACCGCGACAACGCCACGAAAGAGGACAGTTACAAACTTTCCCCGGGCGGGCGTGATATGTTCGTCGCCATATTTGACGAACTCATGCGTCGCAACAATACGGCGGGCGTCGGTTTCTACGGCGCGCCGTTTGAGAATATCAAGAGCCACGATTTCCAAGAAAGTGCGAACGCCAACGACATAAGCAAGTCTTTCCTCGTCTATGGCATGAGCAAAAGCGGCTTGCAGTCACTTATCCCTGTCACCGACCGTCCGACGCAGGGCATGGCGGAAATCTCCGCGAAACTCGAAAGCCAATACGACCAAGCGATCTATCGCACGTTCGAGCGTATGCTTGCTTTCATTCTTAACGAGGAACTTTCCCTGCGGTGGGAGTGGCAAGTCACCTTATGGGGCGACGTGTACAGCGACGATGCGGCGAGAGCACACGCTTTGAAACTCATCGACAAAGGCGACCTGTGGGGTTGGATTGTGCTTTGCTCGATTGACGGCATCAGCATTTTCGACCGCGTATGCGCCAATCAAATCGTCAAGGCGAGCAAATTTATGGAGACCCTCGAAGTGCCGCAGACCGCTTACACGCAGTCGGGCAACTCACAGCCCAAGAGCGACACAGGCGGTGCGCCCGTAAAGGATGAATCGGATAGAGCCGACACAAAAATCGAGAAAGAAACGCAGGGCGAGACGGAGGACGGCGGCGATGAGTAAGCCGACGAGAGAGGAGATAATAAAACTCGGCAAGCAAGTTCTTGACAATGAAAAGCAAAGAAAACTTTGTGGCAAACAGAGCAGTCAAGAACTCATGCGCAGTATCGACTTGGAAGCGCGATTAGACAAGGCACTCAACGAGTATTTTGGCGTCACCTCTTGTATAGAGTTTTTCTTAATGGCGGACAAAACACAAAATGCGGAGTACAAAAGCATTGTGGACGAAATTAAAGGCGGTGCGGGCGAATGAAAAACGGCTATCAACCCAAAACAGACACATCATATCCGCCTCCGACACACGGCTCTAATATACGCAAAACGCCGTTAGCGGTAAATATCAAGATAACCTCCGAGAAAACTCTTGAAGAGCTTGCAAAAGAAATCACAGAGCGCGGGAACGATATGCAGGTCACGCACTCAAAGAACGGACTGAAAGTCTTTGAGGTGAGCAAGAAACTCGTCAAGGAGATAAGCGGTTGATATGGCAAAATTGTCGTTTACCGTGATAGACAACAAAACGGGAAAGGTCGCAGACGAAGAAGCGATTGCTCTAAACGAAGAGTGGGCGCGCGGCTTGATATATTGCGACATGGACGGTTTCGCCATTGCACAAAACGGCTCGCTTATTCTCATGGACGAATGCGGTGGATGCCGCGTTTGCCCGCACGATAGGTTCACGGTCGTGTTTGATACATAATGGCGTTGTACCGACAACAGGCAGAGGGGCGGCGACGAAGGCACCGAAAGGAGACCACGCAGCAAGATAGCGGTTCGAGTCCGCTCAACACCAAAAACTGAATAATTTATCTCAACGCAAGTGGGCGTTGGGGAAAGTCGAGTGGGACTATTGAGCAAAGCGAAAGCGCTTTGTCGGTAGTCCCATTTTTTATGCCAAACAAGGAGTAAAACCCTATGAAACTCAAAGAAAAATACAACTTCGACGTGGAGCCTTTCAAAGGTCTGCGGGACGCCGCGAGAGCCGTCAGCAAGGCGTACCTCGACGGCAATCGCTTCCTCGACGCGGCGAAGGAGTACGTCTACATCGAGCAGAGCCTCAAATTCTGCTCCGAAATCGTCCACCGTCAGGCGCACAAGTTCCTGCAACTGCTTGATAACGTGGGCGATATGCTCCACGAAAATCATCTCATGCAGGAGTACCCCGCCACCGAGGAGTTGTCGTGGCGCGAGGAACTTAAAGACATGGACGGCGTTTTCGAGTTCATCACCCGCGTTTTGGAGAACGTGCAGGAAGCCCTCGAAGCCTTCCACGCCGCGACCGACAACGCACAATTCCGCGCTATGGCACTTTTCACCGAGGAACTTATGCTCACGAACAGCCGCGACCGCACGAAGTTCCTCGAAATGTGGGCGATTTACGACCAGCTCAACGAGCAGGGCGGCGCAGGTAGCCCCACGAGTTTCGACAGTTACTGCAAGAAAATCCTCGACGAGGAGAACGACGTATGAGCAAATTCAAAACGGTCTCCGAGAGCAATCCCGCCCGCCGCGTATTTTCGGACGGCTTGCTTAAAGTCAACAGCGTTGACAAAGACAAGAACTACAAGGTTTCGTTGATGTTGCTTTCCGAAGGGCGCAACCGAAACGGGTGGGTCTACGAAAACATCGCGGCGAACCTTTCCCAATTCGTCAATATCCCGCTCCTGTATTCCGTCATCGACGGAAAGGTCGCCAATTCGCACGACTTTGAGATGAAGAAGGACAAAAACGGCGAAACCTATGCGTCCTTCATCGGGGCAGAGAGCGAACACATCGCGGGGTGGATCGTTGACAAACTTCCGAACGGCGAACCCAATGCCTATCTTGCGACAATCGACGGCAAGCAATGGGTGTGCGTGAAGGAAGCCTTTTTGCCCGCATTCTACAACAAAGAGTTCATCGACGAACTCGAAAGCAACGGAGGGCAGATGAGCATTTCGATTGAAACGCTCGTCTACAAAAACCGCGTGGAAGGGGACACGGAATACGAGGAGAATTGGAAATGCGTCGGCGTTACCATTCTCGGACACGGTGTTGCCCCTGCCGTCGCGGGCGCAAATATCAGAAAGTTATCTGCTCGTGGAGAGGCGTTTCGGGAAATAAAAATGAGAGCCGCTTCCTACTACGAACAGGAAACCCCAATAGAGCCGCAAACTCAAAAACAAAATTCCAAAAAAGGAGAAGCAAGAACAATGGCAAAAGTCAGAAAACTCGCCGATATGCGCGATCTGTTTCCCAACCATTCGGTACTCGGCGTAAACGGTCAGACGGTTGCCTTGCTTGACGAGAAGGGGCGCACGTGCGTCTATACCTTCCGCGAAAACGAGGACACGGTCGTGACCGAGCAGATCGTTGAGGTTGCCGCTAATTCCGTTTTCGGGGAAGGGGACAATGCGGTGAGCGTCCCCGTCGAGCAACTTGTCGGAACGGTTCAGGCACGTCTCGACGCGACCAAAGCCGCCCTCGACAAGGCGACCAAAGAAAACACCGACCTCACGGCGAAGATCAATGCGATGACGGAAGCGGAAAAGAAACGCAGGGAAAAACTCGTGCGCGACGCCGTGAAAAGCGAATTTGCGGAAAACCGCGAATGTTTCAAAGGCGAAGCGGACATCGACGAGCACCTGTGCGATGAACTCCTCACCGACGAGCGCGTCTGCAAGTACGCCGAAATGGTGGACAGCGACGGGAACTTCTGCGGCGATGAGCGGGCCCGCGCAGATGTCAACGACAAGTGCAACAAAGCCGTGCGCGAAGCGAAGAAAGAACGTCAGGCAAAGAACAACTCCCATTTCGATTGGGGGACAATCGTCGAGGGCAATCCCGAAGCGGGCAAGACCTCGATCGACAAAATCTTGGAAGATTAAAAGGAGAAAAGGATCATGGCAAACTACATGTTTGAAGTCACCGTATCGAACAGCGTCCGCAATCAGACCCAAAACGTCCCCGGCAAGTTCGGTACGGGAACGGGCGCAGGGTTCAGCGCGGCGGAGTGCCAAGCGGGTACGCTGTGCGTGAGGAACGGTCTCCTTCCCAGCGAGGGCTACGAAAAACTCGGCGCGGAGAAGAACCTTTCCATTCTGAACGGCAACTCGTGGTACTTCAACGCAGCAACCAAAGGCATCGTTGAAGGCTTCACGGGCGACCACACGGGCATTTATGCCTTCAACAACTACGACGTAAGCAAGGCGACGAGCCAAAACGGCGAGCTTCAATGGAACCTCGGCGCGAACACGCTCGGTCTCTCGCTTCCCGCAGGGAACAGGGGGGACTTCACCGAGCTTCTCGTCGGCGAACAGTACACATGGGGCAAGGACAACTTCACGGCGGACGTTGCTTCCAACAAGTATGCGACGGTCGGCGCGGGCGGCAAGTGGACCCCCGCAGCAGCGGCACCCACCGACGGAAGCGTCTACGCGGTGATTCTGCGCACCAAGCCCGTCAACGAGGGCACCACCTATTGGGGTGACGGTTACGTTCTGCAAATCTGCAGGTCGGTAGCGGCGGCTGCGGGCGCGGCGGCGAAAGAGACACTTTCCCTGTCCCTTGAAGGAAACAAGATCAAGCTCACGGGCAATCAAGGCACCTCGAGCGAAGTCGATCTTCCCATTTCCAAGACGGGGACGGACGGACTGTTGAGTTCGACGGACCGCGCAAAAATCTCCGAGCTGTCGGATTAAGGAGGAAAAAAGACAATGTTGAAACTCAATTCGATTCCCGCAAGCGTCTTTGACGCAAAGGAAACCTACAACGAAAAAGTGAAGCTCAACAGCGCGAACGGCGGCGTGAAAGAGATTTCCCGCAAGGACATCGTTGCCACGGGTCGTCTCGTCGCGTGCGAGTTCGTCGGCGGGCTTCTCAACAATGGCAAGGGGGTTATCGAGAAGTACAACTCCCAGCTCAAGGACAAGCCCTTCACCTACGCCGACCTCGCGCAGAAGCACAAGGAGAAGAAGCTCCTCTTCTGCGCCGCGAAAGCGTGCGCCCTTACGGGCGAGGAAGCTCCCGCGACCTTTGAGGACTTCAAGAAGATGAGCCTCAACTTCGCGCAGAACGAGCACTTCCTCAAAGTGTTGGCGGCAATCGACCGCGACATCCTCACGCCGATTTTCTTCGACGTCATGGATGCAGTCGGCATGAACCTCATGCAATGGGAACCCGTCCCGCTCGGCGGCACCAAAGAGATCACCGTGCGCTCCAACGACGTGTTCCGTTGGGAGGACAGCTCGTGGGGTTCGGGCAGAAGCACGAGCAAGAACTACCTCTACGCCAAGACCGTCACCCTTACCCCGACCGTGCGCTCCTGCAACTTCACGATCAAGTGGTATCAGGACATCGTGTCGGGCGACGCGGGAGAGTACTACGCCGCGCTCATGCTCGGGCTGTACAACAAAGAGTACGCCATTCTCATGAGCAACCTCAACGCGGCGGTTGCGGGCGGCAAGTACATCCCCGCAGGTCTCACCGCGAGCACCTACACCACGGCGAATTGGCTCAAGATCACCGATCTCGTCGCGGCGGCGAACGGCGTGAGCGTCGATAACCTCATGGCTATCGGTACACGCTCCGCGCTTTCCAACTTGCTCCCCGTGGACGGCGAAGGCGGCGCAATCGTCGGGCTTCAGTACGGTCTCGGCGAACGTTGGTTCACCAACGGCTTCCTGCCGAAGGCGGGCGGCGTGGACTTGTTCCCCGTCACCCCCGTCATCGTCCCCGGCACGCAGAACAAGGATCTCGTTACGATCGACACGGGCAACAGTATCTACATCCTTGCGAAGGGTCTTTACAAGCCCATGTACGGCGTGTACATGGAAGGCTCCCCGATCGTCCTCACCGCAACCCCGGGCGGAAACGGTACCACTTCCTACGGCACGGCGGACTTCACGATCGATGTCAACGCGGGCGCAATGTTCGACATCAAGCCCGTTTTTGCGAGCAAGGTCGGCGTTGTCACGAGCGTCTATCCCACCTAAAACCAACACTACGGCAAATCGGGGAGCGGTCGCAAGATTGCTTCCCGAGAAATGCCGCATGAAGCAATCCGAACCATAAAAATCTGAAAGGAGTAAAAACATGGCAGGAGAAAACGAAACAACGAAGCGTCCCGCAACGAAGAAGTATTCCGAGGACGAAGTGAAGGCGATGATCGCCGAAGCGAGCCGCAAAGCGGCACTTGAAGCGGTTGAAGCATACAAGGCAAGTCAGCCGCAGACAGTCGTGCAAGTGGCGAAGGACGAGTATGTCACTGTCCTCTTCATCGGTGCAATCGCAAGCGGCACGACCGTTTCCATGCCGAAGTGGGGGCAGATCAACTACGCGGGCGGTATGCTCGACATTCCCAAGAAAGAGTTCTTGCAGGGCATCGGCGTACAGGTCAACAACGCACTTCTGCGCGAGCGTCAAATCATCGTCCTGTCGGGCTTGACGGACGAGGAGAGACGGCGTTTCGGCGTGGACTATAAAGAGGGCGAATACCTCACGGATAAGGCTCTCTACGAACTCGTCGGCTATGACACGGAAAAAGTCTGCGACATCTTCACCAAACTGTGCGACGAGCATAAGCGCATAGTCGCCAAAGTCTACCTCACCGCCTACTTCGAGAAGCAGGACAAGCGCGTCCACCGCGACACGGTAAAGGCTCTCAACAGTCTTTCCAAGTCCGTGGATAAGGACGGCTTGTTTACGCCGATTATCGAGGATATGGGGCGTAAGGACGCCGAATAGCGACCACGGACCGCTTGACGGCAGGGACTTATACCCTGCCGTCGGAGACGGCTCACCAACAAAGAGGCAATACGATGACGCCGATTTTGAAAGTCATAACCGAATACTGCGACGTTTATGTGGATGACATCAATCTGCAAACGCTCGCCGTGGAAGATAAGCCGCTCTACGCAAGACGTATGTGGGGCTACTTTCGCGCGGCAATTCCGCTCTTTTCCTTGCCCGCAAACATTCAGCTCTACCTTGTCGGTACGAAGGACAATCCAAAGCTCACGGATCCCGTATACGGCAATCTTACATACACGACCACCGAGGACATCACGGATACTTTCACCCTTACGCTCGACGAGAACGGAAAGGGTTATGACCTTTTCTGCTGCCGACTGCGCGAGGTAGATGACTTCGACAACGTGATTTTACTCCCCACGAGCGGAATCTCCTACGACAAAGACGCGGGCACGGTGACATTCACTGCAACGCCCGAAAACCCCATACCGAAGGGCACGACCTTTGATATGGACTTCTACACAGACGGCTCGTTTGCCGAAACGCTCACCCCCGAGGAAATGCACATCTTGGGACTTTGCTTCCAAATTGTTTGGCAGACGCGCTTCATGAACGATTGGCTCTCGAACGTGAGCAAGGTCGAGGACAAGTCTTTCTTCGAGCAAAACCGCGCGAACAAAATCAAGGCGGACACGGAGCGGCTACGGGAGATGAGAACCATACTTGCCGAGGAAATGCGCCGCTACGAACAAAATCTTTACTTCCGAAAAACCTTCCCCACGCGGGGATTGATATAAACCCAAAATCAAGGAACTGAAAGGAGATACCGAGATTATGGAAAGCAGAGAAAAATTCATCATCACGGACGAGATGATA
>CANRNE010000021.1 GCA_947631925.1 uncultured Clostridia bacterium
GAGGGGGGTAGGGGGGTGGGCACGAGTTCTGATGACGCCCCACCTCACCGCCTACGGCGGAGCTCCTCCCACGGAGGAGCCATGCGCTCGCCAGCTCCTCCCACGGAGGCGCCATGCGTGCCCCCTCCATTGGAGGGGGGTAGGGGGGTGGGGAGGTGCTCCCCTTAAAAAACGGAAAAAGAAAAAAGCCCATTCGGGCTTTTTTCTTTTGGGACGGGGGTTAGTCGTCGGTCTTCTTTTTGCGGAAGGTCTTGAAAATCCAGTAGCCGCAGCCGCCGATAGCAGCCAAGTCGATGACGACAATCAGCGGAATGTACCATTGGAATTTGACTTCGGACGGGGTGTTGTTGATGGAGATGCCGTCCGAAATCGAGCCATTTTCGACTTTTTCATTGTAGTCCTCATTGGTGGCCTTTGCGTTCGCCCACATGAAGATGATGTTCTTGGAGGCCCTGCGCAGCGCCTGACGGAAGGTCGCCGAGCTGTTGTCATATCCCGACAGCGTGCCATTGTTGTTCTTGAGGGTGACGCTGGTCCCGAAGCTACCGTTGTTGGTTGCGCCGTCCATCCAGAGGTCGCCGCCCGCTCTCACCATCTGATGGCCGAACATGAACTCATGGTTGTCGGCATAGTCGGTGATGATGGCGCCCTTGAAGCCCCATTCGCCGCGGACGAGCTCGGTGAGGAGGGCCTTGCTGCCGCCCGTCCAGACGGCGCCGATGCGGCCGTAGGAGGACATGATGGCGGTGCTGCCGCCGACGGTGCGGACGACTTTTCCTTCGGTGTTCTTCTGCTCGTACAATTTCACGGAGAGTTCGAAGGGTTTCGCATACACTTCGCGGAGCGCCTGTTCGGTGAGCCAGTTGTACATGCCGTCGCGGCCGCTCTCGCTCTCATAGAGGCAGAGGTGTTTGAGGTAGCTGAACACGCCCGCGTTCTTTGCCGCTGCGATTGCATAGGCGCTCATCATCCCGGAGAGGATGGGGTCTTCGGAGTAGTACTCATAGTTTCTGCCGCCGAAGGGGGAACGGTGGACGTTGATGCCGGGGCCGTACCAGCCCTGTGTGCTCATCGACGCGCAGTCGGCGCCGACGGTCATGCCCATGCTGTAGGCGTTCTCGACGTTCCAGCTCTGCGCAAGGACGATGGAGCTGAAACCGGTGTGGGGGCCTTCATAGCCGACAAAGCTACCAATCTGGTTGGGGCCGTCGAGGTCGCGGGTCGCGGGCTTGCCGATGCTCGACACCGCTTTCGTCTGGGTGAAGCCGTGCAGGACGAGGTCCGTCATTTCCGTGAGCGACATGGCGTTGAGGATGGGGTCCCAAAGATCGTCGTTGTCATAGTTTTCGAACTGTCCGATGGCGGTACCCGTCTTCGTCAATTTGTTGGACGCCGAATCGAAGACGATGTAGTTGCCCTCTCTGCTGCCGTTGGTGATGGGGGTGTCGTTGGGGTCGATGGCAGCCTGCGACATGGCGGGGGTGTAGCGGTTGAGGGCGACGATTTCCGGCGCCATTTCGCGGTTTTCGGGCTGCGCATAGGGGAAGGTTTCGACGAAGTCCTTTCTCGTCATGTAGTTGATGGTTGCCGTGCCGTCGGAGTTGCCGTCGATGGCGACGCCGTCCGTCGTATCCGTTCCCGTGAAGCGGTTTTCGATGGGAAGGTTCGTCTCGGGGTCTTCGTCGATGACCGTGTCGGCGACGCGCAGGGTGAAGGAGGCGCTTGACGCCGTCTTCATCGTGTCGGTTGCGACGGTGTGCGCGTCCGTGCGGAAGGTAATCGTATAATCGCCGCCCATCGTGTAGGCGCCTTCCTCGACGTCGTACGACTTCATGTCGGAGACCTTGAAGGAGAGGGGAAGAACTTCCACGCTGTCCTTCGTCTCGAGCGTGGTCTGCGTCTTGGCGAAGGCAAGCAGGTTGACGGCGGATTTCTCCACGCCGCCCTTCTCATAGGGGGGAGTGTAGTAGAGCTCGACGACGTCCTTGCCCGGGAAATCGGTGAGGTTCTTCACCTGCACGTTGAGGAGAATCTCGTCGCCGGGTTTCACGGTGACGACTCCCACGGGAGCGGTATCGTTGCCGTTGACGTACATCTTGATGACGTCCCATTCGAATTCGGTGTAGGAGAGCCCGAAGCCGAAGGGGTATTGCACGACGTCTTCGTAGCCGTTTTCGATGCCGAAGAAGTCTTTGACGTTCGCATCGTCCCAGAAGCCCTCCGCGTCCGCGGTCTCATACCAGCGGTAGCCGACGTAGATGCCCTCGAGATAGTCGGTGTACGCCACGCCGGTGTAATCATAAGCGGGAGAAGCGTTGGTGTATTGTACATTCGTGGGATAGAGCGGCTTGCCATCTATCTTCGCCGTCTTGCTGTTGGTGTAGAAGTTGGTGGTGTCCTTGCCGCCATTCGGGCCCTTGATGCCCTTGCCGACCGTCGCATAGGTGGGGTTGGTGGTGAGGTCGTACGCCCACGTGTCCGCCGTCTTGCCCGAGGGGCTGACTTTGACGGTCTTCGTCTCGGGCTCTGCGTCCTCTTCGCCGTCTGCGTCCTTCGCGGTCTCGACTTCCACTTCCTTCTGTCCCCAGAGGATGGAGGGGAGAGCCTTCGCACCCGAGGTGCCCGTCGTCATCGCGAGCAGGCAGGCGTCGAGCCCTTTGATGTCTTCGAGGAAGCCGAGCTCCATGACATTGGTGGAGTTGATGATGACGACGACGTTCTCAAAGTTTTCGCCGACGTATTCGAGGAGCGCTTCCTCTTCGGTGGAGATTTCGAGATAGGTGCGCTCGGTATCCGTCGTGTCGATGTTGGAGGACGAGGTGCTCTTCGTCGTCTTCTTGTATTGGACGTCGGGGGAGTCGTTGCTCTCGCCCGAGACTCTTCCGATGACGACGAATGCGGTGTCGGAGTAATCGTTGGCGTGTGCCAGCAAATCGTCCGAATACTCGCTCATCTTCGGCTCGTACAGGCGGCTGAACTCATAGTTGTAGGAGTGCAGCGTGCCCGTGACGTTGCCTTGGTCATAGGGGTCCGCCTTGTTGCGCCGCGACTGGAAGGACTTGTAAAAGTCCGTGAGCTCGGCGTTATATTCGATGCCGTACCCGTCGAGCGCCTCGAGGAAGCTGATGAGCTCGCTCTCCCGATTGACAATCTTGCCCGAGCCCGAGCCGCTGTATACCCAGTCCACAGACGCCCAGCCGAACACATTGACTTGGGTGACTTCCTCTTTGGAGAGGGGAAGCACGGGCTTGTCTTCGCCCTCATTCTTCTCGTTGCGGACGAGCACCGTCCCTTCCTCGTGAATTTGGTTGAGCAGTTCCGCGCCCGCGGCACGGGCTGCTTCGTTGCTTTCTCCGTCCTTGTAGCCGACGACCCACTTGTCAATCATGTCATGCAGGACGCCGACCGCCACGGTGAGCGCGATGACGAATGCAAGAATGACTGCACTCACGGCTATCGCGACGACACCGGCTTTTTTGCTTTTCATACTCCTTCTGACCTCCCGAAAAAATTTCAGGCAGGTACGAGCCCTGCCACGCCTTCTATGATAATAGGTAGATGGACACGCGCGCAAGACCCAAAATCCGAAAGCGTATCAAAAATAGACGAAATTCAAAAAGCGTCAATCGTGAAAAACAGTCCCCCGCTCGGAAAACGGGAAACAAAATTTGAATTGTTTCGTCGGATTTTGAGAGAATTTTTCCAAATAAATTGACAGAATACGTGAACTGTGTTATAATGGTGCAGATGAACGGAAAAATTGTTCCGTTCACACGGGAGGAGGTTATGAAACGTTGGTCGGCGCTCCTTGCAACGCTCGTATTTGTGTTGCCGCTCACTTCCTGTTCTCCCGACGGGCCGCCCGACCCGACTCTTCCCGCTCTCACCGTGAGCGGAGAGGACGTCGTCGACGAGGACGGCGCGCGGGTCATGCTGCGCGGCGTCAATGCGGGAGGGCTCGGCGTCACGGAGGGCTGGATGTGCGCCGTGCAGACGGAGGAAAATGCCCCGGGCGGAAAAGTTCCCGCGGGCGACATCCGCGTGCGCGACTTCTACTCCGCGTCCAAGGCGCTAATCGAGCGCTTCGGCTTCGAGGAGGCGAAGTCCCTCTGGGAGACCTACCGCGAGAGCTGGTGGTCGGAGGAGGACTTCCAGAACTGCTCGGACATGGGCATCAACGTCATCCGCCTTCCCTTCTCCTACATGAATGTCGACTTCGACGCCCTGAAAGGGGAGGAGTACGCGGGACTTAGCTACGACTTTTCCTTCCTCGACGGATTTGTCAAGGGGGCCGCGAAGTACGGCATCTACACCATCCTCGATTTGCACGGGGCGTACGGCTCGCAGAACGGACAGGACCACAGCGGGCAGGTGTTCGACAGCGCGAAAGAGGTGGACTTCTACACCAATGAAAAGAACATTTCCCTCACCGAGAAGCTCTGGGGCGCCGTGGCGGAACACTTCCAAGGCAACACGGCGGTTGCGGGGTACGACATCCTCAATGAACCGGGCGAGAAGCGGGGAGAGACCAATGAAAAGCACTGGCAGGTCTTCGACAGACTGTACGACGCCATCCGCGCCAAGGATGAAAAGCACATCGTCATCTTCGAATCCTGCTGGGACGAGCGGGGATTGCCTCCGCCGAGCTATTACAAATGGGAGAACTGTATGTATTCATTCCATCATTACACAGGGGTAGACAAGTCCTCCGATGAGCTGTTTGCCGGCATGCAGGCGCGCGTTGAGGGACTGAAAAGTGCCCACTTCGGAGTTCCCATCCAGATGGGAGAATTCACCTGCTACGAATTCGAGGACTTCTGGAAGGCCACACTCTCCTACTTCAACAAGCAGAGTGTGCACTGGGTGAGCTGGACGTATAAAGTCATGCCGCGTCCCCCCAAGGGCACAGAGAGCAACCCCGACCCCGTCGCCTACGGGACGGGATGGGGAATCTTCAACATCAAAAAAACCAACAGCGCGCGCGCAGACCTCCACCGTGACAGCTACGGGCAGATAGAGGAAAAATTCAGAGCAACGGCGACTGCGACGGACGGCGAACCCTTCGTCTTCCCGAGCGGAACGCAGCTCTTCGACCTCGTATACCGATATGCGACGGAAGAATACGAACGGACGTTCGCGGGGGGGGTACTATATGAACATCGAGAACTACGTCGAGCGGGAACTGATGACCATGCTCAAGCACAAGTCCATCGCACAGATTCACGTCGCCGCGATTCTCGACGAGGTGGGTATCTGCAAGGGGACATTCTATAAATATTACTGCGACAAGTACGATTTGCTTCAGAAATGTTTCGTGAAGCACTATTATGCGGTGGCGGAGGGGCAGAAGAGTCTCACGGGATTTCTCTCTCTTGTGCTGCCCGCCTTTGCCCGCACGCCCAAAGTCATTCTGCATGCGATGTCCGAGAGCGACCCCGACAGCCTCTTTTCCTTCCACACCAACCTTCTGAAGACGCGCATTCTCGCCGCCGCGGAAGAGGAGGGGCTCTCGATGGAGGACGCCCGCGTCGCATACGCCGTCTCCTTCTATGCGGAGAGCGTCACGCGCATGACGATGGCTTGGCTTGCGTCGGGTCCCGCATCGCCCGAGAAGTTTGTCGAGCACATCCGCGACATGTGCCCCGCCCTTCTGACGGGCGTTGCTGCGCATTTATGACAAAATTTCGACAATTTAGGGAATGGGTATTGCAATCACGGTGAAAGTGTGATACAATAATTAAAAAATTCCAACAAGGAGTCTCACTATGAATAAGCAGGAAATCATCCAAAGCATGTCGCTCCGCGAGAAAGCCGACTTCCTGACCGGTGGCGCCTTCTTCAAGACGCGTGCCTATCCCGAACACGGCATCCGCGATATGTATCTCTCCGACGGCCCTCACGGACTGCGCAAACAGGCTGAGGAGGCGGACCACCTCGGTCTGCACAAGAGCATCCCGTCCACCTGTTTCCCGACGGCGTCCATCATGGCATGCAGCTGGGATGAAGAGCTCGGCGAGAGAGTGGGCGCCGCCCTCGGCAGAGAGAGCGCTTCCATCGACGTCGATATGCTGCTCGGTCCCGGGCTGAACATCAAGCGCAGCCCCTTGTGCGGGCGGGACTTCGAGTATTTTTCCGAGGATCCTCTCCTTGCGGGCAAGATGGCGGCATCCTACGTCCGCGGCATCCAGTCGCAGAACGTGCACGCCTGCATCAAGCACTTTGCCGTCAACAACCGCGAGTTCCGCAGAATGACTTCGGACTCCGTCGTCGACGAGAGAACGCTGCGCGAGATTTATCTCACCGGGTTTGAAATCGCCGTCAAAGAGGGGAAAGCCAACTCCGTGATGAGCTCCTATAACAAACTCAACGGCACCTTCACCAACGAAAATCACCACCTGCTCGTGGACATTCTCCGCAACGACTGGGGCTTCAAGGGCACCGTCATCACCGACTGGGCGGGCTGCAACAGCCGCGTCGAGGGGTTGAAATGCGGAAACGAGCTCGAAATGCCGCCCTGCAAGTACGGTGCGGACGACGTCTATAAGGCAGTCGAGGCAGGGGAGATTCCCGAGAGCCTGCTCGACGAAAACATCTACCGCATCCTCGAGCTCATCGAATTTGCGGACAACAAAGAAAAGTTCCCCAAGGAGCTCGACAGCCCCGAGCGCCTCGCCCTGCTCGAAGCCAACCATGCGCTCGCAAAGGAGAGCGCGGAAAAGAGCATCGTTCTGCTCGAAAACGACGGCACGCTGCCCCTTGCCAAGGAGACGAAGGTCGCCATCGTCGGCGATTATGCCTTCCATCCCCGTTATCAGGGCGCGGGCTCTTCCATCGTCAATCCCTCCAAGGACCCCGACAAGGGCGAATTCCCGACGGGCGTCTCCGCCATTCACGACATCGGCGGCACCGTCGTCGCCGAGGAGAAGGGCTTTGACCGCTTCGGCAAAGAGGACAAGAAACTCTTCAAGGCGGCGGTGAAGGCGGCGGACAAGGCGGACGTCATCCTCTTCTTTGCGGGACTCGACGAGTTCTCCGAGGCGGAGGGCATCGACCGCGAGCACATCAACATTCATGAAAATCAGAAGGCGCTCTTCAAGGCGCTCAAAGAGACGGGCAAGAAGGTGGTCGTCATCCTCTCCTGCGGCTCCGTCGTCGAGACGGGCTGGATGGAGGGCGCTTCCGCCGTGCTCTATGCGGGTCTCTCCGGTCAGGCGGGCGCTCCCGCCATCGCCGACATCCTCTACGGCGTCGTCAATCCCTCGGGCAAGCTCGCCGAGACTTGGGTCTCCTCCTATGACGATGAGCCCACCTCCCGCCCCGAATACTTCCCCGGCGGCCGCGACCGCGTGGAGTACAGAGAGGGTCTGTTCGTCGGCTATCGCTACTTCGCGACGGCGGGCGTCAAGCCGCGCTATCCCTTCGGCTACGGCCTCTCCTACACGACGTTTGCCTATTCCGACCTTGCGGCAACCAAGGACGGCGTCTCCTTTACCGTCACCAACACGGGCAGCGTCGCGGGCGACGAGATTGCCGAGGTCTATCTCTCCAAACCCGTCTCCGACATCATCCGTCCCGCCATCGAGCTCAAGGGCTTCAAGCGCGTGACGCTCGCCCCCGGCGAGAGCAAGCGGGTGGAGATTGCCTTCCGCGATCGCACCTTCTCCTTCTTCGACGTCAAGTCCAACGGCTGGAAGATTGAGGATGGCGAATACACCGTCAAAGTCGGTCCGTCCTCGGAGGAACTGCCCCTTGCGGCATCCTTCCATGTGGACGGCGAGACCTTTGAGGACGAGAAGGCGAAATTCCCGTCCTATGCGAGCGGCAACATCAAGGACGTCCCCGACGACGAGTACTATGCCCTCCTCGGCTATGTGCCCGAAAAGGAAGAGACGGACAAGAAGCGCATCCCCGTGCATGAGAACACGACGGTGGAGGACCTTCGCAAGGCGCCCGGTTGGTTCGGCAGACTCTTCTCGTGGGCCATCTGCAAAGTCGCCATCGGCTTCTTCAAGATGACGGGCAACAAGGCGATGATCAACACCCTCATCATGGGCATGGTCCATCAGCCCATCCGCGGCATGGCGAAGTTCACGGGCATGTCCCGTCTGCGCATGGAGGGCCTCATCACGATGTGCAACGGCCACTTCTTCAAGGGCGTCGGCATGTTCTTCGGCAAGGAAAAGACAGAAGAGAAAAAAGAGAAAAAAGCAAAGTAAGAAAAGTAGCGCCGCCCCCGCGGAATTCCAAGGGGGCGGCGCAGACTTGAAATACGAAAGGAGGGCGCCCTTTATGCAAGCGGGGCGCCGATTATGACCACCGCACGACCCATCAAACTGAGAAAATTGCAGAACACCCGCGACCTCGGCGGCATGCGGACGGAGGACGGCAGGACGATAGTTTGCGGGAGGCTTCTTCGGAGCGGAAAGCTCTACAAGCTCCCCAAGTCCTCGGTGGAGGGGCTGAAAAAGTTGGGACTTACGACCGTCGTCGACCTTCGGATTTCCAACGAAAAGACTTCCTCGCCCGACACCGTCATCGAGGGGGTGAAGTATGTCTCCATCCCGCTGCTCGCGACGCCGCTGCCCTCCGACAACGACGTCTTCGAAACGACCCAGCGGGAGTATTCGCGCGCCAAAAAAGAGGGGGAACGCATCAAAACCGAGTTCGGCAGTCTCGAAAACTACATGATTGAGACCTACCGCAACCTCTTATTCCACGCCGACTCGCAGGAGGGGTTCAAGGAATTTTTGCGCCTCGTCACCGAGGAAGAGGGGTGCATCCTCTGGCACTGCGCGAGCGGGAAGGACAGGGCGGGCATCTGCGCGATGCTCGTAGAATTTCTTCTCGGCGTGGACGAGAAGACGGTGCTCGAGGACTACATGGTCTCCCGCAAGATTTGGCGTGCGCGCTACTTTGTCAACCGTTCCGTCATCGCCGTGGGACCCATTCCCATGAGCCTCAAGCGCGCCCTCTTCGGCTTTATGAGCCTCAAGCGCAAGTATCTCAAGACGGTCATCGACGACATGAAGCGGGACTACGGCTCCGTCATCGGCTACTGCAAGACGGCGCTCGGCGTCACCGACGCGCAAATTCAACTGCTGAAAGAGAAATATCTGGTATGAAATATATCACCTTTACCGTCCCCTGCTACAATTCGGAGAGCTACATGCGCAAGTGTGTGGACAGTCTTCTGATTGGCGGCGAGGACGTCGAAATCGTCATCGTCAACGACGGCTCCAAGGACACAACGCTTGCCATCGCCCGCGAGTACGAGGCAAACTATCCCGCCATTGTGCGCGTCGTCGACAAGGAGAACGGCGGGCACGGCTCGGGCGTCAATGCGGGGCTCGCCATCGCCACGGGGCTCTATTATAAGGTCGTGGACAGCGACGACTGGGTGGACGCGGACGCCTACAAAAAGGTGCTCTTCCTCATCAAAGAGCACGAAAAGGCGGGGACTTCTCCGCGCCTCTACATCGTCAACTATGTCTATGAGCACGTCGCGGACAACACGCGGCACGTGAGCAGTTACCGGAAGAAGTTCCCCGCGGAAAAAATCTGCGGCTGGGACGCGGCAAAGCCCTTCCGCTATTCGCACATGCTCCTCATGCACTCCCTCATCTTCCGCACGGACACCCTGCGGGAGAGCGGGCTCATCCTTCCCGAGCACACCTTCTACGTCGACGACATCTTCTCCTACAACCCGCTCCCGTATGCGGACACCGTCTGCTTCGTCGACGCCGACTTCTACCGCTATTTCATCGGACGGGCGGACCAGAGCGTCAACATCGTCAACATGGTCAAGCGGTACGAACAGCAGATTCGCGTCATGCTTTCGATGACCGACCGCTGGACGTACGACGAGATTATGTCTCAGGTCAAGGGTCTGCGCCGCTACATGTTCCACGCGCTCGAAAACTACATGATGACGACATTGCTCTTCATCTGTGCGGACGACGCTCCCGAGCGCAGGGCGGCATATAGGGAGATGTGGGAACACATCCGCGCGCGGGACGAAAAACTCTACAAAAAGCTCCGCAGGGGACTCGCCGCCCTCGTCCTTCCGCTTCCGTGGAAGTTGCGCGGCAAAATCCTCGTCTTCGGCTATAAAGTTCTCTGCAAACGCATCAAACTGGGGTGACGCATGCAACACTATGACTATCTCATCGTGGGCGCGGGGTTGTTCGGCTCCGTGTTTGCCCATGAAGCGACGAAAAAGGGGAAGAAGTGCCTCGTCGTCGAGCGCAGAGAGCACGTCGGCGGCAACATCTACACCGAGACCGTGGAGGGCATCACCGTCCACAAGTACGGCGCGCACATCTTCCACACCAAGGACGAGCGCGTCTGGGAGTACATCAACCGCTTTGCGACCTTCAACCGCTTCACCAACTCGCCCGTCGCCTTCTATCATGGGGAAGTGTACAACCTGCCCTTCAACATGAACACCTTCTCCAGGATGTGGGGGGTGAAGACGCCCGCCGAGGCAAAGGCAAAGATAGAGGAGCAGATTGCCGCGGCGCACATCGGCGAGCCCAAAAACCTCGAGGAGCAGGCCATCCGCATGGTCGGAACCGACATCTATCAAACGCTCGTCAAGGAGTACACCGAGAAGCAGTGGGGCAAGCCGTGCACCGAGCTCCCGCCCTTCATCATCAAGCGCCTTCCCGTGCGCTTCACCTATGATAACAACTACTTCTCCGACCCCCATCAGGGCATTCCGGTTGGGGGATATACGCCCATCATCGAAAAACTGTTGGAGGGCGTGGACGTGCGCCTCGGCTGTGACTTCCTCAAGGAGCGGGACACCCTCGAGCGCATGGCGGATAAGATTGTCTACACGGGCCCCTGCGACGCCCTCTTCGGCTATTCCCTCGGAAAACTCGAGTACCGCACGCTGAAATTCGTCACCCGCGTCGAGGATTGCGACAACTATCAGGGCAACGCCGTCATCAACTACACCTCGCACGAAGTTCCCTTCACCCGCGTCATCGAGCACAAACACTTCGAATTCGGCACGCAGGAAAAGACGGTCGTCACGGAGGAATATTCCGCCCGCTGGGAGGACGGCGCCGAGCCCTACTACGCCGTCAATACCGAAGAGAACAACGCGCTCGCGGCAAAGTACGCGGCGCTCGCCCGCGAGAGGGGGTACATTCTCGGAGGCCGCCTCGCCGACTACCGCTACTACGACATGGACAGGGTGATTGCAAACGCCCTCGACGCCGCAGAGAAGATTTAAGCAAGAAAAATCCGTCCCCTCGCAAAAAGCGGGGGGATTATCATTGCCGCGCGCCCGCTGCATAGGATGAAGTGACGGCTCTGCCGTACTTTACTTCGGAGGTCAGATATGCCCTGCAATCTTAACGGCGGTTGCCCCTGCGGCAACTTCCTCGGCAATGTAAGCCGTGCGCTCAACAATCTCTTCCCCACCCCCTGCAACGGCTGCGGAAATAACAACAATAACGGCGGCTGCGGCTGTAACAATAACAATAACAACAACGGCGGCTGCGGCTGCAATAACAACAATAACGGCGGTTGCGGCTGTAATAACAACAACAATAACGGCGGCTGTGGCTGTAATAACAATAATACTGCCGTGCCTGCGGGAATTCTCAATCTCTTCCCGACGACGGGGACGAACTGCAACTGCCCGTACGACGACTACTATGCCCGCCAGTACGCGCTCTATCCCTACAATCTGCCCACCGTCCGCTGTTGTTGCAACTGAAGCGCACTCGCAAGTTTTTTCTGCGCGGCGGTCCTTTCCGCCGCGCTTTTCTTTCGCAATCGTCACCCTGAGCGCAGCCGAAGGGTATCCTTATCCTCTCCAAAAAAATTCTGCGAAAAAATCCTTGCCAACGCGCGCGCGGAATGGTATAATGTTCGTTGACAGGAAGGCGGTACGGTATGAAGAACAAGCGCGCAAAGAGACCTTTCAACTTCAAAAAGCCCACCAAGCGGCAGTGGCAGAAGTTTCTGCTCAACAGCCTCATCATCGTGCTTGGCAACTTCATCGCGGCGGCCGGGGCGGAGCTCTTCATCGTGCCCCTCGGTTTCACGATGGGGGGGACGACGGGTATCGGTATCCTCGTGCGCAATCTCATCGAGCTGTACGGGCAGAATGTGGCGCCCGCCGTCGTCGACTGGGTGGTGAACATCACCGTCTATGCCGCAAACTTCATCCTGTTCGTCATCGGCGTCATCTTTTTGGGCAAGAAGTTCGCCGCGGGGACCCTCGCAGGCACCATTTTATACCCCGTCTGCATGACTCTTCTGCACCTTCTCGACGGGCTCTATGAGGGCGCATTCGGGGAAACCATCGGACAATCCCTCCACGACCCGCTGCTCTCCGCCATCATGGGCGGCCTTCTCTTCGGCGCGGGAATCGGCATCGTCGTGCGCGTGGGGGCCTCCACGGGCGGCACCGACATTCCGCCCCTCATCTTCCAGAAGTACTTCAACACGCCCGTCTCCCTCTCCCTCTGGGCCTTGGACGGCAGTATCATCCTGCTCCAATTCGCCGCATGGCCGCAGGTCACGGTCGCACAAGTCCTGTACGGCGTCATCATCACGATTGTCACGTCTGTCGTCATCGACAAGGTCTCGCCCATCGGCATGCGCCGCACGCAGGTGAAGATTATCTCCGAGCGCTATCTCGAGATTCGCGACATGATTCTCACGAAGATAGACCGCGGCGTCACCATTCTGTACGGGCAGACGGGCTACCTCAAAGAGGACTGCCACATGCTGCTCACCGTCATCTCCCACCGCCAGCTCGTGCGGCTCAAGGCGGAAGTCGAGAAGATTGACCCCAACGCATTCATGACCGTTTCCGTCGTCTCCGAGGTGCGGGGACGGGGCTTCCATTCGGACGGCGTAGACTTTCTCATGCCGCAGGACGACGACGAACCCAAGAAGGTGCCGCATGAAGAAAATTGAGAGCTTCCTCGTCGACCACGAAAAACTTCTGCCCGGGCTGTACGTCTCCCGCAGGGACGGGGGAGGGGAGATTACCACCTTCGACCTCCGCATGACGGCGCCCAACCGCGAGCCGCCCATGAACATGTCCGCCGTGCACACCCTCGAGCACCTCGGCGCAACCTTTCTTCGGAATTCCGAGCGGAAAAGCGAGATTGTCTACTTCGGCCCGATGGGGTGCAGAACGGGGTTCTACCTCATCATGACGGGACGGCTCTTTCCCGCCGACGTCTACGGCCTTGTGTGCGAAATGTGCCGATATGTTGTGGATTATTGCGGAGAAATCCCCGGCGCGACGCCCAAGGAATGCGGCAACTATTCCGACCAGAACTTGCCCCTTGCGAAGGTCTACGCGAAGGACTATCTCGAAAAACTCCAAGAAAGACGGTTCGTCTATCCCGAATAAAGGACGCGGCGCGCGGGCAAATTGCCCGCGCGCCGCACACATGATGCAAATTATCGCCGATAAATCGTATTTCCCTGTGCGTCGATGGCAACGACGGCGGGGAATTCTTTTACTTCCAGCCGATAGACGGCCTCGGCGAGCAGGTCGGGATAGGCGACGAGCTCGCAGGATTGCACACAGCTTGCATACAGCGCGCCCGCGCCGCCGATTGCGGCAAAGTACACCGCGCCAAACTTCTTTATCGCAAGGCGCACCTCTTCGGACATCTCGCCCTTTCCAATCATGCCGCCCAGCCCCAACGAAAGAAGGCGGGGAGCAAAGCTGTTCATGCGCGCAGAAGTCGTGGGGCCGACACTTCCCGATGCCCGCCCCGCAGGGGCAGGGCAGGGGCCCGCATAGTAAATGAAGGCGTCCTCGAGCGCAAACGGGGGTACCATGTCCGCGTCCAAAGCCTCAAAAATGCGCCGATGGGCACAGTCGCGCGCCGTATAAATTGTCCCCGAGAGCAACACGCTCTCGCCCGCTTTCAGCGTTTTTCGCTCCTCTTTTTTGAGCGGAAGGGTGAGATGTCTCATAAAATCTCCCTTGCACAGCGCACGCAGTGGCACTGCATGTTGACGGCGACGGGAAGCCCCGCAATGTGGGTGGGCGCCACCTCGCAGGCGACGCCGAGCGCGGTGATGTTCCCCCCGAATCCCTGCGGTCCGATGCCGAGCGCGTTGATTTTTTCGAGCGCCTCCTCCTCGATGGAAGAGACGTCTGCGCGCGGATTTTTCGACCCCACTTCACGGGTAAGCGCCTTTTTCGCAAGATAGGCACAGCTGTCGAAGGTGCCGCCGATGCCCACGCCCACAAAGACGGGCGGACAGGGGCGGGAGCCCGCCTCCCTTACGGCCTCCACAATGGCGCCGATGATGCCCGCTCTTCCTTCGGCGGGGGTGAGCATGAAAATCTTTGACATGTTCTCGCTCCCGAACCCCTTGGGCAGGAAGCAAATCTCCACGCGGTCGCCCGCGCCCTGCTCCAAATGCACGAAAGCGGGGGTGTTGTCTCCCGTGTTTTTGCGGGTGAGGGGGTCGCAAATGCTCTTTCTGAGGTCCTTTTCATATGCCCGCCGCACGCCGTCATCGATGGCACGGTACAAGTCGCCCTCCAGGAAGACTTCCCGCCCCACGGTGAGAAGCACGCACGCCGCGCCCGTGTCCTGACAGACGGGCAGGCCGCACTTTGCGATTTTTTCGTTTTCGAGCGCGCATTCGAGCGCAAAACGGGCGGCGCCCTCCTCGCATTTCGCGGCTTTTTCAAGCGCCGCGCGGCAGCTGTCCGTGAGCGAAAAGTTCGCACTTCTTGCGAGGCGGTACACCGCGTCCCCGATTTTTTCGACTGAGAGAGTTCGCATGCTTCCATTATAGAAAGTATTTTGCGAAAATGCAAGGATTTCGTTTGAATTTTCGCGAAAAATCCTGTATAATGGTCGTATGGAACCTGTCAGAAAGCCGCTCAAAGAGGGCGGGCTCGCCTTCTCCGTCGGCGTTCTCCTCTATGTCGTCGTCTCCTTCGGCGTCGTCGGCATCGCGGGGGCAATCATCGGCGCGGACGCGGCACAAAACGATGTCTATAAATATCTCTCCTATCTCCTCCCGCAGCTCTGCTTCGGGGCGGCTTGCCTTATCTTTTTCAGGCGCAAATCGCTCTCCCCGCGGGCCGTCTATGCCCCCTGCAAGTGGTACTATTTCCCCCTCGCGCTCCTCGTGGCATACGGAATGTTCTCCCTCTCCTGGGTGAACACCTTCTTTGTCGGTCTCCTTCAAAAAATCGGCTATACGCCCTCGACTGCCACCCTTCCTTCGCTTTCGGGGTGGAATTTGCTCCCCGCAATCCTCGTCATCGCCCTTCTTCCCGCCGTCTTCGAAGAATCCCTCTTCCGCGGCATTCAGGTGGGGTGCATGAAGGAGGCGGGCTGGGGCACGGCGCCCATCATCTTCCTTTCGGGCGCGCTCTTCTCCCTCTTCCACGGCAATCCCGAGCAGACGCTCTACCAGTTCGCCTGCGGTTGCGTCTATGCCCTCATCGCCGTGCGCAGCGGGAGCGTTTTTCCCACCATGCTCGCCCATTTTGCCAACAATGCGGCAATTCTTTCCCTCTCGTCCGTCGGCATCGACGACATTCCCGCGGCGGCGCAGCTCCCCGTCTATTTGACGGCGGGAGCGGTGCTCGTCGGCGCCGTGCTCTTTCTCATCTTTTTCAAAAAGGGTCAGAGAGGCGGCAAGGGCGCAAAGGGCGGCAGGGAGTATGCCCTCACCGCATCGGTGGGGATTGCCATCTGCGCCCTGCTCTGGATTGCCTCCCTCGCCATGGGGTTCCTGCAATGATGAAAATCCGCCTCGTCTGCGTCGGAAAACTCAAAGAGGAGTACCTGCGCGCAGGCTGCAACGAATATCAGAAGCGCCTCTCCCGCTTCTGCAAGCTGGAAGTCGTCGAACTCGCCGAAAAGTCCGCCTTAAAGGAGGAGGGAGAGGGGATTTTGCGTGCCCTGCGCGGGCACGTCGTCATTCTCACCCCGGAAGGGAGAAGCATGACTTCGGAGCAGTTCGCGGGAATGGTTGGCGGCTGTTCGGACAGAGGGGAGGAACTTACCTTCGTCATTGGCTCCTCGGAGGGGCTGGACGCCGCCGTCAAGGAGGCGGGGGACAAGCTGTCCTTCTCGAATATGACCATGCCGCACCAACTCTTCCGCCTCGTCTTCCTCGAACAGCTCTACCGCGCGTTCATGATAGAAAGCGGCGCGCAGTATCACAAATAGGTGTCGCCGCCCGCCCTTTTTCGCATAGAATGGCGGAATGGAGATTTATTCGGAAATTTCATCCTTTTACGAAAGCTTCCGCGGCGAAAAGAGGATATTCGGCAAGAGCGCGGAGGGGAGAAATCTCTACGCCTTCCACATCGGAACGCACAGCGGCGCGCAAATTCTCTCGCAGTACGCCATTCACGGGCGCGAATGGGTGACTTCCCTGCTCGCCCTCGGGCACATCGGAAGGGGAGTACAAAAGGGCGGGGCGTGGATTCTCCCGCTCACCAATCCCGACGGCGCCCAAATTTGCTGCCGCGCCGAGACGAAAGGGGCCGCCCTCTGGAAGGCAAACGCGCGCGGCGTCGACCTCAACGTCAACTTCGATGCCCGCTGGGGCACGGGTGCGCAGAATACGACATTTCGCGGCGCGGAGAATTGTATCGGCGATGCCCCCTTTTCCGAACCCGAGACGCGGGCGCTCCGCGACTTTACGCTGGAGCAAAGGCCGCAGCTCACGCTGAGCTGGCACACCAAGGGCGAGGAGATTTACTGGGAATTTCATCAGCCGCCCGCAAGGAGACTGCGGGACGGACGGCTTGCGAAAATTCTCGCAAGGAGCACGGGCTATCCGCTCGTCAGCGTGAAAAATTCCGCGGGCGGGTACAAGGACTGGTGCATCGAGAAGCTGAAAATCCCCGCCTTCACGATAGAGGTCGGACAGAATGCGCTCCCGCACCCCTTGACAGAGGCGGCGCTGAAAGACATCCTTTCGCACGGTCTGAATGCGCTTTCCGACCTTGCGGACGCACTTTGAGGAGATTATGCAGGAAAAATTCATGCGCGAGGCGCTCCGCCTTGCCGAAAAAGCAAAAAAAATGGGGGAGGTCCCCATCGGCGCCGTCGTAGTGTCGGACGGGAAAATCATCGGGCGGGGGTACAACCTTCGCACGAAGTTGCAGCTCGCCACCCAGCACGCGGAAATTCGGGCGATTGACCGCGCCTGCAAGAAGATTGGCTCGTGGCGGCTGGAGGGCGCGGAGATTTACGTCACCTTGGAGCCCTGCCCGATGTGCATGGGCGCCATCCTCAATGCCCGCATCGACAGGCTGTATTTCGGCGCGTACGAGGGGAAAGGGAGAAGCCTCACCGCAGAGCTTGCGAATGCCAATCTCGTCAACCACAGGGTGGAAGTATTGGGCGGCGTCATGGAAGAGGAATGTGCCGACGTTCTCACGTCCTTCTTCGCGGAAATGCGTGCCCGCGAAAAGAAAACTGCTGAAAACAGTTGAATTTTCCAGAAAAATTGCCAAAAATTCTTTAATTCGATAAATATCGAAATAAAAAGTATCGCGCGAAATCTTCTTTCACGCGATTTTTTTGTCACCCTGAGCGTAGCCGAAGGGTATCCTTATTTATATCAGCGTTTCGTACTCCGCGTAGAGGGCGTCGCTCTCGGCGGCGAGAGCCGTCAGCGCGGCTTGGACCTCTTTCACTGCTCCGTAGTCGGCGGCAACCTCTGCAAGGCGGAGGGAAAGCGCCTCCTCTTCCGCCTCGATGGCGGCAATTCTCTCCTCGATTTCGCGGATTCTCGTGCGCTTTTGCGTCTCCTTCGCGCGCTCCTGCCGAGACCTATAGCCCTCGTTTTTGGGCTTTTCCGCGCTCTTCTCGGGCACAGGCTCCCGCTTTGCCGCGAGGTATTCCCCATAGCCGCCCTCGAAGACCTTGATTTCGCAATTTTCTATCGCAAAGATTTTCTTTGCCAGCCGCTCGATAAACCGCCTGTCGTGCGAGACGAAGAGCAGGGTCCCGTCGAAGGCCTCGAGCGCGTCCTCGAGCGCCTCGCGCGCGGCGAGGTCGAGGTGGTTGGTGGGCTCGTCGAGGACAAGAAAATTGGCGTTCTGCGTCCCCAAAATCGCGACTTCGAGCTTGGCGCGCATGCCGCCGGAGAGCTCTCCGACCGTCTTTGCGATGTCCTCCGCGCCCAGTCCGGCACGCGCCAAAACCGCCCGCGCGTCCGTCTGCGAAAGGGAGGGGCAGCGCTCCCAAAAGGCGTCCAAAACGCGCGCACGGACATCGAGGTCGGCGTTTTCCTGATCGTAGTAGGCGACCTTCACGTACCGCCCCAAAGTAATTCTGCCGTCCCCCGAGGTCAAAAACTTCACGAGGGTGGATTTTCCCGTCCCGTTGTCCCCGACGAGGGCGATTTTTTCCCCGCGCATCACGGTAATTTTCGCATTCTTGAGGAGGATTTTCCCGTCCGCGGTGAGGTCAAAGGGCGCCGTCGCGAGCACCCGTTCATAGGGGAGGGTATCGTAGGAAAATGCAAAACGGGGTGCGCTTTTCGGCGGTTTGGGCCTCTCGAGGACGTCCATTCGCTCCAACTTGTTGACGCGGGAGAGCGCACTCTTCGCCGTCGTCGCGCGCACGATGTTGCGGCTCACATAGTCCTTGAGTTTTGCAATCTCCTCCTGCTGTTTTTCATACGCCCTGCGCTCTACCTCCACGCGCTCCGCCTTCAAAACTTTATAGCGCGAGTAGTTGCCCTTATAAGAAAAGAGCCTGCCGTCCTCGAGCTCGAGGGTGCGCGAAGTCAGCCTGTCGAGAAAATATCTGTCGTGCGAGACGACGAGAATGGCGCCCTTGTACGAGGTGAGATATTCTTCGAGCCAGAAGAGCGTTTTGAGGTCGAGATGGTTGGTGGGCTCGTCCAGAACGAGCAGGTCGGGCGTCTCGAGTAGCAGGCGGCAAAGTTTCAATTTTGTACGCTCACCCCCGGACATGGTGTCCACCTTTTGTGTCAAAACGCCCGAAAATCCCATGCCGCCGAGCACCGTTTTGATGCGCACTTCATAGGTGTAGCTGTCCCGCGCGGCGATGCGCTTTTGCAGGCTCTCCAAGCGGGCGGAAAGGGCTGCGTATTCGCTCTCCTTGGCCTGCGACAGGGAAATTTGCGTGTCGTGCAGGGCGGAGAGAAGCGCCTCGTCCTCGGCAAACACTTCCCGCATCGCGCCGTAGACGGTAGAAGATGAGGAAAATCCCCCGCTCTGTTCGAGATATCCCACGCGGATGCCGTTTTTTTGGAAGATTTCCCCCTCGCTCGGGGAGAGTTCTCCCGTCAACAGGCGGAGAAGGGTGGTCTTTCCCGCGCCGTTTTCGCCGACAAACCCCACGCGCTCGCCCTCATGCAGGGCAAACGTGGCGCCGAAAATTATCGGCACGCCGCTATATCCGAAGGTGACGTTTTCAAAGGAAATCAGCATATTTTTCGACCCCTGTATCAAACTTTGGGTGTGAATGACATTGAAAAAGTCCGCGCACTGCAGCAGGCGCTCAAGAGCGCATCCCCGCGCGAAGCAAAAAAACTCACGAGAAAGCTCGTCAAACTCGCCGACAAGGTTTAATCCCAGTCGGGAATATACGACGTCTCTGCGCTGTCCTTCTCCTGCACGAAGAGGCGGGAAAAGCCGAGGGCGAGCGCATAGTCCACGACGCGGCGGTATTCGCGCGCCGTCACGCGGCGGTTGAGCTCGGGATAGTCGCTCGTCCCCATCGGCGTGTACTGCCGCATGAGGGAGAGGGGCGCGTCGGGTGGCAGAACTTCCTTCAAAAAGTCAAGAATCATAAGAGAATCCGACGTGCAGCCCGGCATGACGAGATGGCGCACGGCGACGCCCGCGAGCAGTTGTTCCCCCTCCCGACGGATGGGGGTTTTTGCCATGAAGGCGAGGGCGCGCGAGGCATATTCGAAGTAATCCCGCCGCCCCGTGTACCTTTGGGAGAGTTCGGGCGAATAAAATTTGACATCGGGCAGCCAGATGTCGACATAGGGGGCAATGACTTTCAGCTGCTCCTCGGTGCAGTATCCCCCCGTGTTGAAGACGACGGGGACATGCGGCGCAGCAAGAGAGAGCGCCTCGGCGACGAGGGGCGCGACGTGGTCGCAAGTGACGAGGTCGATGCAGTCCGCCCCCGCCCCTTCGAGGGAGCGAATGACTTCCGCAAGTTCTTGCGGGGTCATCTTTCTTCCCCGCATGGCGCGGGAGACCTCATAGTTTTGACAAAAACAGCATCGCAGCGAGCACCCGCCGAAAAAGATAGCCCCCGCCTTCTTGTTCGGGGTGAGGAAGGGCTCCTCATAGGGGTGCAGATAGGCCTTGGCGACGGTGATGCCGGAAGTGCCGCAGACGCCGCAAGTCTTTGTTCGGTCGGCGCCGCATGCGACGGGACAGAGCGTACAGTTCATAGGGGGATTGTAACAGATTTCGCGGAAGAAGTCAAGCGGAAAAAAAAGGGGAGTTGCGGCGGCGCGCTTTTCAGAAAGCGTGCCGCCGCGGCATCATCAAAAATCCCGTTTGGGAAGTTGCCGTGCCCCGAATTTTGCCTGCGGGATTTGCTTGACAATTCGCGCATGATTTTTTATAATAGATAAACACATGAATTATTACAGAGACACCCGAAGAGGAAACTGCCATGAGAAGATTTTTTACCAGTGAAAGTGTGACGGAGGGACATCCCGACAAGGTCTGCGACAAGATTTCGGACGGCATCCTGGACGAACTCTTAAAACAGGACCCCAACGCCCGTTCGGCGGTGGAGTGCTGTGCCGCCTACAATACCCTGCTCATCGCGGGGGAAGTCACGGCGAACGCCACCGTCGACTACGAACAGGTCGCCCGCCGCATCATCAAGGAGATTGGCTACCATCACGGAAGTTTTGCCTATGACGCCTGCAACGTCACCACCCTTGTCCACGGCCAATCCGCGGACATTGCCCTCGGCGTGGACGCTTCCGTCGAGAAGAAGGCGGGCGGGGACGACCTCGACACCCTCGGCGCAGGCGATCAGGGCATGATGTTCGGCTATGCCTGCCGCGAGACGGAGGAGCTCATGCCCCTTCCCATCGTGCTCGCCCACAAACTCGCCCGCAAGCTCTCCGAACTGCGCAAAGATAAGACCATTCCCTACCTTCGTCCCGACGGCAAGACGCAGGTGACTGTCGAATACGAGGGGAAGACCCCCGTGCGCGTGGACGCCATCGTCATCTCCGTCCAGCACAAGGAGACGGCTACGCACGAAGAGATTGAGCGCGACCTCAAGGAACTCGTCGTGAAGTCCGTCATTCCCGCCTCCCTTCTCGACGGGAACACCAAATATTACATCAACCCGACGGGCAAGTTCTGCATCGGCGGTCCCGAAGGGGACAGCGGGCTCACGGGGAGGAAGATTGTCGTCGACACCTACGGCGGAAGATGCGCCCACGGCGGCGGGGCGTTCTCCGGGAAGGACCCCACCAAGGTGGACCGCAGCGCCGCATACATGGCGCGCTATGTCTGTAAGAATCTCGTGGCGGCGGGAATTTGCGACGAGGTGGAGCTCGAAGTCGCCTATGCCATCGGCGTCGCCCGTCCCGTCTCCGTGTTCATCGACACCTTCGGCAGCGGAAAACTGCCCGACGACAAGATTGCCGAGATTGTGAGAGGGGAATTCGACCTCCGCCCCGCGGCGATTATCAAGACGCTCGACCTTCGCCGCCCCATCTATGCGGAGACGGCGGCATACGGCCACTTCGGGCGGGACAACTTCCCGTGGGAGCGCACCGATCGTGTTGGAGATTTGAAAAAGTACCTGAAATGATTTCGGCGAAAATCTTTGCTTCGCAAATCTTTTCGTCGAGCGGATAGGCGTCCGTACCTTCTCCGGCTCTTAGCCGCGCAAGCGGTACTGTTTCATCGGACAATAAGCCTGCGGTGGCGTTGCAAATGGGGGCGCCCACGGCGGAAGTGAATTCCGCCTAAGGCAAGGAATTCAGAACTCGTACCCACCCCCCCTACCCCCCTCCCCGGGAGGGGGCATGAGGAGCGATTCCTCGGGAGGGGCATGCATGGCGCCTCCGTGGGAGGGGGCATGAGGAGCAATTCCTCGGGAGGGGCATGCATGGCGCCTCCGTGGGAGGAGCTGTCGAGCATAGCGAGACTGAGGTGGGGCGCATTCTAAATTTGTCATGCTGAGCGTAAGTCGAAGCATATCCGCATTCTAATAAGGATACCCTTCGACAGGCTCAGGGTGACGGATTGGGAAGGGGGTCATTCTACTTCGTCATGCTGAGCGAAGTCGAAGCATATCCGCATTATAATTTCGTCATATCGAGCGTAAGTACTTCGCCTGCGGCTCGTGGGCTTCGTCATCGAAGCATCCCACTTCCAAAATGGAGGCAACTATATGATAAACAAAAAGCAGTCCCGTGTGCGGCGGGGTGCAAGGGAGATTGCCTACTGTGCGCTCTCCGTTGCGCTCATCACGGTGTGCGCGTGGATATCCGTTCCCTTCGGCGCCATTCCCGTCTCATTGCAGACGCTCGCCGTGGCATTTCTCGGAGGCCTCCTCGGGGCGCGCCGCTCCCTCATTTCCGTCGCCGTCTATCTCCTCTTGGGACTTGTCGGCGTCCCCGTGTTCACGGGCTTTCATGCGGGCATTTCCGCGCTCATGGGCCCCACGGGCGGCTATCTCTTCGGATTTTTATTCCTCGCCCTCCTGCCCGCGCTCATGCGCCGCATCCCCGTCCGCGGCAAGATAAAGCGCTGTGCGCTCCTCTTTGCGGCAAATGTCTTGGGCCTCGTCTTTTGTTATCTCTTCGGGACGGTCTGGTTCGTTCTGCTCACGCAGTCGAGCGTTCCCGCCGCCCTCACGGTGTGCGTCGTGCCCTTCCTTCTGCCCGACGCCTTAAAACTCGCCGCCGCGGCCGTCTTGTCCGTGCGGCTGGAAAAATACGTCCGCTGACCCCTCCGCCGAAAACATGGAAAGAGGGGACTTCAATCGTTTGGAGACAATATGAATTATCGGGAAGAATCGCTCAAAAAGCATGCTGAGTGGCGGGGGAAGATAGAAGTCACCTGCCGCGTCGAGGTGGACAGCCGCGAAAAGCTCTCCCTCGCCTACACCCCCGGGGTCGCCGAGCCCTGCCTCGCCATCCATGAGGACGTCGAAAAAAGTTTCGAACTCACGCGGCGGTGGAACACCGTCCCCGTCATCACGGACGGCACGGCGGTATTGGGACTCGGGGACATCGGTCCCGAGGCGGGCATGCCCGTCATGGAGGGCAAGTGCGCCCTCTTCAAGGCCTTCGGCGGCGTCGACGCCTTCCCGCTCTGCATCCGCTCCAAGGACACGGACGAGATTGTCCGCACGGTGGAACTGCTCGCGGGCTCCTTCGGCGGCATCAACCTCGAGGACATCGCCGCGCCCCGCTGTTTTGAAATCGAGCGTCGGCTCAAAGAGGACCTCGACATCCCCGTCTTCCACGACGACCAGCACGGCACCGCCATCGTCACGGCGGCAGCCCTTCTCAACGCGCTCAAACTGGTGGGAAAGCGGGCGGAGGACATCCGTGTCGTCATCAACGGCGCGGGCGCCGCGGGCACCGCAATCGCAAAATTTTTGCTGAAGATGGGCATCGGCACCCTCATTCTCTGCGACAGGAGCGGCATTCTGAGCGGGGACGACGAGACGCTCTCTCCCGCCAAGCTCGAGATTGCCCGCCTCACCAACCCCGCCCGCCAAAAGGGTCTGCTCGCCGACGCCATGCGCGGGGCGGACGTCTTCATCGGCGTCTCGGGTCCCAACTGCGTCACGGGGGAGATGGTCCGCAGCATGAACGAGGGCGCCATCGTCTTCGCATGCGCCAATCCCACCCCCGAAATTTCCTATGAAGAAGCCTTAAAGGCGGGCGCAGCCGTCGTGGGAACGGGCTCCTCGGAGCACCCCAACCAAATCAACAACGTGCTCGTTTTCCCCGGGCTCTTCCGCGGCGCACTCGACGTCAGGGCAAAGGAGATAACCTTCGACATGATGCTCGCCGCCTCCAAGGCCATCGCGGGCTGTGTGAATGATTTGTCCGCGGACAAAATCCTGCCCTTCGCCTATGACCTCTCCGCGCACCGCGCCGTCGCCGCCGCCGTCGCCGCCGCATGGAAAAAATAACCAAACGATAAATTACATTCCATCCCATTCCCCGTCCGCAGTCGACGGGGATTTTTTCACCCGAAAACGGGCGGCGGCATACAATGGGCGCAGGGAGGGGAGTATGGGCAAATATTTCGGCACAGACGGCTTCCGCGGGCGGGCAAACGTACAGCTCACCGCCATTCATGCGTTCCGCGTCGGACGCTTTCTCGGCAGGTATTTTTCCAAGGGGAAGGACAGGGCGAGAATCGTCGTCGGAAAGGACACGCGGCGCTCCTCTTACACCCTCGAGTACTCCCTCGCGGCGGGCGCGACGGCCTCGGGCGCCGACGTCTATCTTCTGCATGTGACGACAACGCCTTCCGTCGCCTACCTCACCCGCACGGAGGGCTTTGACTGCGGCGTGATGATTTCCGCAAGCCACAACCCCTTCGATGACAACGGCATCAAACTCTTCTCCTCCTCGGGGGAAAAGCTCGGGGAGGGCATTTTGCGCCTTGTCGAAGACTTTCTCGATGGCGGAACGCTCCCTCTCGCGACGGGCGAGGACGTGGGGCGGACGGTGGATTTCGTCACGGGAAGAAGCCGCTACCTCGCCTATCTCCTCTCCCTGCCGCAGGTGGGATTCCGCGGCATGCGCATCGGGCTCGACTGCGCCAACGGCAGCGCCTTCATGATTGCAAAGGCTGTCTTCGACGCTCTCGGCGCCGAGGTCTCCGTCATCGGAGCTACCCCCGACGGGACCAACATCAACGCGGGAGTCGGCTCCACCCACCCCGAGGCGCTCCGCCGCCTCGTGCAGGAGAAGTCCCTCGATGCGGGATTCGCCTTTGACGGGGACGCCGACCGCTGTATCGCCGTGGACGAGAAGGGCAACCTCCTCGCGGGAGACGCCATCCTCTGGCTCTTCGCGCACACCGCGCGGGAGACGGGCGGCGGCATCGTGACGACCCCCATGAGCAATTCCGCCCTCGGGAAGGTGGGCGTGCCCGTCTTCTATTCGGAGGTCGGGGACCGCTTCGTCTATGAGGAGATGGTGCGCCGCGGAAGTTTTTTGGGTGGGGAAAGTTCGGGGCACATCATCTTCCGCAAATTTTCCACGACGGGGGACGGCATCCTCACCGCCCTCAAGCTGATGGAGCTCTCCGTCACGCAAAAGACCCCGCTCTCCGTCCTTGCGGAGGGCTTTCACCCGCTGCCGCAAATCTTTCGCACCGTCTTTGTCAAGGACAGGGGGATTTTGTCCTCCGAGCGCGCAAAAGAAGCTATCCGTGAGGCGGAGCGCCTGCTCGGCGGACGGGTGTACGTGCGCGCCTCGGGAACGGAGAGCGCCGTGCGCATCCTCTGTGAGGGGGAGGGCAATCTCGAAGAGGCGGCAAACCGCATCGAACGCGCCCTCGTTTCGGAGGTGCTCTGATGTGCGGCATCGTCGCGTACGTCGGAAGAAAGCAGGCGGCGCCCATTCTCCTTCGCGGGCTCTCCGCCCTCGAGTACCGCGGATACGACTCGGCAGGCATCGCCGTGATGGGGGAGAGGCTCTCCCTCGTCAAGCGCGTGGGGCGGGTCTCCTCCCTTGCGGGCGCCGAACAGCTTACGGGGACCTGCGGCGTGGGGCACACCCGCTGGGCGACGCACGGCGCCCCTACCGAGGAAAACGCCCATCCGCACGTCTTCGGAAAAGTCGCCGTCGTTCACAACGGCATCATCGAGAACGCCGACGTCCTCAAGGCGGAATGCACCGCGCGCGGGGAGAAATTCTCCTCGGAGACGGACAGCGAAGTCATCGCCCACCTTCTGAATTTCTACTTCAAGGGCGACCTTCTTGCCGCGCTGAAAGAGACGTGTAAGCGTCTCGTCGGCTCTTACGCCATCGCCGCGATGGGGGAAGAAAGGGAGATTGTGCTCGCGCGGCGGGCCTCTCCGCTCCTCGTCGGAAGGGGGGAGGACGGCGCCTATGCCGCCAGCGACCTCTCCGCGCTCTCCGCCTGCCAAACCGTGTATGCGCTCGGCGAGGGACACTTCGCCCGCATGACGGAGGATGCTATAAGGATCTTCGACGACGGGGGAAAAATTGCCCTCAAACCCCTCAAAAAGGAGGAGGTGGAGGGGCTTCCCGCCAAGGGAGGCTACGCGCACTTCATGAAGAAGGAACTCATGGAGATTCCCGCCTCCATCGCCAATTCCTTGGAAAATTACCGCAGTTTCGCGCAGAATCAGGCGTTTTGCAGAGTACTATGTCAGACAGAGTACCTCACATTTCTCGGTTGCGGGACGGCATATCACAGCGGACTCTGCGCAAAATACGCCGTGGAGCGGCTCGCGCGGGTGCGCGCCGCATGCCACCTCTCAAGCGAGTACCGCTACCTCAATCCCATCGTAAAAAGGGGTGAGCTCGTCGTCGCCATCTCCCAAAGCGGGGAGACGGCGGACACCCTCGCCGCGGCGGAACTTGCCAAGGCAAAGGGAGCCATTCTTCTCGCCGTCACCAACGTCGGCTATTCCACCCTCTCGCGCATCGCCGATTTTTGCCTCGTGACGGGAGCGGGGCGGGAAGTTGCGGTCGCCGCCACGAAGAGTTTTTCCGCACAGCTCGCCGTCCTCTTTTCCTTCGCCGCAGACCTTGCGCGCCTGCGGGGAATGGGGGAACGGGACCTCGGCAACCTTCCCGTGCTCGCCGAGCGCACGCTCGCCGCTTCCGAAGGGACCAAGGCGTGGACGGGGGCATTTGTCCATGCGAAGAATGTCTTCTTCCTCGGGCGGGGCGCAGACGTCGCCACGGCGATGGAGGGCAGTCTCAAGCTGAAGGAGATTGCCTATCTTCCGAGCGAGGGGTATGCCGCAGGCGAGCTCAAACACGGACCGCTCGCCCTCGTGGAGCAGGGGACCCCCGTCGTCGCCGTCATGACGGAGAAGGCGCTCGCCGAAAAAACAAAAAATGCCGTCCATGAGACGGCTGCGCGCGGCGCAAATGTGTTTGTTGTGAGCGCATTTCCCCCCGAAGACGGGCTGCCCACGGTGGAGATTCCCGAAGCCGATGAGGCGTTTTCGCCCATTTTGGCGGCAATCCCTCTGCAGATGCTCGCCTACTACGTCTCCCTCGCCCGCGGCTACGACCCCGATCTTCCGCGCAATCTGGCGAAGTCGGTAACGGTGGAGTGAAGGTTTCAGTTTCGGCGAAAATCTTTGCTTGTTTCGCGCGATTTCTTTTGCTACGCAAAATAAATGCGCACGAGGAAATTGACGTTGGCGCCTTAACAGGCTCACTGTCGCGGTCGTGTTATCAGACAATAAGCCTGCGGTGGCGTGGCAAATGGGGACGCCCACGGCGGAAGTGAATTCCACCTAAGGCACATTATTTGGGAATGACACCCCCTCAGTCACTGCGTGACAGCTCCCTCTCAAGGGGGCGCCAAGTCACTTGCCCACCCCTCGAGGGGTGGGTGGCGCGAACGAAGAGAGCGACGGAAGGGGTGGCGCTTGTTCACACAGCCCCCCTCGCCGCCTATGGCGGAGCTTTCTCGGGCAGGATTCTACCTGCCCGAGAAGGGTGTCACGAGCAACGCGAGCGATGGAAGGGGTGGCGCTTGTTCACACAGCCCCCTCAGGCTCGGCTAACGCCTCGCCGCCTACGGCGGAGCCCCCCACGAGGGGTAGGTCATTCTCACCCCTTTTCCGTTTGCAGCGGGGGTTTTTCGCGGTAGGAGAGCTTCAAAAAGAGGGGGGTGAGGACGGAGGAGACGAGGATGATGACGAACACGAAGGGATAAATCGCGGCATCGACGAGTCCCGCCGAGACGCCGCGTTCGGCGCAGATGAGCACGACTTCGGCGCGCACCATCATGCCGAGTCCCACCCGCGCGCTGTCCGCCCAGGAGAACTTGCACAGTTTCGCTCCCAGCCCGCAGCCGACAAATTTCCCCGCGAGCGCCGCAAGCACATACACGCACCCGAAGGCGACAAAGGGGAGGGTGATGCCCGAGAAGTCCAAATTCATGCCGATGGAGGCAAAGAAGATGGGCGAGAAGAAGAGATAGCCCATCGTATCCACCTTGCGCTCGACGTACGGGGTCTCGGAGAGCGTCCCACCGAGCAGAATTCCCGCCACATACGCGCCCGTGATATCGGCGACGCCGAAGAGTTTTTCCGCACAGTAGGCATACACAAAGCACGCGGCGAGCGAGATAATGGGCACGCGGCGGTTGTGCGGCGCCTTGCGCTCCATGAGGTCGAAGAGCTTGCGAAGCCCCACCCCGAGGGCGATGGCGGCGACAAAGAAGATGACGATTTTGATGGCGACCATCGCGGCATTGGGATGGAACCAGTCCCAGCCCGTCTCCGCCTCTCCGCCCGAAAATCCCGTGAGGACGGACAGGATGACAATCCCGATGACGTCGTCGATGACCGCCGCCGCGACAATCGAGGTCCCGAGCTTGGAGTCGAGCTTTCCCAGCTCCTTGAGGACGGCAACCGTCACCGAGACCGAAGTCGCCGTGAGAATTGCCCCGTAGAAGAGCCACGAGAGCGCCCCGGCATCCCGCAGAAAGAGAAAGGCGACGAGGGTCCCCAGTCCCATGGGGAAGAGGACGCCGAGCACGGTGATGACGACTGCCGCAATCCCCGTCTGTTTGAGTTGTTTGAGGTCGGTGGACAGGCCCGTCGAGAACATGATGAGCACGACGCCGATTTTGCTCATCGCGGAGAGGACTTTTTTGATGTCTTCCCCGAAGAAGGCATCGTGCAGGGGCTGCCACGGGATGTAGGAGAGCAGTCCGATGAGCACGCCCGCAAGCAGCATGCCGATGACGGCGGGCATTCCCGCCTTGTGCGCGCCCAACCCCATCAGCTTGGAGAGGAGCAGAATGAGCGCGAGCGGGAGCAAAATTTCAAAGGGTTCCATAATTTTCTCTCGGATTTCGTTACAAACGTCTACCATTATAATCGTTTTCCCGAAAATGGCAAATGTTTTTCAACAAATTTTGCGATTTCTTTTACGAGAACGGACGAACCGAGGGCGAGCAAGCGGCGCGCGGAGAAATCTCTTTTCCCCTCCACGGGAATTTTCGGTGTATCTTGGCGCATGTGGGGCGCGATATGCTTGCAATTTGCTTATATATTTGATATAATAGAGAAAATGACGCCCATCAGCCTGCCCGTCGAACGCGAACGGGCGAAACAACTCAATCCCGTCGTGCTCGCCTTCGTCGGGGACGCCGTCTATACCCTCCTCGTCAGGCGGGAGCTTTCGCTCGCGCACGGCTTGCACACGGGAGAGCTCAACCGCCTCGCATCGGCACGGGTCTCAGCCCGCGGGCAGAGCGACGCGACGGAGAAAATTCTCCCCCTGCTCACCGAGGAGGAGGAAGAGATTTACCGCCGCGGCAGGAACGCCAAGAAGCCCACGAAGAGCAAGAACGCCTCCGCGGTGGACTACGCCCGCTCGACGGGGTTCGAGGCAGTCTTCGGCTACCTCTATCTCGTGGGGGATGAGGCGCGCATTTACGAACTTCTCGCCGCCGTTTCGCCGCGGGAAGGGGAGGTGTAAGGTGCTCGTCTTCGGAAGAAATGCCGTCTTGGAACTGTTAAAGACAGACAAGACGGTGGAAAAAATCGTCCTCGAACAGGGCGCGCAGGGCACGCTCGGCAAGATTTTCGCCGAGGCAAGAAAGAAGAACATCCGCGTGCAGTTCGCCCCCAGAAACGTGCTCGACAAAATCGCTTCGGGCGGCAAACATCAGGGCGCCGTCGCCTACACGACGGAATTCTCCTATGCCGATTTTTATGAACTCGGGGGCGGGGAAGACAGCCTTCTCGTCCTCTGCGACGGCATCGAGGACGTCCACAATCTCGGGGCAATTCTGCGCGTCGCCGAATGCGCGGGCGCGGACGGGGTCATCATTCCCAAGGCAAAGGGCGCATGCGTCACCGATGCCGTCATCCGGATTTCCGCAGGCGCGGCGGAGCACATCCCCGTCGCCAAGGTCCCTTCCGTCAATGCCGCCGTGGACGAGCTCAAGTCGCGCGGCTACTGGGTATATGCCCTCGAGGCGGGCGGGGAGAGCATCTACTCCGCCAATCTCAAGGGGAAGATTGCCCTCGTCGTAGGGGGAGAGGACAGCGGCGTGCACCGCCTGACGCGGGAGAAATGCGACGGCGTCCTGTCCATTCCGCTCTTCGGAAAAGTCAACTCCCTCAACGCGTCCGTCGCGCTGGGGATAGCCGTCTATGAGGTGGTCCGTGGAAGATTACAGCAAAAAGAGTGACAGCGAGCTCGCGGCTCTCTCCCAAAGGGGGGAGGCCTCGGCGACGGAAATTCTCCTCGACCGCTATAAAAACGCCGTTCGGCGGTGCGCCCGCCGCTTCGCGCTCGGGGCGGGCGTGGAGACGGACGACCTCGTGCAGGAGGGGATGATTGGTCTCTATACCGCCGTCCTCCGCTTTTCGCCCGAGGGGGGAAAGAGCTTCAAGAACTTCGTCTATCTCTGCGTGGAGCGCAGAATTTACACCTATCTTCGCAGCATGCGGCGGGAGCCGCAGGAAGCGGTCGACCCCGAGGAAGTGTGCGCTTCGGGCTCGAGTCCCGAGGACCTTCTCATCGGAAGCGAGACGGACGCCGAGCTCAGACTGCGCCTCATGCACTCCCTCTCCGACTTCGAATTCCGCGTCATGACAATGTATCTCGAGGGGTTGAGCTATGCCGACATCTCGGAGGCGACCAAGAAGCCCGTCAAGAGCATCGACAACGCCCTCTCCCGCGCCAAGAAGAAATTGCAGAAGGAATTCTCATAGCGCCCATACCTACGTCATCGGGATCTCGGCGCCCCCGCCCCCGCATGTTTGCACGAAAAGGAGAACGATATGTCTCATTTATCCCTATACAGAAGATTTCGTCCCGACACCTTCGAAAAGATTGTGCGGCAGGAGCATGTCGTCCGCATTCTCAAGAATCAAATCAAGTCGGATGCGGTCGGCCATGCCTATCTCTTCACGGGCCCGCGCGGCACGGGAAAGACCTCGGTAGCAAGAATCTTTGCGCGCGCCGCCTGTTGCGAGCACCCCGTGGACGGTTCCCCCTGCGGAACCTGCCCGTCCTGCCTCGCCATCGCCGCGGGCTCTTTGGACGTCACCGAGATAGACGCCGCCTCCAACAACGGCGTGGGTGAGATGCGCGACCTTCGGGAGAAGGTGCAGTATCCGCCCGTCACGGGAAAGTACAAGGTATACATCATCGACGAGGTCCACATGCTGACGGACGCCGCCTTCAACGCCCTTCTCAAGACGCTCGAGGAGCCGCCCGCACACGCTCTCTTCATCCTCGCGACGACGGAGCCGCAGAAGATTCCCGCAACCATTCTCTCCCGCTGTATGCGGCTGGACTTCAAACTTCTCCCCGAGAAGGACCTCGAAGCCCATCTGCGCGGCATTCTCCGGGAACTTCACAAGGAGTATGACGACGAGGCGGTCGCCGCCATCGCCCGCGCGGGTGCGGGAAGCGACCGCGACATGCTCTCCATCGCGGAGGCGTGCATCGTCTATTCGGACAAGCTCACCTACGCCGCCGTCTGCGAAGTGCTGGGGGCGGCGGACTTCCGCGAGACGGCCCGCCTCGCAAAATTCATGCTCTCGGGAAAGGGCGGGGAGGTGCTCACCGCCGCGGAGGGCATTCTCAAAGAGGGGAAGGCGGTCGGCGTCCTCCTCAAGGACCTCATCGAACTTCTGAGCCGCGTTACGGTCTGCCTTCTGTGCGGAGACGCGGAGAAACTGCTCTCCCTTTCCCGCGACCTCTATGACACGGTCAGCGCGCTCGCCTCTTCGACGAGCAGGGAGACGGTGCTTCGTGCGACGGAGATTCTCGTGCGCCTCGAAAACGAGCTGCGCTTCTCCTCCTCGCCCCGCATCTCCTTTGAGGCGGCCATCCTGCGCATTGCATCCCCCGCGGACGACCTCGACGTCTCCGCCCTGCGCACCCGCCTCGACGCCTTGGAGCGCGAACTTGCGGATTTGAAGGAGAGGGGAATGAGCCCCATTCCCACTTCCCCGAAGGCGCCCGAGACGGCAGAAATGGCGGCTCCCAAGCAGGAAATTCCCCCAAAGTCCCCCGAAAAAGCGCCCGAAGCGCCCTCCGAAGGGGACTTCCCCGACGAGGAGCCCGTCTTTGCGGAGGCGTATTTCTCGGACGGTCCCGTCGGCGCGCCCGTCCCCGGGCAGGAAAGCAAGGCGGCCCCCAATCGGGAAGTAAAACAGGAACCTAAAGAAGAGCCTCGGCCCGCTCCCAAGGCCGAGCCCAAGGCGGAACCCACGGCAGAAGAACCCAAGACAGAACCTTCGAAGGGGGCACGCAGCGCGCCGCATATGAACGCGGAGCAGGCGTACGGGATTTTCATGCGCAATGTCCGCAAGACGCTGCGCAACGGGGTGCTCTTCACGATGTGCTCCGACCTTTCCGCCTTCTATGAGGGCACGACGCTCGTCCTCGAGACGGAGTCCCCCAACGTCTGCATGGCGCTCAACCGTGCGGACAACAGGAAACTCATGGAGAGCGTGTTTTTGCAGATTGGCATCGAGGACTTCACCGTCCGTCAGCGGGGCGCGGCGCCCAAAGTCGACCCCGTCGAGGTGCTCAAACAAAATTTTCAGGATTATCCCATCGAAATCAAATAAACAAGAGGTGAAAGTATGGCTTACGGCGGCGGCATGGGCGGAAATATGCAGAATCTCATGAAGCAGGCACAGAAGATGCAGGAGGAGATGCAGGCAACGGAGAAACTCCTCGACGAGTGGGAGATTGTCGGCACGAGCGGCGGCGAGGCAGTCGTCATCTATATGAATGCCAAAAAGGTCATCGACGGGGTGGAAATCGACCCCTCCGTCGTCGACTCCGATGACGTCGAACTGCTCGAGGACCTCGTCCTTGCGGCAATTCGGGACGGCTATGCCAAGGCGGACGCCGTCTATCGCGAGAAGATGGGCAAGTTTGCCTCCCTCGGCGGCATCGGAGGGCTGATGTGATGGAAGTGTTCATCGAACCCATCGGGCGGCTCATGAATGAGTTCTCCCGCCTCCCCGGAGTGGGCAGAAAGACGGCGCAGCGCTATGCCTATAAGGTGATTTCCATGCCCGAAGAGGACGTGCGCGCCTTCGCAGAGGCGCTCTTGGACGTCAAACACAAGGTGCGTTTCTGCAAAATCTGCGGGAACTTTACGACGGGGGAGGTCTGCGATGTCTGCAGACTGCGGGACAGCTCGCAAATCTGCGTCGTCAAGGAGCCCAAGGACGTCGTCGCCCTCGAAAAATTGCACGAATACAGCGGCGTGTACCATGTTCTGCACGGCGTCATCGACCCGATGAACGGCGTCACGCCCAATGATATCCGAATCAAGGAATTGCTCGCGCGCATCGGAGAGGGGGGCGTGAAGGAAGTCATTCTCGCCACCAATCCCGACGTGGAGGGAGAAGCGACCGCGATGTACATCGCACGGCTCATAAAGCCGCTCGGCGTGAAGACCACCCGCATCGCGCACGGCGTGCCCGTCGGCAGCGAACTCGAATACACCGACGAAGTCACCCTCGCTCGCGCCCTCAAGGACCGCAAAGAGGTGTAAGGATAAGCAGGGGGGAATTCCGAATCGTCACCCTGAGCGTAGTCGAAGGGTATCTGCATTCTCATTCGTCATGTTGAGCGTAGTCGAAACATATCCTTATTTTTATCATGCGGATATACTTCGACTCGCCGCGGTGCGGCGGCTCAGTATGACATGATTTAGGACTCGTACCCACCCCCCTACCCCCCTCCTCGGGAGGGGGCACGCATGGCGCCTCCGTGGGAGGAGCTCCGCCGTAGGCGGTGAGGTGGGGCGTCATTCTCATTCGTCATGTTGAGCGTAGTCGAAACATATCCTTATTTTTATCATGCGGATATACTTCGACTCGCCGCGGTGCGGCGGCTCAGTATGACATGATTTAGGACTCGTACCCACCCCCCTACCCCCCTCCTCGGGAGGGGGCACGCATGGCGCCTCCGTGGGAGGAGCTCCGCCGTAGGCGGTGAGGTGGGGCGTCATTCTCATTCGTCATGTTGAGCGTAGTCGAAACATATCCTTATTTTTATCATGCGGATATACTTCGACTCGCCGCGGTGCGGCGGCTCAGTATGACGTGATTAGCAGCTTCACCTCAGTCACTTCGTGACGTTTGAGACAATCAGAACAAAGCAAAAGAAATCGTGCGAAACTATGGAGGTTTTATGAATATTTCCGTGCTCGGGTGCGGGCGGTGGGGGTCCTTTATCGCATGGTACCTCGCCCGCAGGGGCTTTTCCGTCACAAGCTGGGGCCCCGAAGAGGACTTTTCCTACCAAATTCTCAAACAGACGGGACGCAACGAATATGTCGTCCTCGACCGCGGCATCACGCTCACCTGCGACCTCGGGCAGGCGGTGACGAGCGCCGAGATTATCGTCATCTCCATCTCCTCGCAGGGTCTGCGCGGCTTCATGCAAAAGGTCAACAAATTCCCCGTATCGGACAAAATATTCGTCCTCTGCATGAAGGGGATTGAGGTAGAGACGGGCAAACGGCTCTCCGAAATCATGGTGGAGAGCGGCATTTCGCCCCAAAAAATCGCCGTCTGGGTCGGCCCGGGGCACATTCAGAGCTTCGTTCGGGGCGTCCCCAATTGCATGGTTATCGATTCCGCCAACGAACAGCTCAAGCGCGACCTCGCAGACGACTTCCGCTCCGACCTCATCCGCTTCTACTATGGGGAAGACCTCATCGGCACCGAAATCGGCGCTGCCGCAAAGAACGTGATGGGAATCGCAGCAGGCGCGCTCGACGTCATCTGCCCGCCTCTCAAAGGCCCGCTCATGGCGCGCGGCGCACGCGAAGTCGCCCGTCTCATCAAGGCGATGGGGGGCGACCCGCTCTCCGCCTACGGCCTCGCCCATTTAGGCGACTACGAGACGACCCTCTTTTCGCCCTATTCCCACAACCGCGCCTTCGGGGAAGCGCTCGCCAAGGGGGAGACCTTCTCCAAACTTGCCGAGGGCGTCTCTACATCCAAGGCCATGAAGGGGCTGGGGGAGAAGTACGGCGTGGATTTGCCCATCACCAATGCGGTATACACCGTCTGCTACGGCGAAGGCGACGGGGAAGCGCGCTGCCGCGAGGCGCTCGGCGACCTCTTTGCCCGCCCGCCGAAAGGGGAATTGGAGGACTAAGGTTTCGAAGAAAATCTTTGCGTGCGCAAATATTTTCTTCGAGCGGATGGGCGTTCGTACCTTCTCCTGCTCTTAGCCGCGCAAACATTACTGTTTCAACGGACACTAAGCCTGCGGTGGCGTTGCAAATTGAGGCGCCCACGGCGGAAGTGAATTCCGCCTAAGGCAAGGAATTCAG
>CANRNE010000022.1 GCA_947631925.1 uncultured Clostridia bacterium
GCTCACTCTCTGCGCGTTCCAATCGCTCTCGCTCTTTATCTCGCTCACTTGCGTAGTCAAGTCCGCGACGAGCGTATGCGTTGTATCGGAGGGGAGTGTCGGAACCGTGACGTTGTTTCCTATTGGGTGGATTCAGAAGGCCAAACGGATGACTTTGTGCGCGTGGCAAAGCCTGCCGGCAATGGGTTTGCACGGGAAAATGCGGGGAACACCTACGTCGGCGTCGTCCCCTTGGTGGTTGTGAACGAAATTTTATCCAAATAAGATGTAACAATTTGCCCCTACGGGCACAAAGGTGACAATAACACAAAGAAGTCGGGAGTTCTCCCGACTTCTTTTGGGTTTTTGAGGGGTTAGCGTCTTAGCGTCTGCGTTTTTTGCGGAGGACGAGGATGACGGTTACGGCGGCGGCTAAAACTACCGCAGAGCCCACGCCGACGACAATCCAGATGACGGCGTCATTCTTGGGTCTTCCGAGGGCGGGGATTTCCTTCTGCGCCTCGAGAATCTCTCCGCAGACGGGGCAGCACAGTCCATCGGTAAGTCCGTTCTCCGTCTCGGTGGGGGCCTTCCCGGGGATGATTTCCTCCTGATGCCCGAGGTCGTCCACGACGTCGCAGCCCTCAATCGCGTCACAGCGGGAGCATTTCTTGCCTGCGGTATGACCCACGTGCGTGCAGGTGGGAAGTTCTTCCGCAATTTCGATGGAGAAGTCGTGCCCGAGCGGTTCGAGGTGAAGGCTCTCGTCGTTCTCATGTCCGCAGCGCGTGCAGACGAGTCCCGCCTTATGCCCTGCCTCCGTGCAGGTGGGCTCGACTCTTTCCTGCATCTTCATGTTGTGATTGAGGGGAGCGATGGGCTCGATGCCCTCGAGGACGATGTCGCAGACGGCGCACCGCTTTCCCTTGGTGCTGCCGTAGCCCGTGCAGGTCGGGGGAACTTCGTCGACGACTTCTTCGACATGTCCCAGAGCCCTTGAGGCGTTCTTCACCTCTTCGCCCTCATAAACATGATTGACGGCAATGCGGTGGAAGCCGTTTTCGCCTTCACTGATGAAGTCCTCGGACTGGTCCTGTTCGTCCTGCGCTATCATCGCCTGTCGGAAGTCTTCCAAGTCGATGGAGAAGTTGAAGAAGAACATCTCGGCATCCGTGCAGGTGGCGTCCGTATGCGTGTCGCACTCGAACTCAAAGACGACTTCCGTCTGATGATGGCATTTGGCCTCTTCGAGCAGTTTGTCTCTTGTCTCTTGGTCTCCCGCGATGTCAGCTTCTTGTGCCTGATACCACTTATTCCAATCCCCGATGCCTTCGCAGATGAGATAGAAGGTCACCCGCGCTCTGCCTGTGACAACCGTTTCCTCCTGGACGAAATAGATATTGCCGTCATCGTCCACCATATTCGTCTTTATGGTTTCCTCTTCTCTCGTGAACTCGATGACGTAGCCGTTGGTGTGCGCTCCGCTCTTATCCAATTCATACGTATGGCCGAGCGTGGGCATTTCCACGATTCCGTCGTCGTCCGGGCAATGGGCGCCGCAATATTCGCAGTTGTGGGTGCAGATGCCGCCGGGCTTCGTGCAGGTCGGGGGCTCCCATGTTTCCGGGTCTCCATAGACCTCATACTGATAGCTATGTCCCGTCTTGGGAATGACGAGGTCTGCCGCACGGTACAGCGTGGTTTCATCCTCGGGGTTGAAGTTGCAGCGGCAGGTAAGGCAGGTCTTGTACGCCACCATGCCGTCTGCGGTGCAGCTCGGGTCGATTTGCTTGTGCACGCATTCCTCCGAAGTGTCAAAGGTGTGCGTCTTGTGCACTTGGAGCGTGTGCCCCGCATGGCCTTCGTCGAGGGTCAGCTCGGAGAAGAATTCCTTCGTCTCGAGGTCTTGGTAGACATAGGGGAGCTCGAAGGTGATGCCGCTCTCCTCTGCCGCCCTGCCCCTGCGCGCCTTTGCCGAGACGTCCTGTTCGGGGAGCTCGATGGTGTCGAGCGCGGTGCAGTTGTCGAAGATGCGGTAGAAGTTGGCGTTTTCGTCCAAACGGAAGTTGCCGAGGTCCAAACTTGTGAGGCTCGTGCAGTCGCCGAACATCTTGCCGAAGCTGAGCACGTTCTCGGTCGTGAAGGAGGACACGTCGATGGAGGCGAGCGATTTGCAGCCGTAGAACATGTTCATCGCGCCGCGCATATATTCGGTGTCGAAGTTTTCGAACTTGATTTCGGTGAGCTTCTCACAGCCCGAGAAGAGGGAGCCGCACTCGATGGGGGAGAGGATTTTCCCGGGGTACACAAAGGCAATCTTCGTGCCGCTCCTATAGAGACGGATATAGGTGTCGATGCGCACGAACGTATCCTTGTAGTCGTTGGGCGCCGTGTGCAGGAATTGGATGCTCGTGAGCGTCTTGTAGTCCTTGACGAGCGTCTTCCATTCGCGGGTAAACTGCCGTGCCGTCTCCGTGTTGCCGTAGTCCTCTTTGCCGTCTTCGTCCTTGGTCGCGGGATATTCGTCCGCGGCGACGGGGGTGCCGTACTGTACATTGATGAAGCTGATGTTGAAGGGCAGCCCGTCGAGAGTGGTGACGGTGACTTCGTGCTCCATCGTCTCGAGCTCTCCGCTGAAGTAGACCAGCTTGTTGAAGATGGGCTCGTCGGCAAGGTCGATGATTTCCTTGTCCACGCCGTCCACGGCAACTTGTGCCCGTCCGTAGGCGGGGTTGGTGTCGGCATACAGCTCGAAGCCGCTCCCGAGGAACTTGAATTCGAACGTCGTGCCGAGTTTTGTCGTGGAGAGTTTGCCGTTGGCGGAATTTTCATGGAAGCCGTCCGATTCGCTCTCCGTGAGGTCGTTCACGTTGGTCATGTAGTTGGCGGGCCGCACGGTCTGGTTGAGCTTGGACTCCGTGCCCGCACGCAACTCACGGATGACGGTGTTGCCGCTGTTGGACAGGATGACGAGCTTGAAATATCTCACCTGCGTGCGCTGGAAACTTAACCGCTGTTGCGCGGCGTTGACATTGGAGCTCGCGCCCTCGAAGAGAAGGTGCCAGCCCGTCTCCTCCAAGGTGTTGCCCTGCGCAGCAGAGGCATATTCGCTCCCCGCACAGCCGTACAGCTTGTAGCTGAGCAGTTTGTCGTTGCCGTTGGTGCGGCGGATGATGTCGAAGAAGTTGAAGGTCTGGTCCGCGGTCGTGTCGACAATGAACACATGGGGCGTCTGGGCGACATAGCCCTGATATTTGGAGTGGAAGAAGGTCCCTTCGTCGCCGTCCACCATGAACTGTTTGGGTGCGGAGGTCTCGCTGTCGGGCGCCACCAGAACTTCCCAACCGCTGTTGGAGGTCGTATAGTCGATGGTGGCATTCTTGATGCTGTCGACGAAGCGGGGCTGCCAGCCCTTGAACGTGTCCGCAATCTTTAAATCGTCCGCGGAAACATTCTCGCCGATGATGTTCTTGACGGGAATATCCTTGATGTCCTTGAGCTCGAGCTTCTCCTCGCCGGGGGAGCGCAGACCGATGTGCAGGTGTCCCTGCCCGCCCCAGTTGACGACCTCCGCCGAGATGAAGATGGTGTCGCCTTTATTGAGGCTCACCGTCCACTTGAAGTTGTCATTCTCGGTGAAGCTGTACTGCGTCGTGCTGGTGATGGTGCGGTCGGGGTTGCCCTCCGCCGCGTCTTTTTTCAGATAGAACTGCACGCGCGTGGCGTCGTCCCCCCGCACATAGAAGGTGTGCGTGCCCGTCTCGGTGGCTTTGAACTTGAACGTGCTGAGGAAGTATTCGAGGTTGGAGTGGTTGAAGTCGCCCTTCCCGGGGACGCTGCCCGTCTCGGTGGAGGTCGGCTCTTTGCCCGTAGCATAATTTACCGCCTGATCGACGGAGGGCCTTGCCGTGCCCGTAACGGGGTCCGACTGCGGGCCGAGGTCCCAGATTTTGGTATACACGCCGCGGTAGAGAAGGCGAAGGTTGACGTTGAGCGTCACTTGCCGTCCGCCCTCGGTGCGCACGATGATGTCGAAGCGGTCGTACTCGGTGACTTTGTCGGGCGGCGTATAGGTCACCGTCTTTGCCTCGGGGTCGTAGACGGTATGCCCGATTGCGGCATCCGATACGGCGACAATCTCCACCTTCTTGGGGGAGGAGAACTCCGTCGCGCTCACGTCGAACACGGTGGGGTGTTTGCCGTCCACATCGTGCTTGCGCGCCGTCTCATGCCCGTCGATGCCGTTCGCCCAGCGGTACGCCACGGGGACGAAGGTGGGGAGATTTTGCAAGAATTCGAGCTGGGTGTCCGTGAACATGCTGTCGTCGATGTTCGCGAAGTAGTTGTCGTTGACCCAATCGAGGATGTTGACGCGGTCCACGACGCCGATGCGGTAGACGAAGTCCGCGCGCTTGTTGGCGCAGTAGGCGGGATTCATCTTGTAGGTATAGAACATATCCACGAACTTGTCGGAGCCGAAACTGTGCAGAAGGGTCGCATACATGGAGAGCTGGTCGAAGTGCGCGCCGTTGCCCTCGTTGATTTCGCCGTAGTCGTCGATTTTATGGACTTCCTTCGTCTCCTTGTCCGTGTACTCTTGGGTGATGTGTCGGGAGCGCTCGACGGCGGTATAGGGATGGACATATTCCCCGTGTTCGACGCCGATGACGCGGGTGTCCATGTTGCAGAGCATGCTGTAGATGAGGAGGATGAGCGTGTTGTTCCAGACCTCGCCGTCGCCGTCGCAGAAGCCCCAGTTGACGCCGTGCGTCTTGGCCTGTACGTGTCCGAGCTCATGGAAGGTGCCCCAGTTGCCCTTCGTCGTCAGCGTCTCGTAATTCATGCAGATGGGGAACCAATATTCGGGCTGGGCGCAGAAGTTGGAGTTGAGCGCAACCGCCTCGCCCGCGGGGACGTGCATGTCGTAGCACATCGTCATGTTGTAGTTGTAATCTCTGCCGTTGAGGGAGATGTCGATGGCGAACACACTGTGCCAGAAGTAGGCAAGTTTTTCGATGTCGTCGCAATTTTTCATCGCTTCGGCGGGACCGATGAGCTGGCCGTTTTCGACGTCGAGGGTGGCGATGAGCCCGGGGGCGTCGCGCAGCTGCTTTTCGAATTCCTCCACCGTCGTCACGCCGAGCACGAAGTGGGGCGTGAGAACGGCGCCCGAAATTTCCATCTCCACCATGCTCGCGGTGGGTTTGATGTAGAGCGGTCCGCCGTACATGCTGCCGATGGGGACTTCCATCTCGTTGCCCGTGCCTACGATGGTGAACGTCGTGCCCATGCAGGGAACTTTCTGATTCTGCCACTGCCATTGCCCGTGCAGACCGTAGTTGTATCTGTCGAACTTGGGCGTCTCGTTCGCCGCCGCGGCGCGCTCGGCCTCATTCACAATTCTCTCATCCCAGTAGGAGAGGTAGGCCTCCATGTTGCTGAAGCCCTTGCCGTCCTCGGCGTAGCCCTGATAGCCCATCGTGTCCTGATGATGGGTGTACAGCGTGACCGTCTCTCCCTGCTTTAAGTTGAGCTTTACCGTGGCAATCTCCCCGGGGGCGAGATAGAGCCCCGTCGTCATCGGGGAGCGGTAGATGGGGTCCGTCACGATGCGCATGCGCACCGCCTTTGCGTCATCGGAAATTTTTCCGTAGATATAGTCCGCAGCGGGGTGCTTTTTGAGCTGCCCGTCCTTGATGATGTCGCTGACATGCGTGTTGAAATAGTACGCCTGCCGAAGCAGCATGTACTTGGTGAATTCGGAGAAATATTTTTGAGAAGTCACCTGTCCGTCCGAATTCTTCGGCGAGCGGTCCAGCCCCTTCATCGGGTACATGGGGTGGTCCTTGTTGCCGATTTCGCGCGTCTTGTCGGCGGCGAAGTCGATTTTCGCGAGCGGATGCATCTGCTCCCCCGTCTTCAGGTTGAGCATCTCATACTCATTGTCCATCACGGCGGGGCGCTTGCGGACGATGTTGTCCTCCAAAATCTCCATGACGGGCTGACGGACGGTGACGCGCCTGCCGCGGATGTCGTCGAGACCGTAGACGTTGAGCCCCTCGTCGATATCTTCGGGACGGATGACGCCCTCGCTCTGTTCGGGAGCAATTTCCGCATCGGACGCGGTTGCCGTCGCCGTCGGCACGGCCGAAGAGGCGGCTTGCGCAAACGAAACGTCCGCCCTCAAAAGGGTCGTGGAGAATTCGCCGCCGAGAAGCGCACAGGCAAGCAGGAGGCTGAGAGAGGTTTTTGCAAGGTGATTTTTCATACGGTCCCCTGTGTTTTCGGCTCGCACGGGCGCGCATCGCGCACTCCTCGGCTAAACCGAAAAACTAAGATGTTTTTTAGCGAATATATCTTATCATAACCGCGTGCACGAGTCAATATTTTTTCCGACATTTTTTCGGCGAAAATCTTTGCGTGCGCAAATATTTCGCTCGATTTGTTATATCAACGCCGTCCGCCGCAAAACACAGCCAAAACCAGAAAGAGCAATAAAAATCCCCAACAGAACCATTGTTGATTCGTTGGGGTTGATGGGGACGTAACACGCTCTCCAAGGAATCGGCTCAGCCGATTTCGCCGCATTGATATACGCGGAATTTCGATTATCCCTTCATGATTTGCGCTTTGACATATCGCTTATTCAGCCAAAAACATTGCTTTGTCATCATGCGCCCGTCGGGAAGCGGAGCCTTGTCGGAGCCGTCGCGGCCGTGCGGACGGACATGGGCGACCGAACTTTCGGTGGATTTGGGTAAATTATTCCTTACGCCTTTGGGAGTGGGGACCAACACGACGCCCTTGCGAATAATCTGTACCGTCCGTGCCCACACACGGCCGACTTCCGCCAAGTCCTTATTCGGAATATTCCAAAACTTTACGCGCTCGAACACATATTGTCTGTTTTCGTTCTCGTGGAATATGACGAACAAGAATTTTGTCGGAGCCAACAAGTTATACAAATCCGATTCTTCCCACACCGTTTCCTTGCTCAATTCAATAAAATCGAAGGCGGGGAAGGACATGTTTTCTATAATCGACCCATCCCGCTGGATACGTACGGTTTTGGGAAGGATGCCCGCCTTTTGAAATTCTTCGCAGTTGGAAATCTTGCCCTCTATCCCGAGCATTTTGGCGAGGAGCAATTCGTTCAAATTTTTCGCCTTGCTCTCCACGCCTAATATCGCTTTTAATTCGTCCTGCGTTTTCCCGAAATACGGTCTGACCTTTTCCAGTAAGTATTCTTCAAAGGTGTGCGCCGAGAGTTGGCGCCAATCCTTGATAATCCGCTCGTTTTCCTCGGCGCCGAAAATATAGCGGTTGAGAATCTGCGTCATATAGGACGCCTTCAAAGAATAGGCTCTTTGCTTTGCGGGGATGGGAGAAAACGGCTGTGTGCGAACGCTTGCTGCGGATTCTCCTTTCGTGCAGGCGGCAAGATACATCGTATCGCCCTCGGAAATCTCATGCGCCAACCCCCTGCGGACCTTATCCATGATGCGTTCCCAATCCTGCTCGATGATAACGAGGTCTTCTTCGGGGAAACGGAACAAGATTGCCTTGTCGATGCGGTATTCGGTCTTCGGCATGCCCTTGATATGCTCGTATGACATCAAGAGCATGGTGTTGCATTTATGCCAAAAAGAACTCGTCCGAAGGGTACGGTCGTATTCTTCCATGTAATTGATGATATTGCACACGAGCCGTTCTTTGGCGCGAATATCGCCGTTGGCATTGCGAAGATAGGGAGTAGCTTTTAATTCCACTCCCGCCTCCGGAAAATCGGGTTCGGATTCGGAATTCGGGGAATACCCGAACCAACTTTCCTCAATCATCGTGCCGATTGCGCCCTTGCCGGTAGAGAGCCGCCCCGTTTTGTCAATCGTTCCGAGCGGGATTCCGACAATCTCCTGTGCGCGTTTCAGTACTGCTTCCTGTGTGCGATAGGCTGTGCCTTCCATCGATTATTCCTCTTGTGCAATGATTTCGTCCAAAATACGTCCCATGCGCGTTATCATGGGGACAACCAAAGCATTTCCCATGCAGAAAAACCGCATCCTGTCGGGCATTCCCGTGTTGGTCCAATTGTCGTCAAACCCCTGCAGACGCTCTGCTTCCACGGGCGTTAAAGTGCGCAACTTTCCCGTTTGGGGGTCTACTACGATATGCGTGGAACGATTGGGCGATGCCTCGCTCGTCAGCATTGTGCGTCCGGGGCGGTCCCACGGGTCGGGGAAAGCAATCGCCCCCTCGGAAAAGACATATTCATGCCCCTCGGAAGTCTTTCTCGCTTTTCTTTTCGCACCCTTCATGTACACCCAGTCAGCCATTTTGTCCGACGTGATGTAATACTTTTCGTCAACATTGCTCTCAAGTATGTCGCGTAGCAGAATGGGAGCGACTTCATTCTCGATAACTTTCGTCGTTGCAATCGCCCCTTCGTGCATATAGCCCGCATTTCCGAATTCGTACTTGAAATGATCGCTGATCTCTATTAAATCGGTGGGAAGTGTCCTGCGGTGGATTGTCCCCAGCTCTTCGACGGGGAAGGCTTGCGCCATCAGTCCGTTTTCGCGGATGATCTGCTCGTCAGTCAAATTTGCCGCTCGCTTTCCAAAGTTTGTATCATTACGGTAAGCAAAGATAAATGTCCGTCTGCGACGTTGCGCCGCGCCGTATTGCGCCGCATTGATTACGCGCCACTCCACACTATAACCAAGCTCAGCAAAACACGCTAATATAATGCCAAAATCTCTCCCACGTTGAGAAGCGGGAGATTTCAATAATCGATCGACGTTCTCTAAAAGACAAAACGGCGGCTTTTTTGCGATCAAAGTATCCCTGATTTGCCACCACAAAATGCCCTTCTTTCCCTCGATGCCTTTTGCCGCAGATAACGTGTTTGCGACACTATAATCTTGGCAGGGGAATCCGCCCGCCAGCAAAGTGTGATCGGGAATGGTTGCCTTATCAACGATTCCGATGTCGACGCCCGTGTGACACTCTCCGTTTATTTCAAAACTGTTCCCGAAATGGTAAAGATAGCACTTGTGCGCCCACTGCACCCTTGCGCCGGGTTCCCATTGGGAAAACCAAACCGTTCGCCAGCCCGAGTTCAGCTTGTCGAAACCAAGCCGAAATCCGCCGACACCGGCAAACAGTTCGCAAATTGTTTTTTCCATGAAGCCCTCCGCCGGGCATCGTCCGACACCGCTTTCCTTTTAGGCTGTACCATCGACAATCGCCGAATCAATCGCCTGACGTTATTATAACATATTTAGACACATCTTTCAACTGTATTTCGCATACATTTCGGCAAAAAACAGTCTCCGTCTGGTGTGTGGCTGTTTTGGGGACCCCGTCGAAACGTCCAACACTTACACGCAAAAAACCGACGCGGAAAGGGCGCGTCGGTTTTGTCGGAGAAAATTACGTTTTACAGGCTTGCGCGGAGGATGGCGACGATTTCGGGGCGGGTGAGGACGTGGTAGCCGCCGTCCATGACGCGCGTCGCGTCGGCGATTCCCTCAATCATGTCGGGCGTGACGCCGAGTTCGGTGAGATTTCTGCTCACGCCAATCTCCTGCATCCAGCCGTCGAGGGCATCGAGCCCGCGGAGGGCAATCTCCTCATCGCTCCCGGCTTCGGGAACATTCCAGACCTCCACGGCGAAGCGTTTGAACTTCTTCACGCCATACGGCAAAATATAATGATAGTAGGGAAGAGACACGGCGGAGAGCGTCATTCCGTGCGTGGCGTCCGTATACGCCCCGACCGCCTGCCCGAGCATGTGGACTTCCCAGTCCGTCGTCTTGCCCTTGGCAATCAGCGTGTTGAGCGCAAGCGAGGCCGCCCACATGAGATTGGAGCGCGCCTCATAGTTTTCGGGGTCTTTGACCGCTACGCGGGAGTTGCGCACAATCGACCGCATCAACGCCTCCGCGAGGTCGTCGCTTACGTTGTCGTCCTCGCCCGAGAAGTACTGCTCGCAGACGTGGTTGAAGGCGTCATAGATGCCCGCGACCATCTGGCGGCGGGGGACGGTGAAGGTATACGTCGGGTCGAGCACGGTGAACTTGGGCATGACGTTGCTGCCGAACACGTGCCCGATTTTCAGTTTTCTCTCGGGATTGGTAATGACGGCGCCGCCGTTCATCTCACTGCCCGTTCCCACCATCGTGAGCACGCACCCGACGGGGACGATGGGGCAAGCCGGCTCCTCGAACCGCTCATAGTAGACCTCCCACGGGTCGCCGCCGCAGTGCACCGAGACGGAGAGCGCTTTCGCATAGTCGCACACCGACCCGCCGCCGACCGCAAGGATGAAGTCCACCCTGTTTTCGCGCGCAATGCGCACGCCGTCGCGCAGTTTGTCCGCCGTGGGATTGGGCATGACGCCGCCGTCCTCGACGACTGCCTTGTTCGCGGCATGCAGCGCAAAGAGAACTTCATCGTAGATGCCGTTCTTTTTGATGGACCCGCCGCCGTAGACGAGCTGGACCGTCTTCCCGTAGCGCTCGAGCTCGCCCTTAAGGCTGTCGATGGCGCCCTTTCCGAAGTAGATTTTCGTGGGATTTGCAAATTCAAACCTGCCGAGCATAGTGACCTCCAAATAAAAGAATTTTTAGATTTTCCGAAAAAACACGACGTTTTTCGGCAAATTTCGACGATTTTTTATTATTTCGATTTTTTTCGAAATAAAGACAGGGCGGGAATCGATAAGAAAAAACCCCGCGGCGACGCCGAGGGGAATTTACCGATGCTGCGTTATACTCTCTGGACTTTATCGCTTTTGAGGCAGCGCGCGCAGACGTAACCCGTCTCGACTTTGCCGTCCTTCGAGTAAGTGACCTTCTGCACGTTGGGTGCAAACGTTCTCTTCGTCTTGCGGTTGGAGTGGCTGACGTTGTTGCCCGCCGTCTGACCTTTTCCGCAAATCGTGCATACTCTCGACATAATTAGACCTCCGCATGGAAATTTCGCACGGCGAAACCGCCATGCAACCGCATAACACAGATATGATACCATTTCGCGGGGAAAAAATCAATAAAAAACGGGGGCAAAACGCACATTTTTTTTCGAATCTTCGAATTTTTTCCGAATATCGCTTGCAAATTCCGTGCCAATAGGGTAGAATATGATAAAGAGGCTACGGGAAAATTATGTCAGTCAGCACAAGCAACGCATACGGCAAAATTTCCATATCCGACCTTGCAATTGCCAAGGTCGCGTCTCAGGCTGCGGTGGAGAGTTACGGCATCGTGGATACCGTCGCGCGCCGTTTTACCGAGACTTTGGCCGAGCTCCTCGGCAAAGACGCGGGCGGCAAGGGCGTGAAAGTCGTGACATCGGGCAACCGCATCTTTATTGACGTCTATGTTCTCATCAAGTACGGGGTCTCCATCGAGGCCGTCGCCGAATCCCTGAAAGAGGCGATAAAGTACAAGGTGGAGAACTTTACGGGAATGATAGTCGATACAGTCAACGTCAATATCGTCGGTCTCAAACTCTGACCGAGGCCTTCCTCTTTGAAATCGGAGATATCATGCAAAAAACGATAAACTGCGTCACCTTCCGCAAGATGGTGTTGGTCGGCGCAAAACTTCTTGAAAACAATCGGGCGAAGGTGGACGCGCTCAACGTCTTCCCCGTGCCCGACGGTGACACCGGGACGAATATGTCGCTCACGATGCAGTCGGCAGTGAAGGAGCTCTCCTCCACTTCTTCGAACAGCTTTGCGGACGTGTGCGACTGTATTTCGCGGGGTGCCTTAAAGGGCGCGCGGGGGAACTCGGGCGTCATTCTTTCCCAGATTTTCCGCGGGATTTGCACGGTGCTTCGCACCGCGAAGCCGGAAGTAGACACCCGCACCTTTGCAAAGGCGATGGAATCGGGCACCAAAGTTGCCTACAACGCCGTCGCAACCCCCAAGGAGGGGACCATTCTCACCGTCGTCCGCATGATGAGCGAATTCGCCGTCAAGAATGCGGGCAAATACCGCGACTACGAGACTTTCCTGCCCGCCGTCATCGAAGAGGGGGACAAGGCGCTCGCAAAGACGCCCGAACTTCTTCCCGTCCTCAAAAAAGCGGGCGTCGTCGACTCGGGCGGCGTCGGACTTATGACCATCATGCGCGGATTTTTGTCCGCCGTCATGGGGGAAGAGGTCGTCTCCGAAGTGCAGACAGACGCCTCCGCCCAGAATGCGATGGACGCCGAATTCGGCGACAACTCGGACATCATCAACATGGACCTCGGCGAAATCCAGTTCGCCTACTGCACCGAGTTCTTCATCATCAACTTAAAGAAGAGCACGACGCTTGCCGACATCGAACGGCTGCGCGAACGGCTGTTGGAGATTGGCGATTCCGTCATCTGCATCGGCGACCTCGAGCTCGTCAAAGTCCACGTCCACACCAATTGCCCCGGCGTCGCGCTCACCTACGCGCTCGAACTCGGAGAGTTGGACCGCCCGAAGATTGAGAACATGCTCGAGCAGAACAGGGCGCTGCGCAAAAAGCGCGAGGCGGAGAAGAAGGAGCAGGGCATGCTCGCCATCTGCGCGGGCGAGGGCATCGCGGACATCTTCAAGGACCTCTTCGTGGACCGCGTCATCGAGGGCGGCCAGACGATGAACCCCTCCGCGGACGACATCGCAACCGCCGTGCGCAAGATAAACGCGGACAACGTGTTTGTCTTCCCCAACAACAAGAACATCATCCTCGCCGCAGAACAGGCGAAGGCGCTCGTCGAAAACCGCACCATTCACGTCATTCCGACCAAGAATATCCCGCAGGGGTTCGCCGCCGCGCTCGCCTTCTCCCCCGAAGTCAGCGCCGAGGAGAACAAGACGAATATGATTCACGCGCTCGACTATGTGCGCGCGGGACAGGTCACGCACGCCGTGCGCACGACCAACGTCAACGGCTTCAAGATTAAGGAAGGGGACATCATCGGGCTCGACGACAAGAAGATTCTCGCCAAGAGCGACAACATCGACGACACGGTGATGACGCTCCTCGACAAGCTCAAGGACGAATCCCACGAAGTCATCACGCTGTACTACGGCGCGGACGTGACGGAGGATGAGGCATCCGAACTTGCGGCAAGAGTACAGGAGGCCTTCCCCGACTGTGAGGTGGACTTCCACTACGGCGGGCAGCCCGTCTACTACTATCTCGTTTCTCTCGAATGACAAAAGCAGCTGCGCAACTTGCGCAGCACTTTGTATTTTTGCACCCTGTTTGCATTTTTTCCTCAAAAAAGGGGGAATTGCGGCCGCTGCGGCGCACAATCTAAGGGAAGGAGGAATTATGAAAAAGGTTCGCATTTCCATTGCCGTGCTCACGGCAGTATTCTTCGCGCTCTTTGCCGCATGCTTTGCCCTTGTCGTGCTCTCGGGCGGAATTGTCGGCCCGTCGGACGACCTCGGGGAAGGCCTCGCGCTGGTGTTCGGCGTCTTGTTTTCCATCATTCCGCTTTATGCGGGCTTTCCCGTCATCATCGCGCTCTTTGTCCTCACGGTGTGCATGTTTGCCGTCAAAAAGAAGCTCCCGACGGCGATTGCCGAGCTCATTTTCCTGTTGGTCTATCTGCCCGCGCTCGTCGTCTTGGTCTATGTCATTTGCGCGACGTATTTGACGCGCTTGGCCGTTTTGGCAGCGCTGACCGCGGGCATGGGTGCCGTCTATCTCGCCGTCTTCGTCCTTGCCTGCGTCTATGTCCATCTCTGCCGCAGCGAAAGGAGGCTACCCGCATGAAGCTGACCGAAGTGCGCGGCATCGGCGCCAAGCGCGCGGAGGGACTCAACAAACTCGGAATGCGGACGACGGGGGACCTCGTCCGCTATTTTCCGCGCAGTTATCTCGACATGACGAAGCGGGTCTCCGTGCGGGACGTCGTTCACAACGACATGGCGCTCATCGCCTGCACCGTCGTCTATGTCGAGCCCGTGCAGACCAAGAAGAAGCTGAAAATCGTGCGCGCTCTGCTCGAACAGGGACGGGACAACTTCACCGCAGTCTGGTTCAACACCCCATATATTGTAAAAAAACTCACCCCGGGGGAGTACCTCTTCTACGGACGGGTGCAGAATTACTACGACCGCATTTCCCTCATCAATCCCACCTTCGAGCGCCTCGACGCGAACAACAAACTCAAGGGGCTCATCCCCATGTACCCGCTCAAGGCGGGCGTCGCCCAGTGGGAGGTGCGCGGCGCCATCCGTGCCGCCCTCTCCGCCGAATATTTCCACTCCGCCATCCCTGCCCAGCTGTGTGAAAAATACGACCTCATGCCGCTTGCGGACGCGTTCCGAGGGGTCCATGTCCCGCAGTCGCAGGAAGATGCGGACAAATCTTCCGAACGGGTCGCCCTCGAGGAATACTTCACCCTCATCTCCGCGTTCAAGCTCATCAAGGGGGACAAAAAGGAGGCGCGCCTGCGCAAATACACCGTGACCGAACGACAGGTGGCGGCGTTTGAGAAGCGTTTCCCCTTCACCTTCACGAAGGGCCAACAGGGCGCCGTGCGCGCGATTTATGACGATTTGACGGGCCCAGCCCGTATGAATCGCCTCCTGCAGGGGGACGTCGGCAGCGGGAAGACCGCAGTCGCGCTCTGCGGCATCTTCATGGCGGTCGCGAGCGGCTTTCAGGCCGTCTATCTCTCCCCCACGGAAGTTCTCGCCGCACAGAATTTCTCCGTTTTAGAGAGGTATTTCCCCGATTTCCGCGTGGGGTATCTCGCGGGCGCTTCCACTGCAAAGGAGAAGCGGGAGATGAAAGAGGCGCTCGCCGCGGGCGAAATCGACATTTTTTGCGGCACCCATGCCGTGCTTCAGGAGGATGTGCACTTTTCCAATCTCGCCTTCTGCGTGTGCGACGAACAGCACCGCTTCGGCGTCGCCCAGCGCAATACCCTCGGCGAAAAAGGGGAGGGCGCGGACGTGCTCGTCATGTCGGCAACGCCCATTCCCCGCACCCTGTCCCTCATTTTCTATGGCGACCTCGACATCACGACGATTCCCGACAAGCCGCAGGAGAGGCAGGAAGTCTCGACGGCAATCATCCCCGAACGCAAGTATGAGGACATGCTCGGCTGGATTCGCAAGGAGGTCGCCCGCGGCAGGCAGGCGTACTTCGTCTGTCCGCGCATCGAGGATGAGGAGGGCGAGGCGACGGGTGCGAGCGAATTATACGAAAAGTTGAAGATTTCTCTGCCAGAAGTTCGCTTTGCGCTTCTCCACGGAAGAATGAAGGAGAAGGAAAAGGCGGATACCATGTCCGCGTTCAAGGCCAAAAAATACGATGCACTCGTCGCAACGACGGTCATCGAAGTGGGCGTGGACGTGCCCGACGCCACCGTCATGGTCATCTACGACGCCGAGCGGTTCGGGCTCTCCCAGCTCCACCAGCTCCGCGGCCGCGTGGGAAGGGGCGCAGAGAAGAGCTATTGCTTTTTACTCGTCGGAAAAGAGAGCGAGAACGGCACCGCACGGCTGAACATCTTAAAGACGACGTCGGACGGCTTCCTCCTCGCCGAAAAGGACCTCGAAATGCGGGGAGGGGGGGATTTTCTCGGCACCCGCCAGAGCGGACGCTTCCTCGGCGGCGTCAAGAACCTGAAATACGGCACGAATGTCATCTTTACGGCGAAGAAACTCGTCGACGAGACCTTCGAGCGCCGCCTCGACCTCGCCGCCGTCCGCATTGCCGCCATGGAAAAGTACGAAAGCTTGAAAGATGTGGTGATGAACTGAAAGGTTTCGCGCGATTTCTTTTGCTTGGTTCTCCGCCGTCATCAGGCCCAAGCCGCATGCCGCTCCAACTGTCATCAGGGCCAAGCCGCGTGCCGCCATTTTGTCATCAGGGCCAAGCCGCGCAAGCGGCGCGTGGAGAAATCTCGTTCCAAATCGTCACCCTGAGCCTGTCGAAGGGTATCCTTATTTCAGTCTTGTCATTTCGAACCAATCGTGAAAAGCTCTTTTCCCGATAAACAACAAACCCCCGCCAAGGCCGCGGGGGTTTGTCATAACAATGGTTATTCCTCGTCGGAATCGGGCGAGGGCGCCGCTTTTCATCAATAATAATAGTAACGACCGCCAAAAATAGCATATGCAATGAAGCAATAGGAGAGCGCAATGGAGACGAGTACGATGCCCGCAATCGCAAGTCCGCGCGCCACGCTGTCGTTTCCTTCTTTTGCCTTATAAAGACCGTAGATATTGAGCACAAGCCCAATGAGTCCTGCGGTCACATAAAGTTCGCTCCCCAAAAAGCCGTTCATATGAACTATCACGAGCGTTACGAGTACGGTTGTGGTGACAAAGGATATGATTGAGAGTGCAAATCCGGAGACGGAAGCTATTCTGCCTGTTTTGGCGGCAGGGCTTTTTATGTTCCCGGGTGCGTGCATCTTTCCCGTCGGTGTGCCGCAATCGGGGCACATGAATGCGCTTTCCGCAAGTTCTTTCCCACAGTGTTTACAATACATAGTTGACCTCATTTTCAAATGATTTTTATTCCTTTACGGGGAATATCAGGTGAAATTTATAAAATATAAAACTTCATAGATGCAGTACATCACAAAGAACAGGAGAATCGCCGCTGCAGACAGGATGATGGCCGTGCCCGAGAGCGCCTTGTATTTTTTCACTTCCGCCGCATTCACGAATGCGTAAATTCCGACGAGCAATCCGATGAGCGAAGTGGCAATCGTCAACAGTCCCATCGTATTGCCGAAAATCAAGGGGAATGTCTTGTATTCAAATGTTGCAACTTTGTCATTGAGACCGTATACGGCGGCATATTCATACCCGAACGCCGCGGAGTATATGACGAACAAGGTACAGCAGACAAGCGCGATGAGCGAGCAGGTGAATGCAATTGTCGCCCATGCTTTGGCCTTTGCCTTGTCGGCGGCAGGACTCCCCGCGACAATCACCGTCTTTTCCACGGGAACAGCCGCCTTTTCTTCGCTGTCGGCATGGGGTGACGGCTCCGCCTTTTCGTCGATGATTTCGTCCACGGGCTCGTCACTGTAACCGTCTTCACCGATTTCCGCTTCCCCAAGGTCGTCCTCGGGTTCGACATAAACCGTCCGCCTTTGCACTCTTCTACCCCTTGTGTCATCCTCGGTGCAGAGCATGATAATGCCCGCAATCAGGCTCACAAAGAGCAGCGTGCAGATTTTGAACCCGGTGCCTATGGGGATACCGTCGCGCGTGCGCCTGAAATAGATGATTGTCATGGGCAAAGTCCACGCGAGGGGGATAAGAAATCCGCCAAGGGACATCATCACACAACCGATAATCATAAAAACTTTGGTGACGATGTGTCTGTCGTCCGAACGTTTTTCCGAATAATTTCTCGTCGGTGCACCGCAGTTGGGACACATGACGGCTTCGTCCGACAACGCTTTCCCACAGTGTTCGCAAAACATGGTTTTTCACCTCGTTTTTCTTTTATTCTATCACAAGTTTTCTTGTGCGTCAAACAATTTTACAACTATAATTGTAAAATTTTTGTATGAGCATTCTGTTCGCTGAAAACTTGAAAACGTTGCGCAGGGAGAGAGGGGTTTCCCAAAAGACGCTCGGCGAGGCGGTCGGCGTCACGCAGCAGTGCGTGAGTGAATGGGAGAAGGGCAACATGGAGCCGACTCTCTCCTGTCTTTGGCGGCTTGCCGATTTTTTCGGCGTGTCTATTGACGTCCTTTGCGGCCGCCGCGAGTGGTAGATTTTACACCCCGTTCCCACTCCAATCTATCATTTCGCCCCACTGTTTTCTTTTCTGTCATCAGAGCCAAGCCATCGGCCGCTCCTTCTGTCATCAGGGCCAAGCCGCGAAGTGGCGCGTGGAGAAATCTCGTTCCAAATCGTCACCCTGAGCCTGTCGAAGGGTATCCGCATTATGGCGCCTCCGCGGGAGGAGCTGTCGCCGCATGCGGCGGAGGTGGGACACTCTTGAATCGCCTGTAAATGTCAAGTAGTTTTGCGAAAAAAGTTGCAAAAAAATTTGCGAAAGGCTTAACAAGGGCTTAACAAGGGTTCAAAAAGGGCTTAGAGATGGTTTCAAGGCGGGAAGAAAGAGGTAAAATGAGGGGAAATTTGCAAAAATACAGCCCGCGCGGGAGCGGAAGGGTTGCAAAACAAGCCATCTTCGTACGACTGCAAGGCAAGCCGCGGGGCTTGCCTTGCATTTCTATTTTTCAATTACTCAAGGGATTTGAGTTGTTCTTGGAAGAGCTCTTCCGAGCAGGCATAGCCCAAAATGCGCCTCGGATAGTGATTGAGCCAGTCCTCAACCGCTTGGACGTCACTCTCGGACAGCTTCGCAATGTCGGTGCCCTTCGGAACTTTTCTCCGAATCTCTCGGTTCATGCGTTCATTGGAGCCGCGCTCGCAGGAACGGTAGGGATGGCAATAATAAATCGACGTCCTTTTCCCGCGACCGCGTCCGAACACAGACCGCTCGAGCCCGCAAAAGTCCGAGAACTCCGACCCGTTGTCCACGGTGATGGACTTGAAGACTTGGCGGAAGATTTTCCCGTACTTTCTCTCGAGGACGTTCAGGCAGTGCACGACGGATGCAGCGCATTGGTCCTTCATCTTCATGATGATTTCCCGCCGCGTCATGCGCTCGGTGAGCACGAGGAGCACCTCTCGGGTCGGCCCGCACACACAGTCCATCTCCCAGTGGCCGAATTCATTCCGTTGATAAATCTCGGGCGGCCGCTGTTCGATACTCGTCCCGCGCGGAGGTTTCGCAGCGAGGACTTCCCGCTTCCGACGTTTCTTCTTCTGTCCCTTCTGCTTCAGATATTCCAGCGAAAGCCGAGCAAAGACGCCCTTTTCGATGTAGCTATAAAGGGTATTACGGCAAATGGAAGTCTCAAACGGCAAGCCATTCCGCCTGATATAACCGAGTACGGCATCGGGGCTCATGCCCTCATTGATGATTTTGTCTTCCACGAAGTTTGCGAAGGCAAAATCCTTGCCGATTTTGAGCGGGGCGCCCTTGGCCGTTGCGTTCTGCTCGGCTTTCTGTTTTGCGATTTCCGCGCTGTACGCAACCGTCTCTTTGTAGCCGCAACAATCGCCATAGGCATCGTACTTGGCGGCACGGTGCATATACTGCCCGCGTTTCAGTTCTCGGTATACGGTACTGACATGCACGCCGATAAATTCCGCAATCTCTTTGACGGGCGTATTCCGTTTTGATAAGGTCTCAATCTGAAGTCTTTGTGACCATACTAAGTTATGAAATTGTTTTCGCATTTTTCCTACCCCCTTGTAAATCAAACAAAATTCAGAACTGCCTATCACAACCGCACGTTGCGACGTCAAGCGCAAGCGGTTGTATTTTTTTCATAAAGCGACATGAAAAAAATCTCCACCGTCAAGTCTGACGCTTGACATCGCATGCGGCCGTGATAGGGACCAATTAAGAAGGTGAAGGGGCAACCCTTCACCTTCTCATTCTACATGTCTTTTGCCGCCCCCGCAGGGGCGGGGCGAAAAAACGAAGGGGCGCGGGTTCCCCGCTAATCCGCTTCAGGAACGCCGCGCCGCCTTCGCCTTCTTCGCCGTCTATATCTTCTCGCCTGTCGGGAGGACGATGTTCAGCTCGAGCTTGCACCCAAGCGCCTCCACCAGCTTCTCATACTCGGACAGCTTGAAATTGTCACGAATCATCTTATTTGACAAATTCTTCTGCTTTTGATTGGTGAGTTCCGCGAGCTTCGTCTGCGTTACCTTCAGCTTTATCATTGCAATTCTCAATTTTTCCGTCAACTGTATCATCCTTGGCCTCCTGCGGATATTCTACCACAGAAAAATGGAATTGTCAAATGATTTTCGGGAAATTTCCCGCGACTTCTAAAAAAATCAGCCGACCCGTGGCGGCTCAATTCCGCGGGAAAGGAGATAAAAAATGCAAGAAAATGTAAAAGCAAAATGGGATGTCACGAATAAGGAGCTTAAACAAGCAGTGGATGAGCTGTGTGCGAAGGGCGTCGGGAAGGGCTGCTTCCAAAACATGAACGCGCTACTCGCGCTCCTCGATTTGATTTCGGCGGGCGATATCGCAGAACCGGAGGCAAAATAAACGAAACCGGGACGGCATAAGCCGTCCCGGAACTGCGAAAAAAGAAATTTTCTTTTTTTGAAGAAACCCCTTGACTTTCCGCCTGAAGCTGCGTATAATAAAATTGCGCGCAAAGATTGAACGGAAAAAATATCATTCCTTCATCGGTGTATAAAAATACATCAGCTTGGTTTTTTGAATCCCGCGAAAGCGGGATTATTTTTTTCCTTTTTTCGGATTTTTCCGTCCCGCAAACCCGCGCAAACGCTTTATTTGATAAGGCGTCAGAGTACCCACTGGGATCATGCGCGAATCAGATTGAAAAAGTTGCCCGTTGACATCCTTTGTACGGGGTATTTTATATACTGTCGATAAACCGTTCGCGCCCTCTATACTCATAAGAATAGCGCGACCATTACGCACGTCCGCAGACTTGGAAGGGTCAATATAGTGCGATGTCGGATACATATCATAAGCACGTTTTTTCTTATTATACAACGCAACATAAAAATGTACCCCGCGCGGGTCATACCATTTCTTTTTATATCCAGTGAGACTTTCACGCTTGATGATAACCCCGTCTTGTATTTTTACAAATTTTCCATCATTTTTCATAGTAACCTCCATATTTATCACGCCTCGGGGGTGCCGAGGTCGGCATTGTTCCACTTCTTCCAGTCGCCAATCATGAAACTGCCCTGTTGCGTGAGCTCCGCCCACGTCGCCCGCACGCCGCCGTACACCGCGACGTCATTGAGCCCCACGGGGGAGCGAAGGGCACGCTCTTCGAAGAAGCCCGCCGTGCTGTCCGTTGCGAACCGCATGGCGTAGATTTTCTTCCACATGAGGTAGTACTTATTCTTCGTCATCTGCCCTTCGAGGGAGCCATCCTCAATCTCCACCGTCATGCAGTTATAGCCGAAGCGGTTGTGGATACGCTCATAGTACCGTCTGAGCGCCGCCGTCGCATTCTTAAGTAAGTACATGGGTAAGGTGTTGTCCCCGCGCAGGAAGCGATACTTCGAATACGCCCCCTCGAACTTCCCGTACAGCCACAAATAGAGCAACTCCCCGAGGGAGAAGAAGGGCATGGCGAGCGCATCGTCGGACTTGTCGCGGATGTGGATGATGTCGAAGAGCTCCCGCGCATCCGCGCCCAAACTCGAGGGCCGCTGCTCGTCTGCGATGATTTTGAGGAAGACGAAATTGTCCACGACGGCGCGGTGCCTCGCCATCTTGAGGCAATCGTTGAAGCCGTCATTCTTTTGGTTGACCTCGTCGTCCTTCTTCTTGGTCTCCTTGAGCTCGAACATATTCCGCCGCTCCTTGCCTATCTCCGTGATTGCGACGACGCCGAACTCGAAGGCGTTTCTGTACGCGTTATTCTCGACGACCGTTCTGCCGATACGCAGCATGTCATAGTCGATGATGTGCGCGTGCCGGGAGAACGCCTCGAGCCGCCTGCTGTCGCGCCCGAAGAAGTCACTGTCCCAAAGCGGAAAATTCCCGAGGTCCTGAAGGACGAGGTCGGTACGGATGGAGTAATTCGAGACGAGCAATGAGCTCTCCATGACATAGATGAAGTACAGCTGCGCATACGTCTCGAGCACGTCCCAAAGAGACACGGGCTTCAGGGCGTCATCGTAAATCTCCCCATAACGGGCGACATCATAGCCATAGAGCTGCCGTGCCGCGTCACGGTGCCGCTCATACCGTGCCCGTTTCTTCCGCACAAACGCGCGGCAAGTCGCGAGGTTATACACGACATGATGTTCAATCACCGCCCGCAGCTCGTTCTCAAAGCAAATCCATGGGAAGTTGGGGAACTTCAAATCATTCTTGATGAGCAGCTCGAATGCCTTGTCCCGAAACATCACTTCCGTCGAGAGGCACATGTCCGTGAGCATCGTCGTCTTGCCCTTGCCCATCGTCCCCACGACCATGGCAACGATGGGACGGCCGTTGATGAAGCCTCTGTTCCTCCGCTCGAAGTGGTCGAGCCGCATGCGCGCAACTCTCTTGCGGAACCTGTCTACGGCAAAGAGGGCAATCCCCGCCCACGCCCACGGCGGAATGAAGAGCAGCATGGGCGCCAAGTCGAGAAACAGCTTGTACACCTGCCTGTACAGATTGGCAAAATCGAAGGAGAACACGAAATAAAAATAATACGCAAATGCCTCGAGGACGATGGCGAACCCGTTGAAGTTGAAGGCCCAAATCACCGCCCAGACGGTGAGGTATTTCTTTTCCTTCAGAAAGGTCCAAAACCCCTTGAGCCATGCCTTTGCGGGGACATACGTCCTATCCATGACCGCCTTCCACACCCGCAGCGGGCGGCTGTCCCGGTTGTAGTCGTTATTCGGTTTCTTCAAAATCCAGCGGACGAGCAAGAGGGCAATCAGCAGGAAGGGCAAGAGAATGGTGAGCACGAGGCACAGGTCATACAGCCCGTTCCCGAGGAAGGACAAATACCCGAGGAAAGTGTCTTTCGTCGCCCAAAGCTGCCAGTACTGCGCCCATGCCGCCTGAAATGCCTCCCATGTCGGGGGAAGCGGCGACCACGACGGCATGGAAAAAGCGGGCAAATCGTTGACCGTTGGCACGAAATCGTACGGAAGAAGGAAGAGCTCGCAGAAATAATACGCCAAGGAGAGCCCGAAATCCCTTCCACCCGCGATCAGCCGATCGAAGGCGGAAGGGAATAGAAGGATGGTACACGCCGCAAAGCCCAGCGTCACCGCAATCGCAATCAGATGCCGATAGTCTATTCTCCGAAAAAATTCCTTGATCTTCATACCTGCGTCCCCGTATAGATGAAATAGCCGACGACGGCAAGCACTACAAGTGCAAACAGCACCCACATCAACCGCTTGAAAATTTTCATTTCTTCTCTCCGAAAAACTCTTGACTTTTTCGCCACAATGTACTATGATAATTCATGAAGTCGGCATCGCTGCGGGGTGACCCGAGGTGCGAAGGAGCTCGTATGGGCACTGGCTTCATTTTTTATACTTCTTTATCGTCTCCTTATCTTCCTCATGGATACGATACTTTTTATCCGCATCCCGCAACGCGTCCGAGTGATTTATTTCCGGTTTCTTTTTTACGTAAGATTTTTTTATTCCATCTTCCTCGGGGTCGATATTATGTTTTAACTCTTCGTAATCCTCAGGCGGATTCGGAGTGTGCGTAAAAACAAGGTATTTCGAATCCCGTCCCGAAGTGCCATAGACGTATACAGGATGACCGACTTTGTTTTGCGTGCTCTTTTTTCTACGAAAATAATGCACGCGGTTCCATTTTTTCTTTTGTTTTTTCATCGTTTCTTTTCCGCCTTTGTTTTCTTTTCTTTAAGCTTTTCGGCGTCGGGCGGAGCTTCGGCGTTGGACTTCGGCTTCTTGCACGCGTCAACTATCATCTTGATGAGGCGGAAGGGCAATAGCACCACCCACACGACCGCCTTGACGATATACGGCATCACGGGCCACAACAGCGCAACGAGAAGGATGAGCAGCAAAACGGCAAGAATAATCGTCCAAGCGTCCTTCCATTGTCCATTGTGATAATTTTCATCGAGCGGGGTATCCAACGGCGAAATGACGTCCTGCGGAGACATAACCACGGGAACTTCCGTCTCCGCCCCGCCGTCCGCCTTGAACCACAACGAAATGATGTCGAAGTCAAGATAGACCGTCTCCTGCGCGATATAGGCGGAAAATTCATCTCTGCTCCACTTAACCAACGAATCTTTGACCAAAGTTTCGTCGATATCATCTTCCGAAGACGAGCAATACGACTCAACACAGGGAATGGAATAGTATGTACTTTCGCCGTAGCGGAGCAATACAAGACGCTCGCCCAAACGCTCCGCCTTCGCACATTCCGCCTTCAGGCCGGGGACGTCGCCGATGCCGATTTTCAAGCGCTCTGCGATGTCCGCATCCGAGCCGCTCAAATCGAAGTCCTTGTCCGCCGAAGTGACGATTGCCTTGACGCCGTCATAGATAGTTTCGACGGCATACCCGCCGAAGGCCGTCTGCCAAAAGTCCTTTGTCGTGATATTCCACCAAATATCCTTGATATCGTCCTTATGAATGGTTTTTTGATTGTACCCTCGGACATGGCCGTCATTGACGTACTCCGTGAAGAGCGCCGAACTATACCGTCCGCCGTAATACGGCCCACCGAGCGAATCGCTGTTCAGAAGGAGCTGATTTTCAAGCTCGGAAGAAGTCACGCTGCGCTCCGTATAGCTTATGTTCTGCCCCGTATAAAACACCGCCGCAAAACTGTCGAACCGCATATTACCCGATGCCATGCCTTTAATCCCAAGGTCGCGAAGACCGTCCCCGAATACAAAATAGTAATCATCCTCGTAAGTATCCACGTCGGACGCCCACCCGAGCCCTTTCGACTTTCCGCCAAGCCAAGAGGTGTCTTTATTGCTCGTGGAATAAATCAAAAAGTCGGTAGCCGGAGAAAAAGCGTGCACGTCACCGCCATGCAGTGCGTACAAGCGCTGATAAAGATAATCCGTCTCCGTCACCAAAATCGGATTTGTCAGATATTCGTACCACTCCGCGACGATTTTCGTCAAATCGCCGTAGTCCGTGAAGTACTTCCCGGGGACGCGGAAATAGCAGCTGTTCAGCTGGGACTGCTGCCCCTCATAGAAATCTCCCTGTGCGCGATAGACGGTCTGATGCACATCGAGCTCGACGTATCGTTCAAAGCCGTCCACTGCGCAAGTGAGCGTGCTCTCGCCGTCGGGCTCCGAACCGTATCCCGCCGCATAGCCGCTGTACGTGTACGTCTGCGCGCAGGTGTAGCTCTCTGAAACGCCGCTCCGCGACAACTCAAAACTCACGACGGTATACGAACGGGCATGCTCGTTCAAATTGCGCAGCATCTCCTGCCGCGCATCACCGAGTTCTATCCGGTATTTGTAGAAGCGCCCTTCGTATCCCTTCTCCGAGCAGTAATTGAGGAAGGTCAGCGAATAGTTCGCCGTCGCAAGACTGCCGCACTTGAGCTGCACACGGTTGCGCGTCACATCGTACGCGCATTCCTTCGGATTGTAGATGTACAGATACAGCCCGAAATCGTCCTGATTGTTGACGTCATAGGAATATCCCATTTCCGCAAACGTAATCACAGACGGGTCGATGGAAGTATTTTTCGGATAATCCATGATGTCAAACGGCTCGCCCGCAATGACGGAATTCTGCAGGTCGGCCCAGACGTTTTGCGCCTCGAAGTCCGCCACGACATCCTCTGCCGCATGGGATACCGCGGCGGTACAGGCGGGAAATACGACAACTGCGGCCAGCAAAAATGCCGCCGCTGTCATCGTCAAAAATTGTTTTGTCTTGCTCCGCAACATGCTCTCACCTCGCTAAAATACAACTTGGTCTCTGTCCAGAACCACCCGCACCGTAACATCCTCGGGGACGTCGGGCACAGGAGGTCTCGAGTCCATCGCCCGCCATATCGCAATCCCGCCCGCGCACAAGAGCAAAAGCAGAATTATCAGTATGACGGCCGCATACTTCTTGCCGCTCTTCATGCCGAACCTCGGGCAGACGCAAGCGTGAACTCAACGGTGGCATCGCAGGCGGGCATGATGAAAGAGCAGAAATACGCGCCGCTTCCCAAGTCCTCGAGCACGGCTGCCGCCAGTTCGTTCCCGCGGCCGTCCGTCACGGAGACCTTCGAGATGACATACTGCGCGCCCTGAATGCGGCAGGAGAAGGTCACCTTTTGCCCCGCAAGCGCCGTCATGGGAATGGGACTTGCGTACTGCAGCCCGCCGAGTTGCTCGTAAATCATTCCGCTCTCCCTGTCGGTATAGGACGGACCCGAAGAGAGCGAAAACCCGTGGCCGGGACCGCCGCATGTCACGGAAAAGCCGATGCGGTACTGCACCGATTCGTTGTAATTTGCGAGATAGAGCATAAAATAGGGCTTGGAATCGTCCAGCTCGTCAGGGAAGGCCACTTTTCCATTGGGATAGAGTTGCGCAAGAAGATGGCCCATGTCCGCTGTTACGGTGATGGTAAAACACATCTCCTTCCGCTCGATTTGAATGGCGTCCGTTTTGAGCTCTCCGACACGCCGCCATGAGACGGGCTCCCCGTCCACCGTGAATTCGAAGTCTTCCTTTTCGTTCGGATACACCTTGACGACGTATTTCTCCGCGCCCTCCGTGACGGAATCAAAGAGATAGTGTACCCTGTACGTCTCAGGCTTGTCCAGCTCAAAGCTGTCCGTGCTCACAGAGGAAAACACCCGCTTTCCGTCCTTATCATAATAAAAAGTTTTGAATCCCTCGTTCCCGCCGTTCGTGAGAATCAAAACGACCCCCACGATGCTCAAAAGAAGCACGATGATGAGCAGTGCGGAAATGACCTTTGTGACTGTTTTCATGCTTTTCCCTCCGGAATGGTCCGCCGCGAAGGCGGGAATTAAAATACGTAGCTCGTTTGGTCAAGGCTTAAGGCAACGCTCGGCGCCGTCGCAGGCTTGATGTTCAGCGTATACGAAAAGGTACTCCCGTACGCCTTCACCGTGACGGTGAGCTGGTTCGTCGTCCCGTAGAGCGCCGTGCAGAGCGCGGAACATACCTCATTCGAGAAAAAGCTGTCTACATGGTCCTTCGTCAGGGCGACATAGAACTGTAGCACGTCCGTCGTCCAGCTCGCACCGTCCGTGACATTCGAAGTCAGCTCCGACGCAAGGGTATAGCGGCTCCCTTTCAACGACGTATACTTGCTCCCCAACGCCGAGCTCGGCTTTACGGAGACCGTGGGCTCCGCGCCCTCGGGGTCAAGCGTCCCTTCGCTCAGATTGACTTGACTGCAGAACCGCAGAAAGCCTGTGATGGCGTCCCAGTTCGTTCCCGTTATGCGGGGCGTAGAGCGGTCATAGTGTGCAGGAAAAGTCGCCGACACCACGGGCGCAGATGAGCCCGTCACCGTGCCCGTGACCGTTCCGAAACGGTACGAAATGCCCGTGACACGCTTGCGATAGTCGAGTATGAGATTTGCCGTCTTCGATATATCGAATTTCGAAGTGCATATCACGCGAATCTTCGTCCCGAACGCCTGCGTGCAGGAGATGGTCGCCGTCGTATCCGTCGTGCTCATCGTGATGTAGTCCGTCACCGCCTCGCTCTTCGTGACGCCGTCCCACTCCGCGCGCCATGTGACGCCTTGGATGTAGTCGAGCGCCGTGTCCGAGTCCGCAAGCACGACCCGCGCCGTCACCGTGACCGCCTGCTCCGCCGTGGCCATGACCCCGTAGTCGTCATACTCCTCGCGCTCGAGGCGCCGCATGGCAAGGGACACACCCGTCCCTTCCTCTTCCGCAGACGCTACAAAGCCGCCCGCATCTTGCGGCAGAGCCTCGGACATGGTGGGCGGAAACCAGCCGAGACACAGCCCTGCCGTCAGAAGCGCGGCCAAAGAAAATGCGCCCGCTGCCGCCGTCCATTTCATCGCCTTTGTCAGTTTCTTGTTCATCTTACACCTCACCGGTCAGAATGTTCATGACCTTCTCCGAAGGTTTATACGTTCCCTCGGCGTCAAACTGCAGGTGAGCGCTCGGAGCCTTTATGAGAAGCGCATAATCCAAGGGGATATCTCCAACGTCGCTTAGCAAATAAAGACCCACATTACTCCACACGAACATTGAATTCTCACAGCTGCCTTGGGAGCACGAGAAATCCTTTTCACACAAAACGCGAACGGCTGTTACAAAAGAGGAAAGCTCGGCAACTTCATCCTCTTCCACATCATAGATATGGAGGAAAAGTAACCCTCCGCGTTCGTCGTCTTCAATTGTGCCCGATTCGTCTATGTCCTCATTGGGAAAGCCGAAAATCAGGACGCTTTCCTTCGTCCGTTCCTCATAGGACAGCAAGAGGAGCCGCCAATCCCCATGAGATTGCGGATTTTCTGAGAGAGCAAAAATCTTGCAGTCCTTGACTGCATCCGTCGTAAATTCCGACATGGAAATTGCACTGGTGTTGAAGGTCGTGATGTCATCGTCATCCGACCGAACGAGCGCGACACACAGTCCCACGCCGAGCGCAAGGATGAGGATGGCGGCAACGGCAATGAGAAGCCACTTCTTCCCATTGCCCTGTTTTATAGCACGTTTTGTCGACATCGTCCGCCTCCTTTAGCGTGCGACCGTCACGGTCAGCTGGTTCGCATAGCCGAGCACCTCGACAAGAGAGACCTTCCCGTCCTCATCCTCGGTAGGGGTAATCTGAATGCGCGCCGTCTTGGCGAGGGCGGGGATGTCCTTGCCGTCATAGTCCGAAGTCAGCGTCTCCGATGCCGAGATGAACTTGCCGTCCTTGTCATAGAAGAAGATGCGGTACTCGATTTTCGCATCCTCGGCAAGCGAGCAACGCAGTCCGTTCACCGAAATGCCCTTGCGCAAGTAGATTGCCGTGTCGCCGTCCTTATTCGTACCGTCCTCATCGATGAGGCCGATACTGTACGCCTCGCCGCCGACGGTCTCAATCGTCGTCCGCCTGTCCAGCTGGACCGCAAGTCCGATGACCGCCCCGACCAAGCCGAGCACGACAAGAAAGATGACGACCCACTTGATTGTGTCCGCACGTCTATGCGCGCGCAACGTGTTATTTGCCATATTGTTTTCTCCTTCGCGGTCTCTCCCGCCGTCTGATTTTTTATCTTCCACGCCTTTCGGCGAAGAATTTCGAATTTTTTGAGAATTTCGCTTGACTTTCGCCACGAGATGGGGTAAAATAGAGCCATAAGTTAGCCAGTTCCGCAACTGCTCCGGCAGAGGTCTGGAAGGCTATGAAGTAGCCGCTTCCTTAGCGGCGGTCAGCAGCATTGGGCTGTACGCCATGGTCTAATAAATCATGGCACTTTTTTATTTTTTGAAATTTAATCGGATTTTCGCCTTATCATATTTCGTCAAAGGTTTCACATCCGAAATAAGTTTGGTCTCGTAAATTTCCGATTTTTTATTTCAACCCGTTTAACAGGTCGTTCGTAAAGTAACTATTCTGCTCCCCGAGCTCATCAAACGTCACCTTTTCCGTGAACGGTTAAAACATTCATCTTTCTTTTTCAACGACCAAATAAGCAACATCTTTTTTTAAGTTTGCTTTATTTGAAAAGAATCGTGCCAGCTCACCCTTGGTTTTTTTTGTAAGCGAAGAAGTATCGTCAATAAAGCTACATTGACCTGTTTTACGGTTTCGCATCGTGGTTACGAAATTCGTAAAACCGCGATGCACGCCGCCTACAAATTTATATTTGTTTCGATTTTTTCCATAAGTTTCACTTGTGACAACTTTTACTTTTGCCAATTCCTTTCTTTTTGGCTGATAAATACTTGACATTTTATTATCTCCTTGCTATAATCAGTCTTGACGACTATAAACGTTGGCAAAGTTCAACAGAGTTGGGATATACCGCGAACTCATTAAAAAACGATAGTCGACCGTTTTTCTAACCGTCCGTATTTACGGGCGGTTATTTTTCTTTCAGAAAGGAATTTCGCCGTCCGCCGCGTCACAGATGCGGTCGAAGAGGGACAGGAAGTCCACCTTGGGCTTTTTCTCCTGTTTCAGACCGTAGACTTCGTTTTTGTACATCTGCGCCACGCCCGCAGGGTGGCCGTCATCGCCCACGCCGTCATTGTAGACCGCTATCTCCTTCTCCGTCACGGTCACGTAACAGGAGACGCGGCGGAACAACTGCTGGCGGACGTCGAAGCGGTTGTACTGATAATCCTTGTACCAGTACTGCAGCGGAACGGAAGAGGTGATGACGATGATGTCGCCGTTGAACACTTTGTTCGTAAAACGGCTCTTCACCGAACTTGCGGTGTTGTTGTCGAGAATCTTCAAGAGGTCCTCGAACTCGAAACTTTTGTCCCGCAAGTCGTCAAGAATGATGGCGCGCTGTCCCATATAATCTTGGAACGGGTCGTTGGAGGATGACGACACGCAAAAATCATATCCGAGACTCTGCAACATCTTCCGCGCATAATACGTCTTTCCCGTCCCGCCTTTCCCGCAGATGAAGACAACTTGCAGCTGTCTGTCTGTGTTCAAAGTCAGACACTGGCACCTGAGCTCCCACAACTTCCGCAACTTGGAAAACGCGGCGGGCTTCTCGTCGATGGGAAGACTGTCGACATACTTCAGTTGCTGTGCATAGCTGTAATGCGCAAAATCCCCCAAAATCTTGGAGGCCTCTATCTCCGTGACGAAATCGAAATTGGCAACGACCTTGTCGCGGGGGTAGATGTGTTTGAACTTTTGACTCTCGTTCTCATGCGTCAGATACATGAGAACGTCTGTTCTCCTGCCGTGGACTTTGTTGATGAACTGCTCGCCCGAATACTCGACGCCGTCCTTCTCATAGCCCAGCTGAAACCACTTCGCCACGTCCGAACTGTCTACGCCTACCCCGAAATAGAGATAGATGTGATAGTGAGGACGGGTATCGTCCATGTCGTGCAGAATATACGCCCATTGCTTGATGGTCTTGTACTTCATGCACGTCTCTTGGATATCTACTTTGAGCTTGTCCTTGTCTTGGACAATCTCGTACTGCCGCAGGTGCATATTTTTACCCCTTTGCATATACGGCGTTATACGCTCGTTATACGTTTTCTACGTTTTCTACGCGCCGCTTGGACAAGCCCCTCGCGGCGCGCGTATTTTGTCGCTCCGAAGCCTGTTTTTCCACATCTTCCCGCCGTTTTGACGGTTGGGAAGGGGATATCCGGCATTCTCGTCGCAGACCGCTTTTTCTACGTTTTCTACGTTTTCTACGCAGTTTTGATTTCTACGGCCTCTCCGAGGGCGGAGACGAGCTCTTCATAGCTCTCACGGACACTGAAAGAACTGCCGTCTGTGAGCACCACCACCGTCCCGCTCTTCGATTTTCCGATGTAAGAAACCGTAGCAACATTGATTGCTACGGCCTCACCGCGCATCGTTGTGACGCAGACAAACATCTCCGACGCCCTCACGCCTTCCCTGCGGAACTTCCCTCCGCCGCGTGCTCGTCTTCGGCAAGAGGCGGGAGTTCTTCCGCAAACGCCGACAGCACCGCACGGCGGGGCCCATACTGCCTGTCCGGATTTTCGTCCGTGCCGAAATGCTTGACCTCAATCGGGATGAGCATGCTGCCCGCACGAAGATAGAGGTTGGTGAACGGCTTGGCTTCCCCCGTCCGCTTGTCCGTGTAAGTGCCTTCCTTCTTCAAAAGATATACCTGCATAAAAAGTTCTCCTTTGCCTTGCGGCCATTCTATATTTCAGTGGCTATGCGCCTTTCTGCCAAATGGTGAGGAGGGACGGGGATGACCCGCCACGGACGCAAAGGCTGCGTTTCGTTACCATGGGAACCTCCTCAAAGGGGGGATGGCTACATCGCCGCCACCCGCGGCTCTGCCCTCGCGAGCAAGTATGCTATGGAGAATGCCTTTCCCGACACCCCCAAGGCAACAATGAAAAATGCGAAAATCCCTCCGTGAAACCACAAAGTTATTTTCGCATTAAATATTAACACTTACACACTCTTGAATCGCCTCTCACCCTGCGCAAATCAGTTGACAATTGCGGCGGAAGGGTATAAAATAAAGAGGACGAATGGGCCTGTTACGGATTCGATTGCGGGCGGATTTCGTCGGATGCACGCCGGAGGCTCGGCTCCGTAAAAACGGAAATCTTTTAATTGCTGACGATAAGTCAACGAGACGCGCTTCCGCGCGCAGAGCTTCGGCTCGCCGCGTTGCGCTTGCGGCTTAACCTCAAGGTAAGCTCCGTCCTGCCGCGGAATCCTACGGCCGCGGTTAGGGCGTAATCGAGTAGGGAACGTTGCATGGCGGCTGACTGCCCCCGTCATGGAATGAATTTCGGCGGCATGCCCCCGAAGGAGTTTGTCTATGGACTTCGACGGGGCGAGAACTGACCACAGACTAAGCGTGTAGTATCCGCGTCTGAACCCCGTAAGACCGGAGTTCAACTCTCCGCAGGTCCACCATTAGCAACCTAAATTGAACTACTTTGTTTGGTTTAGGTTGTTTTATTTTTACCCAAAAAGGAATCGTGAACGGCGGCGGTTTATGCCGCAAAAGCCGCTTGACATGAGAATGGCGTGTGGTAGGCTATCGTGCCAACGGCAAACAATTAGCCCCGCAGGGGCGTTCGTGTTTGGCTCTTTGCCTAAATACCGCACGCCTGCGAGGCTCATGTCAAGCGGACTGTGGAATAAATAGCCGCCGTCCTATCTTATAAAAAGCGTTACGCTCATAGTGGTAAATCCTACTTTGAATGAGTTCATATAAAAGGAAAAGCCCCGACTTTCGTCAGGGCTGTCCGTTGATTTGTTCATGGGGCTGTTGTAGTAGATTTCTATGCGGTCGTCGTATAAGACGATTTCCTTTATCAGATAGTTTACAAGCATTTGCGGCTCTGCTTTCAATGCTTCCGCATAATATTTCCGTATCTCCTTTTCGGTAATAACGACCGATTCTTTGGCTTGCTCTACGGCGATCAGCTTTTCAAGTTCTTCCTGCCGCTCCTCATAGCCTTTGAGATATTGCGTGGTGGACTTCGTGATAACGCCCTGTGCTATCGCTTTCATCATGTTGTCGATTGCCGCTTGGACTTCTCTCTGTTCCCGTTGCAACGCCGTCAAGGTCGAATTGACTTGCAGGTTGCGCTGTTGCATGGCGAGAATCCCGCTTACGATTGTTTCCATAACTTGCGGCTCACTCAATTTCTGAACGGTCACATTGATGACAAGGTTTTCAAGCACGTCCTTTTGTATGGTTTCCTTGTGACACTCCGTAAGTCTCATCTTGCGCCCGCGGCATTTGTAGTAGTAAAAACTTGCGCCCGTGTGAGAGATAGCATATTCGCCGTTGATATTGTTCCCGCAGTAGCCGCACCGCACTTTGTGTTTTAAGAGATAGTTGGTTTC
>CANRNE010000023.1 GCA_947631925.1 uncultured Clostridia bacterium
CTTGCGCGAGCAAAACCACGCTTTTGCGCTGCGCGACACAATTTGCGACCTCGGGGCTTATTGTCGGATGAAACGACCGCGACAGTGAGCATGTTGAGGCGCCAACGTCAATTTCCTCGCGCGCATTTATTTTGCGTAGCAAAAGAAATCGCGCGAAAAAGTTAGTACGGTTTCCCGCAGCACTTCTTATACTTCAGCCCGCTACCGCAGGGGCAGGGGTCGTTGGGTCCGATTTTCTTCTTTTTCTGCAATGTTGCGGGGTTGAATTTCTCATTCCCGCTCGTCTTGAGCGCGTCCACGTTGACGGCGCCGGGCAAAATTCCGCCCGTCGAGGCGACGTCCTTTGCGGGCATGGCGGCGGGAGCGGGAGAATTTGCGGGGGCGGCAGCGGGTGCATCCGTGGGTGCGGGACCCTCTGCGGGCTTGGGTGTATTGGGAAGCACGCGCGGCACCTCCGTCCTTCTCACTTCGATGCGCGGCTCTGCCTTGAGCAGGAAGCTGATGGTGCGCTCCTGAATGCGTTCGACCATCTCGTCGAACATGGCGAGCCCCTCCTGCTTGTATGCGATGACGGGGTCGCTCTGGGCATACGAGCGCAGGCCTATCCCCTTGCGGAGCTGGTCCATGGCGTCGATGTGGTCAATCCACTGGTTGTCGACGAAGCGGAGCAAAAATTCCCGCTCGGCGTTGTGGAAGTCGAGCCCGAGTTCGTTCTGAATGCGGACAATCTTGGCCTCGTAGCACTCCTCCGTCTTCTTGCAGATGTGTTCGATGGCCGTCTCGTAGTCCCACTTCTCGAGCTTTTCGCGGGTGATGTAGTTGGTCCCGAGGGGAAGCAGGCGCTGTTCGAGCGCGGTGTTCAAATCTTCCTCGTTCCACTTCTCGGGCGCATCGTCGGCATTGACGGCGCCGCGGACGACGGTGGTAACGAAGTCGGGGATATATTTGAGGACCTGCTGGTGGACATCCTCCCCCTTGATGACCTTCATGCGCTCGGCGTAGATGATGGTGCGCTGGGTGTTCATGACGTCGTCGTACTGGAGGACGTTCTTGCGGATTCCGAAGTTCCTGCCCTCGATTTGCTTCTGCGCATACTCGATGAGGCGGGTGAGCACCTTGCTCTCGAGGCATTCGTCCTCCTCCATCTTGCTGTGCTCGTAGATGCCCTTCATGCGTTCGCCGCCGAAGCGCTTCATGAGGTCGTCCTCGAGGGAGATGAAGAACACGGACGCACCGACGTCTCCCTGACGGCCGGAACGGCCGCGCAGCTGGTTGTCGATACGGCGGCTCTCGTGCCGCTCGGTGCCGATGATGAGAAGACCGCCCGCCTCGATGACCTTCTTCTTTTCCTCGTCCGTCTTGGCCTTATAGTCGGCGTACAGCTTCTGATAGCGTTCGCGGACCTTGAGGACTTCCTCGTCCACGTCGGCATAGCTCGTGGCGAGTTCGATGACGTCGTGCTCGACGCCCTCCTCGCGGAGACGCTTCTTGGCGAGATATTCGGGGTTGCCGCCGAGGAGGATATCCGTGCCGCGGCCCGCCATGTTGGTGGCGATGGTGACGGCGCCGTATCTGCCCGCCTGTGCGACGATTTCCGCCTCGCGTTCATGGTTCTTGGCGTTGAGGATGTTGTGCTGAATTCCGTTGCGGATGAGCAGACGGGCGAGTTCCTCCGACTTGTCCACCGAGACGGTACCCACGAGGATGGGCTGTCCCTTGGCGTGCCGCTCCACAATTTCGCGGACGATGGCCTTCTTCTTGCCCTCCTCGGTGGAATAGATGCGGTCGTGCATGTCGTCGCGCATCACGGGGCGGTTGGTGGGGATTTCGATGACGTCGAGGGAATAGATGGTGCGGAATTCCCCCTCCTCCGTCTTGGCGGTACCCGTCATGCCCGAGAGCTTTCTGTAGAGGCGGAAGTAGTTCTGGAAGGTGATGGTGGCGTACGTCTTGTTCTCCTCGCGAATCTTCACGCCCTCCTTCGCCTCGATGGCCTGATGCAGACCGTCCGAATAGCGGCGCCCGATCATGAGACGGCCCGTGAATTCGTCGACGATGATAATCTCGCCGTCCTGAATGATGTACTCCTCGTTGAGGTGGAAGAGCATGTGCGCCTTGAGGGCCTGCTGGATGTGATGGTTGAGGGTGACGTTCGCGATGTCGGCGACGTTCTCGATGTTGAAGAAGCGCTCCGCCTTCTCGGCGCCGAATTCGGTGAGATGGACCTGTTTGTCCTTGCGTTCGATGACGTAGTCCCACTGCTGTGCCTCGGCGAGGGCGAGCTTTCTCTCCCCCACGACGCCCTTCTTCTTGCGCTCGGCGGCCTCCGCATCCTCGAGGTCGTCGTCAAAGCCGCCCGTGAGCGTGCGGACGAACTTGTCCACCTGCCGATAGAGGTCGGAGGACTGCTCCCCCCTGCCCGAGATGATGAGCGGGGTGCGCGCCTCATCGATGAGGATGGAGTCGACCTCGTCCACGATGGCAAAGTTGAGCTCGCGCTGGACCATGCGCGAGAGGCTGGTCTTGAGGTTGTCGCGCAGGTAGTCGAAGCCGAACTCGTTGTTGGTTCCGTAGGTGATGTCCGCGGCATAGGCGGCGCGCTTGGTCTCGTCGTCCATTCCGGGGACGACGACGCCGACGGAAAGTCCCATGAACTTGTGGACCTTCCCCATCCACTCCGCGTCGCGGCGGGCGAGGTAGTCGTTGACCGTGACGATGTGCACGCCCCGTCCCGAGAGCGCTTCAAGGTAGGCGGGAAGGGTGGCGACGAGCGTCTTGCCTTCGCCCGTCTTCATCTCGGCGATGCGCCCTTGGAAGAGGCAGATACCGCCGACAATCTGCACGTGGAAGTGCTTCATGCCGAGGACGCGCCAGCTCGCCTCGCGGAGCGCCGCAAAGGCGTCGTAGAGGATGTCGTCGAGCGTCTCGCCGTTTTTGAGACGGTCTTTGAGAACTTGCGTCTGGCTCTTGAGCTCGGCATCCGTCATCGCCTGATACTTGGGCTCGAGCGCCTCCACCTTGTTTGCCATTTTATTGAGCGATTTGAGGCTCTTTCTGCTGTCACTGTTTTTCAGATAAGAAAACAATCCCATTTGCATAACTCCGTTGGCGCCGTGCGGGCGCAATTTTTCACGCTACTATTTTACAATACTTTTCCGAAAAAAGCAAAGCATTTCGGGGGGGAAATATTATTTTGTCCCGCGCGCGTGCAAAACTTTTGCCGAAAGAGCGGGAAATCCCGCAAAAGCCGCACAAAAAAATCGGCCCTCCCCCCGGAAGACCGATATGTCTCTCCCCCCTTGTGGGAGGATGACACGAAGTGACAGGAAGGGGCGCGCGGAGAAATCTCTCTTACGAAAGCCCCGCCTCCTGCGCCATCTTGTACATCTCGCCCGCAATCTGCTCGGAAAACGCCGTCGTGATGCACGCGGCGCCCGCCTTTTGCAAATCCTTGAGCTGGCCCGCATTCTCCACGCCAGAAGCGTCCACGCGCAGTTTGCCCGCGCTCACCCGCAGCGCCCGAAGAACGAGCTCCGTCTCCCCGCGCACGCAGACGGCGTCCGCCCCGCCGTCCGCGGCGCACCGCACGGCGAGCGCAATCTCATCCGCGGAGAGCCGTCTGTCCTCCAGGGAGACGACGAGGGGGACCCTTCTTGCCGCCCGTTTAACCTTTTTAATCTCCCGCCGCACATACCCGAAGTTGCCCGCTTTGAGGGCGGAATAGCAGACGGCGAGGCGAATCTCCCTTGCTCCCGCGGAAATTGCCCGCTTCGTCTCGTACTTTTTGACGGAGGAAAGGGTCTCCCCCGTTCCCCCGACGAGGGCGATGACGTAGCACTCGCTCCCCTGCAGATGCCGCTTGGCGGCGGCCGCTCCCACCGGGGAGACGAGCACGCCGTAGGAGCACATCTTGCGCGCGCAGTTGCACGCCGTCTTGAGCGAATAGCGGTCTTCGTGCTGCAGCGCGTCGATGATGAGCTTGTGCAGGGCGACCGTCACTTCGGCCTCCCGCCTCGTCCGTTTGAATTCTCCGTATTCCGCGGCCTCCGCCGCAGAGAGCACCACATTGTCCATACGCGCTATCTTTCCCGAAAATCACGGAAAATATTCCCGCGATTTGCATTTTCCGACAATGGCTTTCTGCTATCATGCGGGTATGACCATCTCCATGCAAGGCGCAGGCGCGCTGTATACCGTCCTTCTCTTTGTTCTCATCGTTCTCTTTGTCATCTTCGGAAAATTCGCCCGCCGCGGCATGCGAACGAAAAAGCCCTCTGCGCCGCCCCCCGAAAAGAAGCCCCCGGCGGACGCGGAGCCCGTCTACTACATCGTCGAGAAAAAGAAAAAACGCGCCAAGGCATCCTACTCGGACCCGAGGCGCATTTCCTTCCAAGACTAAATCATTCGAAGTGTTCGACGTTCTTTCCGCTGTCCCACAGCCGTTCGAGATAGTAGAACTGCCGCAGTTCCTCGTTGAAGACATGGACGACGACGTCGCCGTAGTCGAGCACGCTCCACGTCCCCTCGCGCGTGCCCTCCGTGCGAAGGGGAGCGATGTCCGACTTCTTGAGTTTTTCCTCGACGGCGTCGGCGAGCGCCCTCACCTGCGTCGTGCTCCTGCCGCTCGCGATGACGAAATAACTGCACACGACGGTCTGCTCGTCCACCTTGATGATGACGATGTCCTGCGCCTTCTTTTCGGACAGCGCGCCTGCGATGCTTCTTGCCAGCTGATAACTTTCCATAGATTCCCCTTTCCCGCAAGATGTGCGGATTTTTTTATTTTTTTGAGGTATTATGTCACGCATAACTGCCGTTTATGCCAGACATAATACTGCGCAAAGCCTAATTTTTCGTGATTTGACGGCGTTTTTCCCACTCGAAGGCCTGTTCGGTGAGCGGGCAAATCTCTCCCCCCTTGGAGCGGAGATGGTCGATTTGCAGGGCGAGACTGCCGAGAAAACAGGCGTCGAGGTCGCGGGAAAACAGCTCGCGGAGCTTGGAAATTCCCGCAAAATCGCGGTCCTGTTCGAGGAGGTCGGAAAGGAAGATGAGCTTTTCGAGCGTCCCCATCCCCGCCCTGCCGCTGGTGTGGTAGCGGATGGCGTCGAGCACTTCCCCATCGGTGACGCCATAGACGTGCTCGGCGAGATACGCCCCCGTGAACTGGTGCATGACAGGCGCGGGAATGCCCTGCGGAATGTCGAAGCCCGCAAGAAGGGGCGAGGAGAGCGGAACAGACTTCGCGCAGTCGTGGAGGGCGGCGGCAAGGAGCGCCTTCTCCTCGGGAATGCCTAAACTTTTCGCGCGCTCGCACGCCATGAGGGCGACGCGGAAGCTGTGCTTTCTGCGCTCGGCGCTCTCTCTGCCAAGCGCCGTAAGGACGGCGGGACGCATGTAGAGCCCCTCTTTTTTGAGGTAGGAAAACACCTTCCCGTCGAGGGCGGCGGGGCGCCTGCCGAAGGCGAGCTCGATGCGGATCTGCGTCGAGGAGACCTCCTTCCCGCGGAAGGGAAGGAGCGTCAATTCTTTCCCGAATCTTTGGGAAAATGCCTCCGCGGCGGGCGCCATGGCAAGGTCCCCCCTCAGGGCGACGGCGAGCTGCGCGCGGGCGAGGATGTCCTCGGGATTTTTCCACTCGGGAAAGTTTTCGAGCATGTCCAACCCCATGAGAAGATATATCCCGGCGTCGGGGAAGAGCTCCGCAAAATGGCGCACGGTGAGGTAGGTATAGCTCGTGCCGCCGCTTGCAATCTCGAAGTCGGAGACCTCCGCCTTGGGCACGTTGCGGAAGGCAAGTTTTGCCATCCCGAGGCGGCAATCCCCCGAGGCGTTCGCACCGCCCGTTTTGTGCGGCGCGACATAGGAAGGCACGACAAACACCCTGTCGAGGCCGAGTTTTCGGATTGCGGCCTTGACGAGGCGGACGTGTTCTTGATGGACGGGGTCGAAGGACCCGCCGAAGATGCCGATTTTCATACGATTATTATACAATACTTTTTTTGCGTTTGCAAGTTTAGAGGCACATTTTTTTGGCAAAAATCCTCACTGTGAAAAAACTTCCCATTGTGCTCGACGTTCTCTTCTATTCCGTCTCGGCGTGGTTCCTCTCTGCGGGTATTTTGCGCTACTTCCGCATGCCCCTCTCCCTCACCGTGCTCGTCGCCTCCCTCCTCGCCCTGTCTGTCGGCGGCATCTGCGCGGGAGTGTCCCTTCTTCGGGGAAGAAAGAAGTTCCTCTCCAAGGCGGAGCGGGAGCGAAAGGAGAAACTTCTTCTCCATCTCGCCCTCGAGCGGGAGGACAGGACGGTCGCCCTCCTCGCAAAGGCATTCGAGGCGGACAACAAAAAGGTCTCGGCGCATGAGGGCTTCCTCACGGCGGACGGGGAGACAATCGTCCCCCTCTTTCGCATGCAGCCCCTCTCCGCCGATGCCGTCGCCCTTCTTCTTCGAACGTACGGGGCGGAGCCCTTCACGCTCGCCTGCAATGCCCTCACGCCCGAGGCGGAAAAACTGCTCGCGTCCTTCGGGAGAAAGGCGATGTGCGAGGGGGAAGTCTTCTCCCTCTTCGAGCGCACGAATTGCACGCCCGAGCATCTCATCTGCGGGGAAATTCCCCGACCCAAACTGCGGGAGCGGGTGAAGGTCGCCTTCTCCAAGCGAAACGCCCGCCCGTTCTTTACGGGGGGCGTTTTGCTGCTCGCGATGAGTTTTTTCACGGTTTTCCCGCTCTATTACCTCGTCGCAGGCGGAATTTTGCTCTGCTCTGCGGTGCTGGTGCGCACGGTGGGCTATGACTGAAGGGACAAAATTGCCGCGCCGATTTCCGAGATGACGTCGGTGGCGTCGGGGCTGTATTCCCCCATCCTGCGGGCGCAAAGTTCGGCCGCCCGTCCGAGGACGTAACTTGCCGCGACCGCCGCCTCCAAGGGGGGAAGACCGCGCGCCGCGCTCCCTGCGAGAAATCCCGCGAGCACGTCCCCGCTCCCGCCCTTGGCAAGGCAGGGCGAGCCCGTCGTGTTGACATAGGCGACGCTTCCGTCCGTCGTCACCGTCTCATGCCCCTTGAGGGCGAGGGTGACGGCGTATTTTTTGGCAAAATTTTCTGCGGCGGCGATGCGATTTTCCGAAATTTCCCGCACGTCCAATCCCGAGAGGCGGGAAAATTCGAGCGGATGCGGGGTGAGAATGAGAGAGCATCTCCTCTTTTCGAGCGGGGAGAGCCCGTAGCGCGCGAGGGAGTTGAGGGCGTCCGCGTCGAGCACGAGGGTGCCCGAAAAACTTGCAAGCAGGCGGCAGGTGAGGTCATAAGTCGCCCTGCCCGTTCCCGCTCCCATGCCGAAGGCAATCGCGTCCGCATGCAACAGCTCCTCCTCGTCCAAGGCGCGCACGATACAGGCGGGCATGCGCAGAACAAAAGGAAGAGGGTCCCCCTCCGCATAGAATTTGGTATATCCCGCGCCCGATTTGAGGCAGGCGAGGGCGGAGAGGACGGAGGCGCCGAGGGAGGAAGTTCCCGCGACGATGGCCGCCGTCCCGCATTCTCCCTTGTGAAGGTCCCGCTTTCTCGGCGGGAAGAGGGGGCGGACGATTGCGTCCGTGACAAGAATTTCTTTCATATTTTTACCGAGATTTCCGCCGAGGAGAGGGCGCGGCGGACGCCGCCTTGTTCGATTTCCAGCCGTCCGTCGGGGAGGACGGAGAGGGCGCGGGCGAGGGATGTCTTCTCCCCTTCCGTGACGAGAACTTCCTTTCCGAGAAACGCCACGCGGGCGAGATAGTCCGAAAAACTGCTCTTTTTGCAGAAGTTTTTGATGAGGGCGTCCCGCACGTCGTCGCAGGAGAGCGGACGCCCCGCCGCCTCCGAGAGGGTGACGGCAATGCCGCCGAGGGAGAAGACGTCGTTTGCGACATTGACGCCGATTCCGATGACGCTGCGCTCGACAAAATCCCCCTTCAAGGCATTCTCGACGAGAATGCCGCAGAGCTTTTTGCCGCCGACGAGGACGTCGTTCGCCCACTTAATCTGCGCAGTGACGCCGAACTCCTCCGCCGTGCGGCAAACCGAGACGGCCGCATGCGCCATGATGAGAAAGGCATTCGCGGCGCGGAGCTCCTCAAAAAAGAGGAGAGCGGAGAGGTAGACCCCTCCCTCCCCCGAGAGAAAACTTCTGCCCTTGGTGCCCCGTCCCTCGGTCTGGCGGCGGGCGCACACGATGACGTTCTCCCGCGCGGGGAGATATTGTAGCACGGCGTCGTTTGTGGAGGTGACTTCTTCAAAGATCGCTGTCTTCATCGATGCCTCCGAGCGCGGCGCGGGCGGTGTCGTAGTCAAATCCCTTGGAGAGGAGATGGGAAAACGCCTTGCGCAGCGTGGCGGGGTCGGAGCTGTTCTTCCCCCGCAGATATTTGGCGAGCACGGCCTTGGCGCTCTCCGTTTCGTCCCCGAGCGCTTCTACGGCGGCCTCCGCATCGGCGGCGGGAACCCCCTTGCGCCTGAGTTCGAGGGCGATGAGCTTTCCCCCCTTCCTTGCCCGTGCGCTCTCCGCATAGCGGACGGCGTAGGCGGCGTCGTCGAGGTAGCCGTACTCCTTCATCTTCGCGGTGACATAGCTCACCACTTCGGGCAGATACCCCTTCTTCTTGAGGAAGTCGGCGACGTCCTTCTCCGTCTTCATCGTGGCGGTGATGTGGGAGAGCGCCTTGTCGAGCGCGGTCTGCTTCTCGCTCTCGAGCTGCATGGCGGAGAGCTGTTCCTCGGAGATGTTCTCCCCCGCGCGCAGGCGGAATTTTACTACGGTCTCGAGCTGCATGCCGCAGTAGAATCTGCCGTCGAGGAAGAGATTGACGCGCGCTTTGTCCTTTTTTTGCGGGGTGATGGCGGTGATTTCGGGCATACGTTCTCCTATTTCCCATCCCGCGGCCAGACGCGGTTGGCGGCAAACCATGCGGTCTCCTTGAGGACGGTGGAATTGTTGCTCCCCGCAATCGAGAAGTTCGTCCCGTCCGAGAGGACGGTGATTGTCCCGTTGAAGGGGGCGTAACCCGACGACTTGCTCTCATCCGAGAGCGCCGTGACGAAGATGTTCTTCGTGTAGGGGGCGATGCGGTCTATCATCGCCTGCGAAGGGAAGGTGTTGGCGGGCGTGTCGGTGTACTCCGTCGACCCCGCACAGCAGCAGACGCAGACGTATTCGGGCTGAATGACGCGAAGCAGCGCCTCCGTCGAGGACGTGGGACTGCCGTGGTGCCCCGCCTTGAAGAGCTTGACATGCGGGAGGGGGTTGTTTTGCACGAGGTATTCCTCCCCCTTCTCCTCGAGGTCGCCCGTGAAGAGGTAGTGGGTTTCCCCCTGCGAAAAGAGCAGGCAGACGGAGTAGTTGTTCTCGTCCGCCGCCTTGTTTTCATAATAATAGTTGTAGAGGACGTTCATCGTGACGGTGCCCTCCTCGTTGAGGGCATAGCTGCGCTTGGCGCCCTTTTCTTCCTTCCAGCAGTCGAGGGCGGTGTAGTGGACGGCGCCGCCCTCCACCTCCGCATCGCGCGCGGCGACATATTTCCCGTAAAGGGTATCGTTGCCCGACGCCGTCTTCAAATCCTTATTCGTGCGCGGAAAGTCGATGACGGTCTTGACTTTGAAGCGCTCGAAGATGCCCTTCTCCGCCGCCGTGCCGACAAATCCCGCGATGTGGTCCTGATCGGCATGCGTCGCGATGACGTAATCGAGCATCTTGTCCTCGCTGTGCGACTCCACAAAGTCCCCCACCGCCTTGGCGCTCGCCTGCTGCGAACCCGCGTCGATGAGGATGTCCGTCGTCCCGCATCTGATGTAGATGCTGTCCCCCGTGTACTTGTTGCCCACGTCGATAAAGTAGATGGCGAGCTCGTCCGTCACGATGTCGCCTACACCCGGAGAGCCGCCGCCAGGATTCTCGGGCTCTTCGTGCGTATGAAGATACCAGACCGCGACGCCGAAGACGACGGCGACAATCAGGAAGATGACAAGGAGAATGACAAATAATTTTGGGTTCTTCCGAATGGCGCGTTCGGCCTCCCGCCGTGCGCCGCTCCTTTTTTTTGCCATCGCTTAGAGCTCCACTCCGTTATATTTGAGAAGGATTCGCGCCGACTCGATGCTGTCCGTACCCTCCTTGTTTTTGATGGGGGCAAATTCGCGCTCGCGCACCACTTCGAAGGGGAGACAGCTCCCCGCAAGGCGCACCGTGTCGAGGATGAGCGTCTCGAATTTATAGCCGTTCTCCGTCTCGGGAATCACGAAATTCCCCAATTTGTCCAAATAGGGAATCTTCTTTTTGACAACGTGGACGGGGATTTTTTCGCCTGCAATCTCCTCGAGCCGCGCGCGGGAGAAGAGGTAGTTGAGGATGACGCCGTAGCCGTAGAGCAGCGTTCCGTCCCCGTCCCGTGCGTTTGCCATCTCCTCCGAGAGCTCGTAATATTCGACGACGGAGGGTCTTCCGTCCTCGAGGCAGAGGACGCCCACGCGCTCGGCGGGGTCGGTCTTGCGGACGACTTTCGCCCCGCTCGCACAGCCCGAGAGGATGGTGGCGCCCACGAAGAGGGGGTCGGCGATGCGCTGGAGGACGTTGTCCACCGCGAACACGTTGAACCACTCCACGGCGGGGAAGCCCTCGAGAATGCCCGTCCGCATGAGGGAGGAATACCAGCCGCCGTTCCCGTTGGGGGAGAGGACGAGTTTGCCGCGCGCCTCGAGAAGAAGTTTCCCGTCAAAGTCCACCGAGGGGAGCATGTCCTGCACGAAGAAGCGCACCATCTCCTCGGGATAGCCGAAGTAGCCGTGCTCGCGGAAGAAGGCGCGGGTTGTCCCGTCGTTTTTGTCGCTCGTCATGACAAAGAGGGGGACGAAGACGCCGCACGCTTTGCAGACCGCCTTGAGATTTTCGAGGAGCTGTTCAAAGATGTACAGCGGGCGGGTAATGCCGATGTCCACCGCTCCCTTGGGGCCGTCTGCGCCGAGACGGGTCCCCTGTCCGCCCGCAAGCAGCACCGCGGCGACCTTCCCCCCGGCGATGGCGGCGCGGCCCACCCGTTCATATTCCGCCCTGCCGCGTTGAATTTCCCACTGCGTCATGCAGCGGATGGGAGAAATCTCCCCCCGCTCTCCGCGCTCGGGGCGGCGGCGAAGCAGTTCATAGTCGAGGGCGGCGAGGGAGCGCAAGAAGTCCTCCCTCCCCTCTTCGGGCAGTCCGTCGAGAAGGTGCGTCTGCCCGTACTTTGCAAGTATTTCACGGATGTCCATGGATTTTTCTCCGTATTATTCTGATTTTTCGCCCGTTTTTTCGCCCTCGGTGTGCACGACGACCTGTTGGAAGGGAATTTGGATGCCGTTTGCGTCAAAGAGCTGTTTGAGCGCGCACTGCAAATCCCTCTGCACCTGAAAGAAGTCCTCCTCCTTGCAGGTGGCGCCGAAGAGGAGCACGACGGAGGAGCTGTCGAGCTTGTCCACGTTGAGATAGTCGGGACCCGCAATCATGGCGGGAATTTTGGCGCGGATGCCGTCCTTGTTGGCTTCGAAGACGCCCCGCACGCGGTCGAGGTCCTCGCCGTAGGCTACTCCCACCCGCACGAGGGGATAGGAGTCGGCGCGGCTCTGATTGACATACACCTTGATGGTGCTGTTGTTGGCGACGCGCACGTCCCCGCTGTAGTTGATGAGGCGGGTGTTGCGGAATCCGATTTCCTGCACGGTGCCCCGCCAGCCGTCGATGATGACGGTGTCCCCCACCTGCAGGGTGCCGTCGCTCACGAGGAAGATGCCCGCGACGACGTCCGCGATGAGGCTCTGCATGCCGAGCCCGACGATGAGGGTGAGGATGCCGGCACTCGTGATGAGCGCGCCGACGTCGACGCCCCAGACGGCGAGAATGACGATGATGCCGATTGCCCAAGCGACGACTTTCGTGATGGCGGCGACGAGCTTCCCGATGGTGACCCGCCGCGGGTTGCCGCGGAAGACGCGCGGATAAATGAGCCCCAGGATGTAGAGGACGAGCAGGACGACGAATATCACCTGCACGCTGTACACGAGATGGGGAATGCCGCGGACGATGGCGCCGAAGGCGTCGTCCTCGGTGTGCCGCTCGACGAACCCGTCAATCTCCTTCGCAAAGATGAAGGAGAGGGCGGTGAGGACGGCAAAGATGATGAGGAAGACAAAGCCGACAATCTTCAGTGTCTTCTTCTTTTTGAGTTGCTGTTCGGGGGTGAGTTCGCGTTTTTTCGCCATGATATACTCCTTGCGGCAGGCCTCCGACGGGGCGCCTTCCCGTCTATTATACCGCAAACGGGGCGCCGCTGTCAAGACTTTGCCGCGCCTTTTGCGTGCCGCGCCCGTTTGCCGCCGGCAAACGGGCGCGGCACGCAAAAGAAAACCGTCCCCGCATTCCCTCGGGAATGCGGGGACGGAGCATTCAGAGCAGGATACAGATGACGCCGCCCTTGCCCTCGTTGACAATCCGCGTGACCGTCTTTCGCATCTTCTTTTGGACGGTCTCGCCCATGGAGCGATTCTTGACGGAGAGTTCCTCGCCGAGCATCTCCTTGAGCGTTCTGCCGAACATGTTCGTGCTCCAGACGCGGTCGGAATCCGTCGCCATCTCCTCGTTGATGCGTTTTAAGAACGCCTCGCTCTGCTCCCTGTCGCCGACGGCGGGAGAGACTTCCCCGCTCACGTCCACGCGGATGATGTGGTAGCTGGGCGCATCGGCGTGCAAATTTACCCCCACCCGTCCGCTCTTTTTGACAAGTTTGGGTTCGGCGAGACTCATCTCGGGAAGTTCGGGCGGGACGATGCCGTAGCCGTACTCCTGCGCGTCCGCAAACGCCTTGCCGACGCGCTCATACACCCGCTTTGCTTCGCCGAGGCCGACGACGTAGCTCATGAGGGCGAATTCATCCCCGATGTCCGCGCCGCACTGCTCGCCGAGCACCTTCAAAAAGACGCCGTCCTGCGCTTCGACGCGGCAGCGCGCCTTGCCCGTTGCGGCATCGAGAAGAAGGGAGGCGGGCGGTTTGAGGCGCTCGCTCTCGGCAAACACGGTGTCGAGCAGGGCGCAGTCGCTCATCTTGACAATCTTGGGCGCGACGGCGCGAATGCCCGCAAGAAGTTCGGAAATGATCGGCGTCTCCGCGTCGAGACAGCGCATCCAGTCGGGGATGTCCACGTCGATGGAGAGCACGGGGAATTCATAGAGAATGCGCTCAATCGTCCCCTCGAGCGCCTCCTGCCCCATCTCCTCGATGTTCTCGGCAATCACGGGCACGCCGTATTTTTCCTCGAGGGAGGCGGCAAGGGACTGCGACGCGGCGGGATTTTTGCAGTTCAATAAGATGACGAAGGGCTTCCCGCCCGCCTTGAGCTCGCGGTAGGCCTCCTCCTCGGCGGGAAGGTAGGCGTCCCGCTCGATGCCCGCGACGGAGCCGTCCGTCGTGACGAGCACGGCGACGGTCGCATGGTCGCGCACCACCCTTCTCGTCCCCTCCTCCGCCGCGACGTGGAAGGGCATCGGCGAATCGTCCCAAGGGGTCTTGACGAGGCGGGGCTGTCCCTCCTCCTCGAACCCTGCGGCGCCCTCGACGGGGAATCCCACGCAGTCGATGAGACGGATGCGCGCCACGGCGTCCTTGATTTTGATTTCCGCCGCCTCTTCGGGGACGAATTTGGGCTCCGTCGTCATGACCGTTCTGCCCGCCGCCGACTGCGGAAGTTCGTCCGTTGCCCGCCGCCGCTTGCCTTCGTCGATGGACGGCAGGACGAGTTCCTGCATGAATTTTTTGACAAACGTGGATTTTCCCGTACGGACGGGACCGACGACACCGATGAAGATGTCCCCTCCCGTGCGCTTCGCCACGTCCTCGTAAACACCGAATGATTGCATAGGCTCCTCCGTCATTGCTTGCTAAATTACAGTATGACGGAGCGCATACGATTATTCCTGAAATCTGCGGAAGAAGGCAAGCGAGGTGAGCGCCGCGGGAAGGCGCGCCGCCCAGCTCTTCTCGTTGTGCTCGCCGCCCTTGGCAATCGTGAAGGTAAACTTCGCCCCGCGGTCCATGAGGCACTTCGCCGTCTGCAGAAGTTTCCGCTCCGTGCCCGCGTGCGCGCGCAACTCCTTTTCTCCATAGTCAAAGTAGACCTCGACGTTGGGGTTGACGAATTTGAGCAATTCTCCCCCGCGCGGGAAGGTCCAGATGCTCGGGGAGAGGGCGACGGCGGCGCTGAAGTAATTTGCATAGCCCGCAATCGCAGCGAGCGCCATGAGACCCCCCATCGAGCTGCCCATGACGGCGGTGTTCTTTCGGTCGGGAAGGGTGGGATAGCGGCTGTCCACGAGGGGCTTGAACTCCCCCGTGAGCCACTCCATCGTGTGCTGTCCGTGTCCCATGTAGGTGACCTTTTCGTAGGTGAAGGATATGGGCGCGTACTCGTCGAGACGGTTTTTCTTGCTGCAGTCGACGGCGGCGACAATCATGCGAATGCCGAGCTTTTGCAAAATTTCATGAATTTTGATGGCCTTTCCGTAGGGCGCGCTCTTGTCCGAGAACGCCGTCTGGCCGTCGAAGAGATAGAGCACGGGGAAGGGTCCGTCCCCTTCGGGGACATAGACGCGGGCGAGACGCTCCTCGCCGAGCGCGGTGACGGGGAAAATATCTATCATAAAATACCTCTTTTTTTTCATTATAAGGGAAAAATACCCCCTCCGTCAAGAAAATTCTTTGCGCGGAAAAGAATTTTCGCGGCATTTATTGACAAAACCCGCCGTATTTTTTATAATACAGGTATGGTTACCGTACAAGAAGTTTCAACGAAAAAACAACGGAAAGAGTTCGTGGAGTTCCCCCTCCGCCTCTACAAGGGCAATCCCAACTTCGTGCCGCCCCTCTACGGCGATGAGATGCGGGTGTTCTCGCCCGACTATCACTACTACGACGACGCGGAGGCGAAGTACTTCCTCGCAACGAGGGAGGGCAAGACGGTGGGACGCATCTCGGGCATTCTCCAGCGCGCCTCCAACGAGAAGTGGAAACAAAAGAGGGCGCGCTTTACCCGTTTTGACGCCATCGACGACCAAGAGGTCGCAGACGCCCTCTTTGCCGCCGTGGAGAACTGGGCGAGGGAGAAGGGAATGGAGGAGGTCGTCGGCCCCCTCGGCTTTTCCGACCTCGAGCGCGAGGGGCTCCTCATCGAGGGATTTGACGAGCTCGCCACCTTCGAGGAACAGTACAACTACGACTACTATCAGCGCCTCATCGAGCACTTGGGCTATGAAAAGGAAGTGGACTGGGTCGAGCACAAATTATATCTGCGCGAGGAAGAGAACGAGAAGCTCGACCGCATCTGCAACCGCCTGATGGAGCGGTACAACCTGCACCGTGCCGAGGCGAAAAATACCAACGATTTCCTCAAAAAGTATGCGGGGAAGTTCTTTGACGTGCTCGACGAATCCTATAAGAACATCTATGGGACCGTCCCCTTCACGGACAAGATGAAAAAGGAGCTCATCAGAAGTTTCCGCCAGATTATCGACTTGCGCTATGTGAGCGTCGTGCTCGACGAGAACGACAACCCCGTCTGCCTCGGGCTGTGTTTCCCCTCCATCGCGCGGGCGGTGCAGCCCTCGGGCGGAAGGCTCACCCTTCCCACCCTCATCCGCATTCTGAAGTCGGTGGAAAAGCCCCGGATTTTGGACCTCGCCCTCGTCGGCGTCGTCGACGAATACAACAACAAGGGCATCGGCTCCGTGCTGATCAGCGAAGTCATCCACATGATGCGCGACCTCGGCGTGGAGTACTGCGAGACCAACTTGAATCTCGAGGACAACTACGGCATCCTCAACCAGTGGAAGATGTTCAACGCCGTCCAGCACAAGCGCAGACGCTGCTTCGTCAAAAAGATCTGAGCCATGAAACTTGACTTTCTCTCCCCCGCCTATTTCCTCTGTCTCGTCCTTGCGGCCGCCTTCGTCGTCCTCATGTACTTTTTGCTGCGCAAGCAGTCCAAAAAAATTCAGCGGATGACCATCCTTCTTCTGATGCTCGTGAATATCTTCCAGCATCTCGCGAAGACCTTCGTCTGGCCGCACTACTGGAGCAGAACAGACGCGCCCTTTGCCTATGAGAACACGGCGTACAACGTGTGCGCCTTCCTCATTCTCATCTCCCCCATCGCCCTGTACTCCAAGGCGTCCGCCCTCAAGGATTTTCACCTCTATCTCGGCACGCTGGGGCCCTTGCTCGCCATCACCGTCCCCTATTGGTTCGAGGGGCAGAATGTCTTTCAGTGGGAAGTCGCGCGCTTCTATTTCTGCCACAATCTGCTCATCGCAACCTCCCTTCTCCCCCTTCTTTTGGGACTCACAAAGCCCAAGTGGAAGAACTTCTGGAAGATTCCCCTCCTGTTCTTCCTCATGCTCATTCTCATTCAGTTCAACAACATCATCTGCGTGTTTGCGGGGCTCCTCGGAAACGGGCAGAGTGACCTCTTTGCCGTCCTCTACAATGCCAACCCGTGCATGATGATGCACCCCAACTTCCCCGCCGGCTTCGAATGGGCGCAGAGGGCCATCGAGGCGCTCTCCCCCGCCGTCTTTTTGGGGAACGGGGAGCGGCCGTATACCCCCCTTCTCTGGTATGCCATCCCCATGTTCTTGTTGCTCGCCGTGCTCGCGCTTCTCTTCGGGGCACTGCTCGACGCAAAGAATTTCGCCGCGGATATCAAGTCTGCCTTCAAAAAAATCGCGCGGCGGAAGGAGTAAGTGATGTATTTCGAAGAATTTCTCGACAGTTCGTATACGGCATACCATGCCGCGGAGAACGCCGCACAGATTTTGCGCGAGGCGGGATTTGCCGAGCTCAAGGAGACCAATCTCTGGAATCTCGAGGACGGCGGCGCCTACTTTGTGAGGCGGGGCGGGAGCCTCGTCGCCTTCCGCTTCCACCGCGGGGCGGTCTATACCGCCGTCGCCGCGCACACCGATTCCCCCTGCTTCAAACTCAAACGGGCGCAGCTTGCGGATGACAACTTCACCCGTCTCGACACGGAGCCGTACGGCGGCGGGCTGTGGTACACCTTCTTCGACCGTCCCTTGAAGATTGCGGGAAGAGTCGTCCGCATGCAGGACGGCGCCCCCGAGGAACGCCTCTTCGTGAGCGACTTCGACGTCGTCATCCCCTCCGTCGCCATCCATCAGAACAGGACGGCGAACGAGAAATTTGCGCCCGACCTCGCCGCCGATTTCCCCCTGCTCTCCCTCGGAAAGCGGGATTTCGACGACATGCTGGGCCATCCCCTCTCCTTCGATTTGTTTGCCGTGCCCGATTTGCCCTCCACGGCATGCGGGGCGGACGCCGAGCTGCTCGTCTCCCCCCGTCTCGACGACTTGACGGGCGTCTACTATGCCGTGCGCGCCCTCACCAAGGCGGCGGGCACCACGACGCAGATTGCCGCCCTCTTCGAGGCGGAGGAGATTGGAAGCCGCACGGACGGCGGCGCGGGCGGGACCCTTCTCCCTTGGGTGCTCGAGCGGCTGGACTGCGCAAACGGGTTCTCCCGCGAGGAGGCGCTGGTTTGCCGCAGAAATTCCCTTCTCATCTCCGCGGACAATGCGCATGCCCTGCACCCCAACCATCCCGAGACGAGCGACCCCGTCAACCGTCCCGTGCCGGGCGGCGGCGTGGCTTTGAAGCGGGCGGCAAACGGCGCGTATGCAACGGACGCCGTCACCTGTGCCGCACTGCGTGTTCTCCTCGAGGGAAACGGGGTGCCCGTGCAGGACTTCTACAACCGTTCGGACGCGAAGAGCGGCTCCACCGTGGGGCCCCTTCTCTCCACCCTTCTCGGCATGCCGACCGCGGACATGGGTATCCCGCAACTCGCCATGCACTCCGCCATGGAGACGGTCGCACGGCGCGATCTCTCCTCCTATCTCGCGGCGCTCACGGCGGTCTTCGAGAGATAATTTTTGCAAGATATGTTGCGCCCGCGCGTTCTCCGGAACGCACGGGCGCATTTTTGATGGGACGATTTTTGCTTGGATTATTTTGCCTCGGCGAGGGTGAGGCCGTCCGGGGAGGCGTCGAGGATGAGGTGGGCGTCTGCGGGCGGGTCATGCTCCAAGAGATAGCGGGCAATCATCGTCTCGGCGCGGGACTGGATGAACCGCTTGAGCGGGCGGGCGCCGTACACGCTGTCGTAGCCGCTGTCCGAGATGTACGCCTTGGCGCGCTTTGTCACCTCGAGGGTGCGGGGAGCAAGCCTACCCGTAAGGCGGGAGAGCAGGATTTCGACGATTCCGTCCACTTCCTCCCTCGTGAGCGGCTTGAAAGTGACAATCTCGTCGAGTCTGTTCAGAAATTCGGGGCGGAAGGTGCGGCGGAGGAGGGCGAAAATCTGCTCTTTCGCGTCCGGGGAAATTTCCCCGTCCTCGATGCCGTCGGCGATGATTTCCGCGCCGAGATTGGACGTGAGGATGATGACGGTGTTCTTGAAGTCCACCGTCCTGCCCTGCGAATCCGTCACCCTTCCGTCGTCGAGAATTTGCAGAAGCAGGTTGAAGACGTCGGGGTGCGCCTTCTCAATCTCATCGAAGAGGACGATGGAGTACGGGCGCCTTCTTACGGCCTCGGTGAGCTCGCCGCCCTCCTCGTAGCCGACGTATCCCGGGGGCGCGCCGACGAGGCGGGAGACGGAGAATTTCTCCATATATTCGCTCATATCGATGCGGACGAGGTTTTTTTCATCGTCGAAAAGGCACTCGGCGAGCGACTTGGCGAGCTCCGTCTTCCCCACGCCCGTGGGCCCCAAAAAGAGGAAGGAGCCGATGGGACGGTTGGGGTCGGAGATGCCCGCCCGTGCGCGCAGGATGGCTTCGGAGACCTTGGAGACGGCCTCATCCTGCCCGATGACGCGCCTGTGCAGGTTGTCGGCAAGGCGGAGGAGCTTCTCGCGCTCCCCCTCTTTGAGGCGGGCGACGGGAATTCCCGTCCAGCGGGAGACGATTTTCTCCACCTCCTCCTCGGTGACTTCGTCCTGAAGCAGGGCGTTTTCGCGGGAAGCGACGCTCTGTTTGGCGTCTTCGAGCTTCTTTTCGAGGGCGGGAAGGTCGCCGTAGCGGAGGCGGGACGCCCGTTCGAGCTCGCCGTGCGTCATCGCGCTGTCAATCTCGCCCTGCATGCGGTCAATCTGCTCCTTGAGCTCCTTTTCGGCGCGGATGGCGTTCTTTTCCTCCTCCCACTTCGCCTTCATCGCGGCAAATTGCTCCTTGCCGTCCGCGAGCTCCTTGCGGAGGGCCTCGAGGCGGGCGCGGGAGACGTTGTCCCCCTCCTTTTCGAGCGCCTTCTCCTCCACTTCGAGCTGAACGTTTCTGCGATTGAGAGCGTCCATCTCGGCGGGCATGGAGTCAATCTCGGTGCGGATGGAGGCTGCGGCCTCATCCACGAGGTCGATGGCCTTGTCGGGCAAGAAGCGGTCGGTGATGTAGCGGTCAGAGAGCGTCGCGGCGGCGATGAGCGCGTCGTCGTGAATGCGGACGCCGTGGAAAATCTCGAAGCGCTCCTTGAGGCCGCGCAGAATGGAGACGGTGTCCTCCACCGTGGGCTCCCCCACCGTGACGGGCTGAAATCTTCTCGAGAGCGCCGCGTCCTTTTCGATGTATTTGCGGTATTCGTCGAGGGTGGTTGCGCCGATGCAGTGCAGCTCGCCGCGCGCGAGAAGGGGCTTTAAGAGGTTGCCCGCGTCCATCGCGCCCTCGCTCTTTCCCGCGCCCACGACGGTGTGAAGTTCGTCGATGAAGAGCAGGATGCCGCCCTCCGATTTCGCGACTTCGGAGAGCACCGCCTTGAGGCGTTCCTCGAACTCGCCGCGGTACTTCGCGCCCGCAATCAGGGCACCCATGTCCAAGGAGAAGAGCGTTTTTCCCTTCAAACCCTCGGGAACGTCCTCCCGCGCGATGCGCTGGGCGAGGCCCTCCGCAATGGCGGTCTTCCCGACGCCGGGTTCGCCGATAAGCACGGGGTTGTTCTTGGTCTTGCGGGAGAGAATGCGGATGACGTTGCGAATCTCCTCATCCCGCCCTATGACGGGCTCGAGCTTGTGGGCGGCGGCAAGTTTCGTGAGGTCCGTGCCGTACTTTTCGAGCGCCTCGTAGGTGGTCTCGGGGCTGTCGCTCGTGACGTTCTGGTTGCCGCGCACCGCCTTCATTCCCTCCAAAAACTTGTTCTTCGTGATGCCGAAGCGGGCAAAGAGACGGGACAGTCTGTCGTCGCCGCAGTCAAAGAGGCACAAAAAGACGTGCTCGGCGGAGACATAGGCGTCCTTCATGCCCTCTGCGAGCTTTTCCGCCTCGGGAAAGATGCGGGCAAACGCCGCCGAAGCGAAGAGGTTGGAGGGGCCGACATTGGAGACGCGGGGCAGTTTTTCGAGTTCTTCCGTTGCGGCGCGGAGAAGTCCGTCCGCATCCGCCCCCGCACGGCGCAAAATGTGCGCGCAGACGCCCTCCTTTTCGAGGAGCGGCACAATAAGGTGCAGAGGCTCGAGCTGCTGATTCCCCCGCTCCAAGGCGAGATTTTGCGCGTTTTGAATGGCTTCTATTGTCTTTTTAGTGTATTTTTCGAGATTCATACGTCCTCCCCCGCCCGCATTTTCGCGGGCTCATTGCTTGTTCGACTCTAATTATACCGCATTTTTCCGCCGCTTAAACGAAAAAAATCCCCCACAGGGGGACTCTTGGCGCTCCTTGAGGAGGAGCTGTCACGCAGCGACTGAGGGGGTGCCATTTCCAAATAATGTGCCTTAGGCGGAATTCACTTCCGCCGTGGGCGACACAATTTGCAACGCCACCGCAGGCTTATTGTCCGATGAAACAGTACGGCTTGCGCGGCTAAGAGCAGGAGAAGGTACGAACGCCCATCCGCTCGACGAAAATATTTGCGCACGCAAAGATTTTCGTCGAAACTTACTTCACGAATTTTCCGTAGACTTCGGAGGCGGAGTCGAAATACGCAAAGGTGTCGGGGTGGTTTTTGATGATGCGCTGGAGCTGGGCGATGTTGCGCTTGCGCACGAGGCAGACGAGCATGCTCTTGTCGGTGTGCGAGTACATTCCCGTCGCGTGCATCAGGGTGACGCCGTGGTGCGTCTTCTCCATAATCTCCTGCGCGAGTTCCTCGGGGTGGTCGGTGATAATCTCAAACTTATACGCCGTCTGCAGGCCGTGCAGAATGACGTCGGTCACCTTGCTCGTCACGTACAGCGAGACGAGGGCGAGGAGCACGGGCATGAGATTTACCGCAAACTTGTCGGCAAACGGCTCCCCCCACTGATAGTAGACGAAGAAGGAGGCGATGACGACGATGGCATCGAAGACGAAGGTCATCCAGTTGATGCTCATCTGTTTCCACTTTCTGTGCACGACGGAGGCGATAATCGAGGTCCCGCCCGCGGTGTTGCACGTCCTCAAAAGCACGGCAAGGGGAATTGCAAGCAGAATTCCGCTCGCGACCGCCGCCATGATGCCGTAGGCAATCTCCTCGACGGGCTGGCCTGCCCCATCGAGCGGCGCGGTGAACTGCGGAAAGCCGTCCAATTCCGCAAAGAGAATGCCCAGTCCCGACGAGAGGAGCATGGAGAGCGTGGAGACGATGGCCTCCCGCTTCCCCACGAGGAAGAACGCGAGAAAGAAGAGGGGCACGCTGAACGCGAGGAGAAACCAGCCCCAACTCACGTTGTATCCCGCTTGTTTGCAGATGTATTCAAGCAGGACGGAGAGTCCGTTGATGCCGCCGGGCGCGAAGTTGTTCGGCGTGACGAAGATATAGATGGCGAGCGCACGCACGACGCCCGTGACGAAGACGGGCAGAACACCCATCAGGAAGAACCATTTGACCTTTTCCCGCAAATTCTGTTTGTCCATAGCTGTTTCCGTTCGGCAGGATTCTTAATACTGTGGTATAAAATACAATACAGGGGTGGAAAATCCGCTCACATGATGTTCTTGACGCTGCGGGGGAAGAGGGTGACGTCGCGGATGTTCTCCATCCCCGTGCAGTACATCACAAAGCGCTCGAAGCCCAGCCCGAACCCGCCGTGCGGAACGCTGCCGAAGCGGCGCAAATCGAGATACTGGCGATAGGCATCCTCGGACATGCCCCGCTCCTTCATCGCCGTACGCAGTTTTTCGAGGTCGGCTTCCCTCTCGCTTCCGCCGATGATTTCCCCAATCCCGGGGACCAAAAGGTCGGTGGCGGCGACGGTCTTGCCGTCCGCATTCTGCTTCATGTAGAACGCCTTGATTTCCTTGGGATAGTCGGTGACGAACACGGGGCGCTTGAAGACGACTTCGGTGAGGAATTTCTCGTGCTCGCTCTGCAGGTCGCTCCCCCAGTGGACGGGGAATTCAAAGCGCGCGTTCTCCTTTTCGAGGAGGGCGACGGCGTCCGAATACGAGCAGACCGCGAAGTCGGAATTTGCCACATGGGTGAGCTTTTCGATGAGCCCCTTCTCGACGAAGCTGTCGAAGAATTTGAGCTCCTCGGGGCACTCTTCGAGGACGGCGCGGACGAGATAGCGGAGCATGTCCTCGGCGATTTCGATGACATCGGGCAGCTCTGCAAAGGCAATCTCGGGTTCGACGTGCCAAAATTCTGCGAGATGGCGGGTGGTATTCGAATTTTCCGCGCGGAAGGAGGGTCCGAAGGTGTAAATCTTCCCGAACGCGGTCGCGGCGACCTCCCCTTCGAGCTGTCCCGAGACGGAAAGCCCCGCTTTGACGCCGAAGAAGTCATTCTTATAGTACTCCTCCTCCGTCTTATAGGGCGCATTCCACGGCTGGGTGGTGACGCGGAACATCTCGCCCGCCCCCTCGCAGTCGCTCGCGGTGATGAGGGGCGCGTTGATGTAGTAGTAGCCGCGCTCGTGGAAGTAGCGGTGAATGGCCTGTGCGGCGACAGAACGCACGCGGAAGACCGCCGCGAACGTGTTGGTGCGCAGGCGAAGATGGGGCATGCCGCGCAAAAATTCCAGCGTGGTGCGCTTCTTTTGAATGGGATATTCGGGCGGGCACTTGCCGAGGAGGATGACTTCCTTTGCGTTGAGCTCGCTCCCCGTGCCGCGGAAGGCGGGAACCACCGTCCCCTTTACGCACACGCTCGCGCCGAGTTTGGTGGCCTCGGGGTCCACCGAGAGCGAATTCTTGTCGATGACGACTTGCAGCTTTTGGAACGCCGTCCCGTCGGAGAGTTCCAAAAAGGCGACCTGCGCGGAATCGCGGAAGGTGCGGACCCAACCGCACACGACGGTGTCCGTGCCTACCATGTCCGCATCAAAGAGTACTTTTTTGATATCCGTATGCTTCATAAGAGGCTCCTCTTCTCAGTATGCTCTCGCGAAAAATACCGTGTGTTTGGCGGGTTTTCCGCAGCAGACGCAAGTCTTCGTGTCGTGCACGCCGTCCATGACGCGCGCCGTCGCTTGCGCAAATTCCTTCACCCTGTCCTCGCAGGCGCGCTCGCCGCACCAGCCCGCGCGCACGAAGTTTCCGTCCACGCCCGCAAGCAGTTCTTCGAGGGTGTTTGCGGGGACGATGCGCTCCCGCATGCGCTTCTCGGCTTTCAAATAGAGATGCTCGGAAATTTCATGGAGAAGGTTGGCCACGCTCTCCTCGGCGCCTGCCAGCGGGCGCTCCTCCTTTTCGCAGGTGTCGCGGCGGAAGAGGGTGAGCTTGCCGCTTTCGATGTCGCGCGGCCCGAGTTCGATGCGGAGCGGGACGCCTTTCATCTCCCATTCGTTGAACTTCCAACCGGGGGAATTGTCGCTGTCGTCGAGGCGGACGCGCACGCCCGCGGCCTTCAGCTTGCCCTCGAGCGCCTTGCATGCCTCGAGTACCCCTTCCTTCTTCTGGGCGATGGGCACGATGACGACCTGTACGGGGGCGACGGGGGGCGGCAGAATGAGCCCTCTCGCGTCTCCGTGCGTCATGATGATGGCCCCGATGAGGCGGGTGGAGACGCCATAGCTCATCGTATAGCCGTATTTGAGCGTGCCGTCTTTGTCCGTGAACTGCACGCCGAATGCCTTGGCGAAATTTTGTCCCATGAAATGCGTCGTGCCCGACTGCAGGCTCTTGCCGTCGTGCATCATCGCCTCCATGCCGTAGGTGGCAACCGCGCCCGCGAATTTCTCCTTCTCCGTCTTTCTCCCCGTCAAAACGGGCATGCAGAGGACGGTTTTCGCAAATTCCTTGTAGAGGGCGAGCATGTTGAGGGTCTCCTCCTCCGCCTCCGCCGCTTCTGCGAAGACGGAATGCCCCTCCTGCCACAAAAATTCACTCGTGCGAAGGAAGGGACGGGTGGTCTTCTCCCAGCGCATGACGTTGCACCACTGGTTCATGCGAAGGGGCAAATCGCGCCAGCTCTCCACCCATTTGCCGTACATGTGGCCGATGACGGTCTCCGAGGTCGGGCGCACGACGAGGGGCTCCTCCAGTTTGGCGCCGCCCGCATGGGTGACAACGGCGACTTCGGGGGCAAATCCTTCGACGTGCTCCGCCTCCTTGGTCATGAAACTCATGGGAATGAGCAGGGGGAAGTAGGCGTTCTCCACGCCTGCCGCCTGAAAGCGGGCGTCGAGCTCCCGCTGAATGTTCTCCCAGATGGCGTAGCCGTAGGGACGGATGACCATCGTCCCCTTCACGGGGCCGTAGTCCACCAGTTTGGTCTTGACGACGACGTCGGTATACCACTGCGGAAAATCTGTCTCGATGTCCGCAATCTGCGATACGAAATGATCCTTTGCCATAATCTACTCCGAGCAATTTTGTCAACGACTATTATAGCACGATTCTTGAGGACGTGCAACAGTATTTTCTCCCTTCGGCGAAAACTTTTCTCCGAAAATATTTTCTCCGAAGGCCGCACCGTGCGAAATCCGTGTCCCGCGGGGCGCAAATTGTTGACTTCGGGCGGGAAAATGTGATAGGATAGCCATAGAGAGCTGAGAATTTTCGGCTCGGGAGGACTTATGAAATACACCACCATGACGGATATCCTCTTCACCCTGCTCGCCAAGCGGCGGGTGTCCGCGAGCGAATTCGCCGCAAAATACGGCTGTTCCGTGCGCACCGTCTACCGCTATGTGGAGGAGCTCTCCCTCTCGGGCGTCCCCATCACCGTCGCCCGCGGCGCGAACGGGGGCATCTTCATCTCGGACGCCTATAAACTTCCCAAGGGCTTCATGACGCGGGAGGAATACAAGCGCGCGCTCGACGCCATGCAGGCCATGCTCTCGGAGACGGGAGACGCCGTGCTCGACAGCGCCATCCAAAAAATTTCCGCGCAGATGAAGTCGGAGCGCATCGACGAAAGCGTGACGGGGAACATCCTCGTGGACAGCGGGACTTGGGGAGACGAGAGAAGGCTCTCCGAAAAGCTCTCCTTCCTCGAACGCGCGACGGAAAACCGGGAGGCGGTCGCCATCGACTACATCTCCCGCTTGGGCGAGCGCACGCAGCGCACCGTCCTTCCCCATCTCCTCGTCTACAAACAGCGCGTGTGGTATCTGTACGCCTACTGCAACCTGCGGCAGGAATTTCGCCTCTTCAAGGTGGGACGCATGCGCTCCATCGTCGGAACGGGGACGACTTTTACCCGTATCCCCTTCTCCCGCAGTGACGTGCCCCTCACCTTCTGGCAGTCGGAAGAGTTCGTGGACGCCGTCTTCTCCGTCTCCGAGGAGACTCTCCCCTTTGCCGAGGAGTGGCTGGGGATTGACAGCATCTCGGAGGAGGAGGGAAGGCTCGTCGCCCACGCCACGCTGCCCGACGACGACATCCTCGTCGGGACCATTCTCTCGGCGGGCGCGGGGTTCGAAGTCCTCTCCCCGCCCGACCTGCGCGAGCGCGTCAAGCGCACGGCGGAGCGCATCGCGGCGCGCTACGAAAATGCTTAGAAAAAATGCAGACCCGAGCGGCCTGCATTTTTGGTTTCTTTGGCTTATTTTGCCCGTCTGCGGGAGATGAGGCGGAAGACGGCTTTGCCGATTTCGGTGAGGAGAAGGGGAAGGACGCTCATTCCCGCGGCGATGAGATATTCGTACCACTCGAGGTAGATGAACCCGAAGAACTCGTTGACGACGGGGACAAATACCACGAAGAGGGTGACGGCGAGCGACACGCCGCAGGCGAGGGCGAGGACGGGGTTGTGCCCGCTGCCCCGCGAAAATGCCGACTGCGTGTCCGAGCGCTGGCTTGCGCTGTGGACGAGCTGCGTCCCCGCGAGGGTGAGGAAAGTCATCGTCATGGCGACTTCATTGCTTCCGAACGCATACAGCCCGATAAAGTACGACGAGAGGGTGATGGCGGAGAGCATTATCCCATAGAAGACGAGGCGAAGCACGAAGGAGCGTTCGAAGAAGGTCCCCGATTTGACGGGCGGCCGCCGCATGATTTCCTCCCCTGCGGGGTCGACGCCGAGCCCGAGCGCGGGCAGGGTGTCCGTGACCAGATTGATGAGAAGGACGTGCACGGCGAGCACGGGTGCGGGCAGATGGAATGCCGTCGCGATAAAGATGAGGAGCACTTCCGCAATGTTGCCCGAGACGAGGTACTGGACGACTTTGCGGATGTTCGCATACACCCGTCTGCCCTCCCGCACCGCGCTCTCGATGGTGGTGAAGTTGTTGTCGAGCAGGATGATGTCGGAGGCGTCCTTGGCGACGTCGGTGCCCGCTCCCATCGCGATGCCGATGTTTGCGGCTTTGAGGGCGGGAGAGTCGTTAACGCCGTCCCCCGTCATCGCGGCGACCTCCCCCATGCGCTCGAGGGACTGCACGATGCGCAGTTTATCCGAGGGCGAGACGCGGGCATAGACAGAAGTAGTTCCCACGACTTTGTCGAGCTCCTCATCCGTCATGGCGGCAAGTTCGGCGCCCGTGAGCGCGGTGTCCCCCTTGCGGAAGATGGAGAGCGACTTCGCGATGGCGACGGCGGTCGTCTTGTGGTCGCCCGTAATCATGACGACGCGAATGCCCGCGCCGTGGCAGGATTCGACTGCCGCCTTGACTTCGATGCGGGGCGGGTCTATCATGCAGGTGAGGCCCAAGAAGATGAGCCCCTCCTCGACGTCGTCCCCCTCTTTCGGGATATAATCGATGTCGCGTTCGGCGTAGCCGAGCACGCGGAGCGCCTCCGAGGAGGCCTTCTCTGCGAGCGCGGAAATTTTCTCTTTGTCCTCATCGGTGATGGGGCGCACGCCGCCCTCCGTGGCGATGTGCGTGCAGTGGGGCAAAAGTTCATCCGTAGCGCCCTTCGTGCAGACATGGTATGCCCCGTTTTGCTCGACGACCACGCTCATGCGCTTTCTGTCGGAGTCGAAGGGCTGTTCGAAGCGGCGGGGATTTTCCGCCTTCAACGCCTCGGCGTCGATGCCGAACTTCTCCCCGAAGGCGATGAGCGCACCCTCGGTGGGGTCGCCGAGATAGTCCCCGTTCGGCGTCTTTGCGGCGTCGTTACAGAGCACGGCGCAGCGGGCAAGGCGGGTGGCGTCCCCCTCGTCCGCCTTGACAAAGGTCCCCTTTGCAATCTCCTCCGCCTCCGCATACTGCGTGACCGTCATGCGGTTGAGGGTGAGGGTGCCCGTCTTGTCGCAGCAGATGACGGTGGCAGAGCCGAGCGTCTCCACCGCGGGAAGGTTTTTGACGAGCGCCTTCTTCTTTGCCATGCGCTTTTCGCCGAGCGCCATGACGACGGTCGCCGTCGCGGGAAGCCCCTCCGGAATCACCGAAATGGCGAGCGAAATGGCGATGAGGATGCAGTTTTTCCAGTCATCGACGTCATAGATGAGCCCGATGGCGAGGATGACGAGGGCGATGACGATGCCCGCCACGGTGAGGATTTTCCCCACACTGTTGAGCTTTTTCTTGATGGGCGTCTCCAATTCGTCCGTCTCGTCGAGCATGCCCGCGATGGAGCCCACCTCGGTGCGCATGCCCGTTGCGACGACGACGCCCGTGCCCGTTCCCGCCGTGCAGACGGTGGAGGAATACGCCATGTTCGCGCGGTCGCCGAGCGCGGCCTCCTCTTTTACCGGGGTGACGGCGTCCTTTTCGACGGGAACGCTCTCCCCCGTGAGAGCGGACTCCTGTACGGCGAGGTTGGCCTCCTCGAGAAGGCGCAGGTCGGCGGGGACGACGCAGCCGTCCGCGAGGACGACGATGTCCCCCTTCACGAGCGTCTCTGCGGGGACGATGCGCTCCTTTCCGCCGCGAATTACCCTTGCCGTGGGGGCGGTGAGGTCTGCGAGAGAGGCGAGGGCATCGGCTGCCTTCTTCTCCTGCACGACGCCGATGACGGTGTTGATGACGATGATGACGAGAATGACGGCGCCCTCCGCATAGTCGCCGAATGCGATAGAGACGGCGGCCGCGACGAGCAGAATGAGAATCATGACGTCCTTAATCTGCTCGAAAATCATCCGCCAGATGCTCTTTTTCTTGCGTTCGCGGAGGACGTTTTTGCCGTCCCGTTCGAGGCGGGCGGCAGCCTCCTCCTCGGAGAGCCCTTCCCGCGAGGCGGCAAGTTCCGAGAGGATTTCTTCCGTCTCCATTGCATGCCAAATTTTATCCATATGAACTCCAAAATATTTTGCGTTTTGTAAGCAGTTACGCCAATATAAATATTATACCACAATTATAGCACAACCAAATCGTTTGCGCAAGAAAATTTCATATCGATGTTCGGCCTCATAGGAAAACGGGCGGCGCATACAATAGAATATGACCCATCGCACGCGCGGCGCCCTCTTCGCAGCAACCCTGCTCTTTTTCTTCACCCTCTCCGTGTGCATCGGAATTTTTGCCCATGGGAGAAACTTTGCCGCCGTCGACATTTCCAAGCGGTACTTCTTTCTCGTGCGCGATTGCGAGAGCGCAACGGCGGGGGCGGTTGCCGGGGAGAGCTACTACGCCGGCGGGGCGGGATATCTCATGGATGAAGGCACCTCCGTCGTGCTCGCGGGGTACTATTCCAAGTCGGACGCGACCGTCGTCGGGGGTACCATGTCCGAGAAAGGGGTAAAAGTTCGCGTATTGGAGCGGGAAATTTCCACCTTCGGCGTGAATGGCGATGCGGCGGAATTTGCCGTGAGAATTGAGAGCTGTGCGGACGTTCTCGACACCCTTTCGAGGATGCTCTTCGATGCCGCGAACGGGCTGGAGCGGAACACGGCGACGCAGGAAGAGGCGCGCGCTGCGGTGCTCGGCGTTGCGAAATCGCTTGCGGGACTCAAGACGGACGGCGAGGCCTTTTCCCTGTTGGACCCCGAGCTCTCCCGCATGCAGCGGCGGGCAAAGGAGCTCGCCGCGGGCATTTTGTTTGCCAACGACTTGCGCTATCTGCAGGTGCGAATGCTGTTCACTATTCTGAATTTTGACCAATATTTTGCGTGAAGGTTTCGAAGAAAATCTTTGCGTGCGCAAATATTTTCTTCGAGCGGATTGGCGTTCGTACCTTCTCCCGCTCTTAGCCGCGCAAGCGTTACTGTTTCATCGGACAATAAGCCTGCGGTGGCGTTGCAAATGGAGTGGAGCGCCGCAATTCTCGCTCAACAGCACGGGGTGCTGTGAGCGGCGGCGCGACATGAGCGGTGGCCTCCGCGAAGAGGCGTGCGGCGGTCCCTGCCGCCCACGCAAAAAAGCAAAAAGCGCGGTTTTTGCTTTTTCCGTTATTTGGAAATGACACCCCCTCAGTCACTGCGTGACAGCTCCCCCTCAAGGGGGAGCCAAGTTGCTTGCCCGAGTCTCAAGGGGGCGCCAAGTCACTTGCCCACCCCTTGAGGTGGAGCAACGCGTTCTGCGAAAAGTCCAGTGAACTTTTCGCGCGTTGCGACAGGAGTGAGCGCATTTGCCGCGCGAACGGTGACCGAGGGCAGGACTCTACCTGCCCGAGAAGGGTGGCGCGAACGAAGAGAGCGACGGAAGGGGTGGCGCTTGTTCACACGACACCCCCTCAGTCACTGCGTGACAGC
>CANRNE010000024.1 GCA_947631925.1 uncultured Clostridia bacterium
GCGAACGATGCCCGAGGGCAGGACTCTACCTGCCCGAGAAAGCTCCGCCATAGGCGGTGAGGGGGTGTCGCTTCCCACTTACGGAAAAAGCAAAAATCACACTTTTGCTTTTTTGCGTGGGCGGCAGGGACCGCCGCACGCCTCTTCGCGGAGGCCACCGCTCATGTCGCGCCGCCGCTCACAGCACCCCGTGCTGTTGAGCGAGAATTGCGGCGCAACACCCTTTTTTTCGAAAAAGGTGGAGGTCTTTACCTCCCCCCTCAGGTATGAGGGGGGAGGAAGCCCGCACCGCGGGCAGGTAGGGGGTGCCATTTCAGAATAACGGAAAAAGCAAAAACCGCGCTTTTTGCTTTTTCACACAATTTGCAACGCCACCGCAGGCTTATTGTCCGATGAAACAGTACCGCTTGCGCGGCTAAGAGCAGGAGAAGGTACGGACGCCTATCCGCTCGACGAAAAGATTTGCGAAGCAAAGATTTTCGCCGAAACAAGAAAAGCTTTTCGCCGAAACAAGTTTTTCCGTGTTTTGTTGTAATTATGGCAAATTTGTGGTATAATATAGGTAATTCTTTACAAGAGGCGCCATATGAAACGGAGAAATCTTTTAATCGTCATCCTTGCTACGGCCATGCTGTTCTTGCTCTCGGGCTGCGGATATTTTTCGAGAACGCAGGCATCCGACGGGCGGTTCCCGTCCGAAGTCCCCGAGGGGCAGGATTACAGTGGCTCCGAAGGCAGCTTCCTCGCCTCCCAAGAGACTCCCACCACCGTCTACCGCCGTCTCTTCGAGGAAGCGGTGGCGCAGGACGGCTACACGGGCACCTATCTCGAATTTTTGGAGGAGCTCGGCGTGGGCTATGCCAACGGTGCGGGCGTGCAGGAAGCGCTCCGCTCCGTCGTGAGCATCGAATGTGCCTACAACACCGCCGGGGCGCGCGTCTACAGCCGCGGCTCGGGCGTCATCTATTCCCTCGACACGGCCGCGGGAGATGCCTACATCGTCACCAATTATCACGTCGTCTACACCTCCAACGGGTCGGGGAAGGAGACCATCCCCTACATCAGTGACAACATCCATGTGTGGCTGTACGGGGCAGAGGGCACGGACGACTACGCCGAGAGCCGCGCCATGTCCGCAACCTATATCGGCGGCGCGATGGATTACGACATCGCCGTGCTCCGCGTGCGCGGGGCGGAACAGCTCCGAAAGACGGACGACCATCCCGTGTATGCAAAATCCCTCGTCGCCTGCGACTCCGACAGCCTGACGGTGGGGGAGACCGTCTATGCCATCGGCAATGCGGCATGGCGGGGGATGACCGTCACCGACGGCATCGTCTCCAAAGTCAACGACGTCATTTCGGTGGCGGCCGCCAATGACCTCGAAAACCTCTCCCTGCCCGAGATTCGCACCACCGCGCCCATCAATCAGGGCAACTCGGGCGGAGGGCTCTTCAACATCGGCGGAGAGCTCGTCGGCATCGTCAACGCGCGCACGGAGACGGAGGGCGTGCAGGGCATGGGGTATGCAATTCCCGCCAACCTCGCCCTCTCCATCGCCCAGAGCATTCTCGACAATGCCCAAATCGGCTCCACGCACACCGCGACGACGGGCAGGCTCGGCATCAACTATCAGGTGACGGATATGCAGGGCGTCTATGACGAGACCACGGGCAAATATTATACGGAGCAGAAGATTGTCGTCTCGCAGGTGACGCGGGGCAGGCTCGCGAGCCGCGCAGGCGTACAGGTACGGGACACGCTCTATTCCGCAAAACTTTCCTCGACGCGCAACGGGACGCCGTACGAGCGGGAGGTTTTGCTGCGCAACGAGTATCAGCTCATCGCGCTGCTCTTCAATGCCCGCCTCGGCGACGAGTTGGAACTTCGCGTCTTGCGCGGCGGCGAGCTCGTGACCCTGTCCGCGACTTTCTCCGAGAACTCCGACTTCGAGAGTTATTCATAAGGCGTAGCTTTGACCGATGGGGGGGCTTTTGCCCCCCTCAATGTTAAAAATTTTCCCTGAATTAACAAAATTTTCATTTTCAAAAAATTTCGCGCCCGCGAGGAAATTGCTTGACAAATATCAATAAATAGAATAAACTTTTTATAATTCCCTTTTTAACCGCATAAAACCCGCCAATTTCCCGAAATTTATGCAAAAATTCTGCATAAACTTCAGAACGGCGGGCGCTGTGACAGACGGGAAAATCATTTTTTAAGGAGAAAGAATATGGCAAAATCCTTCAAACGGACTTTGATTGCCACGCTCGGCGTGCTGTTTCTTGTCGTGACAGCGCTCGCCTTTGCGGCATGCTCGACAAAGTCCTTCAAGGTGACGCTTGATTTTGAGAGTACGCAGGGCTCCGTTGTTCTCGACCCCGAGGCGGACGGAAACACGTACGCGGCCGATACCGAAGTCAAAGTCACCGTGACCCCCAACACCGGCTACGAGGTCGACACCTTCCTCGTGAACGGCACCGCCGCCACGTTGGACGCAAACAGCTCGTATACCTTCAAGGTGGAGAAGGACACGACCGTCGCGGTCACCTTCAAAGTCACGACGTATACAATCACGCTGAGCAACGACACCAACAAGGGCACGGTCACCCTCGATAAGTCGGGCCCCCTCGCATCGGGCACCGAAGTCAAGGGCACGATTGCGCCCAAGGCCGCCTATGACGTGGACAGCGTCAAAGTAAACGACACCCCTGTCACCGTTGCAAACGACCTCACCTTCACCTTCACGGTAAACGGCCCCACCGCCGTCAATGTCGTCTATAAGGACGCCGAACCGGGCGACCCCCTGCCTGCAGACTATGTCGGCACCTATAAGTCCATCCTCGGCGACCACATTCTTACGATTGCGGCAGACGTGGTTCGTGTTGACGGCGTCGTCAAGACGGTTGAGTATGTCGAAACCGACTATTACGATTACTATACCATCGCCCTGTACGATGATGCGGAAACGAAAATCGAAGTTATTGGTGATGTGTTGTATTTGACCCCGTCTGTGGCCAGCGGTTCGCATAAAACGGAGTATTATCTCTCCGCGGAAGCGGTGGGCCCGTTCTCCATTGACGCTCACCTCAACGGCACCCACACAGGCAATGACAATAAAACCTCGGACGCGTATACGGTAGTTGTGGCGGACGGCGGCATCACCATCAACGGGGATACCGCAAAGGTTGTTTATGCGGCGGTAGATGAAACGTTCCATACCTACATGTACCTCGTTGTCTGGAACGACACCGTTGTCACTTTCTCCGATAAGGGCGGGTATATCAGCGTCACCAGTTCCGAGTTCAATTTGTTTGATGTGACCAGCACTCCCCCGCATTCCGAGGTCGTATTTGAAATGGACGACAGATTTGTCGGGATTTGGAGTTGCGATTACTATGTCCTTGAGATTGTCTCCGCGGAAGATATCAAACTCAAGAGCATCATTTACACAGGTTCAGTTACAGCGAACTACACCGTTACGGTGACCTCTATTGAGAGTCCTTTAGAGCTGAAGATCACCTATGTGAATTCCGCTACTCCCTCCGGGAGCCCGACGGAGTCGTCTCTCTATCTGATGGAGGACGAAGACGGCGTTGTCTATGTCCAATTATTCAATGCGACCACTTCGTCGCGATATAAGCTCTATCCCGTGCAGGGTCTTGACGGACATCTCGACGCATTCCCCGAATCGATTGTATTTGAGGGCGCATTCGTCTCCGACGACGGCAAGTATTCCCTCAGATTCACCGAGGATACGCTTACGGCGGTCATCAACGGCACCAAGACGACAATCGGCATTGCCGATGTTACGCCGGTACTCAACGAGGATAGCTATATTCTTACCGCAATTGCCTTCACCGTTGGAGACGTCGAGTATTCGTTTGCTTTAAGCCCTGAACGCGATTATTCGACCTTGGAATACATTTATACGCTTTCGATTGGCGATGAAGACTCAGCGGAGCTGACTCCTTTCTATGACATTCCCGCCAGCTGGTACGGAACGTATGCGAATGATGATGAGACCTATTCGCTTACAGTTTCCGCAGACGGCGTAACCGCTGTGCTCAACGGTGAAGCGGCGACCTTGACGAACGTCTCGTTCTCCGCGCAAGGAGAACTTACGTTCTATGTGGACGATGTGGAGTTCACGGTAGGCAAATACAACAGCGAAAGCGATGTTGTTTATCAACTTTATATCTATTCGTCTGACGATACAGTGGATGAAACGCTGACGGACGAGAAGAAGGTTCCCCCTTACAGTACACCTATCGACGAGATTCCGTATAATTTCATCGGCACATGGTATTTCCTTGACGAGGGCGGGGTGCTCCACACGCTTACAATTGCTTCCAATAAGATTACAATCACAGTGGGCGACACCGCTCCCGTGGAGATTCCCGTCGCAAACGTTACGTTGCATGATGGGAATTATCCTAACCCAGACGTTCTGTGTTTCACCTTTAACAATGCGAATGTCCGTGTCAGTTATTCATGGTCGTCATTGAGATGGTCTACCGAAGCGGATAACTTTGTCTCTTACGATGAATACAGCAACGAGATCCCCGTGCTCTACGGAGATGCGAGCGAATTGCTCGCCGACCTCGTAGGAACGTGGGAAGGGGATGATTATACCATTGAAATCGAGTATGATGATGTCGATGAAACGTACACGCTCACGATAGACGGTAATTTCGCCGATATCTTGGGCATTGACCCCGCTCATCCCACTTGGATTGCTGTTGATTATTCGAGCGACATCTATTATCTGTATTTCGATGCCGATGGTACGACGCTGTGCTTCGGAGACGACAGCACCGTCCATGCCCATCTGACGAAAGATGCGGGGGGGGTGACTTTATCGGTAGATTACTGCAGTATGTTTGAAACTGCCGACAGAGAACATACTTTGTTGCTCGGTGCAAAAGAAGCGGTACTTGATGACACGCAGACGTTCACCTACGTCGCATTCGATGAAGAAATGTACGGCTTCCCCGTCATTGAGTTCAGTGGCGAGAGATTTATGGTGATGCACCACATACTCTACATCGGCTTGTTCGATAGCGAATATGAACTTTCCGAAACCGGGTACCTTTGGTTTGGCGCTCATGATTTTATGACCGACGACGTGACCGCCGACGCTGAACTTGTCGGGACCTACACGGGCGAGTACGATAGCGGCTATGGTAGCCCTGTCTCCTATTCGATTGAAGTCACTGCGGACGGCTCGTTTGAAATTTCCGTTGACGGTGCTGCAAGCACCACGGCAATCATTTTGTTCGGCGACTATAGTGACGGCGATGCGCTGTATTATCTTCTTACCGTTGATGATGCCTATGAGTTTTCTATCACGGGAGGCGTCTGTGGGTTGTCCATTGCTTCTTGCATGCAAGACATTGAACTCACCAAGGAGGGCGGCGGCGACACCCCTGCAGTAGAGATTCCCGCCGGAATCGACGGCAAATACACCGATAACCCGACCCGTACCGTCATCGTTGAGATTGGCGTCAACAAAGACAACGTGCGGACGCTCACCGTCACAAGAAACGGCGGCTCGCCCGAGATTGCAACGGTCACGAAGGTGGACACGGCTTATGAGGGTTACAACTCCGTTATAACGATTGACTTTACGCTCGACGAAACCGCTTGCCAACTTGTCCTTTCGGTCGGCTTTATGGGCGGGGGCGTCACCGGGACCATCACAATTGGCGACAGCGACCCTGTAGCGATTGGAGCTTTGCAACTGACCGATGACGAGACGCTCAGCAACCTTCCTTCCGATTGGGAAGAGAAGTGGGCTAAGACTTGGACAGGTACCTCGAAACACTCGTCAAAAGTGTATGTCGTTACGCTCTCTTTGGTAGAAGGCAAGGCGACGATGTCGTTCACAATCGACGGAACGGAACAAACCGTTTCGAATTTCCGTTGGGATAATAGCTACGACGGGCAATTCACCTTCAACGTCACATATAAGGACGCTGACGGCGCAGACAAGACCGAGGAATGCGTGATAACTTTGGAATCTTCGGGCGGCAGCTATCACCTTCTGGTGACCGACTTTGACGCAAACATCGGACCCTACAAAGTAGAATGTTTTTCTTCCTCCGACAGCGGTGATGATAATGAAGGGACAATCGGTGCCAACGGCCTCAACTCTCTCCTCTATGGGACGTGGGAAGGCACATGCTATGCGCAGGAAGGCAAAACTTACACAATCGAAATCACGGCCGACAAGGTGTATCTCACCGTGGACAGCGGCGAAAAGACCGAAGCAACGCTTTCGGCTATCACCAACAACGGTAAAGATTTTACACTGACCGCAGGCAGTGTTGTGTTGGTGCTTACGTCCTCGGACGATGTGAGCAACCTGACGTGCGAAGACCCGTTTGTCAACTTCAGCAAAACCGCGTGATGCGGATTTGAAAATCAAAAAAAATGCTCCTTCGGGAGCATTTTTTTGTGCCCCGACGGGGGCGAGATGTCTCGGCTCCGCCCGACATGACAATGGGGCGCCGAGAGTTCTTCCTGAGAAAAAGGGGGCGGGGTTGCGAAAAGCCTTGCTTTTTTTGCGCGGGTGTGGTATACTGGTAAAAAACGGCAGGAGCGAAGCCATGCAACCTCGGTATCAACGCATCCTTTTGAAGCTCTCGGGCGAAGCGCTCGCGGGCGAGAGCAGGTTTGGCCTCGACGAGCAGGTCGTCTCCCGCGTCGTCGACCAAATCGTCGGCGTCCGCAACATGGGCGTGGAGATTGGCATCGTCATCGGCGGGGGGAATTTTTGGCGCGGACGGCAGGGGACGCAGATGGAACGTGCCACCGCGGACCAGATGGGCATGCTTGCGACGGTGATGAATTCCCTCGCGCTCATGGACGCCATCGAGCGGCGGGGAGTGGAGACGCGCGTCATGACCGCCCTCAACATGATTTCCGTCGCCGAGCCCTACATTCTCCGCAAGGCCCTTCACCACTTCAAAGCGGGGCGCATCGTCATCATCGCCTGCGGCACGGGCAATCCCTACTGTTCGACGGACACCGCCGCCGCCCAGCGGGCGTGTGAAATTCACGCCGACGTCCTTCTCATGGCGAAAAACGTGGACGGCATCTATGACGACGACCCGCGCACCAATCCGCACGCGAAGAAGTACGAGCGCATCACCTTCCGCGACGTCATCTCGGGCGGGCTCAAGGCGATGGACACGACGGCTGCGACGATGTGCATGGAGAACGACATCCCCGTGCTTGCCTTTGCCCTCGGCGAAGAGGACTCCATCCTGCGCGCCGCCTGCGGGGAGCATCTCGGCACCCTCATTTCCAACTGAAACTTTATGAAGGAGAAAAAATTATGATAGACAATGAAAAAGTGGAAGAGCTCTTCCTCACCCTTGAAGACAGACTGGACAGGACGATTGCCGTCCTCAAAGAGAACTTTGCCGCCATTCGTGCCGGGCGCGCCAACCCGCACATCCTCGACAAACTGCAGGTGGAGGCGTACGGCATGATGACCCCGCTCAACCAGCTCGGCAACGTTGCCGTCTCCGACGCCCGCTGCCTCGTCATCAGCCCGTGGGACAAATCCCTGCTGAAGGCGGTCGAGAAGGCGATTTTGGCATCCAACATCGGCATCACGCCCACCAACGACGGCACGGTCATCCGCCTTGTCTTCCCCGAACTCACCGAGGAGCGCCGCCGCGACCTTGTCAAACAGGTGAAAAAGTCGGGCGAGGAGAGCAAAGTCGCCGTCCGCAACATCCGTCGTGATACGATGGAGGCCATCAAGAAGATGAAAAACGGCAAGGAGCTCTCCGAGGACGAGGCGAAGAACTGCGAGATTGACGTCGAGGACAGCATCGCCAAGCGCATCGAAGAGGTCGACAAAATCGTCGCCGCCAAGGAGAAGGATCTTCTCACCGTATAAATAAGGCCGCTTCGCGGCACGGGAAAACAGCATGGACGAAACGCAAACACAACACAAACAGCCGAGCAACATGACCCTTCGGGTCATCACGGGCTTTTGGCTCATGGGAATCTTGCTCGGCGCCTTCTTTCTGAAAGTGTTCGTGAGCAATCTCTTCTTCGACCTCATCATCGCCGTTCTTACGGGCGTGGGGACGTGGGAGATGCTGCGCGCCTTCAAAGACAAAATTCACGTCTCGCAGAAGATTGTCGTCATGATCTTCTCCGTCGCCATCATTGCGGTCTACGCGCTCGCCGACTTCTATTTTGCGGAAGTGCTCGGCGTGCGTCTCCCCGACAGCGAAGGCGGGACGGTGGGCACGGCGGTGGGACGCAACTACGCGCCCCATATCACCCTTGTCTTCTTCATCGCGGGCGTCGCCATTCTGCTCGCCTTTCTCGTGTTTGCGCACGAAAACATCACTTTGGAATCGACGGGATATGCGATTTTCTCCTACGTCTATCCCTCCCTGCTCCTGCTCGTCGTGTCCATCACCAACCATCTCGAGCGGTACTCCGAGCTCGGCGTGCTCTTCATCTTCGTCGTCCCCGCCTTTGCCGACTCCTTTGCCATGCTGACGGGCAAGGCGCTCGGGAAGAAACTTCCCGCCAAACTTGCGCCCAACATCTCGCCGAAGAAGACGCTTATCGGCGCCGCGGGCGGGCTCTTGGGCGGCGGCGTGGGCGCGCTCGCCATCTTCTTCGTCCTCTACGGTCTCGCCCAAATCGAATGGCTGAATCTTCCCTATCACCTCGATTATGACATGATTTTGTTCGTCGGGCTGGGAATTCTCACCGCCGCGTTCTCGCAATTCGGCGACCTCGTGGAGAGCGCCATCAAGCGCAAGCTCGAAATCAAGGACATGGGCAAGGTGCTCCCGGGGCACGGCGGCGTGCTCGACCGCATCGACAGCGCGCTGTTTGCAAGCCTCATCGTCTGCGTCGTCATCGTTCTTCGGAACATGTTTGCCGTTCTCTTCGCATAAACTAAATCAGATTGGAGACCCGCCCTTCCAAGGCGGGTGTATTTTATGAATTTTCAGAAAAAAATCGCCCTCATCGGCTGTACGGGGAGCATCGGGCGTCAGGTGCTCGACGTCGTCCGCGCCCATCGCGACGCATTCTCCCTCTCCGCCCTCGTCTGCGGGGGAAGGAGGGAGAGGCTCCTGCCGCTCGCGGAGGAATTTTCCCCGCGCATCTGCGTTGCCGCGGACAGCTATCGGGGGACAATGGACGCCCTGTTCGAGGGGTGCGACGTCGCCTTTATCGCCGCGGGCGGATTTGCGGGGCTTGCCTATACCCTCGCCGCCATCCGTGCGGGGAAGACGGTCCTGCTCGCCAACAAGGAGAGCCTCGTCGCGGGGGGCGAAATCGTGATGGGGGAGGCCGAAAAGCGCGGTGTGGAGATTGTCCCCGTGGACAGCGAGCACTCCGCCATCTTTCAGGCGCTGCACTTCGACCGCCGCGCGAAGTTCTCCCGCCTCGTTCTCACCGCGAGCGGAGGGCCCTTTCTCCGCAAGACGAAGGAAGAGATGGCGCTTGTCACCCCCAAAGAGGCGCTTGCGCACCCCACTTGGAAGATGGGCAAGAAGGTCACCGTGGACAGCGCGACGCTGCTCAACAAGGGCTATGAAGTCATCGAGGCGAAGTGGCTGTACGGGGCGGATTTTTCCCAAATCGACGCCGTCGTGCACCCCGAGAGCATCGTCCACTCCCTCGTGTATTTCGAGGACGGCGCCGCGCTCGCCCAGCTCGGCTATCCCGACATGCGTGTGCCCATTCAGCTCGCCCTCACCTATCCCGAACGGCTCCCCTGCGCGCCGCGGCTCGACCTCGAGAAGATTGGCGAGCTGCACTTCTTACGGCTCCCCGCGGAGAAATTCCCCTGCTACACGCTTGCAAGGCAGGCGGGGGAGGTGGGAAACATCTTCCCCTGCGCCCTCAATGCGGCGGCGGAAGAGGCAGTGGAGGCCTTCCTCGCGGGCAGAATAACGCTCCCGCAAATCGCGGAAACTATCGAAGGCGTGCTCGCAAAGACGCGGAAAGGGGAAGTCACGTTCGCGGGACTTCTCGACGCGGACCGCCGCGCGCGCACGCTCGCACAGGATATGCTCTATGGCAAATAATCTCCTCTCCGTCTGGGGGACAATCGGCTCCGTGCTGGCCGCCATCCTCATCCTGCTCGTGATGATAACCGTTCACGAGTTCGGACACTATGTCGCGGGGAAACTTCTCAAATTCAAAATCAGCGAGTTCGCCATCGGCTTCGGGCCCGCGCTCTTCAAGAAAAAACGCAAGAAGAGCGAGGAGGTCTTCTCCGTGCGCCTTCTTCCGCTCGGCGGGTTTTGCGCGTTTGCGGGAGAGGACGGCGACGAGAAGGAAGACGAGGTACCCATGCCCGAGCCATTCGAGTCCTTTACGGCGGGCGAAAATGCGGCACCCATGTCCGAGGAGAGGGCGCAAAATGCGGGCATGCCCCCTGCAAATTCCGTCGAAAAACCCAAATCCAAGAAAAAGGAGCGCCTCCGCTACAGCGGCGACGGACTGTTCACCCACATGCCGCCGTGGAAGCGCATTCTCGTGCTCGTCGCGGGGGCGACGATGAACTATCTCCTCGCCGTCCTCTTCATCATCGCGCTCTTCTTCGGCTACGGGCAGAGCTTTGTTGAGGTGGGCGGCGCGCGCGTGAGCGACGAATATCCCGCGGAGCTCTCTTTTCAGGCGGGGGACATCCTCATCAAAGCGGACGGGCGGGGGATTTACCTCCCCACCGACCTCATCCCTGCCGTCAACGGGAAGAAGGACGGCGACGAAGTTGTCTTCACCGTTCTGCGAAAACAAGCGGACGGGACGCGGGCGAAGGCAGAGCAGCGGGTGCGCCTTCGGGGCGTCGACCGCGAGGGTAACAAGGTGGAGAAAATCGAGGTCGCCAACTCTTCGGACTACTCCACCGTTTACCGCGCGCTCGGCGTCGCAACCGAGGTGCGCGAGGACGGGCTCTCCTACTACATCCTCTCCACAGCGAACTGTCAGTTCGGCTTCTTCGAGACTGTCGGCCGCTCCTTTGTCTACTCCTTCAAAATCGCGGGGTCGATTTTCCGAATCCTCGGCGAATTATTCACGGGCGCGATGGGAATACGGGCGCTCGGCGGCCCCGTGACAACCATCACCACGACGTCGCAAGTCGTCGCGTCGGGCGGCTTTGCGGGATTTCTGGAGATTACGGCGTTCATCGGCGTCAACCTCGCCGTGATGAACCTTCTCCCCATTCCCGCCCTCGACGGCAGTAAAGTCGTCTTCACCCTCATCGAATGGATTTTCGGGCGGCCGATAAGCCGCAAGGTGGAGGCCGCCATCCACGCCGTGGGCATCGTCCTTCTCTTCGCGTTTGCCATCCTCGTGGACGTTCTCCAATTTCTATAGATTTCCGTGATGCGTGATGCAGACCCCCTTTTTGAGGGGCTTTTTTGAAATTTCTTGCAAAAGACTTGCAAAACGCGGACAATTGTACTACAATAGAGGCATGTTTCATGTCGTCCTCGTAGAACCCGAAATTCCGCAGAATGCGGGCAATATCGCGCGCACCTGCGCCGCGACGGGGTGCAAACTGCACCTCGTGCGTCCGCTCGGCTTCGAGCTCGACGACAAGTACCTCAAGCGGGCGGGGCTCGACTATTGGCAATATGCGGACGTCACCGTCCACGACAGCTTCCAAGACGTCCTCGCCTCGCTCGATGGCGTTCCCTTCTACTATTTTACCACCAAAGCGCGCAAGTGCTACACCGAGGCGACCTTCGGGGCTGACTGCGCGCTCGTGTTCGGGAAGGAGACGGCGGGGCTCGATGAGGAGCTCCTCGTCGCCAACCGCGAAAGCTGTCTCCGCATTCCGATGCGGGACGGGCTCCGCTCCCTCAACCTCTCCAACTGCGTCGCGGTCGCCGTCTTTGAGGCATTCCGCCAGAACAATTTTTCGGGGCTCGAGGAGAGGGGAGAGCTCCACAGACTGCAATGGTGAGGCCGCTCCGCACCCTGTTCGGCGTTCTGACCGCCATAGGGCTTTTTGCGCTCCTTCTCTTTCCCCTTCCCCGTCTTCATGCCCGCCACGGGGAGAAGGCGACCTGCTTTTGGGAGGACGGAAGCGTGAGCGAAGAGGCGTTCTGCGACCTCGCGGCAGATGTCGTCGGCGTCACCGAAAACTGCCTTGTCGAGGTGAAACGGGGCACCCATGTCGGGCATATAGCCCCCTCAAAGGCGCTCATCGAGGCCTACAACACCCTGCGCGGAGGCAGTCTTGCGGAGATGCTCCGTTTAGACGGGCGGATGCTCGTCGTGTGGGAGATGTCGGCGCTCTTTCGGACGTTTTCCTCCACCGTCTTCTATGACGACGGGGCGTTTGCCTACACGGGGCCCGTGTTCGAGAGAACAAACGCCCTCGCGGCAAGGGAGGTCCGCCTCTTAAACGGAGGGATCCCGAGCGGCTATCTCGCCTCACTCGGGGCGGAGAAACTGCACCTCTCGCCGTCCGCGCAATTTTCCGCAAGCATGCTCCTCGGCTCCGCCGTTTCCGAAGCCGAAGGGAGGGCCCCCTACGCGGTAGAGGGGAACGTGATTTTTCTGGACACGGCGGGCGGAAGGCGGCTCGTTGCGGTGCTCCCGCACGTGGAGACGCTTGCCGCAGACGGCTATGACTATCTCGACCGCGGCGCCCTCGTCGCCTGCCAAAACCTGAGAACGCTCGACCTTGCGTCCTGCTCCATGGACCTCGCCGCGCTCTTCTACGACGGTTCGGGGTATGCCGTCCCCGAGAGCTTCACCACCGTGCGCATTCGCAGCGGCTCCCTCTCTTCGACCGCGTTCTACCAATGTCCCCAACTCAAGCGCATCAACCTCTGCGGGGTAGAGGCCGTGGAAGACGGCGCCTTTGCGGGCATGTCTTCCCTTTTGGAGGTTCACACGCCCTACGGCGGCGGGGACCTCGTCGGCTTTTCTTCCTATCTTGCACCCTGCGGATGCACAATCTATCGGAGAGTAACGTGAAAGCATTCTTCAAAAAACTGTTCAGCCGCTTCTCCATCGTGGCGCTCACCATCATCCTGCTGTTCGCACTGCTCTGCGCCGCGACGGTGGGGCTTATCTATGCGGTCTATCTGCTCATCGCGCACTTCTTCCCCGATGCGCAGGTCTACATCAACGCCGCCATCACCGCCCTCGCGTGGATTGCGGTCTTCATCACCGCTCTCCATGCCGCCAACCGCGACATGGTGCCCGAGACGAAGATTCCTTGGATTATCTGCATCATCGCTCTCAACATCTTCGGCGTGATGCTGTACGCCGTGTTCTCCTCTCACCGCCCCTCTGTCAAGGCGAGACGGCTGTACGCCTCGGTGTACAAGTCCACCCATGCGCGCGAGGGGAGGCGCGTCTCCGAAGAAGAACTGCAAGAGGGCATGAAACACTGGGCAGCCACCTTTGAGGCGCTCTCCACCGCCAATCCCTCCGCCGTCGTCCATGACGGCACAAAGACGGAGTATTTTCCCTCCGGGGAGGCCTTCTTCGAGCGCTATCTCGAAGACCTCGAGCGCGCGGAGAAGTATATCTTCCTCGAATACTTCATCGTCGAGCGCGGCGCGATGTGGAACGCCATTCTCGAAGTTCTCGAGCGCAAGGTGCATCAAGGGGTGGAAGTCCGCATGCTGTACGACGACATCGGCTGTATGGGGAAAATTCACCTCAACTACCACAAGACGCTTCGAAAGAAGGGAATTCAGTGCGTGAAATTCAACCCCTTCGTTCCCGTGGTCACTAACGTCCACAACAACCGCGACCACCGCAAAATCACCGTCATCGACGGAAGAGTCGCCTACACGGGCGGCCTCAACCTCGCCGACGAGTACATCAACGCGCGCGTGCGCTTCGGCTATTGGAAGGATTCCGCCGTCCGCCTCGAAGGGGAGGGCGTGCTCAATCTCCTCTTCATGTTCCACAGGCTGTATTCGCTGCAGCTCAAGCGCACCGAGGACATCGCCCCCTTCCTGCCCGAGACGGTGGAGCGCTTCGAGGGGGAGGGGTATGTCCAGCCCTACGGCGACGGGCCCTTCCCGCTCTATGACAAGCACCTCGGCGAGGACGTCTACCTCAACATCATCGGCAGCGCGCGCAAATATGTCTATATCACGACGCCCTACCTTATCATCGATTACCGCATGCGCGAGGCGCTCATTCTCGCCGCCAAGCGGGGGGTGGATGTGCGAATCGTCACCCCCTTCATTCCCGACAAGAAGCTCGCCTTTGCGCTCACCCGCTCCAACTACATGGCGCTCATCAAGGGCGGCGTCAAAATCTATGAGTACGCCCCGGGGTTCATTCACGCGAAGAACTTCCTCGCCGACGATGCGGTGGCGGTCGTGGGGACCATCAACCTCGACTACCGCTCCTTCCTCTTCCACTTCGAGGACGGCGTTCTGATGTACAAGACCAAGGCGGTGGGGCAGCTCAAGGAGGACTTTGACCACACCCTCGCCGTCTCCGTCCCGCAGACGGAGGAGGACGCAAAGCGCAACGTCGTCTGGCGGTGGATTTGCGAGATTGCAAAGCTCTTCGCCCCGCTCTTTTAAGTCCAAAGCAAACGCCCGAAGCTGTTCGCTTCGGGCGTTTGCTTTGGAGAGGAAAAAATGACGTTTGACGCAAAAGGCGGCACCCATGTCCGCGATTTGCTATTCGGAAAGCGTAAAGGAGAGGAAGTCCACGCGGCCCTTTCCCTCATAAGAGAAACAGAGGGGAAGAACGCCCGCGGCGGAAAAATCGGCGCAGACCGTCCGCTCGCCTTTGCCGCGGGGGATGGGAAGAATGGCACACGGCTTTCCCCCTTCCTCGGTGCGGACGACGATGACGCCGCCGCCGACGCCGCGCACCGTCACGGCAATCTTTGTCGCCCTTTGCAGGTCGAAATAGCGGAAGAGGGCGCAGGACCCCCCGCAGAAGTTGGCGATGTACTGGTCGGGGTCCTTCTCGCGGTCCTTCCCGCTCTGGGTGAAGTAGGGGCGGCGGCCCTTGGGCTTTTTCATGACGCCCGAAAAGTAGCTCCCCCGCTCCGAATACAGCCCGCAGGCAATGCGCGCCTCATACGTTCCCAGCCCCTCGAGGGGGCCTGAATTCAAGCCGCAGCTCGTCACTTCCGCCTGTAAAAACTTCCCGTCCTCGAACCTGATTTTCTCCGCACACGCCTGCCTCGAGAAGGCATGGCGGTTGGTGTGACGGTGATAGAAGACGTAATACTGCCCGCCGATTTCGAGAATGCTGCCGTGCGTGTTCCCGAGATAGTTGCGGGCATTTTTCTCGGTGACGCCCAGCCCCACGTCGCCGATGGAGACGAGGGTGCCGCCATAGACGAAGCCGCCGTCGGGGCGGTCGGAGACGGCATAGCACAGCTCGTGGCCGCGGAAGGAACTGTAGATGAAGTAGTACTTTCCGCCGAATTTGCGCATACTGCTCGCCTCGAAGAACTCATGCCCCTCATAGGGCGTCCCCTTGCCCTCCGCCTTGCCCTTCACGCCGATGTAGGTGAAATCCCCCTTGACGGTGCGCATGTCGTCACAGAGTTCGAAGCACATCGCGCCGTGGCGGGAGGGCTTGTGCCCGCCGAGGAGAAAGGCGGGGTAGTTGACGGGGCCGAATCCCGTATACAGGTAGAATTTTCCGCCGTCGTCGAATACCCCGGGGTCGAACTGGAGCGGCTCGCCCTTCTTGCCGATGGGGGTGCCGTCCGCATAGCGCACAAAGTCGAGAAACTCGTACTTCCCCGCGGGGGTGTCGGAGACCGCCACCGAGATGAGTCCCTTGTAGCCGATGAAGTAGTAGAGATAGTATCTCCCGTCCTTCCCGCGGCAGACATCGGGCGCGTACATCGCATTCATGATGCCGTCCTTGCCCAAGGGGTCCTGCTTTCTGCGATAGATGACGCCCTCATACCGCCAGTCGGCGAGATTGTCCGCGGGGGCGGACCAACAGACGTAGTCCCCGAGACAGAAGGACGCGCCGTTGAAGAGGTCGTGCGAGCCATAGACGTAGACCCGCCCGTCGAACAGGTGCGGCTCCCCGTCGGGGACATATTCATAGCTCGGAAGATAGGGGTTGAATGCCTGTTTCATCGCTTGCTCCTTTTCTCCGATTGTACCACATCCTCCCGCCGAATGCAAGCGCCCCTTCCAAAAAGTTGTGCACATTCGTCTGAAAAATTCGGTTGACATTTTCCGTTTCGTCGGATATAATAATAGAAAAAGCAAGGAGGAAAGCCGTGAAAGGTCGAAGTAGTACATGCGCAGAGCATCCAAGGCGTCCTTTTGCGGCCCTTCCGCAATAAACGCCTGTTTCACTCTGCGCCCACGGAGAAATTTTGCGTGAGGTGAAGATATGAAAGAGGAACTTTTGAATTTTTTGTCCGCCAAGGACTATGAGAGCGCAGCAGATTCGGTGAAGAAACTTTCTCCCGAAGAGGTTGCGCATATTTTATCCGAGCTCGAAGAGGAGCACATCGTTCCCTTCTGCCGCGCCCTCGAGAGCGAACAGCTCGCCGAGGTGCTCGTCCTGCTCGACACCCCCCTGCAGCAGAAGATTATCTCGGGTCTCCATGACGATGAATTGCAGGAAGTCATGGAGGATGTCTCCGTCGACGACACCGTGGACATCATCGAGGAACTCCCCGAAGGGGTCGCGCGGCGCATTGCCGAGGAGGAGGAAATTCTCGCCCTCTTGGAGCAGAAGAACTTCAAGGTCTTAAAGGCGCTTCTTTCCTCGATGAACGAGATTGACCTTGCCGAGGTCTTCGAGAGCGCGAAGGAGGAGGACCTCCCCGTCCTCTTCCGCATCCTGCCCAAGGACCTCGCCGCGCAGATGTTCGTCGAAATCGACGCGGACACGCAGGAAAAACTGCTCAAGAAGCTCAACGACCGCGAAGTCAAGGGGGTCATGGACGAGTTGTTCCTCGACGATACCGTCGACCTCGTGCAGGAGATGCCCTCGAGCGTCGTCAAGCGTCTTCTCGCCCTCTCGGACAGCGAGACGCGGTCGTACATCAACGAGATTCTCAAATACCCCAACGACAGCGCGGGCTCCATCATGACCATCGAGTTCGTGCGCTTTCTGCCCGACATGACGGTGGAGCAGGCGTTCGACACCATCCGCGAGACGGCGATTGACAAGGAGACCATCTACACCTGCTACGTCACGGATAAGGAGAACAAGCTCGTCGGCCTCGTCACGGCAAAGGATCTCATGCTCTCCAAGAAGGGCGCGCACATCTCCGAGATTATGGAGGAGAACGTCATCTACGTCAACACCCTCGACGACAAGGAAATCGTGGCGCGCAAGATCTCCGACTACGGCTTCCTCGCCATCCCCGTCGTGGATGATGAGCGGCGGCTCGTCGGCATCGTCACCGTCGACGACGCTATCGACGTCATCGAAGAGGAGAACACCGAGGATATGGAGGGAATGGCAGGTATCGTCCACGACGACAACGCCAAGCCCTACCTCAAGACGAGCGTCTTCTCCATCTGGAAAAAGCGGGTGCCGTGGCTGCTCATTCTCATGGTCTCGGCGACGTTCACGGGGCTTATCATCAACTCCTTCGAGGCGCGCCTCAACGCCGTCAGCCCCGTCCTCTTCGCCTGCATTCCCATGCTGATGGATACGGGCGGAAATTCCGGCTCGCAGGCGTCCGTCACAGTAATCCGCTCCCTCGCCCTCGGAGAACTCACCACCAAGGACACGGGAAGGGTGCTTCTCAAAGAACTCTTGGCGGGCCTCCTGCTTGCCGCAACGCTCGCCGTCGCCTGCTTTGCAAAACTCATGCTCATCGACAACCTGCTCTTCGGCTCCTTCATGCCGGGGAATAAGGACTACACGTGGGACAAGTGCGCCATCGTCTCCCTCGCCCTCTTCTGCACGGTAGTCGTGGCAAAAGTCGTCGGGTGTCTCCTTCCCCTGCTCGTCAAGAAGTGCAAACTCGACCCTGCCGCCGTCGCATCGCCCTTCATCACGACGATTGTCGACGCCGTGTCCCTGCTCATCTTCTGCGGCCTCGCCGTCCTCATTCTCCAATAAAAGCTGAAATCAGCGAACCTCCTCACCGCCCATGGCGGAGTTCCTCCAAGGGGGCCGAGGAATTCTATGAAGAAGACAATTTTCCTTCTGCTCTCTTTGGCGCTCATCCTCTTTGCGGGATGCGCCCCCCGTATCGGCGGTTCCGGCTCGGGTTCGAGCTCGACCAAGAAGCGGACACCTACTTTGTCAGCGGCTACGAGCCCTACGGGGTGGAGGCAGAGGTGCGCATCCCCTCCGAATATCAGGGGAAGGCGGTGACCGCCATCCGCAACAAGGCGTTCATGGGCTGCCCGAAGATTTCCTCGGTAATTATCCCCGACAGCATCACTCTCATCGATATCTATGCCTTTGAAAACTGCACCGCGCTCGAGCGCGTCACTCTCGGGGCGGGCGTGAAGGCCATCGGCATGAGCGCGTTTGCGAACTGCTCCGCCCTCACTTCCGTCACCTTCCCCGAGGGGCTCGAGACGATAGGGGACAGCGCCTTCGAAAACACGGCAATCACGTCCTTTTCCGTCACCCGAAACGTGCGCGAGATTGGCATGTACGCCTTCCGCACGAAAGAGCTGGAACGCGTGACGTTCGACGTCGCAGCCGGGTGGAAGACCTATCCCATCCTCTCCGAAGCGGGCACGCCCGTCGATGTCTCCGACCCCGCGGCAAACGCGGAAAAGCTGTCCAAGGCGCAATTTTTGGGCGGCCTTGCAAATTACGTCTGGCGCCGCGGATAGAGAATGATAGCCCGAAAACGTCTGCAAAGTTGCAGGCGTTTTTTGATTTGAGCCCGCAGGGCAGGCCCAATTCTCATTTTCTCTTGCTTTTTGCGGAAAACTGTGGTATACTTTGGGGGATGAAGGTATGGGCAATCAGCGATTTGCACCTCTCGGGGCGCTCGGACAAGCCGATGGACGTGTTCGGCCCCGAATGGGAGGGACATTTCGAAAAAATCAAGGCCGACTGGCGCATGAAAGTGGGGGAGGACGACCTCGTTCTCCTCGGAGGAGACACCTCTTGGGGCATGAAGCTCGAAGAGGGGCTTTTCGATGTCCTGTCCCTCTCCCCCCTGCCCGGGAAGAAGGTCTTCATCCGCGGCAACCATGATTTTTGGTGGAGCGCCATCTCCCGCGTCCGCGAGGGAGCGCCCGACTTCTTCTTTTTACAGAACGACTGCGTCAAATTCGGCAACGTCGTCGTCGCGGGCTCGCGCGGCTGGACCTGCCCCGGGAGCGAGAACTTCACCGAACACGACAACGTGCTCTACCTGCGCGAGGCAGAGCGCTTCCGCCTCGCCTTCGAGAAGGCAAACAAGGTGCGCGAGGCGGGGGATATCCTCATCGCGCTCATCCACTATCCCCCCTTCGGCATCAAGAAGGAGGACACCCTCTTCACGCAGCTCTTCGAGGAGAACGGTGTCAACAAAGTCGTCTTCGGGCACCTGCACGGCGCGGGATACTTCCCCTTGAAATGCGACAAGGCGGGCATCGACTACTTCCTCACCTCGTGCGACAAGACAAAATTCACCCTCACCGAGATTTTATAAAAATCGCCCGCAAGAAACGCAGGCGATTTTTTATAACAGATGGCGTTTTGAAATTCACCGAGCCGCCCCGATTTGCAGCGCAAATCGGGGCGGCTCGGCATCGGGCGAAATCTGCCGTTTCGGCATTAAACGCCTTTCAGCCCATCAAATCGACGAGGGTATATTGCGAGAGATAGGCATCCACCGTCTCGTCCAAACCCCGCCAGACGGGGAGAGTCGGGCAGGTCGCCGCGTGCGGACAGCTCTCACTGCTTCCCGTGCATTCGGTGGCGGAGAGCGAGGTCTCCGTCTTCTTGAGAATCTCGGCGAGGGTGTACTCTTCGGGCTTCTTCACGAGCGAATAGCCGCCCGCCTTTCCCCGCCTGCTCTCGAGAAATCCCGCGCGCACAAGGAGCCCCACGATGTTTTCCGCATATTTGTAGGGCAAATTCTGCCGCTCCGCGAGTTCGCGAAGGGGCACGCTTCCGCCGTCCTTTGCAAGCTCCGTCATGAGCAGCAGGGCGTATCTTCCCTTGGTGGAGACAATCACGACTCCTCTCCGTGCACATCGTGCTCATGCGCGCACAGGGCGCACTTGAAATCCGCCTCATCGTAGGGGATGTTGTTCTTTTTGTAGTAATCGAGCACGGCCGCCTGCACCGCCTCTTCGGCGAGGACGGAGCAATGTAACTTGTGCGCGGGGAGTCCGCCGAGCGCCTCGGTGACCGCGCGGTTGGTGAGGGTGAGCGCCTCGGAGATGGGCTTCCCCTTAATCATCTCGGTCGCCATCGAGCTCGAGGCAATCGCACTGCCGCAGCCGAAGGTCTCGAACTTGACGTCTACGAGGATGCCGTCCTTGACCTTGATATACATCTTCATGATGTCGCCGCACTTGGCATTGCCGACTTCTCCCACGCCGTCCGCGTCCTCGATGATGCCGACGTTGCGGGGATTTCTGAAATGGTCCATCACTTTTTCACTGTATAAAGACATAATTACTCCTTTCGATTTCGGCGAAAATCTTTGCTTCGCAAATCTTTTCGTCGAGGAAATTGGCGTTTGCGGCTTAATTTGTCTGGTCGTCGCGGTCGTTTCATCGGACAATAAGCCCCGAGGTCGCAAATTGAGTGGAGCGCCGCAATTCTCGCTCAACAGCACGGGGTGCTGTGAGCGGCGGCGCGACATGAGCGGTGGCCTCCGCGAAGAGGCGTGCGGCGGTCCCTGCCGCCCACGCAAAAAAGCAAAAAGCGCGGTTTTTGCTTTTTCCTTGATTCTAAAATCGTCATGCTGAGCCGCCGCATCGCGGCGAGTCGAAGCATATCCGCAATAAAGGCCTCTCCCCGCCCTTGGTTACAGAATAAACTGCCGTTTGCCGGCGAGAAGGTCCCGCCAGACGGGGGACATGTTGCGAAGATGGGAGACGACTTCGGGGATACACTGCAAGAGATAGTCGACGTCCGCCTCGGTGTTCTCTTCCCCGAGGGAGATGCGCAGCGACCCGTGCGCGACGTCGTGCACCCGCCCGATGGCGAGCAAAACGTGGGAGGGGTCGAGCGACCCCGACGTGCAGGCAGACCCCGAGGACGCGCAAATTCCCATATCGTCGAGAAGGAGCAGGAGGGATTCCCCCTCAATGCCCTCAAAACAGAAGCTGGTATTCGAGGGAAGGCGCCTGTTTCTGTCCCCGTTGAGCGCGCAGTGGGGAATGCGCAACAGCCCGTCGATGAGTTTGTCCTGCAACCGCTTCAGGAGCGCAGACGTGGCACCCATGTCCGCGACAGAGGCCTCCAAAGCGGTAGCCATGCCCGCAATCGCAGGGACGTCTTCCGTGCCCGCGCGCTTGCCGCTCTCCTGTGCGCCGCCCTCAATGAGGGGGAAAATGGGCGCGCCGCGGCGGACATACAGGGCGCCCACGCCCTTGGGCCCGCAGAACTTGTGCGCGGAGAGGGCGAGATAGTCACAGCCGATTTCCTTGACATCGACGGGAATATGCCCCACCGCCTGCACCGCGTCCGTGTGGAAGAGCACCCCGCGCGCCCTGCAAATCTTCCCAATCTCCGAGACGGGCTGAATGGTCCCAATCTCGTTGTTGGCGAGCATGACGGAGACGAGCGCAGTCTTCTCGTCAATGGCGCCTTCGACGTCTTCGACGCGCACAATTCCCTCCGCCGTGACGGGGAGAAGGACGACCTCGAAGCCCTCCTTTTGCAGTTTTTCGAGGGTATGAAGGACGGCGTGATGCTCAATGGCGGTGGAGACGAGCTTGGTCTTTCCCTTTTTGAGCCCCGCATAGGCGGCAGAGCGGATGGCCTGATTGTCGCTCTCGCTCCCGCCCGACGTGAAGAAAATCTCCCGCGCGTCCGCCCCGAGACAGGCGGCTATCCGCTCCCTGCACGAAGTCAAAAGTTCCTTCGCCCGCTGGCCCGAGGAATGCAGGGAAGAGGGGTTTCCGTACACCGCTTCGGCGGCATCCGTATACGCTTTGAGCGCGGCGGGACGCATCTTGGTCGTCGCCGCATGGTCTGCATAAACAAACATGGCTGTTCTCCGTAAAACAAATTCCTATCTTTTCGATAGGAATTATAGCATAGCATGTGCCCGATGTCAAGAAAAAACCGCCCCGTTTCCAAAGAAAATTCCGCCCGAAAATCCCCTTTCCCTTCCCCGCGGCGGGGGCGAAGCAGACAAAATTCAAAAACCGTCTATTTTTTTGATAGATTCGCACATATTTCTCTATCTTTGCATGCTCAAATATGATATAATATAGAAAAAATCGCACATTTGTGTAGAGGAGAAGGAATGAAAAGACATTTTGTGAAAATCAAACGGCACTTCGTGTTTGTCTTGGCGTTGATTTTGGCGCTCGGGCTCGTGCTCATCCCCGTGGGGAACCTTGCGGCGGTCGGCCATGCGGCGGCACAGCAGAAGGACACCGACATCGCCCAGACCCATTCCGCAAAGACAGGCCTTGTCGCCCCGCCCACGGTGGTATTCGACGTCCTCGACGAGCACGACGGCGACGTGCTGCCCGAAGATTCGGCTGGCAACCGTCCCTCCAACGCCATTCTGCATCTCGATGCGGAGGGCAACATCGTCAGCGAAAGCGGCACCGTGCTCGGCAGTCTGTCCGAACTGTATCTGCAAATCAAGGGGAAAGTCATCCCCGTCATCTCCGTCTCCGACGAAGGGGGCGCGGACAAGCTCATCGACTTTTTGACCAACCGCATCGCAATCACCGACCTCGCCGTCCATTCGGAGGACGCTTCCCTCGTTAAGAAGGTCCGCACCGCCGTGACTTCCGTCCGCGGCATCGTGGAGTACCGCGAACTGCCCGAAGATCGCTACACGATGGTCAAAGAATCCACCGAGGCGGGCGCTTCCGTCGTCATTCTGCCCCAGAAGGAGGCCTCGAGCGAGATGGTTACCTACCTGCAGGCGCGTTTCAAGACGGTATGGGTGCGCGCGGAGAGCGACAATCCGGAGGACATCGCGGACAGCATCTATGGCGGCGGATATGGAATCGTCACCCTCAACTACACCGCCGTCTATGACGAGATGAAGGAGATGTCAGGCTACACGCGCAACATCTTCAACGTGGCGCACCGCGGCGAACAGAACCACAACCATGAAAACTCCCTCAGCGCGGTGGAGGCGGCAATGCGCGCAGGGGTCACCCACCTCGAGCTCGACGGCCACCTGACGAAGGACAAGCACATCATCATCATGCACGACGACGGCATCGGCACGACGTCAAACGGCAAGGGCGACATCAAGAACATGACGCTCGAAGAGATTCGCGAGTATCAGCTCGTCGACAGGCCCGCACTCAACCCCACCGCCGAGCCTGAGAAGATTCCCACCCTCGAAGAGGTCATCGACCTCATCCGGGCGCTCAACGAGGAGCTCGGGACGGACGTCGTCCTCGTGTTCGAAATCAAGGACGACCAGCGCGACTTCGTCGAGAACATGAAGAAGGTGCTCGACGAGAAAGAGTTCTACGAAAACCTTGTCATCATCACCTTTAATAAGGATGAAAATCAGCTCCAATCGCTGCGCGACACGACGCCGTGGATTCCCACCGCCAACCTCGACGCGAGCAACACGGGCAACTTCAAGGACCGTCTCGTCTCCTCTTACGTCGGACTCTTCGCGGTGTACGACGTGAACAGTGCCAATCAGAACGAGACCTTCGACCGTCTGCTCATCGACCGCGGAATCATGCCTTGGTACTGGACCTACGGCTTCTCCAAGGACGTGTACACGGCGGCAAAGGCGGGCGTCCTCGGCGTGACGAACAACGCCTGCGAGGTCTACGGCGACGAGACCTACTACGTCTATCATGATACGGTGACAAACGCGACTGCGGACACCGTCCCCGCCGTGGGCGGCAAGATTCCGCTCAAGGCCGTCAATTATCGCCTCGAGGAAACCGACGTCGAAGGGGACGTCATCGACGTGGTGACGACCGCAAAGGGCTGGAAGGTCTTCTCGACGTATACCTATGAGGATGGGGCGGGCGAATCCCGTACCGTCTATGTGCGCGGCGTGGAGTATCTCAAGGGCGAACCCGCGCCCGAAGGCCTGTCCGCGGGCGCGATTGCGGGAATTGCCGTCGGCTCTGCCGCCGTTGTCGGCGCCGCTGTCGTCCTCACCGTCCTCCTTCTCCGCAAGAAGCATTCCGCTTCCGCGAAATAACTTCGTCCCATTCATCTCCCGCCCCCGCCTCGGGGGCGGGTTTCTTTGATTGTCCGCAGGGCCGATTGTCCGATGAAACGACCGCGCGGGCGAGTTTATGAAACCGTCACCGCCGACCCCCACTTAGACGTTTTCCCAATCTGTCTAAAAACATACGGAATTTTCCGCCTTGCCTAAAAACATACAGAATCTTGTCCCACGTCCAAAAATATATGGTATCGGGAATCCGCTCATCGACTCCATGATGATAATATGTTACAATATTAGTATCGTTTGAAGCGATTTCACCCGCAAAAACGATAAATTATTTCATGGAGGGAACAACAAAATGACAAAACGCAAATTAAATTTTGCAAAAATTTTCGTCGTCATGCTCTTTGTTGCAGTCCTCTCCCTTGCGCTCGCCGCCTGCGGGCCGAAGGGAGTGTCTGTCAATTGGGACATCGATGAAAATGCGACCGTAACCGTGGACGGCTATGAGGGCTTGCCCGAAAAGGTTGTCGAAGACACCGTTACCTTCTCCGTCACGCCGAAGACCGGCTATGTGATAGATGCGGTGAGCGTTGCCACGACCGACAATCCTACGGGCCAGTCGCTCAAGGCGCGCGACGGCAAGTATACGACAGACGTCGTCGAGGGCATGACTGTCAAAGTCACCGTCAAGACCGAACTCGACCACATCACCGTCACGCACGCAAATCCTTTGAATTATCACGCGGGCGATTCCGTCAACAAGGCCGACATCGTTGTCAAAGCCGTGTATAAGAACAACTCCGAAGTCACGATTGCCGACAAGGACTATCGCATCAAGTATCAGGACGAGCTCTCCGAAGCGTTCGCCCTCGGCGACACCTCCTTCACGGTCACCTATCAGGGCAAGACTTCCGATGCCGTCACCCTTGCAAAGGCTGTCACCGGTCTCATCACCCTTGACACCGCAGGCGGCTCCATCTCCGCAGAAGACATTACGAGACTGCAGACAGAGAACGGCCTCACCTTCACCAAGTCCGGCGACGTCTACACCGCAGAGTTCTCCGAACCCCTCGTGACATCCATTCTCCTTCCCACCACTGCCACCAAAGACGGCTACTCCCTCTGGAAGTGGACGGTGGACGACAAGCCCGCAAAGGTGACGAAAATCACCGCCAGCGAGGACGCTCCCATCGCAGTGAGCGCAACTGTCACCGCGCAGTGGTCCTCCAACCTCATCAATCTCACCTCCGCGACTTTGGAAACGGGCGACGACGGCATCAGCCTCAAGATTGCGGGCACCTACACGGCAGCCATGACCGACGTGCACCTCGCGTTCGCTTTTGCCGGGAAGACAGACGACGTCGCATACATCGACGAGGCCGCCTACACGGGCACCGCGAGCGGCGCAGCGGCCATCACCTTCAAAGTCGACAATCTCCTTGACAAATTCGCGTCCGACGGCACGAGATATACGGGTTCCACCCTCGTTCTTCAGCTCCGTGCGACCGTGAACGGCGAGAAGCGCATCCAGCTGCTTCCCTATGACGAAGAAAGCTTTACGGAGAGCAGCATGGTCGCGATGGCTGAATGGAATGTCCAGCTCACGCACGACGCCGCCGACTCCTATGCGCACAGCCTCGTCCTCAAATTCCCGTCTCAGAATGTTGTTCTCACCTACACCGTCAGCGGTGAGGAGACCAACGAAGGCGTTGTCCTCAAGATTGAGGGACAGATTACCGTCGAGCGTTTCTTCGGCAAGTCCGTGTACATCTGGTGGTCCATGGGCAGCAAGTTCGGTAACTCCGTGCCCATCGATCAGCAAGGCAAGTTCACCTGGACGGCAGTTCTCTCCGCGGAGAATGGCTATAAGGACCTCAACATCGGCTGGGCGCACCTCAACATTCATGAACCCGATGCGTCCATCAGCCCCGACGACCTCTCGAATAGCCTCTACTCCTATGCAAGTAACGGCAACTTCTTCATGGGCGAGGGCCCGGGCAAGGGACAAGACATCACCGTCTGCAAGAATGCTATCTCCGAGTTCACCTTCACCAATACTGAAATCAAGGCGATGAAGAACGCAGGGGATTTCCCGGAGAAATCCAACGCCGCGACCACGACCAACATCAAGTATGCAAAGCCTTTGAACACGAAGGGCAACATCATCTACTATGTTGGCTACTACAAGACGGGCAGCACCGACTGCCTCGTGCTGATGTCCGTCCCGAAGGACGTCGCCACTCAGTACGACTTGGCATAAGGAAACAGCAACTGCCGCAAGGCACCGAAAAAAGGCCCGAACGCCCTGCGTTCGGGTTTTTTTCGTACGGCTCTTGACAGATGCGGGAAAGTGTGATAAACTTCCCGCAGGAGGTACAGCTTATGAATGAAATCTTAAAGGACCGCTTTGGCGTGAAGATAGGGGAGATTCGCGACGAAGGCACGCGCAAGACGATTTACGACAGGTACGGCATCCGCCTCGGCTACTACGACGGCCGCTACACCTACGACAAATACGGCATCCGCGTCGGCGAAGGCAACCTTCTCGTCACCTTCCTCCCCCGTTTCTCTTAAAGAGGCCATAGGACCTCGCATTGTCATCCGGACCAAGCCGCGCTGCGGCGCGCGGAGCCACCTCCCCCCTTTTCTTCGAAAAGGTGGAGGTTCTCTTGTCCACCCCTTGAGGGGTGGGTGTCACGAGCAACGCGAGTGACGAAAGGGGTGTCGCTTCCCAATCCGTCACCCTGAGCCTGTCGAAGCTTATTATACTGCGGATATGCTTCGACTCGCCGCAATACGGTTGCAATTCCGCGGCGGATATAGTATAATAGGGCAAAGGAGAACGCCGATGCCCATTTTTTCTTACCGCTGTCCGCACTGCGGATTCCAATTCGAAGAACTCGTCAAAAAGTACGATGAAGGGGTACCATGTCCGAAATGCCATACCATGTCCGAGCGGACATGGTATGGGGAAATGCACTCCGCGACGGGAAAACCGCCCAAAAAATGCAACGGAAAATGCAGTGAATGCAGCGGTTGCCGATGATATCTTTTCACGGCTTTCCGCAGCCCGCGGCAAATTTTCCCGAAGTGTTTGACAATTGCGTCCGAGTGTGGTAGAATGATGTACAAAAGGAGCAGACCACAGTGACCAATACGACAAAACGTACGGACAAAAGATACAGACAACAGCTGATTTCACTTGTGGATGAATACAATTCCAACGGGAAGAAGACGGTTTTGCTCACCTGCGACGCATTTTTCCCTTTGGTTGACGGAGTTGTCAATGTGATGGACAACTATGCCCGCCTCCTGTCCAAGGACATGAACGTCCTTGTGCTCGCGCCCGCGACCGCGGGGAGGGTATATTTGCGCTCCTATCCCGTCTTAGCCGTCAGAAGTCTCTTCTCCGCCAAGCTCAATTATCAAATCGCTCTGCCCGACCTCGACGGCTGGGCAAAGCGTTGTCTTCGCCGGCTTCGCATCGACCTCATCCACTGCCATTCGCCCTTTTTTATCGGTCATTACGTCTTAAATCTGCATAAAAAGCGCCACATTCCGCTCATTTGCACCTTCCACAGCCAATACAAGCGGGACTTCATCCGCTATGTCGGGGACGGGCCCTTGACGAAATTCCTGTTGAAGTACATCATGGAGGTCTTCAACGGCTGCGATGAAGTGTGGACCATGCACAAAGCGAGCCGCGACACGCTGATAAGCTACGGCTACGAGGGGGAGCCCCGCCTCGTGCCCAACGGAACATCCTACGCGCCGCCCATAGACTATGAGAAGGAACGCGCGTTCGCGCGCGCGAGACTGGGCGTTGGGGACAAGCTCACGTTGATTTTCGTCGGAAGGCTCGTCGAGCAGAAGAATATTCTCTTCATTGCCGAAGTGCTGGGCGAACTCAAGCGGCGCGGGCTGGATTTTGTCATGCTGTTCGCGGGCGAGGGCCCCGACAAGGAGAAACTCGTCAAAAAATTGCAGGAAGAGGGCGTATCCGACAACGTCATCTTCGAGGGCCGGCTCGAAGAGGACTCCCTCTCCCGCGTCTATGCCGCAGGCGATTTGCAGCTGTTCCCGAGCCTCTATGACGTTTCCAGCATCGTTCAGATGGAGGCGGCATCCCGCTACACGCCCACCGTCTTTGCCGAGGGAAGTCTCACTTCCTGCACGGTGCGAGACGGCGTGGACGGGTTTATTCTGCCCTGCGAGCTCGGGCCGTTCACGGATGGCATTCTCAACATTTTGCAGGACAAAGAGAGGCTCTCCGCAGTCGCCGAGGGCGCCTACCGCGACCTGTATTTCACATGGGACGACATCGCCGAGAAGGCAAAAGCGGCCTATGAGGAGGTATTGTTGCGGGCAAAAAGTCCCGACGAGCGCCCCAAGGCGGTGAAAATTTCGGAAATTTCCGCAAAAAGTAAAGAATCTCTTTGAAAATCGCTTGACGAAATTTATAGGAAATGGTATCATTAGTAAGCTGTCTCAATGGACAGCTTGCTTTTTAGCCCTTCTTTCGAAGGAAATCCGCAGATTGACAACTGCATAGCAAGCGTGGAGTAATGTATTTTCGTGACAGAAGAGAAATTGCGGAGGTACATGAAACGCGAGAGTACGTAAGGCAAGAAATTCTTAACGCTGCGGCGAGGAGCTGC
>CANRNE010000025.1 GCA_947631925.1 uncultured Clostridia bacterium
GGATTGGAGCGGCAGTTTCCCGACCTTCAAGAGCGCGTCGATCATATCTTTCATAAACAGCTCTTCGGCATTGCGATTACGGAGCTGACGAGCCTTCTCTCCCGCCGCGGCGTGTATTGCAGTAAATATCCGAACGGAGAATTTTCGGTGACGAAGTTCAAGACTGCCGAGGGCAATATCCGCTACAAGCGCATTCCGCACACTTGGAAAAACGGGAAGTGCGTCTTTTGCGGGGCAAGCGAGAGCGAGTATTCCCGCGGCGACGAGTTAGAGACCCACGCCTACGAATTTATCCATACCCATGATTTGGAGAAACTGTTCAATATGAAATTCGACGTCATCATCAGCAACCCGCCGTATCAACTTTCAACGGGCGGAAGTAAATCCCAAGCAATTCCGATATATCAAAAATTCGTTGAACGAGCTAAAAAATTATCCCCTCGGTTCGTTATCATGATTATTCCCGACAGATGGGTCGCGGGGGGATTCGGCTTAAATGAATTTAGAGCCGCTATGCTCAATGATCAAAAAATCAGAAAGCTCACCGATTACATAATCGCCTCTGACTGTTTCCCCGGGGTTGATATTCCGGGCGGCGTCTGCTATTTCTTATGGGACAGAGATCATGCGGGTGACTGCGATGTGACAATTTGCCGCAACGATACGAGTACCACGGCGAGACGTCCGCTCATAGAGGATGGCTGTGATGTTTTCATTAAATACAATGAAGCAGTAGATATTGTAAGGAAAATAAAAATTAAGAATGAGGGGAACATCGTTTCGCTTATATCCTCCCAACGTCCATTCGGGCTGCCTACTAATTATGTCGGGAAAAGTTCTCTCGGTAATAAATCAGACATTCTTGTCTACGGTCGTAACCAGGAAAAAACTTTTTTGGATCGCAATGTCGTCATTCCAAATCAGAATTTAGCAAACAGCTACAAGGTATTTTTGCCTGCCGCTTATGGCGAACGGACAGACACAAATTTGTTTGTAATCGGCAAGCCGTTCTTGGGAAAGCCGAATGAAATCTGCACAGAGACGTATGTTGCCATCGGACCTTTTGAAAATGAATGTGAGGCAAACAATTTTATTGAATATGCAAAAACGAAATTTTTCCGATTTTTGGTGTTGCTACATAAACCTACGCAACATTTGTTAAAAGCCACCTATTCTTTTGTCCCCATGCAAGACTTTTCCAAGCCGTGGACAGACGAGGAATTGTACGCGAAATACAATCTCACCAATGAAGAGATTGCTTTCATTGAAGGCATGATTCGCTCCATGGGATAAAGTTTGTTTAATAACCCTCCTTGAGGTGTATATAAAATTAACAAACTAATTACATTTGGAGAAATAATTATGGCAGGGAAACGCGATAGGAAGTACAAATCGAAGAAGGATGCCCTCTTAAAAAAATCTCGAGAGGCAATGTTGGCAGCAGTGCAAATTTTTAACAATCCGTTAATTAGATTTAAGACGGAAAATTTCTTGATACTCGCAGTTGTTGCTTGGACATATTTATTGCACGCATATTATGAAAAAATAGGAATTGATTACAGCTATTATAAGTTCAATGGAAAGAAGAAGCAATATATACGGACAGACTATGGAGCAATAAAAAAATGGGAGTTGAGCAAGTGTATTTCTGCTCAAGAATGTCCATTGTCGCCTTCTGTTAAGAAAAACTTGGAGTTTATAGTCGGATTACGTAATGAAGTTGAACATCAAATGACAAACGATTTGGATAATGCAGTAAGTGCAAAACTACAGGCGTGCGCCTTAAATTTTAATCACTGCATTATCGAACTTTTTGGTAAAAGATATGCTATAGATAACGAATTGGTTATGTCAATCCATTTCTCTGGCATTGACCCTATTCGACAGCGCGAGTTGTCAAAAATGAAAGGGATTTCAGAAAATGTTTATAATTTCATCTCTGGATTTGAGCATAATCTAACCCCCGAAATTCTTGAAAACAAGGAATACTCCTATAAAATCATGTATATTCCGATAAGTGCGAATCATCGTGGACAGGCGGATTCTGTGGTCGAATTTGTAAAAATCAGCGATGAGATAGCTGATCAAGTGAAGAATATTGTGATGGTTAAAGAAAGCGAGAAGAAAAAGTATTTACCCAAACAAATCGTTACAATTATGAAAACTGAGGGATATAAATATTTTTCTATGAATACCCATACACTTCTATGGCAAAATAATGGGAAATCATTAAAAGTACCACAATATGGTTGTACAGTCGCTGGCAAGCAATGGTATTGGTATGAGACATGGTTAAATTATGTCCGAAGATATTGCGCTCTCCACAAAGACGAACTTGGATATATTGAGCCATAAATCGCGAGCTAAAACATAAAAGGAATTTCCTATGCCTGATTTTTTTCAACAACGGCCGAAAGTAGAGCCGACGATCTACGCCTACTGTCTCCCCGGGGTCCCGTCTCACGAGGGGTATCTCAAAGTCGGCTACACCGACCGCGACGCGGAGACGCGCGTCAAAGAGCAGGTGGGCACCCCTACCCTCGAATATCAGATCGTCCTCAAAGAGTCCGCCATGCGCTCCGATGGCACCTGCTTCCGCGACGGCGACGTCCACGTCATTCTGCGCCGCAAGGGCTTCCGCCGCCTCAACGAGGGGAAAGACAGGAACGAGTGGTATCTCTGCACCGAGAAGGACGTCCGCGCGGCGATCTTGGAGCTTCGGGAAGGTATCGTCTCGGAAGAGGAGCGCACGCTCGACTTCAAAATGCGCCCAGAGCAGGTCGTCGCCGTGCAACGTACGATGGCGTACTTCGACCGCGCCGCAAAGGACGAGCCGAACAAGCCCCCCAAATTCCTTTGGAACGCAAAAATGCGCTTCGGCAAGACGTTCGCCGCCTACGAGCTCGCCAAGAAAATGGGCTTCAAGCGCGTACTCGTCCTCACCTTCAAGCCTGCGGTGGAATCGGCTTGGCGGGACGACCTTCTCTCCCATGTCGATTTTGAAGGGTGGCAGTTCGTCTCCAATAAAGACGCGCACGAAAAGGCGGTGAATATCGACGTCGCCTTTGCAAATTGCGATAAATCCCGCCCGATCGTGGTATTCGGTTCCTTCCAAGACCTTCTCGGCACCAACGAAAACGGCGGCATCAAGGCGAAAAACGAGTTCATTCATACCGAGGTGTGGGACCTTGTCATCTTCGACGAATATCACTTCGGCGCATGGCGGGAAAATGCAAAGAAGCTCTTTGAGGATCCCGACGACGAGGAGAGCGCCGACTTCGACTTCGAAGCTTACAAGCGCACCGAGGCGGACAACGCCTATAACGAGAGCTTCTTGCCCATCTCCACGCGCTACTATCTCTATTTGAGCGGCACGCCCTTCCGCGCCCTCAACAGCGGCGAGTTCATCGAGGAGCAAATTTATAATTGGACGTATTCGGACGAACAGCGGGCAAAGGCGGAATGGATCGGCTCGAATAACCCTTACCGCGCCCTGCCGCGCATGGTTATGCTGACTTACCGTATCCCCGAGAGTATCCGCCAAATCGCTTTGCAGGGGGAATACAACGAGTTCGACCTCAACGTCTTTTTCTCCGCCAAAGGGAAGGGCGCCGAGGCGAAATTCGTCTACGAAAACGAGGTGCAGAAGTGGCTCGATCTCATTCGCGGCTCCTATCTCCCCGCGAGCGTGGACGACTTGAAACTCGGGCAGGACAAGCGCCCGCCCATGCCCTATTCGGACGCGCGGCTCCTCGGCGTTCTTTCGCATACTTTGTGGTTCTTGCCCAATGTTGCAAGCTGTCAGGCGATGGCAAACCTGCTTCGGCAGAAACAAAATTCGTTCTATCACGACTATAAAATCAACGTCTGCGCGGGCGCCTCGGCGGGCATCGGGTTGGACGCTTTGCGCCCCGTGCTTTCCTCGATGGGAAATCCGCTCGAAACAAAGACCATCACCCTCTCCTGCGGGAAACTCACGACGGGCGTCACCATCCGCCCGTGGACGGGAATTTTCATGCTGCGAAACCTCAAATCGCCAGAGACCTACTTTCAGGCGGCGTTCCGCGTGCAGTCTCCGTGGGAAATCACAGACGATAACGGCGACAGGCGCATTATGAAGGAGGAGTGCTATATCTTCGACTTCGCGCTCGATCGGGCGCTTCGGCAAATCTCCGACTACTCCTGCCGCCTCAACGTCGAGGAGAGCAACCCCGAAAAGAAGGTCGCCGATTTCATCTCGTTCTTGCCCGTTCTCGCCTACGACGGCTCGACAATGAAGCAGATCAGCGCGCAAGACGTTCTCGACATCGCCATGGCGGGCACGAGCGCGACCCTTCTCGCGCGGCGGTGGGAGTCGGCGCTTCTCGTCAATGTTGACAATACGACGCTCTCCCGCCTTCTCAATAATAAAGAAGCGTTGGACGCGCTCATGCGGATCGAGGGCTTCCGCTCCCTCAATCAGGACATCGAGACCATCATCAACAAGTCCGAAGCGGTCAAAAAGGCGAAAAAAGACGGTGAGAAACTTTCCCCTAAAGAGAAGAAGGAACTCACCGACGAAGAGAAAGAATATAAGTCCATGCGCAAGCAAATTCAGGAGAAACTCATCAAATTTGCAACGCGCGTGCCGATTTTCATGTATCTCACCGACTACCGCGAGCAGTCGCTCAAAGATGTCATCACACAACTCGAGCCGGGGCTTTTCAAGAAGGTCACGGGGCTGAACGTGAACGACTTCAATTTGCTCTGTTCGATCGGCGTGTTCAACGCGAGCCTCATGAACGAAGCCATCTTCGGCTTCAAACGCTACGAGGATAGCTCGCTCTCCTACACGGGCATCGAAAAACATTTGGACGAAGATGTGGGCGGTTGGGATACCGTTATCCGCCGCGAGGAATACGAGAGACTGTTCTACAATCAACAGGCGACGATGGAACGCATGGCGGAAGAAGTTGCGGTGGCTTCCGAACCCGAAGAGGAACGCGAAGAAAGCGAGGAAAGCGCACCCGCGTCTGCCGTACATACCACGACTTCTGTCTCTTCTCCCGCGCCCGCCGCTTCCTCTTCTGCGCCCGCCGCTTCCGCAAAACAACAGCCCGAACAAAAAGAGGCGTTCGATTGCTCTTTGGTGGACGTCGGAACTGCCGTCTCCCACGGAAAATTCGGCGACGGGAAGGTCATAAAGGTGGACAAAGCGAAGAAGTACATCACCGTCGCTTTCTCCGTCGGCGAGAAAATCTTCGCCATGCCGAATTGCTTCGATATGGGCTTCCTGAAACTTTTATAAGTAAAATGATAGCGAAATTATAGCGAAAAGCGCGGGGGCATTTACCCCCGCGCTTAAAATATTCGTATCATTTCATCCATTCGTCGAGCCACGGGCACAGGTCTTTGGTGCGGAGAAGTTCTCCGTTCAAAGAGTAGCCGACGTACACGAGCGCGTCGCCCGAATTGTCGTAGACGGCGACCGTATCGCACAAGGGGATCACCTTCAAAAAATTCTCCTTCGTGCGCTCATATCTGCGCTCCACGGTGCCCTCACTCACGCCGTGTCCGCCGAGGGCAACGCGGCGCTTGATGCGCTCCTTTGCGATCTCTGCATTGTTCACGCCGACATAGCGCAGGTGAATTTCGTAGCCGAGCGCCTTTGCCTTCTCGATGGTGCGGAAGATCTCCGTGCCCGAGAGCGTTGTCTCGCGGTTAAAGGAGAGACCTTTCTCCATGCAGTCTTGTTGACGGCGGAGAATTTCCTTGCCCGCTTCCAGCTGAACGCTTGCGCTTCGCCAATCGCCGCCGAGTTCGTGGATAAGCTCGTCCGAATTGAGCCGAACGCCCAAATCTTCCTTGTTCTCCTCACTGTAATAGAGGGTGCTCTTCCCCGCGCCGTTGACGCCCGCGAAGATGGTCAATTTTTTAGTAGCTTTCATGCGCCATCACTTCTTTCTGCCGCTTTGCGAGGAGAAAATTATAGATCGCGATGTAGAAGTCGCGCTCGTCCTCGGAGTTCGCTTTCTCGATCAGCGTCCGAAGCTCGGAAGCGGAAAGCATTTTCCCGTCGCCGACGAACGTCTGCGCAGCCATTTCAATCGTTTCGATCCGCGTCATAAGCACCTCCCAACAATTATAGTTTATACCAAATTCACCGCTTTGTCAACCGCTATGGGGCGATTCGCAAATTTTAAGCGGCGGGGTGTGTGCCCTGCCGCTTGCCAAACGATGAAAAACGGAAGATCTTTGATTGGGTTTGGGGCATCATAGGGGCACGAGTTTTTTATCAAACTACATTTTGTGGTTGATTTCCGCCCGATTTTCGCCCAAAACACAATATCTTGTGGTTGGCGGAAAATCGGCAGCGGCTTCGAGTCCCTGAAGGTGCACCAAAATCGGTCGAATTTTCGCAAATTTGGCCGATTTTTTCGTATTTTTCGGCGATTTTCAGCGATTTTCAGCGCGAAAAAACAGACGATTTGGGAACAACTTTGGGAACAAATCGCTCACCAAACGAGCTTATTTCCTTCTTTCAGAAGGAACTCATCTGAGAGGTCTGTGTAGGCGTCGTGTAAGACGCCCTGACTGTGCCCCACGAACTCATCGCGTGCGGCGGGCGCAACCCCGCATTCTTCGCAGCGTGTGTAGAAGGTCGTCCGCAGGTCGTAGAGAATGTGCCCGGGGAGAATGGTTTTGAGTTTGTCCCGCATGTACTCGGCACGGACGAAGTGCAGTGCGCGGAGAAATCTCTACCTCCCCCCTTATACTTGAGGGTGGAGCGCCGCAGTTCTCGCTCAACAGCACGGGGTGCTGTGAGCGGCGGCGCGACAGGAGTGCTGGCAGGCGCGACGGCCTTTGCGGCGGTCCCTGCCGCCCAAGGAGGGCAGGAAGGGGGTGCCCCTTCTAAACCCGTCATCCTGAGCGTAGTCGAAGGGTATCATTATTATAATACGGAAATTCACAAAAGGGAAGCCTGTAAGGGGCTTCTTTTTTTCTGCCTCTTTTCCTTTTTCACGCAGATTGGCGGGGCAAAAAACGCCGAAAAAACCGCCGAAAAGTAGTGCATAAAATGCAAAATTATGCAAAATGAACGGGAATCACAAAATTTGTATAGAATTTACGCAAAATCCTATATTTTAGCGTAAAATAAAAAAAGTTCAAAAAAATGTGTAAAATCATGTTTGATTCGCTTGACTTTTGAAAATCCGTCGAAGTATGCTGGTAATGTAGAACAAAGGTTTTTGCATAAATCGAGGAAAAATTTTGTAAATATGCGTCTTTTCATGAAAAGACGGGAGTACAAGCCTCCGTGCTTGTACTCAAAAAATTCCTAAATGAATGTATAAAAATCAGAAAAGATATCTTGAGGAGGTAACATTTATGGCAAAAAACTGGAGGAAAGCGATATCGGTTGCCGTCTGTGCGGCGCTGGCGACTTCCTTTGTGGCGGCGGCTGCGGCATGCGCGCCGGACGACGGAGACGGGAACGGAACAGTCACCTATCGCACCTACACGACGACCATGCCGAGCAACTGGAACGAGCTCACCTATTCGGACAACAACGACACGCAGATTATGGATTATATCGGTAGCCCGTTCTTCGAGTATGACTACGACTTCGGCGACGAGGGCAAGTTCAACGCGGACGGCTCCATCAACAAGGACGCCATTGTCCCCGGCGGCTTCACGGTGAAATATTCCGCAGCGACCGCGCTCGAGGACGTCACGTCTTCCGTGGACGCCAAGTGGGGGTACACCGCGGAGCAGAAGGAAGCGGGCGGCTATGCTTGGAAGATTACCCTGCGCGAAGATCTCAAGTGGGACGACGGTACGCCCATCGATGCGAACGACTTCGTCTACACGATGAAGGAGCAGCTCAACCCCGACTTCTTCAACCTGCGCGCGAACCTTTATTATAATTCCACGCCGATTAAGAATGCGCGGTCCTATCTCTATGGCGGAAGACTGGGCACGGTCACGCCGATTGTCAGCGAAGAAGACGCAGGGGATGAAGATGCGTATATCACCATCGCGCAACTCGGCACGGACGAGGACGGCTTCTACACCTATACGGTGGACGACGTGGAGTATGCGCTCCTGCTCGATCCCAATGACGGCGGCAACTGGGGCGCAAGCCTTGCCGACTACGGCGGAGACACCTTCTTTGCCGACTACAAGGATTCCATCACCGGGCTCGTTCACCTCAACGAGGAGTCGCTCGGCGTCTTGATGGACGTCATCGCAATGTTGCACGACTTTGACGATGCCGATGCCTATGCCGCAGAAGTGGGCGACTATGCCTATCAGGAATGGGAAGAGATGGCGTACCTCGGCAAAGTGTTCGAGACGATGGACTTCTCCGAAGTCGGTCTGTATGCGCCGAGCAAGTATGAGCTCGTCATCTGCATGGACAGACCCATCATGTGCCTCAAAGAGGACGGGAGCCTCTCCTATCTCGCGGCATATAACTTCCAGAGCCTTCCGCTCGTCAAGAAGGACCTCTATGAGGACTGCAAGCACGAGCCGCAGGCGGGTTCCGAACTGTGGACGACCATTTACAACACCTCGCGTGCGACCACCGCAAGCTGGGGTCCCTACAAACTGACCTCGTTCCAGAGCGGAAAATCGTATACGGTGGAGCGCAACGAGAATTGGTACGGCTACGGCCTCGAGGACAACAAGGGGCAGTACAACATCGACGCTTTCCATTGCGAGAAGATTGCGGAGGTCAACACCCAGTGGATGGGCTTCCTCGCGGGCACGCTCGACGACATCGGGCTCGACGTCGACCACAAGGAAGATTACCGCAACTCCAAATACACGCGCTTCGCACCCGGCACGGGCACCTTCGGCATCAATCTGTATGCAGGGCTTGACGCGCTCAAGACAAACGGGCACAACGCGGGTCTCCTTGCCATCAAGGATTTCCGTGAGGCCATCTCCCTCTGGCTCGACCGCGACGAATACAACCAGGCCCTCTACACCTCGCACCAGTCCTGCTACGGTCTGCTCGGACCGAGCTACTACTACGACGTGGAGAACGGCGGCGTCTACCGCGACACCCAGCAGGCGAAGGAGACCCTGCTCTCCGTCTACGGCTTCGAAAAGAATGCGGACGGCAAGTGGACGGACGGCAACACCGTCTATGACGACTACGAAGAGGCCTATGAGGCGATGAACGGCATGAACCACACCCGCGCCACGGAACTCGTCAAAAGCGCTTACGAAGAGCTCACCACCCGTGCGGACTACTACGGCTATGACCCGGACGAAGACATCACCTTTGTCTACGGCACCAGCGCGGATAATGCCAACACCCGCCGCAGCTACAAGTATCTCGTGGCGATGATTGCAGATCTCGTCGAGGGCACTGGCCTTGAAGGCAAGATTAAGGTCGAGTTCGACGCCTCCTTCGGCGCCAACTGGGCAAATGATTTCAGAAGCGGCGCATATGAAATCGCTGCGGGCACCGGCTTCTCGGGCGGCGCATTCGACCCCGAAGGCTTCCTGCAGTGCTATGTCGACCCCGCAGCCGGGCTCATGTACTCCACTTGGTGGGATACGAACGGCGAAAGCTTCACCTATACGATGCCCGCGGCAGACGTCTACGGCGAGTATGATGAAGCGGGACAGGAATTCACGATGAGCGTCCTCAACTGGTATGCCTGCCTCAACGGGATTGCCGATACCTACGGCTTGTCCAACAGATATAACTGGGGCGCAGGCGCCATTCCCGAAGGTGCGCGCATGGAACTGCTTGCCGCGCTCGAAAAGCTCGTCCTCGAGAAGTACTATACCATCATCACGACGTCGGAGTACAGCGCATCTCTTCTCGGCGCCAAGTTCTCCCACTTCTCCGATGATTACAACATCTTCATGGGATTCGGCGGCACGCGCTACATGGTTGTCAACTATGACGACGACGCGTGGGATGCGTATGTGAGCAGCCAGCACAACGACCTCTCCACCGAATACAAGAAGGAAAACTAAATCGGGCAACCCGATTTCCAAATCGCAAGCACAGTCGGGGGGCGGTTTCGCCCCCCAAACTGCATTTTGAAGTTCTCCCGCCAAGGCCCTTGGCGGGTACTCTCGGCAGGACATCGACCCCACGGAGGCCATCGCCATGTATATGTTCAAATACGTGCTCAAACGGCTGGGACTTCTCCTCATGACCTTTGTCATCATCATGGTCATGTGTTTTGTCCTCATCAAGCTGCTTCCCATCGTCGTCCCCATCGTACAGGGACAGGACGCGATGATAACGTACCGCCAGCTCGAAGCGAGGGGGTATATCTGCAACCTCGTCATCGAGGGGAACACCGTCGTCGACTTTGACTATGTTCCCGTCATGCAGCAACTCGGCACCTATCTTCAGCGCATCTTTTTGCATGGGGATTTCGGCATCGGCGTGGCGCTGCCCGAATACCGCAACCAGCCCGTCTGGGACGTGTTCGTGGAAAAACTGCCGCCCACGGTGCTCATCAACATCTATTCCACCTTGATTGGCGTGCCCATCGGCTTGGGGCTCGGAATTTTTGCCGCGCTCAAAAAGAACAAGTGGCAGGACCAAGTCATCAACGTCATCGTCATCTTGCTCATTTCCCTTCCGAGCATGGTGCTCGGACTCGTCATTCAGTATGTCTTCTGCTTCCGCCTCGGGTGGTTCCCGCTGACGATGAAGTCGGGCTACGACTACTTCTCATGGGATATGTTTGTGAGCATGCTCCCCGCGGTCTTCTCGCTCTGTCTCGGAAGCATCGCGGGCTATACCCGTCTCACGCGGGCGGAGCTCTCCGAAGTTCTGACGGGGGAATATATGCTCCTCGCGCGCACCAAGGGGCTCACGAAAGGGCAGGCGACCCTTCGCCACGCCCTGCGCAACTCCATGGTGCCCATCTTCCCGTCCATTCTCTCGGAATTCGTCGCCGTGCTCTCGGGATCTCTCATCATCGAGGCGATGTTCTCCATCCCCGGGGTGGGCGGCCTCTACCTCGATTCCATCACCTATCAGGACTACGATTTCTTCATGTTGCTCTCGGGGTTCTACACGCTCGTAGGACTTCTTGCGGGCATCGTCGTCGATATCTCCTACGGATTTATCGACCCGCGCATCAGGATGGGGGCGAAATGATATGACGTACCAAGCAATCCCGAAGGAAAAATTTGAATTTGCGGGGGAGCGGGACGTCTCCCACGACAAAAAACTTGCCACCAAGCCGCGCTCCTATTTCCGGGACGCGCTCTCGCGGTTTGCAAAGAACAAGGGCTCCATCGTCGGGGCGGTCATCATCTGCTGCCTCGTGCTGTTTGCGCTCATCACGCCGATGTGCACCCCGTACAGCGTCGAATACCGCGACTCCTACTACACGACCACCCTTCCCAAGGCCCATCTCTTCGAAAACACGTCCTTCTGGGACGGGTGCGAGGTGAAGGAGGCGGGGCGGACCTCGTTCATGTACTACTACGCGATGGGGCAGGAGACGGGGCACAACGCCGTCAAGAATCAAAAGTATTCCTATGACGCGGACGCCGACCTCTACACCTTCCGTCTCGACTCCTATCAGAAAATCGGCATGATTTACAAGGCATTCTCGGCGGAAGAGTACGAGGCGCTGCAGGCGTATCAGACGGAGACGGGCAGGCAAGTCATCTACCCGACGGTGCCCGTCGGCAGCCGCCCCAAGGCCCAGCAGGACAAAAACAACGCCAACTACTACTTTGAGACGAGCGGCACCACGCGGACGAACATCGTGTACGATGCGGACGGGAACGTCATTCCCGTCTATCAGACGACGGCGGAGAAGGGCTCGGACGGCTACCATTCCCTTCGGATCGAGGGGGAGGACGGCTTTTCGGACGGGGACGGCAATACCGTCTACTACGCCTATGCCCGCCGCACGTCCTCGGGCTATGAATGCCGCATCAACTACTACGAATTCTACATCTACAACCACACCTGTGTCTTGAAGGACGGCATCACCGAGCCGTACTTCCCCTTCGGGACGACGGGAATGGGGCAGGATATTCTCACCTGTCTCTCCTCGGGCGCGCGCTTTTCCTTCCTGTTCGCCATCGCAGTCGCCGCAGTAAACCTCGTCGTGGGCGCTATCTACGGCGCCGTCGAGGGGTACTACGGCGGGAAGATTGACCTCGTCATGGAGAGAATCTCGGACATCCTGAGCGCCGTGCCCACCATGATTGTCATCACCCTGCTCAAACTGCACATGGGCGGGTCGAGCCAAATCCTCGTCCTGTTCATCGCATTCTTCCTGACGGGCTGGATTGGCATGGCGTCGAGCACGCGCATGCAGTTTTACCGCTTCAAAAACCAGGAGTACATTCTCGCGGCGCGCACCCTCGGCGCACGGGACAGGCGCATCATCTGGAAGCACATCTTCCCCAACGCCATCGGCACGCTGATTACGGGCTGTGCGCTCATCATTCCGAGCATGATTTACTCGGAGACGAGCCTGAGCTACCTCGGGATTATCAACCTGTCCTCGGGGAATATCACGAGCGTGGGAACGCTGATTGCCGCGGGACAGAGTTCGCTCGCGACGGCGCCGTTCATCACGATGTTCCCGTCGGTGTTCCTCATTCTGCTCATGCTGTCCTTCAACCTCTTCGGGAACGGACTGCGTGACGCATTCAATCCCACCTTGCGCGGGACGGAGGGCTGACATGGAGAGAGAAGTCAAACTCGAAGTAAATAACTTGCGCATCTCCTTCCGCACGGACGCGGGAAAGGTGCAGGCGGTTCGCGATATCTCCTTCAAGCTCTATAAAGGGGAGACCCTCGCCATTGTCGGGGAGAGCGGCTCGGGCAAGAGCGTCACAAACCGCGCCGTCATGGGAATTCTCGCGGGCAACGCCATCAAAGAGGGGGGAGAGATCATCTACGACGGGCAGGACCTCATGAAGATCTCCGAGGAGGATTTCCACAAGCTCCGCGGGGACAAGATTGCCATGATCTTTCAGGACCCGCTCTCGTCCCTCAATCCCATCATGCGAATCGGCAAGCAGATGACCGAGGCGATGCTCCTCAAGGGCAAGGCAAGCCAGCGCAACAGCCGCCGCGATTTCAACGCCATGCTCGCCCTTCTCGAGAAGAACATGAACGGCGCGCTCGGCGACGATTTTGCCGCGGAAAACGCAATATGGTGTAAAAATTTCGACAAATTCGAATACAAACACATCGAACTCGAGCTCGGCTACAACCGCGCGCTCGAGGCGGCGCAGGACGCCCTCTCCGACATCGAGGACATCCTCTTCCGCATCGAAAAGAACGCCTACAAAAACGTCTTGCACGACGCGCGCGAGGCGATTGCACGGGCGAGGGAGAGCGTCAACGAATACGTCGTCCACGCCCGCGCGGAGGAGCTGAAAGGGGAGATTGCCGCGGCGAAGAAGTTCCTACGCGTCCCCGTCGTCCTCGTGATAGAGGACTTTTTGCGCGACCTGTTCGGCAGGGAGGCGCGCAAGACGGCCGTGGAGACGGACTACGAATCGCTCGCAAAATCCCTTCGGAAAATTTCGGAAATTCTCACCGAGGCGGTCGCCTTTCCCCGTCCCGATTTCTTCGCGATGGGATACTATCTGACCTTCTCGGAGGCACCCATGCCCGCGATGGAGGTCGAAAAACTCAACGAATTCCTTCATAATTACCTCGCCGAGCACTTCATGTACGCCTTCATCGAACGCGCCGAAAAGGCGCTCGCGTACTCGCACGCCGCGGCGACGGAGAAGAAGCGGGAGGCCATCGCCATTCTCGCGGAGGGCTCGGACTTCTTCCTGGGCGATTTCGACAAGAAGGGCGCCGCCGCCGAGGTGAAGAAGCTCTCCCTTGCCGTGGAGGCCGCCATCGACCGCGCGGAGATTGTCAAGGACAACCGCGCCTACACCTTCTCCTCCAGCCTCAAGGCCGCGGTGGACGGCTATTTTGACGCCATCGTCCGCAACCGCAGGGAGGAGGCCCGCTATGCCCGCGACATGCGCCGCCATGCAAAAGTTTCGGCGAAGGGGAAGACCTCCTACGAAGTCGCGGAGAAGAATCTCACCGACCTCGCCGCGGCGAAGGAGGACATCTCCGCGCTCATTCTGCGCGTTTCGGAGGACTTCGAGGGCAAACTCGACGCCCCGCAGGACTTCCATGCGAAGGCGAACGACCTCATCGACTATCTCAAATCCAAGGCGTCGGGCGTCGTCTATAAAGTGACGAAGGGCATGGCAAAACTGCGCGCCTTAAAGCTCATGGAAGAGGTCGGAATCCCCGAACCGCACCGCCGTTTCCGCCAATATCCCTTTGAATTTTCGGGCGGCATGCGCCAGCGCATCGTCATCGCAATCGCCCTCGCCGCCAACCCCGATATCCTCATCTGCGACGAGCCGACGACGGCGCTCGACGTCACCATTCAGGCGCAGATTCTCGAGCTCATCAACAAGATTAAACGGGAGCGCAACCTCTCCGTCATCTTCATCACGCACAACCTCGGCGTCGTCGCCAACATGGCGGACCGCGTCGCCGTCATGTATGCGGGCAAGATTGTCGAAGTGGGCACGGCGGACGACATCTTCTATGCCCCCGCCCATCCCTATACATGGGCGCTCCTCTCCTCGATGCCCGACCTCGACACCAAGGAAAAGCTCGCGGCAATCCCCGGCACTCCCCCGAATATGATTTATCCCCCCAAGGGGGACGCATTCGCCGAGCGCAACGTCTATGCGCTCAAGATTGACTTCGAACAGGAGCCGCCCATGTTCCGAATCTCGGACACCCACTATGCGGCGACGTGGTTGCTTCATCCCGATGCGCCGAAGGTGGAACCGCCCAAGTCGGTCACCGACCGCATCGCGCGCATGAAGGCAAAAGGAGGACGCAATGCAACGTGACGTCATTTTAAGAGTGGAACACCTCTGCCAATATTTCAAGATGGGGCACGGAGAGCTCAAGGCGGTGGACGACGTCAGCTTTGACATCGAACGCGGGGAGGTCTTCGGCCTCGTCGGGGAGAGCGGCTGCGGCAAGACGACCACGGGGCGCTCCATCATCCGCCTCTATGACGTGACGGGCGGGAGCGTCTATTTCGAGGGCCAGCGCATCTGTGCGGGCACCCGCACCTATCAGGACGCCGTGCGCGCCGCAAGGAAGAAATTTCGCGCCGAAAAGCGGGAAATCTCCGCCCTGCTCAAAGAGGAGGGGGCGGACAGGGAAGCCCTTCTCTCCCGCCTCTCTTCTGCGGAAAACGCCTACCGCGAAGTACGGCGCGAGCAGACGGCGAACATCCGCGCCGCCGTCGACGACCAGCGCAACTGCAACAAAAAATATGCCGCCGCGCAGGTGGAAAAGGTGGAAGCGGAATATCGGCCCCGCCTCGACGCCGCGACGGGGGAGGAGCGGGAAGCGCTCGAAAAGGAATATGAAAAAGCCGTCCTTTTTGCCAAAAAGGACAGAATCATGAACAAGATTCAGATGATTTTTCAGGACCCCATCGCCTCCCTCGACCCCCGCATGACGGTGCGGGAAATCATCGCCGAAGGGCTCGTCATCCGCGGCATCAAGGACAAAAAATACATCGACGAACAGGTCTACAAGATGCTCGACCTCGTCGGGCTCGTCCCCGAACATGCGGGGCGGTATCCCCACGAATTCTCGGGCGGCCAGCGCCAGCGCATCGGCATCGCCCGCGCCATCGTGCTCCATCCCGAGCTCATCATCGCGGACGAACCCATCTCCGCACTCGACGTCTCCATTCAGGCGCAGGTCATCAATTTGCTCAACGATTTGCGGGAGAAGCTCGGCCTCACCGTCCTCTTCATCGCCCACGACCTCTCCGTCGTCAAGTACTTCTCCGACCGCATCGGCGTCATGTACTTCGGCAAACTCGTCGAACTTGCCCCCTCGGACGAACTCTTCGCCCATCCCTTACATCCCTACACGCGCTCCCTGCTCTCCGCCATCCCGCTGCCCGACCCCGAATTCGAGAAGGGGAGGGTGCGCATCGTGTACAATCCCATCGCGGAGCACGACTATTCGACGGATTTGCCCTCCTTCCGTGAGGTGAAAAGCGGGCACTTCGTCTACTGCAACGACGCGGAATTTGCAAGATACAGGGAAGAACTTTCATGAAAAGGAAGCTACTCGCCTACGGAATCTCCCTTCTCATCGGCGCCGCAATGGCTCTCATCATTATGGGCGTTCGCGGGATTTTCACCGAGACGGAGCCGCGGGAAGTGATGCGGCTGCTGTCGGACGCCTTCTTCGTCCCCGGGGTGCTCCTTGCGGGCGTGGGACTGCTCGTCTTTGCGACGAACGGCGGCGTGTTCGACATGCTCGCCTATTCGGTGCTCCTCTTCTTCAACCTCTTCCGCAAAAACGTGCAGGACAGAAAGTACAGGGATTTTTACGAATATCGGGAGGCAAAAAAGGGCAGAAAGCGGAAAAGTCTCGCTTTTTTGCTGGTTGTCGGGTTATTTTATATCCTTCTCGCGGCAATTTTTCTCATCGTCTACGGGCAGCTGTGAGAGATGGCAGGTGAACCATGAAATTTCAAAAAGGGTTTTATGCGGACATCCGCGTCGAGCGGAGATATGCCGCAAGCATACAAATCCGGGATGGCGTCGTCGAGGAATGCAAGGAGACAACGACCGCCCGCGCCTTTCTGCGCGTGTTTGACGGGGAGATGTGGTACTATGCCTCCACCTACCGCCTCGGCGAAATTCAGGAGGAGCTCGACCGCCTCTATGCCGGCGCAACCCCGCGGGAGGACATCCTGTCCCATCCCGTCGTAAAGCGGATTGAGGCAAACCGCTGCAAGCTGTGGAAATTCAAAAATAGCTGCGTGAGGAACGTTCCGCTCTCCGAGAAGAGGAAATTTCTCGAAGACCGCCTTCCCGCGCTCACTTCTCCCCATATGAAGATGGGCATGGCGCGCTACGCAGACCTATATGTGCAGAAAATTTTCGTCTCCTCGAAGGGGGCCGACCTCGGCTTTGACTTCCAGCTCGCGGGCGTGGGCTTCGGCGCGGCGCTCGCAACCGAGCAAGGGGAGACGTTCGAGACCTTCTATAAGCAGACGAAGGACAGCTTTGCCGCCCTCGAAGTCTCCAAGGAGGACATCCAAAAGAGCGTCGAAGAGGGGGAACTCTTCCTGCTCCATGCAAAACCCGTCACGGCGGGCGTCTATCCCGTCATCCTCTCCCCCGAAGTCGCGGGCGTGTTCGCGCACGAATCCTTCGGGCACAAGTCGGAGGCGGATTTCATGCTCGGCGACGAGACGATGAAGCGGGAATGGCAGCTCGGAAAGCGGGTCGGCGCGGACATTCTCTCCATCTCCGACAGCGGAGAGGGCGCAGGCTCGGGCTATTGCCCCTTCGACGACGAGGGCACGCGCGCGGGGAAGACCTATCTCATAAAGCGCGGCATTCTCGCGGGCAGGTTGCATTCTGCGGAGACGGCCGCCGACCTCGGCGAGCAGACCACGGGGAACGCCCGCGCCGTCAGCTGCGAATTCGAGCCCATCGTCCGCATGACGAGTACCGTCATCGAGGCGGGCGACACTCCCGAAGAGGAGCTGTTTGCGCGCATCCGTCACGGATATTTCATCAAATCGTACAAGCACGGCTCGGGCATGAGCACCTTCACGATTGCGCCCCACCTCGCCTATGAGATAGTGGACGGGAAATTGGCGGGCCCCGTGAAGATTGCCGTCGTGACGGGCAACGTGTTCGAGACGCTCGGCAAAGTGGACGGGCTCTCCGACCGCGTGGAGGTCGTCGACAATGTGTTCGGGGGCTGCGGAAAATTGGAGCAGAGCCCGCTCCCCGTCTCCTTCGGGGGACCCTATGTCAGCATCTCGGAAATGAATGTACAGTGAGGCGGCCATGGAACGGGAAACGATTATCAATGAAAGTGTATCCAACAGCGTCAACTGCGCGGCGGGCAGGGCGCAGTCCCTTCGGAGGAAAGAGGACAAGCACACGATAGTTCGCACCTTCGACGGCGAAAAAGTGGGCATTGCAGCCGAAATCGGAGACGTACACGCGGACATGGTGGCGGCCTCTTCGGCGGAGAAGCTCTCGAGCGGGATTGCCTATCCCTGCGATTTGCCCGAGAACAGGACGCGCACGGAGGACGCGACATCGGAGGCCTTAAAGGAGTTCTCCGTGCTTCCCGCGGCGAAAAATCTTCTCGCCCGCCTCATGGAGACCTACCCCGACTTCGCGTTTTCGGGGCAGCTCGTCTCGATGAGCGAGCGCAAGTATTCCTACGACAACTCCAAGGGGACGCGCTACCGCTATGCGGCAAACGATGTGTCCGTCGTCGCCGTCATTCGGGCAAAAAATTCGGCGAACATCATGGACGCCGCTTACGAGGCGCAGCGGGACTTCTTCGACGAGGACGCCATCACCCATGACATCGGCGCCATGCTCTCTGCCTACGGGCGCAAAGCGGCCCTTCCCAAAAGGCACCTTCCCGTGCTCATCGGGGAGGAGGCGGCGCAGTATCTCTTGGGGGAACTCGTCGCCGAGACCTGCATGAGCGGCGCGGGGCTTCTCTCGGGCAAATTCCGCGGAAAAAGTTTTTCCGACTACTTCCGCCTGTATACCGACGTCTCGCCTGCGGCGCGCGACCGGATGCCCTTCTTCGACACGGAAGGGACGACGCTCGACGGGGACAAATTCTACTACATCAAGGACGGCGTCATCTGCGGACTCGCGACGACGCGGCGCTCGGCGAAGAAGTACAACCTGCCGCTCTCGGGCGGGGCATGGGCAAGGCTCGACGCCATCCCTTCCCCCGCATTTTTGGGGATAGGCGTCGGCATGACGCACACTTCCCTCAAAGACCTCGTCCGCGGCAAGGCCATCTACGTCGCGATGACTTCGGGAGGGGACATGACCCCCGACGGGACGCTCGCCCTGCCCGTCCAGCTCGCCTTTCTCTATGAGAACGGGAAACTGTTGGGGCGGCTCCCCGAGTTCACAATCGCGGGAAATCTGTTCGACGTGTTCGGGGGCGGCTACCTCGGCTGTGCGGAAAACGACGCATTTTGCTATCGGAAGGAGCGCCTTCTCGCCGCCGACTTCAAAATCATCTGACTTGTATTTTCCGGAAAACACCGTCCCTATGCCACAGGGGCGGTATTTTGATGCAAAAATATCGAGGGCGAACAATTTCCCCGAAAAATCAAAATAAAACACACCATTTCGCATGGAATCAGGCAACTCTACCGAGAGTAGAGTTAAACGATTAAACAATAGAGTGATTTTTCGAGAGAATAGGAGCGAAAAGGGGAAGCGGAGACGGATTTCGGTTGTAAAATTTCCCAAATTGTGGTATATTATCTACCGAACGGAACAAATAAGGAGATATGCGATGTCATTTGCGATTTTTACGGACTCCTCCGCCAACCTGCCTGCTGACCTTGCGAAAAAGCGGGATATCCACATTCTCAGCTACTACTATCTTCTCGACGGCGAACTGCATCCCTGCTACCTTGCGGATGCCCCCTTCGAGGAGATTGCCAAGAAATTCTATGCGGCAATGCGTGTGGGCGCGGCGCCCACCACCTCTCTCATCACCGAGGAGCGCTTTGTCGAGGCCGCAACGCCCTACCTCGCCGCGGGCGAGGACGCCCTCTTTCTTACGATTGCGGGGGGATTGAGCGGCACGCTCGATCAGGCCTGCAACGCGAAGAAGACGCTGGAGAAAGCATTTCCCGACCGCAAAGTTTTCGTCGTGGACAGCGCGAACGCCTCCCTCGGACAGGGGCTCTGGGCGCTCAAGGCCGCCGACCTTCGCGACGAGGGGAAGACCTGCGAGGAGACGTACGCCTACCTCGAGGAGAACGTCTACACGCTCAACAGCTACGTCACCGTCGAGGATTTGCAGTATCTGCGCCGCGGCGGGAGAATTTCTGCCGTGACCGCGTTTGCGGGGTCCCTGCTCAACATCAAGCCGCTCATCAAGGCGGACGGGGGCGTGCGGCCCAAGCTCGCCATCTATGGGAAGGCGCACGGGAGAAAGAAGGCGATTGCCGCCCTCGTGGAGGCCTTCGACAAATTGGTGGAAAACCCCGCCGAGCAGACGATTGCCATTGCGCACGCCGACTGCAAAGAGGAGGCGGAGGGGCTCGCCGAGACGCTGAGAAGCCACGGCGCGAAGGATATTTTGATAGAATATTATGACCTCTGCACGGGCGCGCACATCGGCCCGGGGACGATAGCCCTGTTCTTCCTCGGCCCCGACCGCCGCACCGAGGAGGAAAAGCAGACCTTCCTTCAGCGCGCCAAAGCCCTCCTCCACCTCTCCGACAAGGACAAATCCTAATCAAAAAAACAGGCCTCGCGCCTGTTTTTTCTTTGCAAAATCAAGGTCTACCCATTATGGGGTCGCAAACGCCGCATGCCGCTTCTTCCTGTCATTTCGGCCAAGAGAACGAAGCGAGCGCGCGGAGCCCCCTCACACCATGCTCTCCAAAATCAGCTTGTCTGCGACCAAGGCGATAAACTCGCTGTTGGTGGGCTTCTCGGTGCCGATGTAGACGCGCGCGCCGAAGATGGCGTTGATGGCATCCACCCGCCCGCGGTTCCAAGCGACTTCGATGGCGTGGCGGATGGCGCGTTCCACCTTGCTCGCCGAGGTCTGGAACTTCTCCCCGATGACGGGATAAAGTCCTTTTGTCACATGGTTGATGACTTTGGGGTCGGCAATCGCCATCTTAATTCCCTCGCGCAGGTACTGATACCCCTTGATGTGGGGCGGAATGCCGATGGAGATGAAGATGTCCGTGATGCGCTCGTCGGGGGAGCCCGCCCGTTTGCGCTCGTACTTCTCCGCCTTGGGCGCGCCCTCTTCCATAATCTCTGCGACCCGTTCGCTCACGAGCTGTGCGGAGACGGGCTTCATGAGGTAATATCTCGCCCCGAGCGCGATGGCGCGCGAGATGATTTTGTCGTCGGCAAAGTTCCCGAGCACGATGAAATCCACCTTCTTGCCGCTCTTCTTGCACGCCTCGAGGACGGTGAACCCGTCCGCCGTTCGAAGAAGCAGACTGAGTACCGCGAGGTTGCACCCCGAGGTCTCGAGAAGTTTTATCGCCTCCTGCCCGTCGCCCGTCACGCCCGCGACGTCGTAACCCTCCTTGGTGAAGTGCTCCGCAAGTTCTGCGGCAAAGCTCTCGTTGCTCTCGAAGATGAGCACGCGTTTCATAATTTTTCCCTCCCGATTTCAAGTTGTAATCGCATTATAAAACACAAAACGGGGTTTGTAAAGTCAAAAAAGCCCCAAATTTTATGAAAAATTTACAAAGATTGACGCATGATGGGGGAGAGTGTCGAATGCGCACAAACCGCGCCCATCCGACTTTTTTTGCACGCATAAAATGCCGACGGCGGGCAAAACGCAAAAATTTTTTACAAGCGGCGCAAAATTTCATGAAATTCAGCGGTAATTCGCACGGCGATATGTTATAATAGAAGAAGAAGGAAGTTTGGGAGGAACTATGACGCTCTATATCTCCGACCTCGACGGGACGCTTCTCGCCCGCGACGAGCGAATCCCCGCATACAGCCGCGACGTCATCAACGCGCTCATCGGGCGCGGGCTTCCCTTTACGTTTGCCTCGGCGCGCTCCTTTGCAAGCGCCCGCCGCGCCACGGAGGGGCTCCGCCTCAACCTTCCCGCCGTCCTCTACAACGGGGGACTCATCTATGACTTTGCCAAGCGCGAGGCGCTCTTTTACACCCTCTTGCAAAGGGAGGAGAAGGAGTATCTCTACTATGTCCTGAGCTCGCGCGGGATTTATCCCATGGTGTATGCCTCCCTCGGCGGCAGAGAGCGGCTCGCCTATGCGGGCTATGCCGAGAGCGCGGGGGTGAAACGGTACTGCCTGCGCCGCGCGGGGGACGACAGACTGCTTGCCGCTCCCGACCGCTTTGCCCTGCTCGAGGGGGACGTCTTCTATTTCAAATGTATCGGCGAGCGCGCGCGCCTCGAGAGCGTGTGGAACGACTTGAAGTACGACAGCCGCTTCGTCTGCATCTTCCATCCCGAGACCTATTCCGCCGACTATTGGCTGGAAATCTTTCCGCGGGCGGCGACGAAGGGGAACGGGGTGAAGTTCATAAGGAGCTACCTCGGTGCGGACCGCGCCGTCTGCTTCGGCGACACCTCGAACGACTCCGACATGTTCGATGTCTGCGAGGAAAAATACGCCGTCATGAACGCCGACGACTGGCTGAAAGCAAAATCGACAGGGGTAATCGGCTACTGCGAAGAGGACGGCGTCGCCAAATGGCTGCAGTCCCATTTCTCATAACCTCCCCCCCCTTTTCTTCGAAAAAAGTGGAGGTTCTCTTGGCGCCCCCTTGAGGGTCGCAAACGCATTTCTCGCGCACAGCACAGTGCGCTGTGCGCGGCGTTTGCGGTGAGTGAGCGCATTTGCCGCGCGAACGGTGCCCGAACGCGGGGTCTACCCGCGTGAGACGGCTGGCGAGCGAAGCGAGACTGAGGGGGTGCCATTTCCAAATAACGGAAAAAGCAAAAACCACGCTTTTTGCTTTTTCACACAATTTGCAACGCCACCGCAGGCTTATTGTCCGATAACACGACCGCGACAGTAAGCATGTTGAGGCGATTCGGCTAATTTCCTCGCGCGCATTTATTTTGCGCAGCAAAAGAAATCGCGCGAAACAAGCAAAGCTTTTCGCCGAAACCTTACATAAAATATATCCCCCGAAACCCGAGGAAGAAGCAATACACATTGATGACGATGAGCACGGGCAAGAGAATCATGAGCGTCATGCTCGTTCTTCTGTAGTGCAGGGCGAGCAGGGAGACAAAGATGAGGGGCGCGCCGCCGAGCAGGGCGGTGAGGAAGAGTTTCCCGTCGCCCGCATGGGAATCTCCCGTCTCGTCCGCATCCCGCATCGAGCGCACATAGTGAAATCCGTAAAAGTTGACGGACAGGATATACACGGAAAACAGGATATACAGAAAGACCATACCGCAAGACAGTATGCGCGGTTTCTTGAATTTATTGTAGCAACGGGGGAAGACAAATGGAATCCGTACGCGAACTCTATAAGACAGGAAAGGGGCCTTCGAGCTCCCACACCATGGGACCCGCACGCGCGGCGCGCGAATTTTCGGATGCCCATCCCGAGGCGGACAGTTTCCGCGCCGTCCTCTTCGGCTCTCTCGCCCTCACGGGCAAGGGGCATCTCACCGACGTCGCCCTCCTCGAGACCTTTGCGCCCCGTCCCTGCACGGTGGAGGAGGACCGCACGAGAAAAGATCTTCCCCATCCCAATTATTTTGAACTCTACGCCCTGCGCGGCGGGGAAATTCTCGCAAAACAGGCCTACCTCTCCGTGGGCGGCGGCACCGTGAGAAGGGCAGAGGACGGGGGCGAGGGGGCGCGCGAAGTCTATCCCTTCGCCGATTTCTCCGCCATTCTCCGCTACGCGCAGGAGAAAAAAATTCCCCTCGAGCAGATTGTGTACGACTTCGAGGGGGACGAGGTGAAGGGGTTTCTCGCCGAGGTCTGGCACACCATGCAGAGCACCGTGAAAAGGGGACTTTGCGCCTCGGGAAAGCTCCCCGGAGCCTTGGGCGTGGAGCGCCGCGCCAAGACGCTCTTCGAGACGGTGGACGAGGACGAGGACACAACGGGACGCGAACAGCGGCACCTGTGCGCCTTTGCCTTTGCCGTGAGTGAGGAGAATGCGGCGGGCGGAACCATCGTCACCGCACCCACCTGCGGCTCCTGCGGCGTGCTCCCCGCCGTCCTCTGTTTCCTCGCGGCAAAGCACGGATTTTCGGAGAATCGCATCGTGGACGCCCTCGCCGTCGCGGGACTTGTCGGCGTGACGGTGAAGCAGAATGCCTCGATTAGCGGCGCGGAGGCGGGCTGTCAGGCGGAAGTGGGAACGGCGACCGCCATGGCTGCGGCTGCGACGGGCTGTCTCTTCAGAGCCGACCCGAGGACGATTGAGTACGCCGCCGAAATCGCCCTCGAACACCAGCTCGGGCTCACCTGCGACCCCGTGGGCGGGTATGTGCAAATCCCCTGCATCGAGAGAAATGCCGTCGCCGCGACCCGCGCCATCAACGCCTATGCCCTCTCCAAAGTGCTTGCGGGCACGAGAAAAATCGACTTTGACACCGTCGTCGCCACGATGTACGCGACGGGCAAGGACCTCTCCGTCCGCTACCGCGAAACCTCGGAAGGGGGCCTCGCGGCGAAGTATCGGTGTTGATAAAGTTTCGAAGAAAATCTTTGCGTGCGCAAATATTTTCTTCGAGCGGATTGGCGGTTGCGCCTTCTTCCGCTCTTAGCCGCGCAAACTGTACTGTTTCATCGGACACTAAGCCTGCGGTGGCGTTGCAAATGGGGACGCCCACGGCGGAAGTGAATTCCGCCTACGGCAAAGAATTTAGAACTCGTACCCACCCCCCTACCCCCCTCCTCGGGAGGGGGCATGAGGAGCGATTCCTCGGGAGGGGGCATGAGGAGCGATTCCTCGGGAGGGGGCATGAGGAGCGATTCCTCGGGAGGGGGTACGCATGGCGCCTCCGTGGGTAGCAAACGCATTCTTCGCGCACAGCACAGTGCGCTGTGCGCGGCGTTTGCGAAGAG
>CANRNE010000026.1 GCA_947631925.1 uncultured Clostridia bacterium
TTTCTGCTCCTTTCCTCATAGAACGTCATTTCCGCAAATGAGCCGTCAGCTATGATGTAATATTTTTGGGAGAATGTTCCCTTTACATATTACATCTTGAATGATTGTAGTCGAGTATTCCAAACAGACAGCACATCAGACTTCCTCCTCTCCGTCGATTGGTTCATTTACATAGATTTGCCGCTCTTTTAGGTATTGAACAAGCTCGGGAGATGTGCAGGACTTGGCAAAAGTCGTCCAAGATACATTTTGAATCTCATCATCGGAAAGGCAGGTCGCAAGGTCGCAGATTTTATTGACTAACTGCAAAGTCGCGAGCAGGGTGTTCAGCTTCAATGTGCCTCTGAATATTCGGAACTCGACCGTGTTGAAATTGAGCAAATTGATACACGCGTATCTGCCCCTGTTTGAACCCTTTTTAGCGTGCTCCAACATAGCTTTTGGGTTGTCCTTGTAGCCGTACCTTGCAGCCCAACTGTCCAACTGCCTTTGTGTACGACGGCTGAACTTGAGCAGCTCGTCCCAGTGTTTCTCAAAGAAGAAAAGCAAGCGGCCGATGCTTGCTTCCTGATCTTCGTTTGTGTCGCCGAAAGAGTTGCGATTGACGTGAATATGAAGTCCGCAAGTACCGGCTTGATGGGATATGTAGCCCATACTTCTGGCTTCTTTCAAGACTTCCGCCCAAGGCATCTTATTCATATGATAGTCGAGGGTCATCGGATGGGTGACGATTTCAAAGCCGTCGTGGAGTGAGCCGTCGTGTTTGCAATAGATGTGTTCCGCGTCACGGTTGCCGATAGACATAACCTGCTCCGCATTGTCATCGCTTTCTCCGGCTTCGTCTATCTCCAACTCTACGCCAAAGTATCTACTGCCACTGCCATAGAAGATTGGGTCGGGTTTGTAGTAATAGTCTTGTATGCCGCCATCGCGTGAGAATCTGCTGTAACAGTCATGACAGTAGGGATCATCGTCGTACCTATCCAGATAGTAAGTATCATCAGTGTGGATCACGCGACCGCAGCGAACGCAGGTGTTGTAATGGTCGTCGTAGCAGGCGTTGCAGAGCGGAGTCTCCGAACTGCCGGCGTTGTTTTCGAGTAGGATAGGCTCGCCGCAGTGGGAGCAGGTAGTTGTGTGTTCATGCATACAGCGGTCACATAGCCAGTATTCTTCCTTGATGAAATGAAGCTGGGACTCTGGAAGTGTCTTCTCGCAGTAGCAGCAGACATGGGTTGCGGTTGATTGGGTTGGTGCGTTTGGTTTCATAGTAATACCTCCATGTAGATTTTTTATGTTCCGGGGTGCGTCGCCCCGTGCTACAAGGAGATATTATACAGATGAAAAAATACAAAAAATCGGCTCAGGAGCTATCTTGCCCCTGAGCCTTTTTTGATTGCCGGATTTGTTTTCCAACTGCTGAGATACGCTTCGACCGCCTCGGTCGGTATCTTCCAGCTCTTCCCGATTCTTATTGATGAAATAGTCCCGTCATTCAACATTTCATATACGCGGTTTTTGCCCACCTCCAAGACTTCCTGAACGTCTGCCACGCTCATCAGCGCTCCGTACTGCTCTAACATTTGCAGTTTACCTCCTTTAAAACTTTTTAATTTTATGTTGCGTTTTTTTGACTTTTTATCTTCATCAATTTCATCTGATTTTGTGCCGAAAATAATAAGAAAAAAGTACAGTTAAAGACGGATAGAGCTAACATAAAAGTAAATACGAATCTTAAGGAGGTTTGAAGATGCAGAAATCTCAGACATTAAAAGAAAAAATATTAGCGATTCGCGAGAGCATACCCGAGAAGCAGTCGAGTGCTTGGACGAAAGATGAGAAAAGGCAGCTTGCGGAAATGTTTTACGACGGAGTCGGGATAACGGAGATGGCTATTTTCTTTGAGAGAAGCGAGCCGGCAATTATAAATATGCTTGATGATATGAAGATGTACGTCAAAAAGCCGAGGAAACGTGTGGAGAAAGTTAATGAGGGCTGTATTTGTTCGGAATGTGAGCTATACAAAACCGGACGCTGCGAAGGCGGCAAATATTGCAAAAAATAACCCCTGCCGAGTAAGCAGGGGTATCCGTCAGCACTGTTCTATTAGATATTCTTTGTCATGTTTTTAATCTCTTCTAAATAAATCCCTTGTGTAAACCTTATCCGCGACGTCGTCAAGCACCGCTTCGTATCGGTTCGCAATGATCGCATCAGCACCGCGCTTGAACTTTTCCACATCATTCACTACAAGGCTTCCAAAGAAGGTCGTTCCGTCCTCGAGCGTCGGCTCGTAGATGATCACCGTCGCGCCCTTCGCTTTGATGCGCTTCATAACGCCCTGAATGGACGATTGGCGGAAGTTATCGCTGTTCGCCTTCATTGTCAGGCGGTACACCCCGACCGTAATCGGACGCTCCTTATCAGCGTTCCACATAGAGCTCGCAGTATAGTAACCTGCCTTCTCCAGCACCCTGTTGGCGATGAAATCTTTCCTCGTCCGATTGCTCTCGACGATCGCTTCAATCAGGTTTTCGGGCACATCTTGGTAATTCGCAAGAAGCTGCTTTGTGTCTTTCGGGAGGCAATAGCCACCGTAACCAAAACTCGGGTTGTTGTAATAGTCCCCTATTCTCGGGTCAAGGCTGACGCCCTTGATGATGTCGGCCGTATTTAAACCCTTAACCTCCGCATATGTGTCAAGCTCATTAAAATAACTCACGCGCAGGGCGAGATATGTATTTGCAAAAAGTTTGACAGCCTCTGCTTCGGTCAAACCCATATAGAGAACGTCAATATTTTCTTTCTCAGCTCCTTCAACGAGCATACCCGCGAATGTCTCAGCGGCTTCTCTCGTGTTTTCATCGCAGCCGACGATGATTCTTGAGGGATAAAGATTATCATAGAGAGCTTTAGATTCTCTAAGGAACTCCGGGCTGAAAATTATACGGTCAGTGTTGAATTTTTTTCGCACGGATTCCGTATAGCCGACAGGAATCGTGGACTTTATCACCATAACCGCCCTGTCGCTGCTTTTGAGAACTAGGTCGATGACAGCTTCAACCGCTGAGCAGTCGAAAAAATTCTTCTGCGGGTCATAGTTGGTCGGAGCTGCGATGATAACAAAATCTGCGTCTTTGTATGCTGCTGCTCCGTCGAGGGTCGCGGTCAAGTCGAGGTCTTTCTCAGCAAGGTACTCTTCAATCTCCTTGTCCTGAATAGGGCTGACTCTGTTATTGATTTTCTCTACCTTTTCAGGCACTAAATCGACGGCAGTCACCTTATTATTCTGCGCGAGCAGAACCGCGAGTGACAGCCCGACGTATCCGGTTCCCGCGACTGCAATTTTGATTTTTTCTCCTGTGTGTTTATTTATCATCTTTATCACCGTTTATTCCTTTGTATGTTTTCTGCACCGCCTCATAGCTTTCGAGGCTCCCGATGTCATACCGCTTGCCCGGCATTTCCATCGCGTGAACGGCGGCCTGTTTGCTCAGCCAAGCTATAAAGCTCCCGGGAGCGTCAACTCCGCAGCCGCTTTCAATCCCCTTCGCGACAAGCGGAACATCACTTGCTTTGTAGAAGTAAAACGGCGGACAGCACCAGTGCGACCTCGGGCTTTCGGGCTTCTCTTCCATACTGATAATTTTGTCGTTTTCGTCGATTTCGACAACGCCGCACTTTCTGAGTTTCTGCTCCGAAGGCTCATAATAACGCATTATGCAGGAGGTTTGCTTTTTCTTTGCATAAGCTATGAAGTCGGTCAGCGAGAAATCAAGGAGATTGTCGCCCGCAATAACAAGCAAGTCACCCGAAAGATTTAGTTTGTCTATTGCAAATTGAATATCTCGCACCGCTCCGAGGCGAGTCTCATTTGTGCTTGTGCCGTCGTCAACGACGGTTATTTTTTGCTTGTGACCGCTCGCCCAATCCTCAAAATGATGGGCAAACTTGTGATTGCTTATAACTATGTATTCGTCAACCTCGCCGCTTCGGTCGATGTCGTTGATCAACCAGTCGAGGATCGATTTATCCCGAACTTTAAGCAGCGGCTTCGGGAAGTGTTCGGTCAACGGATAGAGCCGCGTTGCGTATCCCGCTGCTAAAATCAAGCACTTCATAACGTCACCCCGTCTGCGCTTTCACATAGGTGGAAGCTGTATTTGCCTCTCATTTCAGGGAACGAGGTCAGATACTTTCGCTCGACCTCTTCGGCGATTGATTCTGCTTTGCTCGGGTCGATGAGTGCCATACAGCAGCCTTTGAAGCCGGCACCCGAAAAACGTCCGCCATATATGCCGTCCGTCTCGCGCATTATCTCATACAGCCTGATCTGCTCCGGCGCGCCGGATTCCCAGTTGTGTATTGAGCTCCATCCACTCTCAAAGCTCAAACGACCGTATTCTTCGATATCACCCCTGCGCCATGCCTCGGTGCCTGCCTCGACGCGCTTAAACTCCGTGTACCAATGCTCGCAGCGTCGCGCCCACGGCGCGGGGAGCTTGTCCCTGTATTCCTCATATATCTCATAGCTCACATCGCGCGCATTCGCCTCGCCGAATTTGCCGTAATCGATCCCCGCGAACGCCTGAAGCGCGTATACGCCCGCGCGCAGCTCGTCCACGCGCATATTGTACTTTGACCCCGCGAGGCTATGCTCTAAACCGCTGAAGAAGATTGCAATTTTGTAGGGCTTCATATTTTCAGGAGTTGGGATTAACTCATAGTGATTGTCCTTGCAATCAAGATAAAGCAAATGGTCTTTCTTGCTCAGAACCTCGCAGGATTGGTCGAGCGTTCCGACATTCACGCCAACATAGTTTTTCTCGGCGTCGAAAGCGATGTTGATTAACTCCTGCGGGGTCAGGCTAATTTGATTGACCTTACAAAGCACATTGAGAAATGCGAGAATCACGGCTGCCGAAGAGCTGAGCCCACCAATAGGCAGCGAGCCCTCGATCACACCGCAAAGGCCGACCGAAAGGGTATGCTCCCTTGCAAGAGCCCAAGTCGCGCCGCGAAGGTAATCCGCCCAATCGCCGGTTTTCGAGCCGACCTCTTTAATATGCCACTGCGCACGCTTCGGGAATTGCAGGCTCGTCATTTCGATGACGCCGTTTTGCTTCGGACAGTAGGCGATATGTATGCCCTTGTCGATGGCGAAGCCGGTTATTTTGCCGAGATTGTGGTCGCTGTGCGCACCGATTGGGCAGATGCGGTATGGGCTGAACGACGTTCCGCAAGTATCTCGACCGTATATTTCAAAGAATTTCTCCGTACATTTCATATCATTTGTTTCCGTAATAACTCTTATACCACTCTGCAAACTTGCGCAGACCTGTTCTGATGTCTATCGTCGGTCTGAAACCGAAGTCGCGTTCGAGCGCCGTGCTGTCTGCATATGTAACCGGCACGTCGCCCGGCTGCATAGGGACAAGCTCACGGTGACCCTCGAAGTCATAATCCTCCGGCAGAACACCGGCACGGACAAGCTCCTCCTGCAAAATGCGGATATAGTCAAGAAGATTTTCGGGAGTGCCGCCGCCGATGTTATAAATACGATAAGGCGGGATAGGCAGACCGTCCTCGCCCGTTTTCTTTTCGGGAGGCGACTGCATCACGCGCACGATCCCCTCAACGATGTCGTCGATGTAGGTGAAGTCGCGCTTGCAGTTGCCGTAATTGAAGATCTGGATTTTCTCGCCCGCGGCAAGCTTTTGGGTTGCGGAATAGTAGAACATATCCGGACGACCCGCGGGGCCGTAGACCGTGAAGAAGCGCAGGCCTGTCGAGGGAATGTTGTAAAGCTTTGAGTAGGCGTGTGCCAAAAGCTCGTTGGATTTTTTGGTTGCGGCGTAAAGTGAAACGGGGTTGTCCACTTTGTCATCTGTGCTGAACGGGACTTTCTTGTTGCCGCCGTAGACAGATGATGATGAAGCGTACACAAGATGTTCAACAGGATTGTGGCGGCAGGCTTCTAAGATGTTGTAGAAGCCTATGATGTTGGATTCGATGTAGGCGTCGGGGTGAGAAATGGAATAGCGGACGCCGGCTTGTGCCGCAAGGTTCACGACGATTTCGGGCTTGTACTGCGCGAAAATGTCATTGATGAGCGACTTGTCCGCAAGGTTGCCATTGATGAATGTGTGCTTAACGGGGCTGGTTGCGGATATCTTTTCAATTTCGGCAAGGCGGTATTCCTTCAGGCTTACGTCGTAATAGTCGTTCATACTGTCGAGGCTGATGATCTGACCAGAAGGGAGGTCGCGCAATAATCTCATTACAAGGTTCGCGCCGATGAAGCCAGGGGAACCGGTAGTCAAAATAGTTTTGCCTGTTAAATTATACATTATAATCAATCCTTATATAGTTTTTTACTTGATTTCAGCGCTTCCGCCACGACCTGATCCATATCGTAATACTTATACTCCGCGAGCCGTCCGCCGAAGATGACGTTTTTCTCGGCGTCGGCGAGCTTTTTGTATTCTGAATAAAGAGCGCTGTTTTTCTTGTCGTTGACCGGATAATATGGCTCGTCGCCGGGCTTCCACTCACTACTGTATTCGCGACTTATAACAGTCTTTGGCAGATCGTTGCCCTGCTCGTCCTTGCCGAACTCGAACCACTTATGCTCAATGATCCTCGTCCATGGCGTTTCGCGGTCGGTGTAGTTGACGGCGGCGTTCCCTTGGAAGTTTGGTTTATCAAGCAGCTCGGTCTCGAACCTGACAGAGCGATACTCCAAATAGCCGAGTTTATAGCCGAAGTATGCGTCAATAGGACCGGTGTAAACTACGGTTTCGGCGAGCTTGTCAAGCTCAGCTTTATGCTCAAGATAGTCAACGCCGAGACGCACCTCGATGCCTTTCAGCATATTCTCGACCATTTTCGTGTAGCCGCCGACAGGTATGCCCTGATAGAGCGCGTTGAAGTAGTTGTTATCAAAAGTCAGGCGAACAGGCAAACGTTTGATGATGAACGAGGGCAGGTCTTTGCAGTCGCGCCCCCACTGCTTTTCGGTGTAGCCTTTGACGAGCTTTTGGTAGATGTCAGTGCCGACAAGCGAGATCGCCTGCTCCTCCAAATTCTGAGGATTAGTGATTCCGGCTGCCTTGCGCTGCTCGTCAATCTTCGCAGCTGCCTCCTCCGGAGTCGTCACGCCCCACATCTTGTTGAACGTGTACATGTTGAACGGGAGCGAGTAGAGCTCGCCCTTGTAGTTCGCGACGGGGCTGTTTGTGAAGCGGTTGAATTCGGCGAATTGAATGAGGTAGTTCCACACGATTTTGTTGTTAGTGTGAAAAATATGCGCACCGTATTTGTGGACGTTTATGCCCTCGATTCGTTCGGTGTAGACGTTTCCCGCGATATGCGGGCGCTTGTCGATGACGAGAACCGATTTTCCTGCGGCGTGAGCCTGCTGAGCAAATGTGGCGCCGTATAAGCCGGAGCCAATGATAAGATAGTTGTACACTTTATTTCTCCCTTTGCTTTATTTTAAAATACGGCATGTATCTGCCGATTGCATACTTAATCTTGCTATTTAATCCGATAAAGTGTGACAGCGATGTCTGCTCGCCTGTAATTTTATCCATATACGCGAACACTTTTAACGATGTTTCTCGAAATGCAGGCTTTTCAAGAAACTCCCTCAAACACCTTTCCAAACCTATTTCCGGCAATATAAATTCGCATTCACCTGCCGCCCGTAGAAATTTTGAGTTATCAAATCTGCGGTCAAAAAGGCGGTCATAAATCACCTGATACTTGTTGTCCATTGCCTCATAAATCGGCTTCGGATCATCGGCATACTTGATTTTAATTTCTTTACCGGTAACGTCCTTGAAAACCCTTTTATAGATTTCAAGCACATCGTCCCACTTAATTGCCTTATTTGTCGTGATATGAAACGCCTCGCCCATCGCTTTTTCGTTTCCTATCAGCTTTGAAATTCCCATCGCAACGTCAGCGCCAAGGGTCATAGTTGTATACTTTTCCGCGATTGCTTTCGGAAAAACGGTGGTTCTGTCATATAAGGCGCGGTATAGCCAAAGCTCTTTTTCATATACGCCAAGCTGCAAACGCTGATTGCTGTAGGTTATATACGGGCGAATTATCGTCCAGTTAGTTTTGCCGGATTCGCGGAGCAGGTTTTCTTGACGTGCCTTTGTGAGAGCGTACTCATCGGTTTTTAAATATTCGCTGTCGGTCGTCACATCCAAAAGCCGCGGAGAATCCTCAGTAATTGGTGTTTTAGAATCGGCATAGACACGGCTTGAGCTTAAGAAAATATACTGATTCGTTGCGTTTTGGAGTATATCGCGCCTCGATTTGAATTCTTCGGTATTGTAGACCATGAAGTCTACAATTGCATCGAAATTTTCATTCAAAAGCGATAGCAGAAACGTAGTGTTATGCGCATTACCTTTGACATACCGAACGTTATCAAATTCGGTTTTTCTTTCCGAACGACTTGTAACTGTGACTTCTTCGCCGCGTTCGCCCAAAATTTTTACCAGATCGAAGCCCATCGCGCCGGTTCCGCCTAAGATAAGTATTTTCATGTCGGTTTCCTTTATTATTCCTTTCGTCAGTTCTTTTTAAGATTCAGAATATTCTTTATCACACTTATAATTTTCTTATGAAATACAGCCATTACTATGAGCATAATTACGAATAGGGAATATCTTATTATGATATAGTTGTAGCTTGCCATAAAAACAAAACCAAGCAGGAGAAACGCCGCCGTTATTCCGCCATATATTCTCAAGCTGTATGGCTGCTCATTGTTTAACTGCTCACGGCAGATTTTACGCATAAAATACATATGAAACGCTGCATAAACCATATAACAAACGAGGGTCGTATAACCTGCGGCATAGTAGCCGAATATTTTTATAAAAATATAGTTCAGAATAATATTCAAAACAGCGCCCGCACTTGTTGCAACAGCCACAAGTTTCGTCTTTTCGTAGTAAAATTCAAAGACCGCGAAAAAAGTATACGAAAACATAAAGTACACACTCATTGCAACGGGCGGTATAACCCAAATGGCATCGTAATATTCCGGCGGTGCAAAAATTTTTACCGCTTCGGGTGCAAGAGCTATAAGCAACAGATTAACAGCGGCAATACCGATAAACGCCGGATATGCCACTTTTGATACATCTTTGATTTTCTTGTCGTTTATTCTCTTATAAAGCCACGGTTCTATTGTTTGAAGGAGCGCAGTGTTAAACAACGTCATAATTTGTGATATAGAGTACGCAAGACCGTATATTCCCGCCGAAGATTCGTTCACCATCTTTCCGATCATTATTCTGTCAGCGCTGTTTAAGACAGTAGTAGAAAGATAATGCGGTACAAGCGGTATATTAAATCTCAAGGCGTGTTTCCAATAAAACGCCGAGAAAAACTTTTTTCCGCGAACAGCCTGCAATGTGAAAAGCACAATACATACAAGTGCTTCAATTATTGCAAGCCCAAATATTCTCGCGGTCACTTTGTCCGCCGCCGATTTGACTAAAATAATTCCAAGTACGGGTTTTGCTATTGACATCGCCAGTGTAACAATAACCAAACTGCGGTATTTAAAATCCACCCTTTGGCTCATCGACCAAAAGCCGAAAATGTTTGCGGATAAGATCATCACAAACATACAGAGCATTTGGAATGTTGTCAGAGAAAAAACGCCGTTCCAAAAGGTGTGAGTCGTAAAATATATTACCGTCCAAACAAGAGTCAAAGTCAAGGACAATCCCTGCATCGAGGAAGTGAAAGCCTTTCGGTCGTCGCCGAATTTGACTACACCTCTTGCGTACACTCCGGCGCATAAGTTCAGCGACACAATGACTGTTAAAATGCCGAGCCAGGAATTAAAGATGTTAAATTGACCGTATTCTGTTGTGTTCAGCAGACGGGTAAAAATGGGGGTGGTTATGAATGAAATTCCCCGTTGCATAAAGGCACAGATCAAGAACCAAAATGAAGCTTTGACCTGAACAGGGAAGCTTCGATAGCGATTTATATTATGCATATCATGACCTTTTTCTCGGTGTACTGTTTTATCTTTTTAATATTTTTTTGATTTTTTGGACATTTTCTGTCCCAATTATATTTTTGGCTAAATTTTTTGCCTTTCCGCTTAAGGGAATGCGAAGATTATCCAATATTTTTTGTGCAGAATTTTCTCCGTCTTCATCTGTAAAGACCTCAAATATAATGGGCTTTTCGGTCAACTCTGGTTGAACAAATGTATCCATAACAGATAAATATTCGTCTTTATTGGAAGCAGTTATATATTGGAATCCCAAATCTTCAGCATAATGTCGCACCAAATCCCGAGATTGTTTGCCAAAATGCCCTCGTGCAGCAAAATAGTCATCCGCAAAATCTCCGAACTGTGACTGAATCGGCGCGGATGATCTATAATACTTCATTTCAAATCCTGTCCCATTATTGACAACCATAAGTCTGAAGTTTTTCCCAACATGACGGTTGCCCAATGCATTGAGATCGTAAAAGAAAGCCAGATCGCCTACAATTCCAAAAAAGAGTTTATTTGGAGACGCCAAAGACGCGCCGAGTAATGAAGATGTGCTGCCATCAATACCAAACCCGCCTACATTTGAATAAACTCTCACAGAATCAGGAATTTGAAAGTAGTTCCAAGTCCGCAATGAATTAAAAATGCCTAAGTGCAGTACAGAGAATTCCGGCAGTTTAGGCGCAGTTTGCTGCGCTATCCAAGCAGCTGAAAAAGGCAGATCAGTAATGAGAGTGCGAAGTTGAGCATCTTCATCGCACCACTCTTTATAATAGTTTTGTTTTTCTTTTCTGTCTTCCGCTTTTTCCGTGCATTTTTCAAAAAAATTCACTTCGCTCATTTCAAAGACTTTTGTTAATGCTTTGAAAGTATCTCTAATTTCTCCGTCCGGATTAACTCTCCATGCCTCTTTAGGTCGTAATGATACTGCAGCACCGGAAATATCTCCTATATGAATCATGAGATCAGGTGCAGTGCAGGACGCATGATATTGAATCTGCTTTCCGATAAGACACATAGTCACACCGTATTTTCCTGCGTAATTACTGGTTTGATCATATATTACAGCTCCATTAAAGCATTTGCAAAAGTATTCGACTTCCTTTGTGAGTCTTTCGCTCCATTGTAGATGAGCTCCAACAAAAACAGCAATCTTCCCTTTGGGGAGTTCAGGGAAAACATCCTCTGACGTATAACGATGTATCGCTCTGGCAGGTGGCAGTTCACGAACAGAATAATCATGCGAATACAGCGTATGTAAATTAATATGAACCGGTCCTCCACCTCTGCGGCGCAGTTCAAGTAGAGCTTTGTTAGCCGATATTTCGCATTCCCATTCATCTTCTTTATCCTTCACTATTGGAAGCTGCACACTCAGCAGAGCAATATCCGGCAAAGGAAAGCGTCTATCGGTAACTTGATCAAAATTATGCCCAATTCTGTTATTTGGACGAGAAGAAGTGATTGCAACGATTGGAAGCTTTCTATAATAAGCTTCTGTCAGACCAGGCATATAGTTTCTGGAAGCAGTTGCCCCTGTACAGCTTAGGGCAACCGGCTCGCCGCTTTCTGCTGCCATTCCACACGCCATGTATGCAGCCGAGCGTTCATCAACAGATGAAAATATTTCAAAAAAAGGATCTTGCTGCAAACTTGCCACCAAACAAATATTGGTAGTTCCGGGACTTGCAATCACTTTTCTTATCCCGTGCTCCTTCATGAGAGCAATCAATATTTGTGCATTTCTTTCGTCTGTATAGTATGTAGCCATATTTATTTCTCTCCTCTTCTCAAAGCCTTTTTCAGGTAGTTCAAGCTACGCTGTCGCAGGTTGGCTAATTCGGCATATACGGCTACATAGTCGATTGGTGAAAGGCAAAGCTCCGGTATTGTCGAAACATCATAGACGATTCGCTCATGCAACCCAAGTCGATCAAGAATGTCCGTTTTTCTGAATTCAGAACCACCTGATTTACAGATTGAATAAAACTCTTTTCCGAAGTTTACAGATAGGATGGTGCCATGATAAGAATCCGTTACAACCGCTTCAGCATTATATAGGGAGTTCAAAAATTCTATCGGGCCGTATTCCAGATGATACTCTATATGCTTGTCCGGGTACGGCAGATAGGCAAAAGGCGATACGATCTTCGCTTTGCAGTCGCGCTTCTTCGACAGTTTTGATATAATCGGAAGAAGTTGCAGCAGTTGCTTCGGCCCTCTAAGAGAGTAAATAAGAATATATCTTTCGCTGTCATTTTTTTGCAGCTTCAGATGAGATACCCAATCGTCTTTTGTAAGAAGGAAAGTAGGATCTAACACTGTTTCCACATCGCGGCTCAGCATGGCAGACATTTTCTCGGCAGATACGCTTTCGCGCATAGATATAGTCTGAAACTGATTTATATCATTTATTATATGCCTTAAATCCTCTTCTGTTGAGGCTCCAATCGACGAAGCGTAAGATATCTTGTACCCCCAAAAACCTTTCAGTATATACGGGTCAATATATTTCCATTGATTATTCTGCAGTTCATTAGATTTCTTGCACCAGATCTGATCGCTTCCGCTTATAATTGTGTCATATCTTCCCCATAACTCCGCTACTTCCTCCGGTTCTGAAACTTCCTTGCTCAAAATCAATTTTTCCGTTATAAACTTTTCAAAAGCTTCTGCTCTTTTCTTTCTTTTATTATGCACCGGGAGCATGATCAAGTCATTTAAAAATGCTTTTTTGCCATAATTTCTCCGATACAGCTTTTCATAATATCTTTTTTGCTCATTCATCCGATAATTTATTATTTCTGCATTTCCAACGATATTCATGACAGCTTGCTGGGTTGCGTACGCTTGCAGAACAGAGCCAAAATTATATGCTGAATGATATGTAATGATAGCATATCGCGTCACATCAGTTCCTCCCCGTTATTTATGTTCACCATTTAACCGCTCCTGGATCAACAGTTTTTCCCATTATCCCTCGTGTGCCGTCATGGTATGCCTTATTCAAAACAGTGAAGTTGCTCCACTTCCTTTTGACAATCGCACGTAAGCAAAGATCAATGTGGTTTAAGATTGGTCTCAGATACTTCACAAATATATTTTTCCCATAGGTACGGTCAAACCAGTATTGGTTTCTATATGAATAATATTGCTTCCAACCCATCTGTCTCAGATTATTCTCGGAAGGTATAATTTGTTTATGCAAAACAGCATTTTTTATATAAAGAATATCAGTGACTTCAGATGCTCTATATGCATATTCACTGTCATCAAATAGAATAAACAGTTCTTTCTTAGGCAAACCTATTTCGTCGACTAAGGATTTATCAATCAACGGTCCTTCAAACGGCATATCTTTTACACGGATGCTGTTCCCGTCAATATTATTGCTGGGCACCCTTTTCTTTCGCAACTTTATGTTATACAAAAAAGGATTTGACATGTTTACATTTACAATAGCGTTGTCAGTATACCTATCATCCGTTCGGCACGGCACACAAATCCGCGTGTGTTCACTCATGTTAGCTACCAGTTTTTCTAAGCAGCTCAAATCGGGCAATACGTCATCATCCATGGTCCAAATTAAATCGCATCCTGTTTCAGACGCCATTCTGATACCTTTATGAAATCCTCCTGATCCGCCTTCGTTTTCACTGTTTCTGTAATATAATATCTTTTGGCGCGTATCTTTAAAATCGTTTGAATTTACATCTATATAGCAATCAATGATTCCTGCCGATTTTAGTTCTTGCTCCGTTCCGTCTGTGCTGTTATTATCAAATATTATTATTTTTTCAATCGGGTATGTCTGCTTCATCAGACCTTCAGCAATAAGCTTCAAAAGATACTCTTTACGATTATAAGTTACTACTAATGCGCAAACTGTTTTCATAATTATCCCGCCTTTATATTTAACATGAGATATATTTCCCACATAGCTAATAAATCTATGACAAGTACAGCTTCTCTAATTGTTTAATCTCTTTATTCATATCATAATCATCAATATTCCCGTCTGATCCTCCTTTTACAGAATCGTCAAGAATTATCTCAGCCCATTTTTCGGGTGATTCATTCAAGCTGACAGGCACAGCCAATTTCGTCTGAAATGCTTCTTTCGGGACGGTATCGGACACAATACATCGCAAGCCTGCGACTTGTGCTTCAATAAGTACAATACCCAGTCCTTCAAATAATGAGGGAAACACAAATACGTCCATTGCCTTCATCAGCTGGGGAATATCGCTCCTGTGGGATAATATAAGAACCCGTTCAGATAATTGTAATTTTTCAATTTTATCTTTTACAGGTTCCATAAGCTCTCCGGCACCTATTAGCAGTAAAAATGCATTTGAGTTTTTTCTGTAAACTTCAGCAAAAATATCTACCAAAAAATCGTGATTCTTAGTGGATGAAAACCTTCCTACATGCCCTATTACATACGCATTTACCGGAATACCAAGATTTTTTCTTATTTCAAATTGACTTTCTTTGATATTTTGAAAACGTTTAAAATCAATACCGTTTCTGATGACGACAGTGTTATCGATGTCAAACATTTCATTGATTTCTTTGCGCATTCCATCATGCAAGGCAATCATCAACAAATTGTTGGTTTTAAGCAATTTCTTTGCCGCAACGCCTTCTTTTTTATCTTTGCCCGAAAAAAGGAGCGACGGCAAACTGTGACAGGTGTATAACAATTTTATATCTCGAATTTTGGAGGAAATAGGCAGTATGTTATGTAACAGCTCAAGGTGTCCGTGCAAAACTTCAATGTTTTCTTTGCGAATAATTGTATACAGTTTGTGCGGAATAAAATGGTTTCCAAAAAATCGATTGAAAAGTTTAAAAATCAGGTTGTTACTTGGATAAATCGTAATCATAGGGATTCCCGCTTCTTCGAGAATCCTGTAATTTGCAGAGTTTTTGCCTCTCCACCTTGTTATTATTACTACATCAAATTTATTCTTGTCTAACAGCAGCGCGTAATCTTTTACGAGCGTTTCTGCCCCACCATCTTGGATTGCTCCAATATATTGAGCAACCTTAATCTTATCATTCATCGCAGCTCCATCTTCCTTATAAAAATTAATATGTAATTTATTTCCATGCCGGTAATTCAATCATATCTTCGATTTTTATCCCACGTTTCCGGTTCAAGCTCACCAAATCCTGACGTAGGATAAACCGTCAGCATACAAAAAAGAATTTGCCGATTGCACTGTAAAAAACTATAGTTTCATTATTGCTGCGATGGAAAATCGCTTGACAGTATTCCAAGCAATAATTAATACATATGAATTCGTAATCTCTTAAATCTGTCTTTGAAAGTAAATACGCATAATTGATAAATACAGTAATGCCGTCAATTACCGTGTACCCCCCCACGCTGAATTTGGAAGCTCAATCCATTCACCTAATTTAACTTCCCACTCTTTTGGAAAAATCGGAGCGAATCCACTGCAATGATAAAATGTCAATTCGCCTGCATATATTTTTCCGTCTACAGAATAAAAATCCACTCTTAAAAATGGTATGCCTTTTGACAATACTTCTGCCAATTCCTTCATCTCACCAAAATTATTCGGTTTTGCCGGCGGTGTTTCAGAATTGGGATCTCTCATTCGCAACGGCAAATGTGCATACTCCATATCAAAAAAATCAGTCCTCGGCTCGCTTGCATGGTCTTTTGAAATATACACTATCTTTGGAATGCCATTAAAGCAGAAGAACTTGTAATCCGTCAAACACCGCTCACTTTCGGAGAGATTTTTGGAAGCTGTATCTTCCATATACTTTTCAGCAATGATGCAAGGCTGAACATTTTTATATGGCCACTCCCGATTTCCCCAATAGTAGTTGTGTTTTAAGCATTTATTTATCTTTTTTCGTGCCGAATTTATATCTAATTTCGACTTATTTCTGCAAATAACAAGTCCGCCGCTGTCATGATTGCACTTTAGCACAAACTGATCAGGCAGCTTATCAAAATCGATGTCGTCAAAGTGTTCCCACACGCCGAGCGTGGGAATTATATATTCCCCACCGATTCGATCAGCCACCCACTTTTTGGCGGCGTACTTATCCACCATAGTTGTGTACTCCGGATTATGATCATAAAGCTTGAGCCATTGAAGTTTTTCATTGAAAGTCTGAGGATTATCGAGATTTAGTGGCTTACCCATGCGCGTCTTATATAGTATCTTTAAATATTGTTCATCGCTCATCCAGTTAAAAAAACCACGATGACCAAGGCTTCCAAACAATAACAATGGATTTTTAATTATCTTTTTAATATCTCCCATATTTTCTCCTTCTGATAAGAATAATTATGTCTTATTTTTACTTAACTCTGCCTTAGCATTCAACCACTTAATTCCTCCAAATAACAGAACAAAGCCATAAAGCCCGGTTAGTATTCTTGGCCTTTGGTATAATGATATGACAAAAAATATAATCAACAACAATGCATCTTTATTTTTTTTAGATAGTTTCAGAGCATTATTTATCCACAAAAACAGCCAAAGTCCGAATCCAATTATTCCATATTCGACTATAAAAGTTTTATAGGATAAATTTCCACCATGATCATTTGGAAATGTATAGCCTTCTTTTCTTCCAAACCATTTATCGTTTGTATGCATGAAGGTGTCATATGACTCATCAAACCATTTCTTTGTCCTGTTCATGCCCGCAAGACCAGTTTTAGTAATTGAAATCCTGTCGAAAAACATATTTAAACGTTCATTTCCAAAATCTATATAAGGCAATATCAGAAATACGACCACAAATACAAATATAAAAATAATGTTTTTAGGATTTTTCCGAACCATTCTGAATGCATAAAATACAAAAATAAGAATGAATCCGGCTAAAGAAAAAGTGAACAATATTGTTATAAGCATTATTATTTTTTCATATTTTTTCATGTATTCATATCTTACAATCAGCAGCAATGCACATATAGTACCCAAACCACCCGGCTCATTAAAGATCCCACAAAGTCTTAGTTCAAAAGAGCTTTTATATATCGCAAAAATAAAAAATTTGACATAATCCGCGGTTGCCTGCTGTGAGTGAAGAATAGAATAGTATGGAACAATTTTAAATCCGATATTTATTCCAACCGAATATAAAACATATAGTACGCAGGAAATCGCACTGGTATATAAAACCATTTTATAAAATATATCAAACACTTTAATCTGATAATTTTTCGGCAAAAAAACAAAAATCAAACAAGAAAGCAATGAAAACAGTGCCGGCACCATATTCTCACCATTGACTGTATAAAAGAAGCAAAAGAAAGGATAAACAACCAGTAAAATAGTCAGTCTAAGTCTTTCTTTAGTAAATTTTACTCCGCATTTCAGGACTAAAAGCGAGCCGACAAGTATGCACAAATAGTTCATAGCCTGGTTGAAATAATAAAACAATGGTGAGTATTCAAGGTATGGAAACGCGAGCCAGGCTCTTGCAACAGCTACATATGCTATTATGGCTAACGCAAAATCCATAATGCTTTGCTTTGTTAAAATGTTACTTTTCATTTAAATTTCCTATTATTTTTATTATTTTCTAAATTATTGCTGTGTGTTAATTGCTCGTATAATTTTTCATACTGCCGACAATTCAACTTTGCATCAAAATTCTGATGTGCAGATTCATACGATAATTTTGAAAGTTCCGAAATATTGTCAGCGATTATTCTTTTCATTTTTTGAGATAAATCTTCTTTATTGTCATGAGCATACAAATATCCGATCCGATTATCTCTATCAAATATCTCCTTATGCTGTTCAATATCAGAAAGAATTACAGGCAATCCTGTAGCCATTGCTTCCAAAACACCATTTGGCATACCTTCTGATTTACTGGTTGAAACATAAACATCGCTTGCTTTTAAATATTCATTTACATTTATGACATTGCCCTTGAATATTATATTTGAAACGCTTTGATATTTTGTTATAAGTTTTTCGTATTCTGCTCCATCACCTAATAGCAATAAAACTGCATCTTCATTTTTAAATATTCCAGAAAAAACTTCTATCAAGAATTCCTGATTTTTTCTTTCGATCATTTGCCCTGAATATACAAAAATAAAAGCATTTAAAGGCAGTAACAACTTTTCTCGCAATTTATTTTTCTCATTTTCTGATGCCTTTGTATATTTATCAATGTCTACCCCGTTACAAACATATTTATAGTCCATAGACAATTTCTTTCTATAAATATTCGACAGACTTTCAGAGCATGTCACAGCCATATTAGAATTTTTCATCGCATAAATATGCAATTTTGCTAATACAGTTCCTTTTACTTTTCCAAATTTTGCAGGATAATCATCCCAAATGTAATTTCTTAAAGTAATAATTTGAGGATATTTTTTTATACAGCTTATTGCATAATCAGGAAATACACCTAATGAATGAATAACGTCAGGGTGAATTTCATCAAGAGCTTCTGTTAGATTTTTATAATTTCCAATAATAATATCCAATTTACTCATTGGAATATACAAATGCTTGCATATAGACGTGAACTTTTCAAGCTGACTTGTTCCATCAGTTAATTCCGGATAAATTGTAATCAACGTCGGTTCAAATTTAATTCTATCCAAATTCTTAATTATATTTAATGTCTGCTGTATAGGACCAGTTTTTTTACACGATGTTATCAAATAAACAACTTTTATTTTATTCATATTTCCACCAAACCTGTATCAATAATATATAATTCTCTCTGCCCCTCAAATACCGAATCGAAGCAGACCTGTTTTCCGTCTCTGCTCCATCTCGGGTGCAAGTCGCATCGGGTATCGTTATCATACTTGAACGGCGCCAAGACGCGCGCCGGAATTTTCATATTTTCGGCGTTTATGTCCTTGTCGCTCAGAATTTTTATCTCCGCAATCCTCGCTCTATTGGGATATGTATCCGTCACAACAAGCTCGCCGTTCGGAGAGTAACTCGGGTGACCGTCGTTTGTCAGCTTTGGCCACAAGTGCGTATATTCCTGCGTCTTGTCCCTCATCAGATAATACCCCGGTCCGCCGTAGCGCTTGTTTTCAAAAGCGATAATTTCGTTATCGTTCTTCCAGAAGCAGTGCGACACCATATCGTCATCGCTCAAAAGATACATGTCCGAACCGTCAGTATTGCAGGTTATCAGCCGAGTATATTTTCTCTGACCGTTGAACCAGCGATACAAAACCATAAACCTCTTGCCGTTCGGGCTTAGCATGATATGATTTACTTTATGCACTGCTCCCGTCTCCTGCATTTCCTTTCGCGGCTGAAATGCAGCAAAATCGGTATATTTTAAAAGCGGCTCGCATCTGCCAGATTCAATATCGATCTTCCAGATACAATGCTCGTCCGGCAGGGCGACGCCTTTTGTTTTTTCGGGAAGATTATAATATCCGTAGCCGGGTCTTAACGAATAAAGTCTTGTAAAATCAAGTGTCAATGCGATTTTGCCGTCTGCCGAAACCGAGTAAACGGGCATATTTATAACCCGCTCGCTGCCGTCGTAAATATCAAGAATAGCTGAGCAAAAACTGCCGTTTCTGAAATCGTTATAAATAATTTTTCTGTCAAAATCAGGTCCGAGCCACTGGAGCATACACCCCTGCTGAACGTTCCACGAATGGGTGGTGGCAAGCTTGCGAACCCTTCGCGGATCAGATTCAGACTTTTGCAAATCTATCAGCAAAATATCTGCCGGCTCTTTTGGTGACACATCAGACCAAGTGTTTTCTGCACGCATACAAAGCATATATCTGCCCGTCGCGTCCCACGGGGATTTATCATAGTAGCCGAAGAAATATTCCTTTCCGTCGTTCGGAGAGAGGCGAGTAATGTTGCCTTCACTTTTTATTTTTGGGGAAAGAATATATGCGGTTCGCTGATATACTCTTTTTATTACTTTTTTCACAGCAGGAAATTTATTTAGCTGGTAATTGATCTTCTGCTCAAGTCCCATTTTTCTATCTCCTCAGTTTGCCGTATATAAATTTCTGAAAGCTCTCAGGCAAAATAAACATTCCAAGCTGCGCAATCGCCACTACAAGGAAGTCCATAAATGAACAGTAGTGAATTCTGTATGCGTTCCACCGTATACTGATCAACGATTTCGTATTAAGCCATGTTTTTCTTTTGCGATATGTTCCCTCATCAAAGCGAAACATCAGAAGTTCTTCTTCAGTGTTTGCGCATTTACAGCCATTGGACAGCATCTTAATCCACAAATCTGTATCCTGATTTTTTCTGTAATTACCATACGGGCCGTATTTCATAACCTTACTTTTTCTATACATAACGGTTGGGTGATTAAAAGGATCCCTGCGCTTATCAAACTTTAAGATATCCTCATGCTTAGTAGGAACTGACCGTTTTCCTACGACATTCGACGGATCATCAATAAATTCCAAAATCTGCGTTCCAACAATATCAAGCTCCGGATCCGATTCAAACAAAGCAATTTGTTTCTCGCAACGCTCCGGAAGCGAAATATCATCAGAATCCATACGTGCTACAAGTTCATTTTGGCAAATTTCCAGACCGGCGTTTAGTGCTAACCCAAGACCGACATTCTCTTTTAACTGGAGCTGATGAATACGATCCAGATATGCTTTATCACAATCATCAATTACGTTTTGAATCGATTCAGTTACCGACCCGTCCTTAACCACAACAATATCATTTGACGGCTTTGTCTGATTCAACATGCTCTCAAGACTAAGCCTGAAATACTCAGGATTTTCAGACTTATATACTGTCATAAGTACGCTATAATCCATTTTTTGTCCTCTATACTTTTACTGTAGTTTGCTTGCTGCCGCCGTTAAGCAACAATAAGGCTTTATTTTGACATTCTTCATAATGCTGATGGTTTACAATATTGTTTTTGAGCAAGTAATCCCCAAGATCCTCAGCGGTTGCCATTCCCTCTTCGGTTATCCCATCGCGCTTAAAGACCTTGCCCACGGTTTTCAAAACTATCTTAAAATCACCGATAAACGTGATTCTATTTATGTACTCTAAATCGTACTCAAATTTCTTTTCCCAGCTCATATTGTTGCGCCCGCTGACCTGCGCGAGTCCGGTCAATCCCTGCCTCACCGTGTGCCTTTTCCTCTGTTCAGGCGTCATAAACACCATATCCCTGACTAACTGAGGCCTCGGTCCCACGATTGCCATATCGCCCTTAACGATGTTCACCAGCTCCGGCAGCTCGTCGAGGCTCGTCGAGCGCAGGAACCTGCCGTATCC
>CANRNE010000027.1 GCA_947631925.1 uncultured Clostridia bacterium
ACACCCCCTCAGTCACTGCGTGACAGCTCCCCCTCAAGGGGGCGCCAAGAGAACCTCCACCTTTTTCGAAAAAAAGGGGTGGAGCGCCGCAGTTCTCGCTCAACAGCACAGTGTGCTGTGAGCGGCGGCGCGACAGGAGCGCTGGCAGGCGCGACGGCCTTTGCGGCGGTCCCTGCCGCCCAAAGAGGATGTCACGAAGTGACAGGAAGGGGGTCATTCTGAATTCGTCATGCTGAGCCGCCGCTTCGCGGCGAGTCGAAGCATATCCGCATTCTTGCCCCCCAAGGCCGTTTCTTTCACAGGCAGGGGGGAACATGTTTCACTCGAACAGAAATGGCGGTCGAAAACGTGCGTTTGCGTCAGTTCTGTGAAAATTATGTTAAATTCTCCGAACATCCCGAAATTTCGTTGACAGTGCGGATTTTTCGGGATATAATTTTGTTTAGCACAAAACAAAGGAGGGCGCTATGGAACCCAACGAATATCTCTTGAAACTCTTTGGAATCATGAAGGACCTCGACAGTCTCAACATCTTTTCGGAGGCCGCAAAACTGTCCAAGACGGAGTTCCGTCTCGTGCGCGAAGTCGTCCTTGAGAGCAAGAAGGGGAACGACATCATCTCCTCCGAGCTGGCGCGCCGCCTCGGCATCACGCGCTCTGCCGTCTCGCAGATTGTCACCAAGCTCGAGTCCCAGGACGTCGTCAAGCGCACCCCCGCGCCCGATGACAGAAAGATCGCCTACATCCGTCTCTCCGACCGCTGCATCGCCATCTACAACGAGCAGTGCAGACAGGCGAACGCGCTCGTGGCGGAAGTCGTCAAAGAGGTGGGGGAGAAGAAGATGGACCGTCTTTTTGCCATCTATGAAGAATTCCACACCACGCTGGAGCGGGTGCGCGCGGCCCGCAAATGACCGCATAAGGAGTGAAACATGTTAAAACTTTCCGAAATCAAAAAGGATTATAAAGTCGCCTCGGGCGCCGTGCATGCCTTGAAAGGGGTGAGCCTCGAATTCCGCAAGAGCGAATTTGTCTGCATTCTCGGGCAGAGCGGCTGCGGGAAGACCACCCTGCTCAACATCATCGGCGGCCTCGACCACTACACGTCGGGCGACCTCATCATTCAGGGCAAGTCCACCAAGGACTTCTCCGACCGCGACTGGGACGTCTACCGCAACCACCGCATCGGGTTTGTCTTCCAGACCTACAACCTCATCCCGCACCAGACCGTGCTCGCCAACGTCGAGCTCGCGCTCACCATCGCGGGACTCTCCAAGGCGGAGCGGAAGGAGAAGGCAAGGCGGGCGCTCGAGCGCGTCGGGCTCGGGGAAGAACTCTCCAAGCGGCCCAACCAGCTCTCGGGCGGACAGATGCAGCGCGTCGCCATCGCCCGCGCCATCGTCAACGACCCCGATATCCTGCTCGCCGACGAGCCCACGGGCGCCCTCGACAGCAAGACGAGCGTCCAGATTATGGACCTCATCAAGGAGATTGCGGCGGAGCGGCTCGTCATCATGGTCACCCATAACCCCGAACTCGCGGAGAGCTATGCAACCCGCATCGTCCGCCTGCATGACGGCATCGTGGAGAGCGACAGCGACCCGTACACCGCCACCGACGAAGAGCACGCCGCCGCCCGCTTCACCGAGCGCGAGGGCGTGGACGAGGGGGCAAACCATCTTGAAGAAGCGGAATCCGCACAAGAATCCGCAGACTCCGCACCGCAGAAGGGGCAGAAGGGGAAGAAGGAGAAGAAGCACCGCGCCCGCATGGGACTGTTTGCCGCCGTCTCCCTCTCCTTCCGCAGTCTGCTCACCCGCAAGGGCCGCACGACGGCGACTTCGATTGCGGGAAGCATCGGCATCATCAGCGTCTGTCTCGTCCTCGCCCTCTCCAACGGCTTCGGCAACTACATGCGGCACACCGAGGAGGATATGCTCTCCGCCTATCCCATCTCCGTCTCGGAGACCACCCTCGACTACTCCGCCGCGATGGAGGGGATTACGAGCCCTTCCGAGATGCCAGACCTCAGCGAACTCGAAGCGGGCAACAAGCTGTATATCAACTCCTTTTTGACCAACCTTGCACAGGGCGTCGCCATCGTCAACACCATCACGCCCGAATACATCGAATATCTCGAAGATGGGGTCAAGAACCATCCCGACTGGTTCTCCGCCGTGCAGTATAACTACGGCTTCGAGATGACGAACGCCCTCTTCACCAAGATGACGGTGGGGGGGAAGACGGCGAACAAAGACGTCACGGAGCGCATTTCCTCCGTCGAGGAAATCAAGGACTACCTCATTCAGGAGCTCATCCACTCGGATGGCGGCTCGCCCTATCAGAGCTTGCTCGGCTTCGTCAATCTGTTCACCGATGTCTTCAACAAGATGCCGGGGACTTCGGACTTCACCTCCGAGGACTACGGGAAGTATGTGCGCTCGCAGTACGATGTCATCTATGGGAACTTCCCCACGAATGAACACGAGGCGGTGCTCGTCGTCGGGCCCAACAACGACGTCATCGACCTCACCCTCGTCCAGCTCGGATTTTTGACGGAAGAGCAGTTCCTCACCCTCTTCAACATCGGACTTGCGAACGATGAAGAGACGGCGGCGGCACAGATTGCCTCCATGCGCACCGAGATTTCTCTTTCCGACGAAGAATCCGACGAGGAAGCCACCCGCCTCTCCTACGACAGCGTGCTTGCCCAGCAATATGTGCTCTATTATCCCGAAGAGCTGTTTACGGATACCCCCGGCTACTCGGATATGATGAACATGCTCGGCAGATATCGCTACACCTATCATCCCCTTCGCGATGCGCTCGACTTCGACGAAGAGGGGACAAAGGGCATTGACTTCAAGATTTCGGGCATTCTCCGCCTCAAGGAGGGACTCTCCTACGGCTGTCTCGAAGAAGGACTCAACCTTCCCGAGGCGACCGTCGACAAGTATGTCGCCCACAGCAAAGATTCGGAGATTGCAAAGTACGCTGCGGAGAGCACCGTCTCGCGGGACATCATTGTGGCAATGGCGGATTACATCGAGGAGAATCGAGAAACGCTCGAAAGCCGCATGCCCTTCAATATCTACTATAACGAAGAGGACGAAAACGACTACACGCGGCTCTATTACTGTCCCGCGGAGCACTTCTCGGAGAACTATCTCCCGCTCGACCTCACTTCCGTCGGCTATCCCGGCGTCACCATGCACGTGGCGCTCTCGCCCGCGGAGACCATCAGCGCCCTCGGGGCGGACGACAGTCCGAGCGCCATCTCCATCTATCCGACCAATTTCGACACGAAGGACAACGTCATGTCCTATCTCGACGCTTGGAACGAGACGCATGCGGACAGCGAGCAGATAAAATACACCGACCGTGTGGGGCTCCTCATGGGCATGATTCAAACCGTCTTCGACCTCATCACCTATGTCCTCGTCGCATTCACCGCCATCTCCCTCGTCGTCTCCTCGGTCATGATCGGCATCATCACTTACGTCTCTGTGGTGGAGCGCATCAAGGAAATCGGCGTCCTTCGCAGTCTCGGCGCGCGCAAGCAGGACATCCGCAACCTCTTCAATGCGGAGACCTTCATCATCGGTCTCGCCTCGGGGCTCTTCGGCGTGCTCGTCTCCTACATTCTCTCCGCCGTCATCTCCGCCATCATCGAGATGCTCTCGGGGATTGCGGGCCTTGCGTCGCTCGCCCCGCTCACCGCGCTCATCATGGTGTGCGTGAGCGTCGTCCTCACCCTCATCTCGGGGCTCATTCCCGCGCAGGCGGCGGCCAAGAAGGACCCCGTCATCGCCCTTCGCACCGAATAATCCCTTTTTCGCATAAGAATTCCCCGCTTGGGACATACTTACGGAAAACGGAAAGGGGAAGAAGACATGAAGAAAAAGGTCAAAAAACTTACGGACGAGGAATACGAAGCCTACCTCAGACGCCTGTTACAATCGTAAAAAACGGAGCCGCTCGGCTCCGTTTTTTGCATTTTCGCCATCCTTCGGCAAAAGGTTCGCGCATGCGCCCGCCCCCGCGTGCTATTCTATAGGAAAACGCGCCGAGGAGGGGGATATGGCAAGAAAAATCGTGGTGACGAGCGGCAAGGGCGGCGTCGGGAAGACGACGGTCTGCTGCAACCTCGGCGTCCAGCTCGCGCGGAAGGGGTATTCCGTCGCCGTCATCGACCTCGACTTCGGGCTCAACAACGTGGACGTCGTCCTCGGCGTGGAGAATCTCGCCACCTATGACGTCCTCGACGCCGTGGAAGGGCGGTGCCGTGCGCGGCAGGCGCTCGTCCGCCATCCCCGGTTTCCCACCCTGTACACCCTTGCCAGCAACCGCGCCGGGGAGCGGTACGTCTCCCCGCAGGCCGTGCGCCTCGTCCTCGAGACGATTGCCCCGCGCTTTGACTTTCTTCTCATCGACTCGCCCGCGGGCATCGAAGAGGGGTTCCACCGCGCCGTCTCCTGTGCCGAAGAGGCGCTGCTTGTCACCACGCCGCACATCTCCGCCGTGCGGGACGCCGACCGCGTCGCGGGGCTGCTTTCGAGCTATCGCATAGGGGAAGTTTCCCTCGTCGTCAACCTCGTCCGCCGCGACCGTCTGCGCCGCGGGGAGATGCTCTCGCCCGAGGAGATTTCAGCCGCCCTCCGCCTGCCCGTGCGCGCGGCAATTTTTGAGGAAGACGCCCTCTTCCTCGACAACGTTTCAGAGCGTTCCCGCGCCTTTCGCCGCCTTGCGGAGGAAATTCTCGGCGGGGGAGAGGAGAGAAGATGGAAAAGACGCAAATAGCGGAAAACCGCCTTGCACGGCTCCTTCGGGAGGACAAGGCGGAGATGAACGAGGCGACGCACGCCGCGGCGCTCAAGGCATTCAAAAAGGTCGCAGAGGAATTTTTCGAAGTGGACGGGGGGTATGTCCTCACGACGCGAAAAAACGGCCCCCGCACAGAGGCCGTCCTGACTTTTCCCGTTTCACGGGTGAAGAATTTTACACAGTTGAAGGGATAAATGGGAGAAGACCTTGAGATTTCTCCGCGCGCTCACTCCTTCGGTTTTCTCGGCAGGAGGTAGATATACACGCCGATGATGAGGAGGGCGAGCACGGAGAGGATGACGATGAGGGCGATGCGCAGGGCGTCGTTCTCGCCGCGGTCGATGTCTCCGCGCGCGACGTGGGCGGTATACACCCGTCCCGTCTCGTCCGTGTAGCGGGCAAAGTAGCCGTCCGCATCCTCGGTGAGCCGGACTTCCGTCCCGGCCGCAAGGGTAACGCTCCCTTCCTCATTGGAAAATTCGATGTCCTTCTTGAGTTTTCCCCAGAGGAAATCACGGTCCACGCCGCCGTCGGGGTCCGTCTCCGAGAGATAGGAGAGGGGAAGATAGCCCTCGGCGCCTCCCGTGCGCACATACGCATACCCGCGCTCGGGCGCTTCCACCTGTTCGACGAGCTCCACGCGCGTGCCGCGGGCGAGCGGCTCCGGCGCATGGGTGGGAACGTCCGCCGCGCCGTCATAGAGCAGTGCGGGGAAGTGGTAGAGATACACCTCGTTGGTGACAAACATCGTCCCCGTCTTCTCTTCATGGGGAAGGGGAGAGAGCGGCTTGGCGCCGTCGAGACGGAAGAGATAGACACAGCTGCGGTTGTTCTCGTAGAGCGCCACCACGCGGTGCGTCTCCGTCTCCGCGAGCACGATGCCCTCCGCCGTCTGACGGATGCGGTCCCTGCCCGCGTATTCAAAGTATTCGCTCCCGTCTTCGAGCACGGAGAGGTCGGCCATGATTCCGATTTCGCTCTTGGAGACGGTGACCTTTCTCACGCCGTCTGCCGTGTGCGGGCGGCTGATTTCTCGGAAAGAGTCCTCCGCGGGAATGGTCTTCAGCGTGGAGACGGGGAGCCCGTCCGCGCGCACGGCGTAGTTCCCGAAGAGGAAATAGGCGCTGTCCGTCTCAAATCCCAACGCAAAGGCGAGAGGGGAGCCCGCCTCCTTGGTATGCACATAGTCGTGTCCGAGCGTCAAAATCGGCGCAGAAGTTCCATGGAGGAAGAGGTCGTCCCCGACGAGATACAAAAGGTCGCCCTCGCTGTCCGCGCGCAGGGAGGAGTAGCCCTCGGGCAGGGTGCAGACCACCGTCCCTTCCCCCGATTCGAGGGTAAATTCCTGCTCCGAGAAGCGGAAGACACGCCTGTCCGACATCGCCACGAAGAGGTCCCCGTACGCATCCGCCGTGAGGGCGGCAGGGGAGCCGTGCCCGCTGTGGAAGACCTCCGCGGGCGCCTCGCTGTCGGGCGCGAGACAGCCGTAAGCCGTCTCCGTCACATAGTAGAGATAGCCGTACACGCACGCGATGCCGCGCACGGGCTCCGCCGTCTCCAAATAGGTCTCGAGGGAATTCGTCCCGTAGAAAATTCTGTTCCCCGCGGCGGCGGCGATGAGGGAGCCGTCCGTGGAGACGAGGGTGGGCGTCCCCGCGACGGGGAGATTGTCATACGTTCCGTCTTCCCTTCTCACCGTGACGCGGCGGTTGCCCGAATCCGCCCAGACGACGGTTCCGTCCGCCATTGCCGTATCCACCGCCCCGCTGAGGCGGTTTTTTGATGCGGAAGCCGAGGAGATTTCATAGTCCGTGAAGGTCGCACCTTCCTCATTCAACGCAATTTCCCGCACCGCGCGCCCCGCGACAACGTACAGCTTTTCGCCGTAGGAGAAGAGATAGCCGAGCGTGTTGTCCTCGAGAATGGGGACATCTTGCCCCCTGCGGTACAGGCCGCCCCGCTCCCCGTGCGAGGTGTAGTAAAATTCCCCGCCCAAGGCACACACGGCGCGCACATCCTCCGCGCTCGAGGGATTTTGGGAGAGCCAGAAGGGATTTTCGTTGTCAATCTGTCCGCCGTCCACGAAGTAGACCGCCTCGTTGAAGGCGCAGTACAGCGTGCCGCCGCTCACCGTCATGCTCGGGGTGACATGCCGCGGCACCGTGCCGAGGTTTTCCGCATAGTTATGCGCCCCCAGCGCCGAGATGGAGAACTTCCCGATGGCGGTGCGGTCGCCGCCGACCGTCGCCGTGTAGAGAATGTCCCCGTCGATGCAGAACGTCGAGCAGTTCACGTCGGGAATCTTGTTGAGCGACCCGCTCCCGTAGTCGTATTCATAGAAGCCGAGCGTCCCCGCGTCGCGGTCGGAGAGAAAGAGCCTGTCCCCCGAGAACCCGATTTGCGTGACGTCCCGCTCGAGCGCAACCTCTTTGTAACTTTGCGTTCCGCGGTCGAAGAGATAGAGCGTGCTCCCGTCCACGATGGCGAGATGTTCGTCCGAAAAGGCCGCCCAAGAGGGCGCCTCGAGCTCTAAATACTGCTCCCGCGAGGCGGGAAGCACGAGCGTCTCCCCGGACCCTGCGGCATGCGAGGCCGCAGGGAGAGCGAGCGGGACAAGGAGCGCAAGACCGCAGAAAACAGCGGCTGCCGCAATGAAATTTTTCCGCAAATTCGTCATATACGTGTCTATTATAACATAGCGCGCGCGCAAAGGCAATCGTTGCCGCAAAAAAAATTTCAAAAATTTCGGCATACAGGCGCACGTTTGTCATATTTGCGTGGTACAATAAAAATGCAAACAAACGTTCGGATTACAAATCGGCCATGAATGAAAACATCGTAAAACTCTATCTCTATGCTTATCCCGAGCTCACCGCCCTTGCGGACGCGAGCGGGGTGGCGGCTTCCAACAAGGCGCTTCTCTCCTTCCGCGGGGAGGACGCCGTTCTCGACGCACAGGCTGTCGTGCGCGAATATGCGCATGCCGCGGCGCTCTTGGAGCTCCGCGACACGCTCTCGGAAATTCTCTCCCGCGTCAAGGGGGAGGATGCGTCCATTCTGCGCTACAAGTATTTCTCTTCGGCGGAGGAAGTCGCGCTCTCCTGCTCGGAGCGGAACTACTTTCGCAGGCAGAATCTCCTGCTTACCCGCATCTCCGCCATGCTCCTCGCCCGCGGCTGGGACGACGGGAGATTCAAACGGGAATTCGGCACGTACGCGCCCTTTCTTCGGGTGCTCTCCGCCATCTCTTCGGGACGGGAGGGGGCGGTGCGCGCGCGGCGCATCAAGCGGCGGCTGCTCTTTCACCCTGCGGGCGGCTCCTTGCGCCCTCCGCGGATGACAAAGACGGCACAGACGACGGCGGCGGCGCAGACGAGGCAGATGATGACGATTTCGGCGGCGGAGAGCGTCCCCGCCTCGGAGGAGGGGACGACCTCGTCCGAGGGTCCCACGGGGGCGAGAACGTCGTTGTTGCGCTCGAAGGGCGGCTCCTCCTCGGCGGGGATATAGCCGAACTTGCCCTCCGAGAGGACATAGAGGTAGAGCTGTCCCTTCTCGTAGCGGGTGCCGTAGTAGACGAAGGTGCGCTCGACGGTGGAAAATTCATCCCCCAAGCCGCTCCCCGCGGGCAGGGTATAGGCGACGGTGAGCTGTTTGAGAAGGTAGGGGCGTTCGGGGACGAAGTCCACGAAGGTGAGCGCGTCCGTGCGACAATATCCGACAATTTTCTTGTAGGGCGCCTCGTTGATGAGATATTCCACGGCGGAGTACGTCTCCCCCGCGTAGAGGACGCAGACATAGTAAGTTTCGGGAATGAGGAAGAGCTTGCTCTCCTCGCTCTCCGCCTCATAGAACCAGACGTTGCCGTCCGCGGCCGCGGCATAGCGGCGGTCTAAAGCGTGAGCCGTCACGCGGGCGGGCAGGGGAGAGAAGAAGAGCATCAGCAGTGCGAGAAGGACTTTCATACGCGCTATCTTAAAACAAAACGAAGGGCAAACAAAGAGGGTTTTTGTCGGGAATGAACGAATTACTGCTGAAAATCAAGGCAATCGAGGCGGAGCAGAAGAAGCGGCGGGAACTCGACACGCTCGCCCGCTACAACGCGGGCCCCAAAAAGCACAGAAAGCAGATCGCTTTCCACCGCTCGAAGAAGCGCAACCGCTGGGTATTCGGCGGGAACCGCTCGGGGAAGACGGAGTGCGGGGCGGCGGAGGCCGTCTATCTCGCCCGCGGCATTCATCCCTACCGCAAGAATAAGCCCAACGTCTTCGGCTGGGTCGTCTCCCTCACGGCGCAGGTCCAGCGCGACGTCGCCCAGCGCAAAATCTTGTACTATCTGCGCCCCGACTGGATAGAAGACATCGTGATGACGAGCGGCAGAAAGGACAGCCCCGCGTCGGGCATTATCGACCAGATTCACGTCAAAAACGTCTTCGGCGGCATCTCCGTCATCGGATTCAAGAGCTGTGAAATGGGCAGGGAGCGCTTTCAGGGCAGTTCGCTCGACTTCGTCTGGTTCGACGAGGAGCCGCCCGAGGAGATTTACGAGGAATGCCGCATGCGCGTCGCCGACAAGATGGGGGACATCTTCGGCACCATGACCCCCCTCAAGGGGCTCACCTTCGTCTACAGGCAGATTTACTTAAACCCCAAGAACGACCCCGAAATCTGGTATGAGTTCATGGAGTGGGCGGACAACCCCTTTCTTCCCAAGAAGGAGGTGGCTCTGCTCGAAAATTCCCTCGACGAGACGACGCGGCAGGCGCGCCAGTACGGGAAATTCTGCACGCGCGAAGGGCTCGTCTACCCCGAATTCGACGAGAGCGTCCATGTCATCGACCCCTTCGACGTCCCCGAGGCATGGCAGTCGCTCATCTCCGTCGACCCCGGACTCAAGAACCCGCTCTCCGCCCACTGGTATGCGGTGGACTACGACGGGAATGTCTATGTCGTCGCCGAGCACTACGCCGCGGGTCTCGGGGTGGACGAACACGCAGACGCCATCCGCGCCATCTCCGAGCGGCTGGGCTGGAAGAGGGATTCCAAGGGCCGGTACTGCGCCATCATCGACTCTGCCGCCGACGCCCGCACCCTCGCCTCCTCCAAATCGGTCACAGAGCTCTTCTTCGAGCGCGGAATCCTCGCCAATCCCCGCGTCAACAAGGAGATGTTCGCAGGAATCGCACAAGTCAAGACCTATCTCAGCAGAAAGAACGGGCTCCCCGACCTCTACATCTTCAGAAATTGCGTGAACATGATACGCGAATTCAAGGGGTATTTCTGGGCGAGCGGGGGCGAACATCCCGTCAAGAAGGACGACCACGCGATGGATGACTTGCGCTACTTTCTCATGACCCGTCCCGCGCCGTCCCGCTCCCTGCCGACGGAGATTGAAAGGGACAAAATCAAAAAAATCTATACCCTCAAAAGGCGGTCTCAAAGTGGCAGAAGATAAATTAAACGAAGCCCTCCTCAAAGTCGCCCTCGGCTTCTCCCTCGAGGAGGTCACCGAGGAGTACGACGCAAAGGACGGCGAACTCAAACTCATCAAGCGCAAGGAGACGAGAAAGGACGTCCCGCCCGACCTCAAAGCCGTCAAGATGATGCTCGGCGGCGGAGATTATGCGGCGATGACGGACGAGGAGCTCGAACAGGAGCGCCGTCGCCTGCTTGCCAAGTTCAAAGAAGAGGAGAAAGTATGACAGAGAAAGAATTGCAGCAAAAGCGGGAGGAGGAGAGAAAAAAGGCGCTCGCGCAGGAGATTATGAGCGATTTCGAGGCGCGCCGCGCCGCCCGCGCACAGTTGGAGCGGGGCTGGCAGCTCAACATGAACTTTTTGAGCGGGAACCAGTTCTGCGACCTCTCGCCCGCGGGAGAGATTGAGGAGGAGAGCGCGGACTTCTTCTGGCAGTCGCGGCGGTGCTTCAACCATATCGCGCCCACGATGGACACCCGCATCGCCCGCCTCGCCCTCGTCCGTCCCACCCTCGAGGTGCGCGCCTTTTCGGATGAGGAGGCGGACATCAAGACGGCACGGCTCGCCACGGGCATCCTGCGCGCGGTCAAGAGCCGCGTGGACCTCGACAAGGTCATTTCCTCCGCCACGCTCTGGTCGGAGGTGTGTGGCACGGCGTTTTATAAAGTCGTGTGGAACTTCGACGAGGGCAACGTCATCGGGAGCGACGAAAACGGGCACTCCCTCCACGAGGGGGACGTCAACGTCATCGCCCTCTCTCCCTTCGAGGTGTACCCCGACAGCCTCGCCGCGGAGAATTTGTCCGAAGTCGTCAGTCTCATCCACGCCAAGGCTGTCCCCGTCGGGGAAATTTACGAGAAATTCGGCGTGGAACTTGCGGGGAGGGACATCGCGGACTTCCCGCTCGCACCCTACTGTGCCGCGGGCGGCTGGAAGCACCCCAAGGACGGCGACAGCCGCCCCGTCCTCCACGGCAGGGAGATTCTCATCGAACGGTATACCCGTCCCTCGGCGGCATGTCCCGAAGGGCGGCTGGAAATCGTTGCGGCGGACAACCTTCTCTATGAGGGCCCGCTGCCCTACAAAAACGGCGACCGCGGGGAACGCGTCTTTCCCTTCGTGCGGCAGACCAGCATCGAACTGCCCGGCGCCTTCTTCGGTACGTCCGTCGTGGACAGGATGATTCCCCTCCAGCGGGCGTACAACGCGGTCCGCAACCGCAAACACGAGTTTTTGAACAGATTGACGAGTGGCGTCATTGCCGTGGAGGACGGCTCCGTGGACGACGGAGAACTCGCCGAAAACGGGCTCTACCCCGGCAAAGTGCTCGTCTATCGCCAAGGCTCGGAAAAACCCTCCTTCCTCGACTGCGGAAGTCTTCCTTCCGAATTCTCCGAGGAAGAGGCGCGCATCACGACGGAGTTTCTTCTCGTGTCGGGGGTGAGTGAGGTCTCGCGCAACTCCACCAACCCCACCCACGTGACGAGCGCCATCGGGCTGCAGCTGCTCATCGATCAGGACACCAACCGCATGCACGGTGCGGTGGAGAGCGTGGAACGCGCGGTAAAGGAAGCGGGCAAACAGATTCTGCACCTTTATAAACAATTCGCCGCGACGCGCAGGCTCCTCAAGATGACGGGTGCGGGCGGACAGACGGAACTTCACTACTTTGACGCGAGCGACCTCTCCGCGGACGACGTGCAGTTCGCGACGGGCTACGACCGCACGCCCGAACAGGTGAAGGAGGAGATTTTGACCCTCTTCAACCTCGGGCTTCTCAAGGACAGTGAGGGAAACATTTCGGACGACGTGAAAAGCCGTGTTCTCGATGCGCTCGGCTACGGTTCGTTCGAAAACGCAAGGGACATCTCCCGCCTGCACATCGCGAAGGCGGAGCGGGAAAACGTCCTTCTGGCGCAACAGGAGGTGGAGGCGGACGAGTACGACGACCACGCGCTCCATCGCACCGTTCACCTTCGGGCCCTGCTCTCGGGCGGGGAAGAGGACGCCGCGACAAAGGCGAGGATTTTGCGCCACCTCGAAAGCCATCGCGGCAAAGGAGAAAATTAAGTGGAAGAGGAAAACAGAAACGAAGAATCCGAGCTGCTTGCCGGGAAATTCAAGACCGTGGATGCCCTCGTGCATGCGTACGGAGAGCTGGAGGCAGAATTCACCCGCCGCAGTCAGAAGCTGAAGGCGCTCGAAGGGCAACAGGAAGCGCCGCATGCACCGCACGGGCAGGAGGAGCCCGACTGTGCGTCCATTGACGAGGGGATGCGCGCACGCATCATCGACGAATTCCTGCAGTCGAGAAAGAGCGTGCCCCTCATGGGTGCGGGAGGGGTGCAAATTCCCGCGCCCGCCCTTCGCCCGAAGAGCATCCGCGAGGCGTCATCGTTTGCGCTCGGGTACTTCACGGGCAAGAAGTAATTTGGCAAAAAATGCCGAAAAATGCTGGATTTTTTGAAAAATCCGACGAAAATTTTTTATTTCGAAAAATTTCTAAATAAGGAGAAATCAACATGATAACAACCGCATCTGCGGACAATGTACTCAAATCCTACTACCTTCCCGCCATAACCGACCAGCTCGACAAGTCGGCAAATCCCTTCCTTGCCCGCATCAAACAGACGACTTCGGACGTCTGGGGCAAGGACGTGAGAAAGATTGTCCGCTTCGGCGTCAACGGCGGCATCGCGGCGGGCAGTGAGACGGGCGCGCTCCCCACGGCTTCGGAGGGCCGCTACGCGCAGTTTGTCGCCCCGCTCAAAAATCTCTTCGGTGTCATCGAAATCTCCGACAAGGCGCTCCGTGCCTCCGCAAACGGGGAGGGGGCGTTCGTCGACCTGCTCTCTTCCGAGATGGAGGACCTCGTGAATTGCTCCTCCTACAACCTCGGCAGAATGCTCTTCGGGGACGGCTCGGGCACGATTGCGACCATCAAGTCGGGTTCGGGCAAAAATTACACGGTGGACACCACCAAAAATATCGCGGAGGGCATGATTGTCGACGTCTACAACACGGGCGGCAGCGGCGCCGCGACGGGGAGAGTGGTGGATGCCGTCGACCGCGAAAAGAACATGATTACCCTCTCGGGCAGCGCCATCTCCACGCCCGAGGGCTACACCGTCTGCATCCAGCGCTCCAAGGGGTTGGAGCTCACCGGTCTCGGCGCAATCTTTTCCGAGAGCGAGACGCTGTACGGCGTCGTGAGAGCGGACAACCCGTGGATGAAGCCCGTCGTCAAGAATGAATTCGGCGAAATGACGGAACTCAAACTGCAGACCGTCATCGACGAGCTGGAGGCCCGCGCAGGCAGCCACGTCAACTTCATCGTCTGCTCTTGGGGGGTGCGCCGTGCGCTCGCTTCCGCCCTCTCCGCGATGCGCAGTCTTGACACCATCGAACTCGATGGGGGATTCAAGGCCTTGAGCTTCAACGGCATTCCCGTCATCGCCGACAGATTCTGCCCCGACGGCACGATGTTCCTTCTCAACACCGACGACTTCGCCCTGCACCAGCTCGGCGACTGGCAGTGGATTGAGGGGGAGGACGGCAAGATTTTGAAGCAGATTGCCGACAAGGCGGTCTACACGGCGACCCTCGTGAAATACGCGGAGCTCCTCTGCTACCGTCCCTGCGGACAGGCGAAAATCTCGGGCATCACGGAGGCATAACGGCGATATGGCAGTCTCTGTCAGCGAAACGGTTGCAACGGCAGCCCGCCTCGTCTCGCGCGCAGATATTGCCGCAAAGGCAGAGGCGGGCAATGCGCAGGATGAAGAAGTCGCTCTCCTCGTCCGCTGTTTTAACCTCGTGGAGAGCGAACTCGCGCTCGACATCTTTCCCTTGACGCGCGTGGAAACACTGGAGGCGGGAGACGGATTTCTTCCCTTTTCCGCCTTCAAAAATCCGCCCGTCAAGATTGTTTCTGTCCGCTCCACCTCGGACATGGGTATCCCGTTTTCGGTCACGGAGGGGGGAATCGCGTTAAAACGCCCCGCCACGTCCGTGCAGGTGAAGTACATCTTCGCGCCCTCCGAAAAGCCCCTTCTCGGGTCGAGCGAGAACAATGTCTCGATGCGCCTGATGGCATACGGGACCGCGGCGCAGTACCTTCTCTCGGTGGGGAGATTTGAGGAAAGCGCGGCGTTCGAGGCAAAATTCCGCGACGCCGTCCGCGCGGCCAATCTCATCCGCCACAAACTCGCCGTCCGCGCACGGAGGTGGGCATGATTCTCATCGGAAGCGTGCACAAGCCCGCCATGCGCAAAATCCTTCTCACCGTGGGGGCGGAGGTCCTGCACCGCGGCGATTTTTCCGCAACGGTCTTGCATTATCGCTATGAAAACGGCTCGTTCGTGACCGCCGAGGGGACGATAGACGCGGGATTCGGCAACGCGGCAAACTATGCCGTTTTCGGCGCGGGGCCCAAGGCCTTTTCCGCGATGACGGAGGGCGGCGCCTGCTACCTCTACGACCTCGTCGGCGAGAGCGCTTACGCCCTGCCTGCGCGGGTGAATGCCCTCATATATTATGAGAAAAAGGACAACGCGGCGGCGTATTACGCCCTCACGGCGGACAAGCTGTACCGCCTGCAAAATGACGAGGCGACGGAAGTCGCGTCGGTCGGAGGAACCGCCCTCTGCGTGCACCATGAGCGCCTCTTCGCGGCAAGCGGAAGCAAAATTTTCTACTCCGTGCCCCTGTCCCCCGACGATTTTACGGGAGAGGGGGCGGGATTTCTCCAATTTGCGGGGGAGGGGGACGTCGTCGGCATCGCCTCCATGGGCGAGCGGCTCTACGTCTTCCGCGGGTCGGAAATCTGGCGGGTGACCCCCAACGCGAAGGACGTCGACTTCTCCGCCGAACGCATGCGTTTTTCGGGCGGGGAAATCCTCGCGGGCAGCGTCATGTCTTTGGGGGGCGCCGTCGCCTTCTGCACCCCGCGCGGACTGTGGGTAATCGAGGATTCGGAGATTGCGCTCGCCCTGTCCTTTGACGGGGAACTGTCCCCCGCGGAAAGCCTCACCTGTGCGGCGCACGAGGGCAAATATTTCTTGCCCGTCCTCCACGGCGGGAGCGCGGAAATCCTCGTCTACGACAGGCCTCTGCGCGACGCGCACTTTTTGCGCATCTCCGCGGAGTCGGTGGGGGGATGCACCGCGGGCGTCTATTTGCGGCGCGGCGACAGGAATATGAAGCTGACGGCGCAGGGAATGCCGCAGTACGAGGGGCGCGGGAGTGAAATTTCCTTCTCGCTCAACCTCTCCAATCGCCCTGCCTCCATGCGCATCACGGGCGGCGACCTCTGCGGCGAGGGAACCTTCTCCCTCCGCATCCAATCGGAGAGCGGGAGCGTGGAAAAAGTCGGCATTTCGGACGGGAAATTTTCCCTTCCTCACGTCATCGGAGGCACCCATGTCCGCGTGTCACTGCTCACAAACGCGCTCTCCCGCTTTACCTCACTCACACTCTGCATGCAGGAGGACAAGACATGACGATTGACATCATCGACCTCACCGACCCCAAGTATGCTGACCTCAACGCCGTCCAGCTCGCCATGGTGCGCGCCGCGCAGGCGGAGAAAAACAAGGCCGTCGCGCACTGCGAAGAGGAGATAAAGGAGCTCTTTTATTACTTCCTCGGGCGCAACACGGCGCGTGCGAGCGCACTCTCGGAGGAGACCGAACAGCTCCGCACGGAGCGGGATGAGGAGGTGGAGCGCATCCGCGAAGACCTTCTCTACCGCCTCGCCACGGAGGCGCTCGGCAACGAGGGGAACGAATACGGACCCTATCGCTATCCCGAGAATCCCAACTACGGGCTCAGCTATTCCCAGCGCTTTCTCATCGTGCGGGAGTACTACATGAGCATGGCAGGGGACGCCGCGTCGCGCCTCGAGGCCTACCGCCTCGACACCCTCGCCCGCACCTACCTCGGGGACTTTTACGCGACCCTCTACGACCTTTTGGCAAGCTATGTGCACTGAAAAACGCCGTCCGCGCCTCGCGCGGGCGGCTCTTTCGTATAAAATCGGGCAAATTTTCCCAAAGTATAGACATGAAAAAAATCAGGGAAAATCCGCTCGCGCGTCCCATGGGGGAGCGGGAGACCTGCTTTCCGCAAAAAAGCGCGGAGGAGGTCCGCCCGTGAACGGCGAAAACAAGTACTGCAATCGGAATTATCTCAACTATGTGGACGCCTTCGACCCGCCCACAAAACACTTCAAGACGTGCGCCCGCGCCTTCCTCGTCGGCGGTTTTATCTGCACCATTGGGCAGTTTTTTCGCTACATGCTTGAATTTGCGGGGCTCACGGGGGACATGCTCGCGGGCGCCGTCTCCGCCATGCTCATCTTTCTCGGCACCCTGCTCACCGGACTCGGCGTGTACGACAGAATCGGAAAAAACGCAGGCGCGGGGAGCATCGTGCCCATCACGGGGTTCGCAAATTCCGTCGCCTCGCCCGCCATCGAGTTCAAGACGGAGGGGTATGTCTATGGCATGGCGGCGAAGATGTTCGTCGTCGCAGGCCCCATCCTCGTGTTCGGCGTCTCCGCAGGCGCCGCGGTGGGGCTCTTGTACTTTCTCATCGGGCTGTAAATTTTTCGGAAAAAATCCCGCGAAAGAGTTGAAATCCGCGGCGGATTGTGATAAAATGAGAAAAAACGAAGGAGTAATGTTATGGATAAAATTACTGCGGATACGTTGATTATCGATTGCCTCCAGCTCAACCCGAACGCGGCGGAGATTTTGATGGAAGCCGGCATGCATTGCTTTGGCTGCGCCCTTGCCCACGGCGAGACGATTGCCGAGGCTGTCTCCGTCCACGGTCAGGACCTCGATGCTCTGCTGGAAAAGTTGAACGATTACTAAAATTTTTCGCGCAATTTCTTTTGCTTAGTTCTCCCTGTCATCGGGGCCAAGCCGCCGGCCGCTCCAACTGTCATTTCGAGCGGAGGCGTAGCCGTAGTACTTCGCCTTCGGCTCGCGGACTTCGCCATCGAGAAATCTCTCGGCTCCACCATCGGGCCCCCGTAAAAAGTCGCAGGATTTTTGTGGGGTGATTTTTTGGGGGAGCTCCGCCGCAGGCGGTGAGAGGGTTCGCTGACATCAAAGCCCTTCCCTCCGCGCCTCATTTCTCCACTCCTCAAGAAAAATTCTTTGGGAAAGGATATAAAAACGCTTGCTTTTTTTCTTCGGAACGGGTATAATGTCCCTGTTCGATGGGGGTATAGCTCAGTTGGTAGAGCGATGCGTTCGCAACGCATAGGTCACGTGTTCGAGTCACGCTATCTCCACCAA
>CANRNE010000028.1 GCA_947631925.1 uncultured Clostridia bacterium
TAACGGTGCGAAGGTATGAGCCTTCGCCGTCTGCCGCCCCTCTTTAACGGTTAATCCCACGAAGTCTGGGTGGCCTGCATCAATCATAACCTTGGCAGTGAACGAGTGGATGTCAGCCCCCTCGATAATCTCAGCCAATGCTACCTCATCATGTCCTAGATCCGCAGCTACTCTGAACTCCAATTGCGAACCATCGGATTCGCCCACCAAATAATCAGGATCGTGGGCTGTAAACATTCCCTTGTATTGTCTAGGCATGTTCTGCAGCTGTGTAGCCGAGGGTTTCTTAGAACCTGTGAACAGCAGCTTGCGTCCCGAGGATGATAGTCGATGTGTACCAGTGACAGCTTGGTTAAACACACCGTAGAACTTACCACCATACTCATCAACTACACCCTTGAAGAACTGCACATTCTTCGTGAGCAATGCGGAGTATTGGTTGTACTTGATGTAGGCTTCCAGAAACTCAGCCTGCTCCTTGGTCTTAGCCTTGAGCTTGCTGATGGTGGTCTTGTCAGTCTTGTACGCCCCCTTCGCTGTGAGCATCGGCTTCCCCTTGAAGTCCTTAGGGATGGCGAAGTTCAGCGTATCAAAGAGGAACGTGCCTAGCTGCTTACCACTACCGAGGTTGATGCCACCAGCCATAGTGGACAGCTTTGCCTCAAGCGATGCCAGCTCAGATGTTAGATGGTCATACTCCTCATTAACCTTATCAGCGTCCAACTCACAGCCTGCCATCTCGATATCAGCTAGTGCTGAACAAGTGAGGCAGCGTACCAACATCAGGTGGAGAAGCCCGAGCTCTTCCATCTTAGCCAGCTGCTGGTAGTACAGCCGCGTTGCAAGATCTACGTCTTGGAAACAATACGGCTCTAGCCAGCTGACTGGGATATCTTCTGTGGGGATACCCATCTTCAGACACAGAGCAGCGAGCGGGAGCTTACCACCAATGCCGTGCCGTTGTGCTGTAGCCTCTAGGTTAAAGGGCACCTTCACGTTCCCTTGGATCACCCACTCTCCTAGCATGGTGTCCCATAGCAAGAGATCGTGAAGATCTAGGCCACACCTTGATAACCATTGGGCCTCGAACTTTGCGTTATGAGCTACGAGGAACTCAGCTTCTGCAATATCATCTAGCAACTCTTGCATATCAAACTCATCGCCCCAGATGTGACGACGCTTGGTTTCCTTACCATCCCTGTTCACTGTCCAGCAAGCAAGGACGATGCGGTTGTCATCATTAAGGGGGCTCCCCCTCTCAAGGTTCGTGGTCTCGAAGTCAAGAGAGACGAAGTTTCCCCGTCTATAAATACTCAGGCCCTCTGGCCCAACGAAACTAGGTACTGTTATGTCTTACTCCTTACACGTTTGACAGTATTGCCTTGATATCCTCTAGACCGCTCCAATACTGCTTCGATATAGCCTCAGCAGGCTCATCCTCATACTCAGCCCAGTCAACGTCGAGAGCTTCAAGTGTTTGTGCTCGCACGTATTCTAGCGTAGATTGCATCCCGCTGATAATAGAAGTGAGCCTGGCTACACGGGCCTCCAGCTCTTCATACTCAGAGAGGCTGACCAGCCTCTCACCCCCAATGTTATAAACGTAAATCTCGTTCACATCTCACCCATGCGAGGGATGTGTTCATACTTCTCGTTACGTACACGTACAGGTTCCATACCACCCATCAGGTAGTACTCCCCCTTATACTCCCCCATACCCTTGGTCTCCCCCTTAGCAGGGTCTGGCTTTCTGTACTTAGGTTCTTTGAAATCTGGATGTCTCATAGCTTACTCCTCCTCCTCAGGCAAAGGGCACCAATGCGTAGGCCCACTGTCATCTGTCGCACAACATCCACAGCCGTGACTACTCAATGATATAGGAGACCAGTGGGGCTTCCCATACATAGGAAAGTGCCAGTTACCCTCAATAGCGCAGTCGTCAATTTTCAGAAGAATACTTGTACCATCTTTCGGTGCTGTTTCAATTGGTAACCACTTCATTTCTCACCTCCCATCGCTTACCAAGATCAGAACCTTGGATACATTCCATAGTTAGCTTCCTGCCGTAGCAGGCGCCTGTGTCGATGTACCGCACGTTGTGTATATCAGTCACTTCTTTAACTACGCTATGCCCTACGTACACACGGGTGATGTTCTCAACACCATTGAACCACGGAACCTTGCCTCTGATAATGGCGCGGCCCCACATAGCGAAGTGGCTCATCATCTCGTTGCTCGGATCGAAGCGTTCCCATACAGTCCAGTCATCATCCGGAACCTCTGCGTGTACTAGACCAACCTGGCCGGTGTCTGTCCCAATCTCAATAGCATACGGCAACGTCTGACACAGATCGATTGCCTCTTGCTGCTCACAGTTTAGGGACGAGAACATCCACGCCCCTCCATTCAGTATATGAATCTGCTTGTCTGTATCCGTATGGCTTGCTACGAAGTAGTCATGGTTGCCCATAACAGCAGCAAACCACGGCTCGCGTAATAGGCGAAGGCACCCGATAGAGTCTGGGCCGCGATCAACAAGGTCTCCTGCAGAGAACAGGCGATCAGTTGAACGGTTAAACTCAGCCTTGTCCAGTAGATCATGGAGCAGAGGCAGGCAGCCGTGAAGGTCGCCGACTACGAAGTCTCTACCTTCTGTATTCTTCTCAAACTTCTGGAGGATCATCTGCTCCGCTCCTTATCAATCATGGCACGCCTGCTGCAGAGGTCCCGTCGATTAGGGCCAGCAGCTCATCAGCGCAGCTTGCAAGCGCAAACCCACTGCCACGGATGTATCCCCTCTCCGACTCGCGCCCCTCTGCCTCCTTCGCCCATGATCCGGCAAGAGCACGGAACTGCCCCAGGTCGATGGCCGAGGCCGGCTGTTGTGCGGCGTACAGCTTGCGCCGCTCCCACTCGACCTCGGGGTATCCGGGGAAATCACCGTAGTCGTCGAACGCGCGTTTGCTGACTTCGCGCCAGCCTTCACCAGCCGGGAAGCTTCGCGGGCGTACTTGATACATGGCCGGCCACAGCTCGTCCGGGATAATCGGCCCGGTCAAGGCTGCACCGCCTTGGCTGCGTTGATCAGAACAAGAAGCTCTTCGCCCTTAGCTCTCATACCCGAGTTGATGCCGTGTCCGGCACAGTTGGAAACCCAGCGCGCCAAGGAGCGGAACCGCTCTAGCTTTTCTGCATCCGCCTTCAGCCGCTCGTTCTCGGCCGTCAGCGCTGCGTTTTCGAACTCCACCCGCTCGGCACGCTCCTCGGCCGCCAGCAGCGCCTCGGTCAGCTGCGCGTTGCCCCATGCGTCCTGACGCTTGACCTCCTGTATGGCGTCGTACGCCTCACGCAGGCCCCGTGAGCCTGACTGGTGGCCGCGTTGGTAGGCGTCTTGGTGTAGCTTGCGCAGCCGCTCGTTCTCGGCTTGCAGGGCTTCGTAGTCGTCATAGCTAACCCATTCTCCGTCGTCCTCTATGCACATGCCGTACTCCCAGTGGCAGTCATATCGCTTAACCATCACACTTCCTCCTTAGCCCAGAACTCATGCTTGATAGTAGCTCCGGGAAGTACAGCGGTTACGTACGTCCGCGCTGCTTCTCTAGTGTTGTCACACATCGTATAAGAGAAGCCTCCATATTCATAGCTAATTACATACACGCGCTTGGGTTCTTTCTTGATGCGATAGATGTTGTTGCTCCAGTCCCAGATAGGCCCTGGGACGTATTCCCACCTGTATAGCGTGTCGTGTTTATTTGCACATTCAATCTTACTGCCAGCCTCATAGGCTTGCATAACTTCAATCATTTCTTTAATGGTGAGGTTCATATAAGATTCTCCTAGGTTAGCAAGCGCAGGCTACGTGTGCAGAGGGAGGGGAAGGGGGATTGTTGTCTCTTACGATGATGGCTGCCCATACACAGACAGCGAGGATGATGTTGACTACAGGGATGAGGCACATAAGGACTGGTACCCAGTGGAGATGGTCACAGTCGTAATTACCTGTAGTACGGTTAGATAGGAATGCTTCAGTGAGTACACCAGCTAATGATACAATCATTGCTGAGATGTATAGAGCTTGTAGAAAGCTATTGATATCCAAGGGTATCTCCTAATGTTTAATTGTTAAACTTTAAGCTAGATGTTTATATCTGAACCCAAAGAGTAGCGTAGCGAAGCCTCTGAGAGAGCCATTATACAGAGGCCCGCCATTCTTGTCAAGGGGTGGTGTGCTTGTTGCTGACCCAGCTCATGTTTGTGTCCAGCCCATTTATCCTTACTCGACAATGCTCGCGGTTACAAGTGATGCAACTGCAGAAATTATAAGGGCTGCACACCTTCCATCTACACCGTAATCACTGAAGCTATAGATACCGAGAACAAATGCCACAACACACCATACAACTAAGATCGAGGCAAAGAATGTCCCTACGACCTTTCCGATATATCCTACCATAACTCACCCCTCATTCAGGTATTGTTGCAGGGACACATGATCCTGGAAGCGAGCAAGCTCGTTGCCATCATCGTCTCGCACGATCAGGGTGGGAACGCCCCGGATACCGTTGGCACGGGCCTCGCCCATGCTCTCTTCCACGTTGTACGAGGTGAGCTCAATCTCCCCACTCTCATGCATCGCGTCCAGTACGGGGGCCATGGCAGTGCACGGACTGCACCACGTAGCATACCACTTCTCTACTTTAACCATTAAACCTCCCGGTGAAGCTTCTTGTTAACACGCCCGTTATTGCGGGCAATCTGTCGCTCTGCCTTATTGATCAGCTCAGCCAGCTCCTCGTTGTCCGCATCAGTGCGGGACTTCGGGGCGATGGAGGTCAGACGATAGTAGCGGGCACGGTCACGCTCATTCAACAGCTTGGTATTAAAGGTCATTACTTACTCCTACGGTTGAGACAGTATAGGTACGGAAAAGGTCTGCAGCATTATCTACGTTCAGTTCTCGCCAAAAATCTGCTGGCGACCTGGACGTCGAATTCCTAGGGCGGGGGGCCGGAGGCGTGCCCTCGGCAGCAGGCGCGCTCTGTTGCAGAGCCTCATCGATTCTTCTGAGAAAATCGAGGAGGATTTGTCTGCGCGTGGAACCACTCGGCCTATCACAGGCCCGAGCGAACGCCGCCTCCAGTACCTCGTGCATGGTAGTAGACATGCTCATACTCATATAGTCTCCACGCCCATAAGGCAGGTACAGGAAATCAGAGAGTATACTAGATGACTCACTGGACTCCTCAGAAGCTCTACGCACTTCGTCCAATCTCTCTGGTGTAATAGTATTAGATCCCTTAGCCACAGCTCCAAGGAAGCTGGCCTCGTTCTTCTTGTGAGTCGCAGCGATGGTCATAAGGTGGCCAACAGCTTCCGCCCTCTGTAAGTCAACAAGTCCAGTAGGAGCAGAACCTCCCACAACCCTGCCCGCCCGTGGAGAGAATGGGATGGAGATAGTCAGTGTTACGGTACCAGAGGTCAGGATGATATCCCCCTCCACCACCTTGATAGTTTCTCCGAAGCTAATATCCTTAGTTTCAAAAGAGACCGGCGTGTAGAACTTGTGCCCTACGGAGATGTCTCCGCGGACAGGCTGTTCGGTAGGTGTGGTCTTGATGATTAGAACCCTGGCAGCAGAGGATGCATATACAAATCCGTGGGAACTGATGATGGTGAAAGATCTGTCCGGACGCATCAACGCCCTTCGCATAATCTCATTAGCCTTCAGTCCGGAGTAGTCCGTAAGGAAGTTACCACTGTCATCCACGCCAACGATATCTGAACGCCGCAGATAGTAGACGAAATCTGTGATGTCCTCCCCACCGTCGTAGTCAGCATCCTCCTCGTTGGGGCCGGAACGTACATCCTCTTCCATGACGGAGGAGTTGCTGTAATCCATCATAAGTTGCAGCGATACCTCGATCACAGGCGAGTCTTCACCATCCCAATGTCTGATCCTTTTGTCGGAAAGAAACACTGTTTCGGTACCCGCTACCCACACCCGTACGAAGCTACCAGTCCTGTCCCCCTGTAGATTGGGGGAGGACGCACACAGTCCTACCTTATCAATGAACATAAACACATCCTCAATTAGTTTCCGTTGTGGTCCGTGTAACGTGAGATGGGCGAGTGGATGCGGAGAGGAACCTGCGCATGACCACCGCCTCGCTTGTTCTTACAGATAGAAGCGTACCTCATACCAAGAGCTACATCCTCCGGGGTTGCTCCTACACCAATCAGTACGTCAGCCTGTGCCGGGATGCCTGTATTGCTGTAGTCGATATCGCCCATTGTCAGCAGTCTCTTACCTTCAGCAGAGTCACCTGCCTGGGTAGTGGAGACAGCCACGAGGTTGTGCTTCTTAGCGATGTTACGCATACCAGATGCAGCATACTCCAGCTGCAACACCTTGTTGGTTTCCTTCATGGACAGATTGCGGAGCTGGTCTACAATCACCCAGCGTGGCTGGTACTGCTCCACAAACTTTTCAATCTCGCCTAGAGTACCGGGGGCAAGGGACACCAACATGATGTTAGCCAGTCCGCGCTGCAGTGCTACCTGCTGCCACCTTTCGTAATCAGCGACAACAACTTCTTCTGGCTGTCCCACCAAGCAGCACACAAGACGAATGTACACGTCCTCAGTTCTATCCTCGTTGATGAAGTAGATTCCGAACGCACCTTGGTTAGCGAAGCCGCAAGCCACTGTTGCGTTGAATGCAGTGTTATGTGTGACGGTGTAATCAGCGAGCATAAACAAATGATCGCCGTCCACACAGAATCCGGCGTAGGAACCCTCACCGATAGCTTCGACCTTGATGCCAAATTGCAGGCCCTTACGCTTCGGAGAGGCATGCCTAGTCCCAACCTTACGTGCAACTCTTACCGGCACTTCTCCAATAGCTTCCGCTCCTATGTACACACGCCAGTACCAGTCACCTGCGTGGTTTGAATTAGTAGCTCTCTTGAATACACGGTTACTAGTTGCATGGAACCCAAGTGAACGGGCTAGTCTTACGTAACCATCTTTGAGGATCTCCTTATTGGTTACAATCTCATAGCCTTTATTACCGCCACATAGGTGGCCATCGGAATCAATGATCCCAGCCAGCAGTTCCAGCCTTTGTTCCCTATCAGAAATTAGATACTGAGTAGGGATATGCTTGTCGCCTAGCACGCCTACATCTTTAAGCTCAGTATGCAGGGCTGTCCTGCCAAAAGTGTAGGTGATTCCCTGCTCTACATATGATGGCTGTCCGTAGCGATCAACAAAAGCAGTCAGAATTTCCTCGTCTACCGTGGTAATAGATGGCTTAGCCGTAGTTCCATCTCCGAGCCAGAGACCGAGTAGATAGGGAGGCATTACAACATCACTAGTAGGATAATCTACCCCGCACTTCCATCCCTTATATCTCGCCTTCTTACTGTCACTCCATGCGACATACTCCTTTACAGGAACATTGAGAATGTCTCCATACTTGTGACCTCCTTCCTGCTTGCTACGTTTAAGTGACAAGATGTGCTCATCATTTACTTCATAACTTTCACCCCACGGATAAGATACACGGTACATCATAGCAGTACCTGTGGTAGTACCGCTCACAAGTCTAGCACCTGTCGGCCCTGCCACCATATCCCCATTGACTACATCTTCTACCTTCTTAACTTCACCATTAGCCATCAATACCTCAGTGCCGAGGGCTAAGCACTTGCCCATCTCAGGTCTGGCAAACAGTACGACGTGATGGCCCGGCCCAACGCCACCCTTGAGGTAGTTGTTGATGGCCAATGGGTACAGGCGCAGCAGATCACCGCCGTCCTGTCTAGCAGTCATGACTTCTACAAAGTTCTCATGCGTGAGGAACTCTGTGCCCTTAGATCCAAGCTCTGCGAGACTCTTAACTTCTTTGAGCTTCGAGTACTCAGCTATCAGTTCGTCGGGATTGGTTTTGTTAACCAGGGCTAGAGCAATCTTCTGTCCCAACGCAGACAGCTTGCCCTCTAGGATCATGTGATCCACATTGGCTACGGAGCTAGATTCTCCCACCGCCTCCGACACGTAGGCGGACAGCCGTTCTTGGTGCTTCTTGTTAGGTACTGTACTCTCGATGAGGCTGAGGATGATATCCGTATCAACCTTATCAGCAGAGCTATCACGTTCGTAGTAGCCCTTTATCATACTCTTGATGAGCTGGTACTCCTTGCTGAAATCCTTATCAGACAGGTGTTCATTTACCAGATCATATGTCCCACGTGCAGCCATGGCTGCTCCTAGGATCTTAGTCTCCATCACTTCTCCGCCGCTGCTAGTCGTTCCTCATAGTCAACGATAACACTTATCATGCCCTCCCTCAGTGGGATAGTGCCGTCAGCCTTGATCATCTCCCTGAGGTCATCCATAACATCTGTTATAGCCTCCGCATAATCGTCACCAAACAAAGTGATGAGGTTGTCGATGGCGTCGTCGATGTGCTGGTCAACAGCAGGACAAGTCTCTGGGGTGTAGCTGAATGCAATCTTGCGAATTTGTTTGTTGTCCATTTACCTCCATCAGCTCATTGATCGTACCTCCCCGATGTACTCGGAGAACTTATCAGGCGACATGTCCTTAATGTCGTCTTCCTCCAACGGTTTAACCGTTAAAATCCCAACAGCGTTGAGACCAATCACCATAGAGATTGCCTTCTCTGTAGCGTCCTGATCCAGTGATAGGATCATATCCGTGTAACCTGCCTGCCTCATTTCATTGATGCGTGCGTTGTCTACATTGGTACCAAGTAGGGCCACGGCATCCACACCAGCGCACATCAGTCTATGTGCGGAGGGCAAGTCCTCCACTATGACTAGAGTCTTTCCGTAAGTTGTGGCACGGCACCAAGCGATGCCCGTGCCCCGGTTCTCCATGTAATCAGTGAAAGCCTTGGGACTGTCTCCCCAGTAGGAACGATAGACGTGCCCTCGCATCCTCCCGTGGGGATCACGGATGGGAATGATGACACGCCTACCATGCCCGCCGAAGTCGGGAGTGTAAGACCATCGCTGTTCGTCGAAAGTTTCGGCAGCTACTGACAGGCGTTCAGCCAGCATTAAGGCTACGTCCTCCGGTAGGGCGGTACGTGTATAGGTACGTACCTTCCCCTTCTTCTTAGGCTGTCCTCGCTGCCCAGTGACATACCCCAAGCGATGGCCTCCCTTGAACTCGCAAGAGGAGCGGTGGCATCGCCACCATAGCAGACCGTCTGCGTTACCGACAGACAAGCTCCTCTCCTTATTCACACCACCCATGCAGCTTGGGCAGTCCATGGAAGACAGGGTAGTGCCGTCTGGTACGTCCGAGTATTCCATCAGGATGCTATCGCGTGGGTTCATACTGCAGCTCCTTATGTGTACAGGAAGTCCCGGATACGCTTAGTGGTCTGGGACATGATCAATGTACCGTCACGCTCCACACCCACTACAACGCCATCCATGATAGATGCATCGCTGGCCAGCCGACGCCCAGCGGACTTGCCGATGTTGCGGAACACCACGTCGTATTCACGCCCGTCGATACTGGTGCAGCCATACAGGATGCGGTTGCTCGGCGAGTAGGTCTCTGCCTCGGCTATGATGTATGCCCCCAAGACCTCCACCCGCGCAGCCTCCTCCACCTCGTCATCAGTCACCTTGGTGTGACGAGCGGACGGCATCAGTTCAGCAGGCACGATATCCATATCAGAAAACCTATAGTCCCCAGTATCCTCGGCCCCACCTCCCAGAAAAGGGGGCAGGTAATCGTCCTCCGAGAAGTCTAGGTCGCAGGTGCTACCAGTCCAGTTGGACGCTCGGAGCTGGTAGCGTAGGGTAGCATCCTCAGTCGTAGGCTTACCTGCCATGACTAGGGCGAGTTGCTCAGCAAACACGCGATAGCCCTGCGGAACAGGGACAGTACCGCCGGGAATGCCGGAACTACCTTGGTAGCTGTAGGGCGTGTACTTAGCCTGCGGCAGATCCTCTGTCTCCCACGTAATGATAGGGCCAGACGTGTCGAAGATGAACAGCTTACCAGTAGGGATGGTACGCACCTTACCGTCATGGTCGAAGCCAGAGCGCTCAGCAATCCATGCCAGCATCCGCGCCTCACTTGCAAAGATCATGCGGCTGCCAGTCTTATTGAACATGATGTGGAGGGGACGCTGGTCGTTGCGTGCGATGCGCACTCGCTGACGATCGTCCTCCTCCCACCACACCATAGCGAACGGGCCTTGGATATCCTCGAATGCCTTGATTCCGTTCTGGGCGATATGATGCATGGCCCAGTGGCTGTCCACGTCAAACTTGTTGCCATCCTTCTTGGTCTTCCAGTTCACCAGACTGCCATTGTGTACGCCGATCAGGCGGTTCTCACCTTCCTTGGCCACGGTGAAGGGATGGGCATTGTTCACGGACACAGCGCCCTGAGTACGTGCTCGTACATGGGCCACGTTGATGGCGCAGGAGTCTACATCATCCAGCACAGACAGGGAGGTGAGATCTTCCACAAACTCGGTCGAGTTGGTAGCCATGCGGTGCACGTACACGTCAGAGGGGAGAGGCCCCACCTGCAAGATGCCGGTGGAATCGGTACCTCGCAGCTGCGATGCCACCAGACCCTGCTTAATGAAGTTGACTACGGACGAGCTGGCCACAGTAGATGCGTTGATAACGCCAATGATTCCGCACAAAGTAACTCTCCTTAAAGAGATTAAAGGTCCCGGGAGCGGGCGTCGTTGATGGTGGAACGGAACAGGTCAAAGAAGTCGGACTCTGAGGTCGTACTGATGACGCTCTCCAAGTCAGACACAAGGTCGGGAGACAGTCCCCCATCTCGCACAATCTCAGCCAAGATCATAGCCTTACGACCATCGGAACTCAGGGAGATTCCGTACTGAGCCGCTATGAATTTATCCATGCTGCTACCCGCAGTGATAGAAGCCAAACGAGTAGTAGTGACAGCGAGAGGTACATCACTGCTGGCGAGGATGGCAGAGAGATGTGCAGCACGTCGCTCAATCTCGGAGTCCTCCATACGGTCAGAGATCATGCTGTAGCTGGTCTTCATAACTTCCTGCAGGATGCCTCGCAGGCTGACAGCGCTGGCGCCCAGAGAGAGCATGTTGCTCACACTACCGATCGCCTCAGCAGCTGCACGGATCTCAGTCACCAGATTGACCCAGCTTATGGTGGTGTCCTTATCAACCCAGCCGGGGAAGTAACGGAACTCAATGGTGCCGTGCCGGGAAAGCGACCTCATGTTCAAGCCGAAGTACCTGTCCGAAGCAGATTCGCCGTACACGCCGTTGCGGAAACTGCCGGTGTCCTCACTCATAAGATCGAGCACTCGCTGCTGCGGCATATCGCTCAGGGGCTGGCAGTACCCACACCACTTACGGTTCTCATCCGCTGCACGGAAGATAGCAGGCTCAATCATATACACCAGTGCAAACATGGTGCTACACAGAGCAGCGGTACTTCCCGCATCAGACATGTTGATGTGGATGTGGGTGGAGGTACGCTCACTGACCTCGAAGTCATGTTCATCCATGAATTCCTCCATGACTTCAATGGCGGAGATTACATGCTCTCCTGCCAATGGCTCTATGAACACGTACTCCGCGCCGTTACGGAGACTGCCGTCTCCATGTACCTCATAGTATTCAGGGGTGTCAACCTCGTCGCTGACGTCTTCCAGCTCGAACTCCATTCCCAGGAGGTAGTCACGGGGAGTGGGGTTGGGTCGGGTGTACAGGCCGAACAGGGATGCGATGTTCATCAGAGTACTTCCTCCACTGCCTTGCGGATGTTAGGTGCTGCGATATCCAAGGTACGATCACGGTCGATGGTACCGACCAGCTTCTCTTTGTAGTACACCCCGTGGTTCGGGGAGTTGGGGAGCGGCTCGATGCAGATGTGATTGTTGGGCACATAGCAGAGCTGGTTGCCGCTCAGAACTTCATCAAGTACCTCCGGTCCATCATACTCCGGAATCATAACCTGACGCAGCCACATGCTCGGGGAGTCCATCGACTCAGCCGCACTTCCGTACCTACTGTTAGCCTGCTCATAAAGGACTGTGGCCGGAGTCCTCTCCGCCACCAGCACCTGCTGACGAAGCCCTCGGTATGCAGTCTGCCGGCGGCCATAGTGACGAGCCGTGCCCTGAGACTTGCGGTAGCCGAGCTCAGGGTAGGCCAGTACGGAGAAGCCAGTCAACCACTCATGGCCCACCTCCACTACCTCTCGGGTGACAATGTTTCGGAGCACGACGATGGGATTATTCCTGGAATGAAACGACTCGATGTAGTAGGCATCGCCCTCATACACAACCATGCAATTACGCACCCAATCGTTGCAATAGTTGATGCCGAGAGATGTTACAAGAGACATAGTTTACTCCTTTTATTTAACCGTTAAATGTTCATAACTACGGGGAAGTCGTCGTAGTTGGGGAGATTGGAGGGGGCTGCGCCGAGCGTGGTGGTGAGGGTGGTCTCGATCGCACTCACCTTATCGTTCAGGCGAACGTGCCGTTTGAGGATATCACGGACGGTGTTCTCCCCCGGAGAGCCGAGGGTGATAATGTCCTTGATGCGCTCAGTGTGGCTCCCCTTGGGAGACGGTTCATTGTAGTTGCCGATCAGCCAGTACGCCTTGTTGTCTTTGGTATGACCCACCAGCTCCAGGAAATGGATGGGGCTGCTAGAGGACTCCCAATCAACTCCAGAGAAGATGCTCTCGAATCCTTGTCGCCACTTGCCTACAGGCCACATGGCATCGAACACTACCACGGGGCCCCCATCGACCACTTGGAACATGCACTTGTAGGAGGTGAACTCTTCTTCAATCATGATCACAGGCTGTACTCCAGTCGGCTCAGCGCCTCAACGTAGGCAGCTAGTACGGTGGGGCTTTCCAGCCCCGGCTTAGTGTTTGCTTCGAGCACCATAAGTTCTCCTGACTGGCGGCGGATCAAATCAACTGCCGCGAAGTCCAGACCCAAAGCACGAGTAGCCTTGATGGCCAGTTCCTTTACAGCCTCCGCGTGGGAGTCCACGTTTTCTACAGAGAACACCCAGCCGTTACCATGGTTGCGGATCAGGAGCTGATCTGTGGTATGGTCGTGGCCGCGGACAGCCCGCTTCTGCTGGACGGCGATGGCCTCCCCCTTAACCACATGCACCCGGTACTCGGCCACCTTGCGCACGTACTCGGTATATAGCGGGGCACCGGCCGGCAAGGGCTCACCCTGTCGGACAACTTGGATACCTTCGCCACCACTACCTGTGGCGGTGTGACGAGCCAGCATGATCTGGCGACGGTTGCCCGGCTGGGCGTTGCGCCATTCGACGGCCTTGTTGTACGACGTGAAGTGCCGAGGCACCGGCACGCCTGCCGCTTCCAGTGCCACGAAAGCAGTGATCTTGTTTGCCGCGACCCGTCGGCTGGCCCGGGAATTCAGCACGAGGCTGGTGGGATGCGTCACCGCATCATCCATATCTCCCCAGTTAACGATCAGCCGCCGAGGTGCGGAGAAGGAACTGCGGGTAGAGAACAGAGCCTGACGCCCTGCTGCGCGCAGGGCATCTCGGAGAGCGAGGGCCCCATCACTGGGGCGATTCTTACGGATCAAAATCATGTGTGTCTCCTAGGTTTAACGGTTAAACTTCGTCTGAGGTGTAGGTTCCGGACAGCATACGCTTCATATCCGTTTTGGAGATGGTGGCCTCCCGGTCCTTGATGAAGATGTCCAGCATCTGCACAAGCCCATTGATCACGGTCTTATAACCAGCGATGGCGCCCTTGTCATCCGTGGTGTGGAACAGCTTGAACTCCCACCAGTACCTACCACCACCGCCGACAGTGTAGCACCAGCCGTAAGGATCTCGCCCGAAGAACGTGAGGCGCTCTTCGTAGTTGAGGCGCTGGAGAGCTGCGTTCATACAATACCCCACAACTTCCACCTCAACGTAAGTGGCATCGCGCATCTCAGGCATGGAGATGTTGACGTGGATGCCCCAGCCGTCACGGAGGTCTTCGCTATCCCTGTACTCTTCGACGGGGGACCCATCACCATGCCATTCATCACACCCACTGCACCAGTAAGCAGTCGGGCTAGGCCGTGCCCCGTGAACCGGATCGGGGTCAGGGTCTTCCCAATCGTCTCCATCTTCCTCTAGATCATAGCCGCTGAGTGGCATGCGGATGCCATTGTCGTGCATGTAGTTCAGGAGACCGAAGAAGGGAACGGTTTCTGCATTGAAGTCCGACAGGTTGGTCGGGGAGAAGGTGAACTCGCCGAACCACGGGCCCGGCCCTTCAGCATCCACGGTCACGCCGTGGTAGGCAGCCCATACAAAGTCAATCACCTGCTGATACTTCTCTAGGGAAGTGAACCCATTCTCCCACTCCATACCGATCCACGGCTGGGAGGGGTCAAGGTCTTCGGTCACATCAACCAAGCTCCATGGGCGGGTGCCCTTGAACATGCTGGTACGCGCACGGATGCGCTTGTATTCCTTAGCATCCTCGACGGTGGCACGTTCCAACTCATAACCAGACAGGCTGGACAGGTCTACCAGGGACATAACTTACTCCTCATGTAATGAATGTGGTTGTATTACAGGCGATGCTGCCAATGAGTGTTGCTTACCCAAGTACCGTCGTCAAGACGGGTACCAAGGTCTTCGTTGATGATCTGTGCCGTACCATCACGCCACAGGAACACCAGCTTGTTGCTGCCGATAGTTTTACCCATCCACTCTACAGTGGAGGTGCTCAGTCCGGGGCGCACCACATTACGGATTGCCTGCGCAAACTGGGCAGTGTCTGAGTGATCGGAGGTAGTGTCACCGGGCAGGTGACCGTTGTGGATCATCGCACCATGATCGAGAATGAATGGATGGGCGTTGCTGTGGTTACTGAGCCCAGCTGTAGTGATTCGGAAGTGTGCGAGGTGGGGACTCTCCAACAACGTGGGATCTGACTTGATGGCATCACGATATTTCTTGATAGCATCAGACGTATCAGAGATCCCCTTAACTACCCGGATGAATCCCTTGTACCCGAAGGGACGTGCCGTCACCTGCGGGGAGTAGGGCTGGAGGAATCCGAAGCCCCACGAGTCACGATTGGAGGCGTGCATCGCCGCGATAACATTATCCGGGAGAGTCTTACCTGCCGGGCACAGAACTGCTACACACATGTATCTACTCCTTGTTAATCTGCGGAGGTTACTGCACCGATATACTCGGTGGGTTTGTCTGCCACGTTAGTCCACTGGGCGTTAAGGGCTAGCACCGGGTAGGCATAGGCATATGCTCCAATGCTATTACCCTCTATACCCTCCACGGATGTACCTGACAGTATTTTAGCGGACACCACGACCTCAGTATATCCCGCCGCCACTTCCATGTTAGTGAGTGCAGCATACCTGCTGTTGTCTACCAAGTACACTTCGCCCCTCACCTTGTGATCCGGCACCGGGGCAATCATCGCCGGGTAGGGGCCGAGATCAATTAGTGTTGCGTCACTCACCTCAGCCAGCCCAACAAAGGACTGGCCCGACAACCATGACGAAAGTCGATGGCCCCGCTTCAGTGTACCGTACACAAACAAGAGTCGCATGTCTGCCTTGCTTGCCGTGCTTTGCTCGTCAGAGGCAGGAGCCTCCTCAACCTTGTCATCTTTGATATCGCCCACGCTAGGGGCCTTGGGTTTGGTAGTCATGAGAACTCCTGCATTTAACCGTTAAACTTAGCGCTTGCCTACGATGACGACAGGCATCACCAAGTCCTGTGGCATCAGGCAGCAGCCTGCGCCGGTCATCTCTTCCTCAGCATAGAAACCATTACGGGCCTTGCGGTAGATACGCTTATCTGCACTCTTGTACAGGCCACGGCTGCGCTCCCGTTCGATCTGGAACAGAGAGCCTGGATGCAGAGCATCGAAGCGGATGGCGTACTTCGAGGACGGACGTACGATCATGTCGGCATTCTTCTGGGTCATTTGTTTCTCCTTGCAGTATGGATCGGGGTACAACATGTTTGGTATACGTTTGCTAGGGTATACCAGCCTAGTTTACTTGTGGGTGCAGCTTTAATGGTTAAACTGCAGCAACCAAGAAGGAGGACAGCAGGCCCTCCAGGTTGCGGACATCGAAGCCGGAGGGGAATACGAACTGGCCAAGGCGCGAGGAGGCGATGTCTCGGCCAGTCGCCTTGACGAAGGCATCGTCGTCACTGCACTTGGCAATGCCAATCAGCACGCCCTTGTCGGTGATCTTGTAGGCCAGAGTTGCGCCGCCCTTGGAAGCACGGGAGGGGCCGTGGATGTGAGCGTGCAGAGGGCCACCCACGTCCCATGAATATTTACGAAGGTGGACATACTTCACTTCATTGTTCGATGCCCAACTCGCCTTGATCTCGGTAGTCATTCTTGTTCTCCTTTGGAGATTGAGGGATTGTTTAACCGTTAAATTAACGGACGTGGAAGGAACCATCAGACTTAGCCGTGACCACCACGGATTGCCCGACGCTGTACTGCCTGTTGCTCACCAC
>CANRNE010000029.1 GCA_947631925.1 uncultured Clostridia bacterium
CACAACGATGAGTTTACTGATCCCGGAAAATCATCTTCGCCATCCGTATCCCGTCGCGGACGCCCTCGATGTAGATGGTCTGGCGCTCTTTCATCACCTTGTCCAGGAAAATCGCCAAGTCTGCTTTTTCATCGGGTGTTGGTTCGTGGCCCAGAAGGGCAGTCAGGTCCTCCGTCATGTATTCCTCCGAAGAGAGGATGCCGGTTTGGGACAGGTGATCCTGCCGACTTTCGGCAAGCCAATTCAGGAAGTCCAGGTTTTCTTCATCAGGTTCCATTGCAATATCCATCAGCTCGCCTCGGCAAGATCGGGGATCATGTCGGCGGAGTTTACAAGCTCCATGAACTGGCGGGCATACTCCTTTGCATTGGCGGCATCGGCGGCGTTGAGAACGTTCACTGTCTCGAAATTGAAAAGCGCAAAAGGCTTCCCGGCTTTGCTGGTGGCCTTCTCCAGGGTGATCCTTGTGACCACGGAGCTGATGGGCGTCAGGGTGCTCAGAAGCCTTGTGGAATATTTGAGAAACCTGCCCTTGCTGGTCACGGGAACACGGACGAGCACCGGGATGATGCTGTTGGGCCTGAGCAGGAAGATCAGCACAGATTCCTTGCAGGCTTTGGCATTACTTTCCCCGTCCTTGGAGCCGAAATCGTTGTACGGGCAGTGGGCGCAGGATTTGCCGTCCTGGGAGATGATGCTGTTCTGACTGAGGCACACCGGCGGCGTGCCCTCCACCGGGTCAGGGGTGTCCCAATAGGCACGGGGCGTGGTGTAGTCCAGGATGATCCCGGTGAGCTCCTTCTCCGCCTCGTCTCCGGCCAGACCGGGAACGCTGAACACCGTAGAGCCGCCGGAGGGGGACTTCACAATGTCGAACAGGTCAAAGGAGAGTGGCTGGTTTTTCAAATTGGCCCGGATCACATCCAGGGCGTTGTTGTTGAGGGCCAGATAGCCGGATTCGGAGGGCGTCAGAGCTGTGTTTGCAACGGGATTTTGCAATTCCCGCGCCTTGTCCTCCAAACGGTCCTTGAGCTTTGTTGTGTCCATATTTACCTCCAGAATTATACCGCCGCTCTCACAGAGAAACGGCGGTAGGATATTTTGTTAATGTACTTTTGGTAGATTGTCGGGTGCTCCGCTTTCAATGTTTTGCTGTCCAGCCGGTCCTGCACAATGCTTTTCCAGGTGACGATCCTGCCGTTGGCTGTGCCGACCTCGTTGTCGCCCAGCATTTCCTTCAAACGGTTCTCCGCCTCCTGCTTACGCTCGGTGACGGCTTCAAGCTGCTCACAAGCCTCGTCGTACTGCGTAAGGAGCGCGTCAGCCGTATCTGGCAGTTCAACCTTTGACGCGGGAACGCTGTTAGGAAATCTCTCCGCCAGGAATTTTGCCGAGGCATCGGAGCCGTCCAGAGGCGGAGGCGTCATATTCTGAACGTGCTCCCAGAAATCAGCCTCCAGATTGATGAGCATGGAGATCAATTCCTCATCACGTTCAACAAACCTCCATTTAAATGTGTTCCCGCCGATGAGAACGGCAATATAGGTGCCTCTGTACCCCGTGACAGCCATGTAGTGCTGGATCTGCAAGAGGTATTCGTCGGGAATGGCGTCGTCCCACTCGCCTGCCTTGTACGCCGAAGCTGTCTTAGCCTCAAAGATGCAGGGGCCGTAGTCCGGGTGTTCGCAGACGCCGTCCAGATTTGCCAGCATGAAGGGGTGCTCTACGCTTTGCAAAATCTGTCCCAGCTGCTTTACCTCCATGCCGGTGCGCTTGGTGAATTCAGCTCGGACAATGGCTTCAAGAATTGTCCCCCAGTATGCAGCCTCGCCAGCCTCCTGACCTTGAATCTGGTTTGTCTTCTCCATCCACAGCTCCACCGGGGACTTGTAACGGCTGATCCCGCAGACCACGGAGGCGTCCGAACCGCCGATGCCGAGCTTGCGGTACTCCAGCCAATCCTCGTATGGAAGATTGTTTGTAGATGTCAAAATTTTGAATGACATACTGCCTCCTTACGCCGCAGCCAGGACCATTTTATACGCCCTGTCGATCATAGGGTTGCCCTCAACGGTGCGCAGGAACAGGTTTTCGCTGTAGTTCTTCGTCCTGCGGATGGGCTCCGCGTGGGTGGCAAAGTCACTTACCGCATTGACAAACCGATACCCATTATTCTCCACATAGGCAAGGTCCGGCGCGTCCCAATATCTGTGCTTCAGGTCCCCTAAGAGCCGAATGTTATTCTTCCTCTGCACATCGGAGAGCTCCTTCGTGACGGGAAAGAATTCGCGCATGAGCTCCAGGGCCTTGCGGTCTGAGAGCCTGATCCGAGACAGCTCCTCAATGCCGCGCCGCAGCTCCTTCATGTAGGTGTCCGCAAGCTCCAGCGTCTCCCTGGCCTCATGCACCCGGTACAGAACGTTCTCCGTGTGCTTTGCCGCCCAGGTGCGCCGTGCGGTTCCCAGAGCCAGGTTGAGGGTGTTCTGACAAACCACCCGGATGGGCGTCATGGCCACCTTGATCCCGGAGCTTCCGTCGTGGGAGTTCATCACCACCAGATACGGCGCGATCTCATCCCCGGCAATGAAATACCTCTGGGGCATCCGGGCCAGCATCCAGACCTTTCTGCCGCCCTGCAAGGCCCCGGCAGTCTCATACGTCACGCCCTTGCCCAACAGGTCGTCGGTAAAACGAAATGCGTCCGTATTCTGCACCACCCTGTACCTGTCCGACACGATGCCCAGAACCGCGCCGTCGCTGTCCCGGAGATTGACCTTGAAACCGGGGATAGGATCTCCGTCCTGGGTGAGTACGTCCTTCTGCACTACGCTCCAATCAAGCCCGGCCAGCGTGAGGGCGTCGATGGAGGAAGGCGCACTCTCCACCATCGTCCCCAGCCCATGCCAGGGCTTCTCCCGGACATAGAACATGGATTCAACGTCTGCGGGCATGACCTTTCCCTCCCTCCAGCTTCTGCGCAAGCCACATGAGGAACTTTTTCGTCCCCCTGCCGGTGATCCGCAAGATGATTTTCATAGACATTACCTCCTATAAAAGTTTGATAAGGATATAATGTCTATATAAAACATCAAGTTATCCGCATGAAAAAGTTCCGGGAACATATAAACCGAGGAACATTGATTTAAACCAAAATAACCTTACGGGAGGTATGAATCATGCTCGAACGTGTACCTGAAATACTTACCTTCAGGGAGTGCAGGGATCTCTTAAAAATAGGCAAAAACAGCCTCCTCACCCTCCTCCACACCAAAGAAATCGCCGCCTTCAGGATCGGAAACAGATGGAAAATCCCAAAATCGGCGGTGATGGAGTATATTAGATATCGGGGATAAAACAAGGACGGAATTGCTCAAAACGAGTAATTCCGTCCTTATTTAATGGATGAATTCTAAACAAGAAAAAATATGTGTATCAAAAGATTTCCCTTCAAACATAGTTGGGGCTATAGAAGCAAGAGAAAAATCTTAAAACAGGTTTCTCCTGCGTCTTACTTGTATATTGTGATTACTCAGTTCTTTGTTCACTGTCAGATAGATTCGTTTTGAAGCATATTTTGCTGATTCAACAACGCATCAATGATTTTACTTATCGTAATAAGCGTTGTTGGATTACATTTATCCAGTTTAAGCTGGATTTCTGAATTTATAATTCTCTCTCTTCTGACAAAGGGGGTGTCAAGCAGAAAGTAATCAAAGTCTTTATCCAGAGCTACGGCCAGCCGCATGAGCATAGTTAATGATATCTTAGTCTGTCCCACCTCAACATGACTCATGTGATTATTGGAACACCCAATCATTTCACCAAGCTGTTCTTGGCTTAAGCCTTTCTCCAATCGGGCGGCTCTGATTCTTTTCCCTATCTTTGAGAAATCTACTTCTGGTTGCACCGAGATAACCGCTGAGAAAAAGTCAAGCGCGGAGCATATCCACTTTCACCCCGCTCTCACTCCTTCTGATACTTAAAATGCAACTAAACTGGGCGAAGTGTTTCAACACAACATAAAAAAAGTAGCTCCATTCCCTATGGGGGAAGCGCTACTTTTATTAATAATTAATATTAAGTTTTTATGCAGCAAACAACTGAGCCAAGTTCCTAATTGCCCTGATTCTTTCGTGAAGTATGACACTTAACGAATCGACCATTCTACTCAAAAGCTTGTCATTATTATACGTGCTGTTGTCGAATTTGTCAAGATGTCACTTTTTAAAGTCACACAAATGCACGAAATGACTTTTCATTACACCTTTATTTAGGTCGATGCACCCTGATGGCTATTGAAAGCTAATGCCATGAGACTTAAAACATTACCATGCTCCGTCAAAATAGCCGTCAATGCATAGAGTAATGGAGGTAATTGCATGTCAAGAAAAGGTGAAAATATATACAAGCGAAAGGATGGTCGTTGGGAGGGACGCTATATCCGGCTATATGATAATCAAGGTAAGCCAAAATATGGTTATGTATATGCTCGGACGTATAATGAGGTAAAACAGCTTCTCATTAATAAAAAAGCAAGTAACTCGGCGCTGGAAATATTCCACCCTTCAAATTTAAAGTACGAGGATCTACTGGATGAATGGCTGCGATATTCAAGAATCAATGTCAAAGAGTCCACCTACGCACGTTATACACATTTGATCAACACCCATATCAAGCCATTGTTAGGGAAATATCCCGTCTCCAAAATAAGCGCACAGCTTGTTGAAGCGTTTCTTGACGGTCAATTGAATCGTGGTCGGGTGGACGGAGCCGGCGGATTGTCCGGCAAAACGGTATCTGATATCCTTACTATCATAAAAAGCTCTTTCGATTACGCGAGGTACAACGATCTACAAGTCATCTGTAATCTTTCTAAGCTCAATGTCAAGCAGCAAAGAAAGGATATTCGGGTTTTAACGGTCAAAGAGCAAGAATCTCTAATAGGAGTCCTTACTGAAGATATGGACTTGTTCAAGTTTGGAACCTTATTTGCACTCTACACCGGCATCCGTATCGGTGAGCTTTGCGCTTTGCAGTGGGAGGATGTCTCACTGGAAAGTGCCACATTGAAAGTGCAGAAGACCTTGCAACGTATTCAAGACACAACAAAAGGAGCTTCCAGCAAGACAAAGATTGTAATCACTGAGCCTAAAAGCAAATGTTCCATCCGCGATATCCCAATCCCCAAATTCCTTGTTGAAATCGCACGCCAGTTTTCAGATAGTCCAAAGGCCTACATTCTAACAGGAGATAAACTAAAATATACAGAACCTCGCACAGTGCAAAATCATTTTAAGAAATATATTGATTCATGTGGAATCGAACGTGCCAACTTCCATGCGTTGCGGCATACCTTTGCGACCAGATGTATTGAGCTTGGATTTGAAATAAAGAGTCTGAGTGAAATCCTTGGTCATGCCAACGTCAACATCACCCTAAACAGATATGTCCATTCTTCTTTTGACCTGAAAAGCGCCAACATGAACAAGCTTGCTCTTCCCGAGTAAAACCGTCAAAAAACTTGTCAATCAACAGCCATACAGCCTGATATTACTGGCTGTATGGCTGTTTTTTCGTTAAGTGTCATACTTCACGAAAGAGGTATGGGGATTGGGAAAAGGTGTATTGAATGGAATATGTTTCTAAAATGGCATTGGCTGATGCGGAAAAGGAGAGTTTCATCGCAAATCTCACGCAAAACCTGACCGCACTAAGAACGCATGCGGGGATATCCCAAGAAGATTTAGCAAACATTGTGGGCATATCGCGTCAAACATACAGTGCGATCGAACGAAAAGTCAGAAAGATGTCTTGGAGCACCTATCTTTGCCTGGTCTTTTTCTTTGATAACAACATTAAAACACACAAGATGTTGAGAATGCTTTCGCTTTTCCCAGGAGCCCTGATTGAGCGATTTAATGATGGTGCCGATTCTTCTACCTCATCAATTCATTCGATTTTAGGCAGTCAGGCTGAAGAGATTCTCGAGTGCTTGGATGCAAAGGCCAAGCAGAAAATAAATTCGATCATAATGGTTGAGTATGCAAGATGCACCCAGCTTCCCAGTGAAGCGGTGGTTATGTCATTTGATGGAATCGATCTGTTAGGTTCCGCTCCCTCCTCAAAGGATGTTGAAGCTGCGAGGTTATTAAAGACAATCCGGAAGAAGGATGCCAATGAAGAATAAAATTAAATCACAGGCAAAGGCTTTTCTCCGCGAGTACAAATTGTCTGATGTTACGCTTGATGATCTGCGAAGAATCATCAAAGGACAAGGATATACCATTGTTGAGTTCAACCACATAATAAACGACGAGGAGGTAACCAAGCTCATCAAGGCGTTAGGCGTAGAGAAGGCCATTGAGAAATCCAAAGGCTTTACATATGCTGATAAACACCGGAGAATCGTTTTTCTGCATGAGGACCTCACCGACGAGGAAAAACGGCTTGTCTTGGCGCATGAGGAGGGACATATATATTGCGGCCATCTCACAACGAGCCCCATCATCGGAAGGGATGTTACCGAGGAGCATGAGGCGAATGAGTTTACGCATTACATTTTATATGCGGATATTTGCTGTAAGTTGAATGGTGCGCTCAGAAGGAATAAAAGGGTAACTGTCATAGTGGTAGCAGTATTAATAGTCTTTTCGATAGGTTTGTTATTATTCATACATTTCCGGAAAGAACAATCTTACTACGGAAATTATTATTTAACAGCTACAGGGAATAGATATCATGAGGAAAACTGCATATATGTTAAAGACAAAAACAATGTTCGGCGAATGACAATAGAAGAATTTGAAAGCGGCGAATATACGCCGTGTGAGATATGCTTGCCGCATGATTTGGGATAATTCTACAGTTAGTCTTATCGCCGCAGGACGGCTTAAGAAATAAAATATCATAGGAGGAATATCATGGAGGAGTACATTGGGAAAATCTGTCCATTTTGCAAAACGGAGATTAAAGAAAACGATGAGGTTAAGGTATGCCCAGAATGTGGTATCCCTCATCACGCAACCTGCTGGGAGGAAAATAAGGGCTGTACGACTTTTGGGTGTTCACAGCAGCATTACGAGGAGCAGCACACCAATCCTACTGACGTTTGTGTTAAGTGCGGAGCGCCACTTGGAGATGGGCAGGGGTTTTGCCCCAAGTGCGGGACTCCGAAGGGCGGTATGAAACAGCGCGTCTGTGGAAAATGCGGATCCGTGCTCCAGGAAGGGCAGGATTTTTGCCCAAAGTGCGGAACCAGGTATGACCCGAGCGCGGCAGTCCCTGATTCTACCGCGTCCGCCATTGACAAGTTCAATGAGAATGTGAAGAAGAAAAACAAGAAAAAGGTGCTGATTCCGATTATAGCTGTTGCGGTGGCTGCGGTTATCGGTATTGCTCTGTTCTTTGTGTTGAGGGGCACGCCGGTTACAGAAGTAACATTGAGCAAAAATGCCATTTCTATGGATATAGGCGATACTCAGCGCTTGGTCTGCACAGTCACTCCCGATGACGCCACAAATAAAGAGCTTACTTGGACGTCCTCAAATGCGGCTGTAGCAAAGGTTGACGAAGAGGGCGTAGTCACTGCGGTATCAGAAGGCACCTGCAAGATTACCGTTTCGTCAAAAAACGGAAAAACCGACGTATGCGCTATCACCGTCGAAGCGCATATTCCGAATTTTAAGGAGCTGTATTCTTCATATGGCTTGAATGACTGGTGCGAGATTGCCTCGGATGGTTCCTATATGACGGTCGACACCAACCCAACCGATGCCGATTCAGATGATTGGTGGGAATTCTATGATGCCATGACAGCTGGAATGGATTTTATCGAAAAGGTTAACGGTGAATTGGGATTCTCAGCTGCGTTGACGGAGAAAATGAATACTTCGACATGGAGTATGGGCCGTCAATCGCAAGAAAATGACAATTATATTGTTAGCTGGACATATCATCCGGACAAAGGGCTCGAGGTCATGTATGAGGTAAAAGGTAAATAAAAAAGCCTCAAAAGCCGATTTACTGTGTAGAGTTAATTTTCGATTGATTTGTCAATACCGAAACATAAGTGAGGGATGATACATATGGCAAGAGTAAACGTTGTTATTGTTGACGCGACCGGCAACAAGGAGCAGAGAGTCGGGCTCCCTGATGATATAAAATGCGGAATCATCATGGCGTCAGCTTCTCGAGGCTCAGACGCTTTCTGAAGCGGGGATCAAGGATGGCGATGTCCTCCGTTTGCAGCCCGAGATCACAGCAGGCGGTGCCGAGTAATGGAAAATGAGTTGGAGCTGCGCACCTCTGACTTTGAGGAAGATCGGTACAGCAGACTGCGTTTGATTCCCTGGTGGGATCAGGAAAGATTGAAAAGCGCCGCAATCATGGTCGTTGGCGCGGGTGCCATTGGAAACGAACTTATCAAGAACCTTGCTCTGCTTGGCATTGGGAAGATTCTGATCTTTGACATGGACTCGATAGAAAGCACGAATTTGACGAGGTCCGTACTGTTCCGGGCAAAGGATGTAGGCCGGAACAAGGCGGAGGTGGCGGCAGAAAGAGCGCGTGAAATCAATCCCGATGTCAAAGCTAAGGCGTTCGTAAGCAATATTATCGATGACGTTGGGCTTGGCGTTTTCCGCCGGATGGATGTTGTTCTTGGGGGTCTTGACAACCGGGAGGCCCGCCTGGCAATCAATCAAGCCTGCTATCATGTGAACAAGCCCTGGATTGACGGCGCAATAGAAGCGCTCAACGGATTCGCGCGCGTTTTTGTTCCCGGTCATGGGGCATGCTATGAATGTACTATGACGGAAACAGACTGGATGCTCATCAACAAAAGGAAGTCGTGCGCGCTTCTTACGCACCAGCAAATGTCAGAAGGGAAAGTTCCGACTACCCCTACATCTTCTTCTGTTATTGCCGGTATTCAAGTTCAAGAGATGCTGAAGCTCCTGCACTCAGACCGCGGCCTGCCCACGCTTGCCGGAAAGGGATTCGTGTTTAACGGGCTGACCCATGATTCTTTTGTAGTAGAGTATCAGCGCAAAGAGGATTGCATGAGCCATGATCTCTATGAGGGAATCATCGAGGAGCCCTGGTCCGTCAGGACGATGACCCTTCGTGAGCTTCTGCTGCACATTCGGGAGGACCTTGGGGAAAAGGCCGTAATCGACCTTGACCGGGATATCGCCACCACCGCGCGCTGCTCCTGCGGGTACAAAAAGGACCTCTATTCCCCTGTTCACAAGCTGAGAGGTGAAGCGCTTGTCTGCCCGGAATGCGGTGCGGCAATGCAATTCGATACGATCCACACCATCCACGGAGATGAGGATTTCCTGGATAAAACTCTGTACGAAATCGGTATTCCTCTGTTTCATATCATCTGTGGCCGGGTCGGAATGAATGCTGTGTACTATGAGTTCACAGCAGACAAAGAGGAAATATTTAATGATCTGTAAAGGAGAGAAGATATGACACCCGCAAGAATGAGGAGACTCTCTTCGGATTACGAAGAGGTCAAAAGGAATTTTGCCGGGCACAAAAATATCATCGTTACTCCAGTCGGAGATGAGCCTCCAGAGAAATACCACGTTACATATTTCGTGAATGGTATCTATCTGCTGCCCGATGGCAGAATTGAAACCTTGGGAAGGCACGAGGTGGACATCATCCTTCATGCGGACTACCCGAGATATAAACCCATCTGTAAAATAACCACCCCAATCTGGCACCCCAATTTCAGGGACGGGCAAATTTGTATCGGTGATATTTGGGGCGCGGGTGAGTCGCTGAGTGATATTATCATCAATATCGGCGATATGATCCAGTATAAGTCCTGGAACTCCTACAGCCCGTTGTCATCGGAAGCCGCGCAGTGGGCAATGGAAAACAAGCATTTGTTCCCTGTCGGTAATGTTAATCTGTTTTACTCTGACTATGCCTCTGCAAAGGATACGGTCGAAATCGACGTTTTCGAAACTGATGAGAAAAAGCCGGTTGAAAAGCCGGTACATCCCGAGGCAGATGCGGGCCGCGCAACTGAGGGAGAACCAAAAGCAACAATCGCTCCAATAGCGCCTCCCCCGGCGGAAGATGTTAATGATTTTGAAATAACAGCCGAGGAGCTGGCCGGGATCGAGTTTGTTCCCACCGTGCAGAGAATGCAGACTGTATCTCACGGGGGAATTGTCAAAGGGAACAAGGTAAACTTCAAAACCATTCTTGTTAAAGGCTTATTGTGGGCGTTGATTGGTGCTTTTCTCGGATTTGCTGTCTCAGAGTTATTAGACAAGCCTACTGGGGACGACAAAATAGCGAGCGCAATGGGCTATACCTATTTGACAGAATACTATGAGTATAGTGACAGAGCTTCCGATGAGTTTGAAAAGGCCTTCTCTGAGTTTGAAAAGTATTGCAGAAAGCATCATTTGGATACGGATAACTCAAATGCTTTTTTAGACTGGTACCTGAATGAGGCGTCAGATGATGCTATAGAGCATATGGATGAGTATTCAGATCTGAATGACAAGGCAAACTCAGCGTTGTATAAATCCTATACGAACGAGTTCAAGAGTGATGACGGAGACATTGAAGATGCCATCGCTAAAATAACAAGGATAGGGACAGCCATATGGTCCGCCATCATCGCACTGTTTATAGGGTTGCTTTTGGGCATCGGCGAGGGCGTCTATTATGGGTCAAGCGCTAAGGCCGTAAAATATGCCGCAATTGGCGCAGGGGTGTCGATCGTTGTGGGATTTGCTAGCGGCTATCTTGCGCAATTCATGTATGTGAAGCTGTTAGGTGATGACCCCTCCGCGTTTATGTCCGCATTTATTCGCGGCCTAGGCTGGGCTGTGATGGGAATCGGAATAGGCTTGGCTGTCGGACTTATAAAGCCAACAGGGAAGAGAATACTTTTCTGCGTTCTTGGAGGCCTGTGTGGGGCATTTGTTGGTGGCTTCCTGTTCAACTATATCTGTGACATTATTCCGAACGACGTTGTCGCCCGCGCTGTTGCAATCATTATCATGGGCGGATTGATTGGCGTTGGCGTCGGGCTGCTGGAGCAATTCGCTAAACAAGCTTGGCTTAAGGTCATCCGCGGTGAATTTGAAGGAAAAGAGTATCTTGTCTTTGCAGGGACTACCAGCATAGGTAACAACGGCAAGAACACGATCGTTCTCTTCAAAGATAAACTTGTCGGGCCGCATCACTGCGATATTGTCCTCGAGGGCAACAAATATGTTCTTATTGACTGCGGAACGCCAATGGGGACTATCGTTAACGGTATGAAGACCTCGCGGCATGTCTTGAAGCAGGGAGACGCAATCGCGATCGGCAATTCCGTATTGGTATTCAATACAAAATAAAACGGAGGCGAGTATCATCATGAAGGCATTCAGAAGATTTGTGATAATCTTTTCAGTGCTGACGGTGGTACTCGCCTCATTTACTCCTGTATACGCAATTGGATTTGACGCCGAAAGAATATACGGTTCCGTATATGTTGTGTACTCCGGAAACAGTATCGGCAGCGGGTTTGCGATAGGTGTAAACTGCATTATCACCAATGCTCATGTAATCACCAATCGAAGCGATGTAAAAATAGAAACCTACAGCGGTGAAATCATGGACGCATTCGTGGTTTTCTCGAATGAGGAAATTGATATTGCGGTAATCGGTGTCCTCGGTGCGGACTTTGAGCCCTTAAAGATCGCCAACCTCGATCTTGCGAATGTCGGCGATGATGTGTATGCCATAGGAGCCCCAAACAGCCTGGCCTTCACGTTAACGAAAGGCATCATTTCATCCAAGGACCGCTATGTTGGCGGGCAAAGATTTGTCCAGACAGACGCCGCCATCAATTCCGGCAACAGCGGCGGCCCGTTGCTGAATGATTCCGGTGAAGTGATTGGTGTAAATTCATATAAAATGTCCGATGCCGAAGGGCTCGGCCTCGCAATCCCGATTGACGTTGTCACTTCATACCTGGAAACCGGAAAGATCGAGCTCGACAAAAACGGCAATGTGGCACAACCTGTGTTAGAGACTCCCGGACCGATGCTGCCCGACAGCGATTCCGAATATGCGCAGGACACGGAGAAAGATAAAGCATCCTCCGGAGCTATGATCCTTGCCGTGGCCTTGGTCATCTCAATTGCGCTGAATGTAACATTGATCTCCCTTCTTGCGCTTCAAAAAAGGAAGAACCGCTATACTCCTGTTCCGCCGTCCGAACGTACGGATTTTGATATAGATATACTTGATTAAGGAGACCGATATGGCTAAGAAAAAGGGTCTGCGGCGCATCAGAAATCTTAAGAAGGCCGCGGCAGTTGATTTGTCGCTTCCTCAAAATATCGTTTTATTTGGCGAACAGAATCCGGAGGATAAGAAAGTATATATTTCTCAGGATGTGTATAAGGAGATTCACCGTTTCACCAAGGATAAGACCTCTGTCGAAAGCGGCGGTGTCCTGCTGGGCAACGTTATCGAGGAATTTGGCAATACCCATATTGTTATCAGAGCGTTTATCGAAGCAAAATACTGCGAAGGGACCCCTACCACGCTGAAATTCACCCACGAAAGCTGGGATTACATCCATAAAGAGGGGGCGAAAAAGTATCCTGAATATAAGATTCTGGGATGGATCCACACACATCCCGACTTTGGGATTTTTCTGTCCGAGTATGACAAGTTCATTCATGAGAATTTCTTTAGCGGAGAAAACCAAATTGCTTATGTAATCGACCCTATTCAGAATACGGAGGGCTTTTACTTTTGGATAAACGGGAAAATTGAACGTTGCAAGGGTTTCTTCCTTTATGAGAAAACCGGCGTGCAGATCACCGTCGAGCAGGAAAGCGAAGTAGACGAAAAGGCCCATGTTGTTGTGCAGGATAAGAACTCCACTATAAAGGCCATAATAACAGCCGTTATGTGCGCTGCCCTTGCAGCCCTTCTGATTTTGTGCCTCAACCTTAACAGTAAAGTCAATATTCTGAAGAAACAGCAGCAAGCACTGGTAGATTCCGCAAACAGTAGCCTATACACTATGTCCATACAAATCAATTCGTTATACAGCGAGATCAACAGTCTGCGTGCCCGAATTGAGGCCTTTGAACTGGAGGAAACCGTACCTGATCAGGAGAACCCGTCAGACAGCCAAGAGGCGTCGGAAAACCAAGACGATTCCGGCGAAATCGCCGGGACCGGCAGTGAAAATGACGACAGCGGACAGAACACGCATGCCCCGTCTGAACCGACAGGAGAAAACTGAGCTTATGAATAAGTATGTGGGGAAAAAATGCCCATACTGCAAAGGAGTCATTCAGGAGACCGACGAGATCGTCGTATGCAGTGTTTGTGATATGCCGCATCATAAGGAGTGCTGGATTGATAACCAGGGATGCACTACGTTTGGCTGTCCCGGAACGATCAGCGCGCCAAAAGAGGAGGACAGCAAATCGGATGAGGAGGATTTTGAGATCATCTTTTATGATGATCCCGCCCCGGACCCTTTCGGAGATGGAACAGCACCACGGCAGGCCCCTCCTCCCCCTCCCATGCCGGCTCCCGGCGCTTATTATCCCGCAAACAGTCAAGGCGCCGGTGTTTACCGACCGGAAGAATCGGATATGTGTCGGCTGATTGGGCCGAATCAAGGCTACTACATCTCTGAATTTGCGGAAATGACCCGTCAGCAAAAGAGGGCCTCCTGGAATTGGAGTGCATTTTTGATCACACCGTACTGGATGATATATCGAAAAATGTATGGCTATGGAGCCGCGATGCTGGGCAGCCTTTTTTTACTTTCTCTGCTTGACGGGTGGATGGTAAGCCTGCTGCTGATCGCGATATATATTACATTCGGAATTCTGGGAAACTATATCTATATGGCTTCGTTGAACAAGAAGGCCGCACAGCTCAATTTTTTGTCCGAACCCTATAAGAATGACTATATCGCAAAAAATGGCGGAACAAATACCACGGCCGCTGTACTGAGCGCAGTCGGATACGCGGTGGCCGCGTCGGTTATCCGGCTTGCTTAAAGGAGGGAGTTCCATGGAAAACGACTTCGATATCGAAATTGAAGAGCGGCATGAAGAAGCGGAGGGTGCCGTCCAATTGCCGTTGAATTTTATTACGTTCGGGGAAATAGAAAATGACGACGTAAAGGTATATATTAAGCAGGAAGTCTATAAGGCGCTGGAAAAATATGCGCTTGCGGATACCGAGCACGAGAGAGGAACGATTCTTCTCGGCGACTTCTATGAAGATCTGGGGAAAATGCATGTCGTTATATCAAACTACATAGAGGCTAAGTATACGAATGCATCTGCCTCAACGCTGACCTTCACCCATGAAACCTGGAATTATGTTTATAAAGAGCATGATACAAAATATCCGGATAAAAAGATAGTCGGATGGCAGCATACTCATCCAACCTACGGTATTTTCCTTTCAAACTATGACTTGTTCATTCATGAAAACTTTTTTAGTCTGCCTTTCCAGGTCGCTTATGTAATCGATCCTGTGCAAAGACTGAGGGGTTTCTTTCAATGGAAAAATGGCAGAATTGAAAAGCTTCATGGATATTACATATACGACGAAATTGGAAAACCAATTAAAGTCGAGCAAGTAAGGTTCAAGGGAAAAGATACTGCCCCTAAGTAACCGCTGATTAACTCACCCCACAAATGGAAAAAGGCGAGGATCAGCGGACGCGAAGGGCGATTTCCTCTATTCCTCCCTTATTATCCCTCAAATTGTGGGGGAATTTCCCGAATTTGGGCGCACTACGCCCTTGCTACGCGTAGCTTTTCTTTTTCGCCTCCGCCAGCATATACA
>CANRNE010000030.1 GCA_947631925.1 uncultured Clostridia bacterium
CTCGGAATTTCTCCTGCCGCAAGCATTATGCCAAGTCCCAACAGCCATTGATCCTTGAAAAGAATTAACCCGCAAACAAGCATTGCCGATTGCAAAAACGCCGTAAGCGAGGTCGCGATTACCTGCTTTATCCACATCACAAATCCGTCTGTAAATCCGCGCGGCACACTGAACATATACAGCGAGCCTACCGCTATTTGTATCAGCAATATTCCTCCGCGTTTTATGCTTGAAAAGAACACTTTTATAACGGCATATCCCATCATTATTGTTATGACCGTGGACAGCAGCGTACCGAGCGACATTTGCCCTATAACGATAAGGCAGTCCTCGGCAAGAGATCTTCCGCCCGGACTCACAAGCCCCGTCATATCATTGTTCATTCCGAACTGTATTGCGACTGCAAATTCAAAGAGCTTTACGGGAACGACGCTGAACAGACTTACCGCGAAAAATCCCTTTATAATGTTCAGCGCGAGAGCTTTAGGATCGCCGCGCCCGCTCTGGGATTCTATTGCGAACTCAAACAGCGCGACGACTATGCCCACTACAAATAATGCCCAGCCTAAATTTGAGAATAGCTGAACTATTTGTTTTACCCACGGAAACTCAAATATTCCCGCGCTCATTAAATTCATCTGCGCGAAAAACTGCCCCAAGACCCTGACAATTTGCTGATACAGCCAGTCCGTGAAATAATCGAAGATCTTGCAGACAATATCCGCGCCAATTTGAAACAGAAAAATGTTATCACCTCCGAGCGCTTATTTAAATCCCAACTATCGTCCAGATATACAGCGGCGCGGTCAGCGTAAACACCAGACACGCGAAAAGTATCGCGGGAGCAGTCCACTCAAAGTGCCCGCTTTTTCGGTAATCAAAATACGCAAGACCAAGTTTTGCGAAAAAGAAAACCGCCAGAATAAGGTCGATTATGGGGAACACAACATTGTTCACGACCTGTTTTATCTGCCCGGACGCGGTTTTCCATGTGTTCTCGATTGCCCCCGCGACGTTTCCCGCGCCCTCTGCGAAGGCGCAGAGGGACATTGCGGTCATAGCTATAACCGCGAAGATAAGCGCGGTAATAATTTTTGAACTTCTTTTCTTCATAATATCTCCTTTCTCAGTTTGACGGTGCAATATGCCAATCGTCATATACATTTCCGCTAATTGTCACGCTGTCTGTTAAATTTGCGGACAGCATTCCCGCGGGCGTCCAACAGTCTATTGCCCATGTATACACCTTGTAATTCCCGTCGGGATACCACACGGGAGTGAAGTGCGTTCGGTTGTTGTAGGTGCTGTATTTGTTTTTCCTGAATTCAAGAACGTTTGTCGAGGTGCTTTCGAGCAATCTCCAATAGCTCTTGTAGTAAAATTCGGGGAAGTACGAAACTGCATTCTGGAGCGCGGTGTGTTCGCCGTTTCCGCTTATTGAGGCGGTAATTTTTTCGTTTATCCCGTAGCCGGACTTCATCACATTTCCCGCTGCCGTGGGATTTTTTGAGTCGGGAACAATGTCCATTCCTGCGCTTAATGAAACGCGATACGCGCTGCTTTTGAATTTCCATTCGCCCTCGTCTACCCAACGTCCGCGGTCAACCCACCGACCGTTCGTTTCTGAACCTACCCAACGCCAATTTGAATGCCACACCCATTTAGCTTTCCAATAACAACTCCGGACGCTACAAGCCGCTGATGTCCTCTGCACTTTATTCGGAACGTTTGGGGTTTTGAAATCATCGTTTCGGTCGTATGCTGTGGGGTCGGGCGGGGGATTTTTGTCAAGGTCGACAATATTTGCCGTGATGTTCGTTTTGTCCGCTTGCGCGCCTGAAACGGCAACGCGGATATTCACGGTCTGTTCGGTTTTCGGAGTATGCCATTTGCACCAGACAAGCTGCGAATCGCCTTTCGGGAACACGACATTCCCGACCGTGTATACTTTGTTTTTGATGTAGAACCGCACGGTTACGGGGTTGTCGGGAGTGTGTTCTCCGCCCGTGACCGTAACACTTGTGTATACATCTGTGTCAACTCGGTAGTCGGATTCTCCTGCCGAAATTTCGGGTTCGGGCGGCGAAGTTTCCTTAAAAGATACAATTCCGACGCCCAAATATTTCAGAATGTCGCTGTCCGTTGCACGCGAGGTGGTTGAGCCCGTCCACGCTTTGTAGCCCAAGTCGTCCTTTTCAAGAAACATTGCAAGCGGGAGATTTTTATGCGATAAAGGTCCGAATTTTCTTGATAGATCACCGCCGGCCTGCATATTGTACAAAGCCGCTTCGGTTGCCGTCATAGCGGTTCTTATGCCGTTATATGTGATATAGACTACCGGCTCGATCATCAGTTTGTAATCGCCGTTTGTAAGCTCGTTGAACGGTATTCCTACATGATTAGAAATTCCACGCACGACCTGTTCATCGGTGAAGTAGCTGCGTATCTTTTCAATGTCTGTTGAATAATCTCCGTTTGAAACGATGAGCGGAAGCGGCTGTGCGGGATCTTTATATTTGTATTTTCCCGTGCTTACGGACAACGATTTTCCCGCTGTATATTCGGCTTTGCTGACCTTTCCGAAATGGACGGCGATGTCGTCGGGATGCTTATTTGTGTAATCTACCGACTCGGATTTAACTTCCCCTGTCTGTGAATCAACAATAGTAGCTCTGACACCATCGTCACCTGAATACCAGAAATTCCCCGTCTGTCCGCTTTGCAAACCGCCTCCGCCGTTGTCTATATTCGGATCGCCTGTTGATGCGAAAGAAGTTGTTTGTAAACAAAAAAATGCCGTGATGATCACGGCAATTATCCTCTTGAATTTTATATTGTCCACCTCCAAAAAATATGCGCCGAGCATTTAACTCAGCGCATTTTTATTTTATCCGAAGTAACCTATCTTGTTACCGTTCTCAAACATATCCGGTGCGGATTCTCCCTCGCCACCTCCGCCCTCGTCCTTGACCCAGCCGAATCCGTTGATGTAAATTTTGCCGTCCTTTTTGTCGCCGTGTTTCGGGGTATCCGAAGGTGTTTCCTGCGGTTTTACCTCGGTCTGTTCGGGTTCGTAAGAAGGCTCTGCGTCGGGATTTGTGAGGATTTTCTCATCTTCAATTTTCGGAGGGGCAGGGGGAACATTTTCCTTTTCGGGTTCGGGGAAGTTCTGCACTACCTCCGTAACGCTGCTTTCGTCTACGTTATCTTTTTCGGGTTCATTGGTTTTTGGTTCATCATTTTCAAGCTGAGAACTAACTGAGGAATTATCCTGCTCGGCAGGCTTTGTTTCCTCGTGTTTTGATGCGGTCACTTCCGCGCTTATCTGAGATGTTGAACTTGAAGTTGAAGTGCTGTCCGCGGTCGGCTTGTTATCGGGCGCAAACCGCATTGTTATCAGCACCGCGAGCGCCGCGCATAATGCCGTCCCGCCGCCTACCGCAAGACCTCTTTTTGTTTTCATTGTCATAATATCACCGTTCCTTTCTGTCGGTACTTTTCCTTGTTCTCATTTTACCATATCCCGCCGAAAAAATCCAGCAGTTTTCGGAAAAATCTACACAAGCAACAAAATATTTTCTTTTTTCCTGTGGATAATCGTTAAAATTTCGGCGTATACTTGGATTTCACGCACAATTGTATTTTCATCGGCGGCAGCACATCTCCGCAGAACGACAGCGGAACTTCAAGGGTTATTTTTGAAGTTGCGGAGAATTGTTTTACCGCGCTTGAATTCGGCGCAAATTCCGCGTTGTCCACGTCGACTGTCAAGCCGTAAACAGAATACTCCGTGCCGTCCGGATTTAATTTAACGTGTTTTCCGTTAAGGGTTTTCAAGCCGAGCAAATTGTCGAGCCTGCCGTAAATATTTCCGGTTGAAACGGCGGATTTCCACGCACTTCCCGAATACTTATACCCGCCCGAATACCCCTCGCGAATGCCGTCGTAGACATTTCCGTAATTGCCGACGGACGTTGAAATAACGGCAGACTGCACCGCGTCCTTAACTCCCGCCGAAATTGTAACAAGCCTTGCGAACTGCCATAAAATCACGAATAACATCAGAGAAACAAGCGTTAAAACTACCGCCCACGGCGCGGAGGAAAAGCCTTTTTTCGAGCGCAAAAGCCTGCAAATTCTATTCACTTCCAGTACACCTCGCTTTTGCCGCTTGCCTTTGATGTTAATGTAATAGGAAAACTGCCGAATTTTGGAGGCAGCTTCTGCCCTCCGAAGCCGATGTCCATCTTGTAGGTGCAGGTGACCGTGAACTCCTGATTTAACTGTACTTTACCCGTCCGCGACCATTTTATTTCGGGAGAAATTCCTGTTTTTTCGGTGAGTATTTGCGCTCTTGACGAGGTTTCCGAGCCTATTCTCCCCGAAATTTCAGCCTCGCGCACAAGCTCGTCGGCATAGTTGTCAAGCTGAATTTTCGCAGACACAACGGGCGCGGCTGCCAGAATTAACGCAAGCAGCATGACCACAACGAGAACCACAATTACAACGTCGAAATACCCCTCTCCGCGCCGACTTTTCAATAATTTTTTCATTCGCACCTCCGTCAGAATGCCGACAGCGAGTCGAGCAATTGCATTCCCATTACAACGACATATGTCAGCAGGAAAAGCATTAACATTCCGAAACTGAAAACGCGTATTTTCGGCGGTATCTTCGCGGCTTTTGCTTTGAGCCGCTGTAATTCAATCAATTTAAAATCGTGCGCCAGCATTTTGAAATAAACCGCGCTGTCGTCCCCGCGGATCACGGAAACAAGTCCGCGCACAACATCGGAAAGCTGCGCCGAGCCTATTCTCGCCTCAAAGCGCGTCAACGCTGCCTCGTAGCTTGAACTCCGCATATCCGCGCAAGTCACGTCAAGTTCGTGCGAAAAATGTACCCCCGAATGTTTTTTGTAATTTTCGAGTATTGCGAGAACGTCCCGCGAGGACTTCAACTCCTGCTCGACCGTTGCCACAAATCTCGGCAATTCCTGTTCAATTGCATCGCATTTTTCGCGCATTTTTTCGTCAGCTTTTCCGTTTTCTCTGAAGTAAACCGCAACAGAGAGAATGATGAAAAACGGGATCAACAGCGGCATAAAAAACGCGCAGGGTATCGCCGGAACCGCAATACAAAAGGCTTTGAGCAGGGCAAGCGCGGTGAACGTTTCGGGAGTCATTTTAATTCCCGCGGATTTCAGCGTACTCTCCAACCGCGTTTTTTTGTATTTATCCATCGGAACAATTTTGCCTATTTTCGCGGCAATTTCGAGCATAATCGCCTCAATGGATTTCGACAGTTTTTTGTCACTTCTCCCTGCGTTCATCACGGCTTTTGAGGTCTTGAGATAGGGGATTTTCAGCGCATTTGCCAAAAGAAAATACAAGCCTGCCGCAAGAGAAATTCCGAAAATAATTATTAAAAATTCCACACTTGCACCCCCTTAACGCTTGTATTCAATAGGCTTTGTGAGTTTCACCACAAACGCCGTTGAAACGAAAATTGCGACCGCCGAAACCGCAATAATTATCTGCCCCAAAACCGTGTGCATAAGGCTGTTGAACCATGCTTTGTTAAGCATATACAACAGCGGTATGTTGCCTATAACCAAGAACGCCATTGAAATAAATTCTTTTCTCGGTCCAGTTATGAGGTATTCCAAATCCGCGTTTACTACGCGCATATCCGACAATTTATTCACGATAGGCGTTAATGTGGATTTCAAACTGCGGTCGGTCTGGCAGAGGATAAGGCTGTCGCACCATTCGTGGAAAACCTCGTTGTCTATTTTGGTTTTCATGTCGAGAATTGCAGCGGAAATGTCGGGATTTGAGAGTTTAATTCTGCTGATGAAATTCTCGAAAACCGCTTTAACAGGCGCGTTCAGATAATGCACATTTTCCTCAATTGAAGTGATTATATCTTCGTTCCGCAGGTATGCTGTCGTAATAATTGAAAGCGCGGTTTCAAGTTCCGATGAAATGGCTTTCTTGTAGCTTACCGCGGTCGTCTTAACGTACCAGAACGGCACGAACATTAGTCCTACCGCCATTACGGGCGCAAGGAAAGCATTCCCGACTGCAATCGAAACACATATTCCTATCGCTGCCAGACCGAGGGAGCAGGCGCACAAAATCCCGAACATATGCGAACGGTTTGTAAGCCTTAATATTTCCTGCGCCTCGGAAATTTCTCTGCGGAAAATGTTCGGCTTTTTGCGCTTTACAGCCTCGTTTATTTGGGATTTTATGCTGTTCGGTTTGGCGAGAATTTTCGTGAAAATGCCCTCGGTAAATTCCATTGGAGATATCCCAAAAATAAGAAAAGTTCCCATAACCAAGCCAATAAACGCCGTTAATAAAATTAAATTCACGAGCCGTTCTCCTTTCCCATAAGCCGATTTAATTCCGACTGCGGCATACCGTTTTCAAGCAGCCGTCTTTGGAGCGATTTGGACATTTCCTCGCATTTTTCATGCGTACCCTTAACGATAAATTTTCCGTTCTCCATGCGGTTTTCGGAAATTTTGTAACGGTACAGCGAGTGGTATTTCCGCGTTCCGTCCGCGCAAATTTCACATTCCATAATCTCCATAATTCTGCGCTGTTTGTTTTCAAGCTGCTTTGCGTAAACGACTATCGGGAACGCCTCGGTTACAAGGTTGAGGATCACCTTATCGTCCACATTCGGATATTTACGCTTGCAGAGCGTCACCATTCTGCGCCATGTGGATTCGCAGGAATTTGAGTGAATTGTCGTGATTACGGTATGACCCGTCCGAGCCGCTTCCTGAGCGGAATCCGCCTCGGAAGAACGCATTTCTCCCACAACAATATAGTCGGGGTGGAAACGAAGCGCCATATCCAACAAGTCGTCCTGCGAAATGCTTTTGCGTTCATCTTCGCTTTCCCGTGTTATTGTGTGAACGACTTTATTTACAACATTTCCGTTTTCGTCGCGCTCCACCAAATCCAACTCGCGCGAACCGTTTTCAATCGTAAAAATGCGCTTGTCGTGCGGAATGGTAGTAAGCAGCCAGCCTGTGAGCGTTGTTTTTCCGCTTGATGTTGCTCCCGCGACGGTCGTTGAAACGCCGTATCTGACGAGTGCGGAAAGCAGTTCCATCATTTCGTCTGTCGCCGTTCCCGACTTTATAAAATCTTCTTTTTTCAGCTTCTGCGAGTTTACGATACGAATTGACGCGGCAACTCCCACATCTTCATCAACAAGCGGAGTTTTCAGTACGGCAATGCGGATATTTTTCGACAAGTGACCGAGAATTGCGGGGGAAGTGTTGTCCAGAACCATTCCCGAAACGTGGAGCATTCGCCGCACAACGTTTATTGCGTGTTCGGGAGAATTGAATTTCTCGTCAAGTTTCTTGTTTGTGCCGTCCGAAAATTGTATTTCAATGTCGTCCCAACTGTTAATGTTAATTTCCTCAATTCCCTCGCCGAAAATGTATTTTGTTAGAAACGAAAACTCCGCCATTTCCGAGTACAATTTATCCACCAATTCCGCTTGGGAAAGACCCTCGGCGGAAATTTTCCCGTCAAGCAGGAATTTCCCGATATACCGTTTTACCTGCTGTTTTGCCTCGTTGTTTTCGGAATTTATCTGGTTTATTCCGTCGGTCACAAGCGCGGAATATCTGCTTGAAATAAACGTCTGCACTTCGCTTAAAACCTCGGAAAAATTTTTAACAATCTCGGACTTGAAAAACAAATTCTGTGTGCTGTTCTGAGAAGTTAAACTCATAAGCAGAACACCTCGTTTGCTATTTTTGACACGGCTTTCCGAAAATCCCGACTGTCCTTTTCGGAAAGTCCTGCGAATAAATTCCCCGAAAGAAACTGCCTGTAAACCTCGTCGCTGTGCGGAATTTTAAAGCTGACTCCGCCTACCGTCTGCTCAATATTTTCATCTGCCTGAAATGACGAAACATTGCTGACCGCCTTGTACTGCTTGTTCGCATTGAATTTGTTATCAAGGAGCAAAGGCAATTGTGAGTTCAAATATGAAATGGATTTAAGGTCGCACGATACAAGCCTTAAAACCGCGTCGGATTCAATAAGCGAAACCGCCGACAGCGCGTCGTTTGTGATGCTGCTCGTGCAGTCGATTATTATGAAATCACACATTTTCCGAAGTTCCGAAATAAGCTCCCGCGCCTGAGTTTCAGTGTACGGCGCATAGCTGAACGCATTTTCGCCTTTGAGCATTGCAAGCATTGTGAGGTACTCGTTTTTCTTGTGGAGAATTGCGTTCTGACGAATTAAATTCCCGTCGACGTGCGCCGCGCCGAGAATATTGCCGAGCGAATTTTCGCACTCCAGATCCGCCGCGGGGCAGACGTATGGCAAAGGCGGCGCGGACGTATCCGCAAGCACGAGAATGACGTTTTTCTTTTGGCTCGCAATATATCTCGCGAGTTTAACGCTCATAATCGTCTTGCCCGAAGAGGGCGAACCCCACACCGCCAGCACCTGATTGTCCTGCTTGTCGGGCGGGAGTTCAAAGCAGTCGCTTTCGGGAGAATTGAGGTCGAATTCGAGGTCAATTTCCTCGTCCTCGTCCTTCGGTTTGAAAGCCTTAAACAGATTCGCCATTTGATTTCACCTCCGAATTTGAATTTTCCGTATTTTCGGAATTAGTTTCAGAATCATTTTCCGAATTATTTTCGATATTTATTTCGGAATTGTTTTCGCCGGAATTTTCCTCGGCAATCTCGCTCTGCGAGGGTGTTTGCGGTACTTCGGTCTGTTTGTTTTCCGAGTTTTCTTTTTCATCATTCAAAGTTTTTTCCTCCAAAAATTTCTCTTGCGCCGAAATGAACTTTTGCCTATTTTCTGCCGTTCCGCGGTAAACCAACGCAAGATGAATTTCGCCCTCCGCCTCAAGTTCAGCCAAGATATTCGCCTGCTTGGGAGCAACTAATAGCGTTACTGTTTCGGGCAGTTCCGTTTCTTCCTCGCCGTCGGGTTTTACGGTAATGGTTTCCTCATCGTTGCCGTGCTTGTCGGTCACGGCTATAACCTCGACATACTGCAATTCATCGGGAACAAGCGTTTCCCCCTGTTCCTTGTAATCCACCGCTATAACCGACACAATGTCCCCCGAAATGAGCTTTCCCGAAAGCCCGCCCGCAAAGGACGGAATTGTTATTGAAACAGCGCGCTTTTCGCCCGTCAAGCCGTATAAATAGGCGTTTTCCGAGGAGGGGGTATCGCTTACTTTCGCCGCGAGAACATACTCGCCCTTAAGCATTTCCGAGCTTGCATATTTACCGACAACATCTTCGGATTTTTTCAACACCTCGGACGGCAGATTGTACGCTCCGACCTCCACAATTTCAACATCTTTCGCCGTAATTTCCTGACCGATTTTAATGTCGTTTTTAACTCGGACAACTTGCGCTGTACTGTTTTTTGACGCGTTAAAAAGCGGCGTTATAGCAAAGCAGATAACGAGCGCAAGCGCAATGCAGACAACGCCGAGGACTGTTCTGTTTTTCAAAAAGTTCATGTTTTTTCCTTTCAAAAAAGAATTGTTGTTAATACATAACCAAAGGTTATGAACGGCACAAACGGCAAAGATCTGCTTGCCGTCTTGCCTTTGATTTTGCAGAAAATATATTTTCCCGCATAAAAAATCAGCATTGAAATTTGCGCGAAAAGGAGCAGCGCAAGGCTGCCCCAAAGTCCGCAAACAATGCTTAAAGCCGCAAATAACTTTACATCACCGCCGCCAATTTTCTCCGTAGCAAGAGCCACGGAGAAAAATATTACGGCGACAATTATTCCCCACAAGTTTTCCAAACGAAAATCTAATATTGCCGAAAACGCGACAACAACGCTTGTCCAATTCGGAATTTCGCGGGTTTTTATGTCCTTTGCCGAGGCGAAAGCGAGTAAAGCCGAAATTGCGGCAAACTGCACAACAGAGCCTGTCATCAGCCCTTGAAGTTGAACATATCCTTGACCTTTTGAGTGACGGTCGGCATAATTGTATCCCCAAAAAGAGCATACAGACCACCAAGCAGCAGCGCGCCTATAACTACCGCGATAAGTATTTTAATGCCGCTGTCCACGAAATTCTCGGCGCGGGTTTCCGCAAGCATGGTATTGCTGCGAACCGCAAGTCAGAAAACCGCCGTTCTTACTGCTGTTACAACTGCGCTGATTTTTGACTTAACAGCCTTTGCTGCCGTCTTAACAAAATTGAAAATGTTTCTCATAAAAATACCTCCTGAAATTTGATCACATAGACATTGTCGGGGCAGGCTCGTTAGTCTGCTCCGGCTGAGTAAAATTTGCGTTTGCCTGCTCCTGAATTTGCGTTATAGCCTGCTTATACGCATCTGCAACCGCGCTGTTAAGCTGTTTTCTGAATTCGGGAGTGGTAGGGAAACACAGATCGTGGTACTCTCCGTCCGCGCCTTTGTACGAGGGCATGGACACGAAAAGTCCGTTTTTCCCCTCGACAACGCGGATATTTTTGACCGCAAAGCAGTCGTCAAGATTTGCCGACGCGATCGCTTTCACATTGCCCTCGCCGGGCGTTAAGCTGTTGATCCTCACGTCAATTTTCATTTGAATTTCCTTTCTTTCGGCGGCGTGACGCTAAATTTCAATTCCGTTTTCGACAATATTCTGCGGCTCGACTCTGAATTGAATTTACTGAACCACCGCACGCCGAATTGTTTTATTTATACAAAAACCGCGAATTTTCGCGGCATTACATCTTGATTTCGGGCGTTTCATTTTTCTGTTCGGAAATCTCCGAAAGTTTTTTCCGCGCCCACGTTGGAATATGCTCGTCAGCAATTATTCCGAGAAAATCCGAACGGCAAAACTCCGCACGTTCACCGTCTGCAAGAAACCGTCCGAACACCTTTCGTCCGCTCTTTTCAGGCGAACACCCAAACCCGCTTTCCGCCAAAAATAACTGGTTTTCGGGCGTTCTGTATTCCTCTTTCAGCACTTCCGCGCGTATGACAAGCAGCTTTCCCGTGTAGTCCTGCGGCTCGTTAAATTTCATGATATGTTCTCCCGAAAAGAAACCGAGCGCGGCATACATCTTACGAACATCACTCGCCAGTCCGTCAACAATGCAGCTATGCGATTTCAGCGCGAATTCGTAATTATTTCTCCACTTCGGAATGTTGAGCCTATTAGCCCAATTTCTGTTCTCACGGTGAAATCTGCCGTCGCCTTTGCGCTCCAGAATTGTGTTTGCAATCACCCACATTGTGCGGTCGTAACCGAATTCCTTGATAGCGTTTTCGGCGCATTCATTGGGCAGTCGAAAGCCGTCAAACTTCTCCCTGACTTGCTCGTCAAGGTAATCGCGGCAGCGGATATTCTCCCGAAAACTCTCACGAAACTGCTCAGTTTCATTATTTCGTTTAGCTTCCTCAAACGAAAATTTATACAGAGGTTTCATTATACCCCTCCTGCTCGCACATCGGCAGAACGCCGCGTTCTTTGAGATATTCGTACAAGAACAGCCGTCCTTTCTGCGTCCAGCAGGTGTGCATTACCGCTTTATCGTCACCTATTTTATAGGTTTTGCTCTGCGCGTAACCGAGATTTGCGAACTGCGCGTAAAGCACCCACGAATTGCGAATAGGGTATTGAATTCCGTATTCGTGGAGCATTTTATTGAACGCTATCGCGGACATTCCGTAATCCTTTGCGATCTGCGTTACGGGAACGGAATTTTTGCTGTTCAGTATTTGGTCGTAATATTTTGCCTTGACCGTAAGGAACGCGTTTTCTTCTTCAAGTTTTCGCCGCTTGTCCTGCTCGTCCGCAAGCGCGGTGAGCAGTTTTGCGAGCTCTCTCGGATCGCTCATTGTTTTGTGCAGGGTTTCGGCTGTGAAGTATGCGCCGTGTTTTCTGAGCGACGGTAAAATTGTATCGCATACCCACGACTCAAACTCCTGCGCTTCGGGCAATTTTGAGCGCATAATTAAACGATATAAATCGCCCTCGGTAATAAATATTTTTTCGATTGTTTTATTTGCGCTCTGCGGGTGAGGTACTCCCCGTTTTAGGGAGTACCTGCAATGCCTTGAAACAGCATTGTTCGGCTTTTCATAACCGAGGATTTTTGCGCATTCCGTTGCGGGAAACAAAGGATTTCCGTTCTCAAAAATAACTCCTATCTTTCCAAACTTTTCGTGTTTGAAAAGCACAATTTCCTTTTCAGTCATCGCAAACCTCCTGCACAATGACGCGTCCGTTTTCCGCGTAAACTTCAAGCGGAGAATTTTCGGAGATCCCCGCCTCGTCAAGAAATTCCTGCGGAATGTGTATCTCATCGCTGTTGTAAAGCGAAACTTGCACCTCGTCGCCCTCCGTAAGTCCGAGAATTTCCCTCGCCTGTTTTGTGAGTTTAAGATTGCCGTTTTTATTTACTTTGCAATT
>CANRNE010000031.1 GCA_947631925.1 uncultured Clostridia bacterium
TTTTCAGAAATTTTCCCTATCAAGGCGGGACACCAGCGAAAAACCGACCAAATACAAGCATGATTTTTCCTCGCTTTTCGTTTGTTTTGTCTTTCGACAATACAAACAGGTGAGCAGGAAAAGAAAAGCGGATGTCAAACGATGCGGACCCTTCCGCCGAAAACTTCGTAGCATTAAAAAAGCCGACCTACGTCGGCTGAAAGTCATTGGTTTCGAGTTTGACAGGAGCGATTTTTCTGCTACACCCCCGAAACGAAAGACAAAACAATTTAATTTTATAAGGAAACATGCTTGGAAAAATTTTCCAAAATTTTTTTCGTTTAGTAAAACGGTTTGCCATTTGCAAGCCGTTTTTGTTTCTGCTACAATGAAAAATACAAAGGATAAGAGGTGAAATATGAAGTACGGAGAATGGCTGAATATCTGGCTCGAGGACTATGTGAAGCCCGTCGAAAAGGAGAGAACTTACAAAGCATATCAGGACACAGTACGCCTACGGCTTGAACCCATTTTCGGGGAAGCAGAGATCAACGACCTCGACGTCTCCTATATCCAACACTATATCACGGGGCTCTTGGAACACGGCAATCTTCTCACGGGTGGGCCGCTGTCGGCGAACAGTATCCGTCTCATTTTCAGCGTGTTTCGCAACTCCCTACGCCGCGCCTACAATTTGGGCTTTGCGGAGAAGTACATCGGGGACAAGCTCACACTTCCGAAGGCTCCCGAAACGGAGGTAGTCGTCTTTACGGAGAACGAACAAAAGTCCATTGAGGATGAGATCGCGCGGCTTCTTCAAAGGAGGGAGACGCGGCACAAACTCAACGGCATCATCATCTGCCTGCACTCGGGACTGCGGATAGGGGAACTTCTTGCCCTCGAATGGGAAGATATTGATTTTGAAAACGCTCTCATGACGATCAGTAAGACCTGCCGCGACGGGAAGGACGAGGAAGGCAACTATATGAAGATCATAGACCGCCCCAAGACGTACTCCTCCCGCCGCGTCATTCCCTTGCCGAGCTGCCTGCTTGCTCTGCTTTCCGAGATGAAGAAGGAGAGCAAATCGAACTTCGTCATTTCGGACAAGGACGGGAACACCGTGCGGGTTCGGTCGTTTCAGAGAAGTTACCAATTATTATTACGAAAGCTCGGTATTCCGCATAAGAAATTCCACGCCCTGCGGCACACCTTTGCGACGCGGGCGAACGAGAGGGCGATGGACGACAAGACACTCTCCGAAGTTCTCGGGCATAGGTCGCCTGTCATTACATTAAAATTGTATGTTCACTCGCTCCTCGACCACAAGCGAAGGATGATGGAGCAAGTGAACGGATAGAGAAAGCGAAAAAGCCCGTCGGTGGAGTTCCGACGGGCTTTTTGCATAAAAAAAAGCCGTCTATTACCCTATTAGGGGAACAAACGTCCCCGATTTTTATGTAATTGATTGACAATGCCGAACATTTTCTGAAAATTTTAGATTTTTTTGGGGGAAAGTATTGACAGCGGCAGGGTTGTGTAGTATAATGTCACCGTAAAAAAGCCGTCTAATAGGGTATTAGGCGTACATATCGGGGGTAGCTAACCCCACAGTCGTACCACAAAGTCAGCGGGCATAAGCGAAAGTCCGCAGTTTTGTGTTTTTATTTGGAAGTTAGGTAAAACAGTTTACCTATCAAAATATGTAAGGAGGACAGCATGAAGAAAAGCAGTTTTGGGTGTGTTATCCTATCTGCCGTGCTTGCCCTCGGATGTCTGGCGGGATGCGGGGGCAACAACGATCCGGAAAAACCTTCGGATGCAAGTTACACCGTGACCTTCGACGTCGGAGAGGAAGCGCGTGCAGGCGGGGTCAAGACACCCGCTCCGCAGACCGTCGAAAGCGGCAGCACCGTGATCGAGCCCACGATCGAGTACGAGGCGACGAGTACTTGGTTCGAGGATCACGAACTCACGGCGTGGCTCAACGGCGGAGCGGAATGGAACTTCTCCACGGCAACCGTGACGTCGAACATCACTCTCACCGCAAATTGGCGGGAGAGCGACGACGGCAAAATCGCCGCGGAGTACGAGGCAAATCTGACGTGGGGCGAGGAAGATCATCTGTATGTTCATTATCTCCGCGGTGCAGACAATGCCGAGGAACACGGCACGAGGAACAGTGCCTCAAAGCCCGACTATGCCGCGCCGATCCCGAGCGCGGTGTACGGTGATTGGGGTCTTTGGGTCTGGGAATATCATCCGACGAACAGCGAGGGGCGGGCGTTCTACCCTGCTTTCCTCGATGAAAGCGGCGCGGTGTATGACATCGACCTCAAGGCAGACTATCACGACGCGGGCTGGGACAGTGCGGACAGAGACAACAAGGGTCTCGACGCGAGCTACAAAGCCGCGGATTGGCTCGGTGTTCAACTCTTTTCGCAGGACAGCCGTATCAACGGCGAAGGTTTCTGGGTGAACGACGGCGGCGACGTCTATATCGAGCTTGCGAAGGCGCGGCGCGACAAGGGCGACTATCATTGGTTCGTCCGTCAGGGCGAAGCGCAGAACGGTTCGCCGACGTATGAAGTTTCCGTCGTGTTCGACCCCTATGCCGACATCGAACCCGGTTCGGCAGTCACGCAGTACGACGTCGTTTCCAATCAAGGCGGCAACGACGTGTATGTACAGCAGGAAGTGGCGAAGGGCTGGGAAGAAGATTACGTCGGCTATCAGATCTTCGTTGCGTCCTTTGCGGACAGCGACGGCGACGGCATGGGCGATTTGCAGGGCATCATCGAAAAGCTCGGCTATCTCGAAGGGCTCGGCGTGGACGTCCTTTGGCTCACGCCCTTCCAGCAGTCCAACAGCTATCACGGCTATGACATTCAGAACTATTTCACGGTCGATCCCCGCTTCGGGACGCTTGCGGATTACCGCGAACTCGTGACGGAAGTCCACAGCCGCGGCATGAAGATCCTTATGGACTTCGTTCTCAATCACACATCGACGTCCAACCCGTGGTTCGAGAAGTCACAAAATCTCGTCAAGGAGACTGTCCGTCAGCCCGATGGGACGTACAAGACCATCGACTACCGCAACTTCTATACTTGGCAGAACGAAGATTACGTCGGCAATATCACGAACAAAGCGGCGAAAAATCAGTGGTATAAGGACGCCAACGGCTACTATTTCTTCTCCTCGTTCGGCTCGACGATGCCCGAACTCAACTTCGACTATCAAGCGACCCGCGACGCCATTTTGGACGTTGCCCTTTATTGGATGAGCTTCGGGCTGGACGGCTTCCGCCTCGATGCCGTAAAGCACATCTATATGGAGAACGAAAACCCCGCGCACAGCGATCAGATCATCAAGGACTATTCCGACGGTTCAGTCGTCGGCTCGACGGCGGGCGATTATTCCTATGACGTAAAGAAGGACGCGCACTTCTTCACGGAGTTCAATGCAAAACTCAAAGCGAGCTATCCTTCCGCGCTCCTTGTCGGCGAGAACTTCAACGGCGACCCCATTCACATCGCGCAGCTGTATGAAGGGCTCGACTCGCAGTTCAATTTCAACTTCTACTACGATATGTCGGGCGCGATCGGCACGGTCGGTCTCGGTGGAACGATTGCCAATACGACGAGAGCGGCGAAAGCCTCTTACAATGGGAAGGCGATCCGCGGCTATCTCGCGGCGCAACTCGATTTCCGTCAGTACAGAACGAACTACATTGACAGCATTTTCACGTCTAATCACGACGTCGCCCGTGCGAGAAACCGCGTTCTCTCGTCGTGGAGCGATACAAGTGCGGATTGGGTGACACAAGCTCCCACGGCAAACAACAGGCAACTTTCCGAAAACCTTGCCAAAGTTTGGGGCTGCGTCTGCCTCTCCATGCCGGGTATCACTTGGATCTATCAGGGCGACGAACTCGGTATGTTCGGTGACAAGACCGCGAATGCGGACGGCTCCGCAGGGCACGAGGACAGATGGCTCCGCCAGCCCATGAAGTGGACGAAGGACAGATCGGGAGACAGCCATAACTGCTACTATCCCATCGGTTTCAACAACTATTACATGGAGTGGGACAGCAACAATCAGACGCTCAACGGCGTTGCCGAACAGAAAAAAGATAACAATTCCATCTATAACATCTATGCGAACATGATCCAGAAAGTCCGCAAGACGTCCTCCGCCTTCCATTCGGGCACGGTTACAAATCTCACTGCGGCACAGGCAAATTTCGGTGGCGATTACTATGCAATGATTTATGAAGTAACGAATGGTGTAGACACCTTCCGTTTCTATGTAAACGCTTGCGCCGTTGCGCAGACGGTTCAGCAACAACCCCCGACGAATGCACAACTGCTGTTCTCCACGTCGGGCAAGGGCGTTGAAAACGGTCAACTCGGCGGCTGCACCTTTGCGGCGTACAAAATCAGTTAAGGAGGGAGACATGAAAAAGATATTGATTTTAGGAATGGCTGCCCTTCTCGGGTTCACCTGCGTGGGCGGGCTCTCTGCAACGGCGGCGGCAGAAGGCATAAGCGAGACGCAAACGGCGCAGGTCTATCTCGTCCCCGGGAGCTATTACGACGAGGACGGCGAAAAGCAGCAGAACACCGTGGAGAACGCGACCGCGCTCTCCGAGGACGAATGTTCTGCCCTGCACATGGAAGGCAATGTGTATAAGGCGGGCGAAAAGGGAAGTGTTCTCCCCAAGGCGCAGACAGAGAACTACGGCATCGTGTTCAACGGCTGGTGGTACATCGTGGACGCCGAAATTGTCTATACCGATACCGTGCCCGCTGTTACAGAGGACACCTATCTCTATGCCGATTTCCGCGCCGACCTCTCGCAGCATCAAGACCCCATTGCGCCAAAGGGTGAAGTAAAGCAGGAGTATAAGCATTATCTTCTGATTACTCATACCGACGGCACATCCGAGAAAGTGCAACTCTACGTTTCGGGGACAGATTATGCGGGCATGGACGACGCAGGCTATGGTGCCCCCGTGCAGTTCTATAATGAGTACTTCACACTCAAAAAGGGCGACCTCATTCAGATATTCCTTTCGGGAATTGTCGATGATGATGAACCTACTTGTATGCCGGTACATGACAGTACCCAAGCGAGTTGTGTTTCGTTTGAAGCGAGCGGAACAAGTAAGACAGCGGATTATGTCGCCTATAATACCGCGGACGGCAATCACCCCGCAAACGAAACCGCGCACCATACATTAAAGTACATTGCGACGGCGACCCAGAATTTCCGTGTATATATCAAGTCTCTAAATAACGGCTCAAGTCTCAACTTCTATATTGAGAAAAAACAGTAAAGTTTAAGGAGGAAAATATTATGAAAAAGAGAACCAAGTTACTGCTCGCCCTGTCTGCGGCTCTGTGTTTGAGCTTCGGCATGGCGACCTTCGCCGCTTGCGGCGACAACAACGATCCCCCTGCGGATCATACCCAGCACGTCGATGTAGACCCGCAGGACGGCAAGTGCGACGTCTGCGGCGATGATATGCCGGCACCCGCAGAAAAGACGTACACCGTCACCTTCAACTCGAACGGCGGCAGTACAGTAAATGCTGTCACCGTGAAAGAGGGCGAGAAGGCGAAAAGACCGACCGATCCCACCAAACAAGACAAGAATTTCGGCGGCTGGTACACGGATGCCGCCTGCTCGGACGGCAAGGAGTATAACTTCGACGCCGCCGTCACGGGGAATATCACCCTCTACGCCAAGTGGACGGACAAGACCGTAGAAAAGACGACATGGACGGTGACGTTCGACACGGGCGAAGGGAGCAAGGTAGACCCGCAGGAAGTTGCAAAGAACAACGGCAGAGCATCCAAGCCCGCCACCGATCCCACCCGCACGGGCTACCGTTTCGACGGTTGGTATGCGGAGAGCAACTGTGAACACGCCTTCAACTTCTCCAACCGCATTACGGCGGATACGACGATTTACGCCAAGTGGGTGAAGGTGAACACCGTCACCTTCGATACGGGCGACGGCGCAAGCAAGGTACAGGCGCAGGTACTCGATGAAGGCGTCAAGCCGACCGAACCCGAAACCGAGCCCACCAAGGAAGGCTACATTTTCAAGGGCTGGTACACGGCTGCCGAGGACGGCGAAGAGTTCGATTTTGATGCCGACCTCACGGGCGACGTCACCGTCTATGCGCATTGGGAAGAAGATACGGGCTATTACAATCAAGATGGATGGCTTGTCCGCGAGGGCAAACTTGTCAGCTATACGGGCGATAAGTCAAACATCGTTATTCCAAACGCGCTCGAGGAATTTGATTGTATCAGTCAACTCCTCGGGGCAATGCAAAACAGTGATAAATCGTATCAACCCACTTCACCTATTCAGATGAAGAATGTCAAACTCGAATCGGAAGGAGGAAGCCACTTTAAGATCGAAAACAGTGCCCTTTGGAGTAAAGACGGCAAGATCCTTTACGCTTTCTGGGATTTGACAGCGACCGAGTTCATCTGTGAAACGGAAGTTGAGATCCGCAACAGCGCGTTTTGGATCGCGGATGTACTGGGTGAGAAGAACACCAAATTTAAGCTCGAATATATAAAAGTCAACGCCATAAAGATTGGGGATTTTGCATTTGGCGATTTTAATAATAATTATCCTCCCCTCAAATATGTGACGCTTACGAATGAAAATCTTTCTGAAATCGGCAAACAAGCTTTCTATAACATGGGTAATTTGCTTGCCGTGGAAGTCCATGCAACGACGCCGCCTAAATGTGGAGAAAATGCTTTTAAGAATGCCAACAATTTTACCTCCAAGATCTATGTTCCCGATACTTCGGTCAGCGTATACAAGAGCGCAAGCGGTTGGTCTACCTATGTAGAGAACGATCAGATCGTCGGCCTCTCCACGCGCACCTACACCGTCACCTTCGATGCGGGCGAGGACGCAAGCACGGTGCAACCCAAAACAGTGAAGCGCGGGCAGACCCTTACCGCACCTGCCGCTCCCACCAAGGCGGGTTACACTTTCGATAAGTGGTATAAGGACGCCGAGCATGAGCAGGAGTTTAATTTTCGAACAGACGTCGTAAATGAGGACATCACTCTCTATGCAGGCTGGACGGAAGCCTCGACCTACACTCTCACCTACGATTTGGGCGACGGTGACACGACGACGCTCCCCGCACAGACGGTGAATGTGGGCGAAAATCCCACAAAGCCCGCGAACCCCAAAAAGGAAAGTAAGAAGTTCGTCGGTTGGTACACCAAGAGCGAATCGGAAGGTTGGGGCGACGAATACAAGTTCGATAGTCCCCTGTCGAGTGACACTACCATCTACGCCAAGTGGGAGACCTGCGAGCACAAGGACGGTTTTTCGTTCGATTACACGAAAGACAATTTCCCGAAACCTGCTGCGGAGGGCGGAAGCCTTACGGCAAAGTGCGCTGAGTGCGGTGCAGAACAAAGTGTTGCTTACGCGCAGGGCTTTGAAAATGTTGCCGAACAAGCATCAAAAACCTCTGAGCTTTCAAAGGGGGGCGGAACCTATTATGCAACGACCTCCCAGCAAGCAACCCTGCAGGGGGGCTATAGTTACATCGCTCATGCATACATTGGGTTTATTGTATCGCAGGCAGGAGAGTATAAGCTCTCATTTACCGATATATTACCCAATGGAGACTTGCGCTCCCTTTGCTCGCTTTGGATTACCGATACAGCGTATGGTACACAAGAGACCAGATCGAGTGCATTGATATATAGTGGCAAGCCTTCTACTAAAGTGGATTCCGAAACGAAGTTAGCAGCATTTGATATCCAATATGATGACTACGATAAGTCGGGTAAATCGCTTAAGGCTTTGAATTCAATTACGTTCAACGTAACACAGGAAAATATTAACACTTATGGTGGTGCAGCGAAAACCCTTTATATAAAGATAGGGCTTGTTTGGTGGGAAGATGGAAAGGTAATCAACGATAGAAGTATTCCGTTCCTTATCAATTTTACACAGCCTACCGCTTCCGAAGCTGTCTCCGCGCCCGCCGAGGTCGCCATTCTCCCCGGCAAACAGAACTACTGACATCCTTTCCTCCGAATGTCCCCTTACCACCCGTATGGGTGCCCTCCCTCTGCGTTTCCAATGTCATAAAGAGCGTAGTCGAGAGATCTCCGCCACGATAGAGATTTCTCGACTTCGCCTCCGGCTTCGCTCGAAATGACAGAAAGCGGCTTCGCTCGAAATGACAGAAATCGGCTTCGCTCGAAATGACAGGAAGGCGCGGGGGAGGGATAAAGGGGACGATACCATCCCCAAGGAGAAACCATGAAAAAAATCGCAAAAATCACAACGCTTGCCCTGTGTGCGTGTCTCTCGGTAGGTGCGCTCGCGGGTTGCGGCGGGAAAACGGAAGAGGTCGTCATTTGGGGCGGCGCGGAAGATCAGACGCTGCTTCAAGCGCTCGTCGAGGAGTTCAAGGCGGCAAATCCCGACGTCACCGAGAGCATCCGCGTGGAGATCCAAGACCCGTGGAATGCGCAATCGGTCGTCGCCAAAGACCCCGAAGCGGCGGCAGACGTCATTCTCTGCCAGAACGACCACATCGGCATCATGGCGAAATCGGGTCTTCTTGCCGAGATCCGCGACGGCACTGCGGCGACGTTTGCTTCCGACATTCGGAGCAATAACGCCGAGGCGACCGTTCAGCAAGTGACCTACAACGGCGCCCTCTACGGCTTCCCCCTCACCATGGATACCTGTATCCTCTACTACAACACCGAGATCTTCCCCGAAACGCTCGAAAACAGCGTGCTTGGGAGCGTCGATCTCATGCTCAACTACCCCATGCCCGACATTTCCGACAAGGAAAAGGCGGGATCGTTCGGGTTCAATATCGGCGACGGGTTCTATCTCAACATGGGCTTCTTTGCGGCAGGCTGTACGCTGTACGGCGAGGACGGCACGAACGTGGACGCCTGTGATTGGAACAATGAAAACGGGCTTGCCTACTTAAAATACGCGGCACAGAATTTCCGCAAGAGCGTGGGAAAGTTCAAATCGGACGACACCAAGAACCTCGCAACGGCAGTTCTCAATGGACGGCTCGGCGCCTGCATCTCGGGCGCGTGGGAAATGAAGGACACCTTTAAGAACGCGGAAAAAATCAAATACCGCACCCTCCCCACCATCACCCTGAATGGCGAGGAGAAATCGCTTGTGTCCTTCTCCAACAGCAAGGTGTACGTCGTCAACAACAAGAGCGAGCATAAGGCAACGGCTTCGCGCCTTGCGGCGTATATCACAAGCGAAAGCAGCCAGCTCCGCTATGCGGCGGAGAGAGGATATTACCCCTCCAACAAAGCGGCGCAGGACAACACTGCCGTGAAGGACGACCCGTTCTTTAAGGTCATCCGCGCACAGCTCGAAATTTCCCAGCCCGTGCCCGTCATTCCCGAAATTTCAAGGTATTGGGAAGCGGCGAAAGCCCTCGGCTCGTCGGTGTATAACGGCTCTTTGAAGGGCGACACCACCTCTTTGCAAGACGCCCTCGACAAGTTCGTGGACGATCTGCACAGCACTCTTTAACGCTCACATCAGCCTTTCGGGGCTGTGTGATAGGGAGCGCGTGACTTTTCCCCCTATGCGTTCCCAACTATGTTCATCAGTTTCGCCTCAATAGGCGAGTACATTTCCCCCCTTATTGCCGCTCTCTCTTTGGAGAGGGCGGCATATAAGAGAGGTAGTCCCATGGAAGATAGTAAAGAAATCAATAAAGTAACGATCAAAGAGGTCGCAAAAGAAGCGGGCGTGTCGGTCACGACGGTCTCCTTCATCCTGAACGGCATTACAGATAAATGCAGCGCCGAGACAAGGCAGAAAGTTCTCCACGCCATCAACATTTTAGGGTATCGCCCCTCGCGGGTCGCCCAATGTTTTGCGCGGGGAAAGAGCGACAATATCATTCTCCTTGCGGATAAGCACAAGACGGTTTTACAACAGGCGGAGAGCTTTCGGCTCGTCCGTATGCTCGGAAAGGCGCTCGAAAAGCACAAGCTCAATCTCATGATCCGCACATACCTTGAAGCCATCTATGTGGATTCGGCGGACGCCATCATCTGCGCGGGCACCGAGGAAGAGACCTTCCGCAAAATCGCGGCAGAGAATTTCGTCCCCTTGCTTGCGGTGGATTCCCGCATTCACGACGAACTCTTTTTCCAAGTATTGCAGGACTTCGGCGCGGTGATGCAGGCGGGCGAAGAGAAGTTCGGGAAGAACTTCCACGTCGTCCTCGTGGATATGTACAGCGAGAGCTGTAAAAAGGAGATCCGCGAAGTTTGCGGCGACGTCACCTTCCTCTCCGAGCATGGGCTTGAAAATGTGCCGAGGGGCAATCTCGTGACGGTGAATGAAAGCCTCATGAACCTGCCCGAACTTGACGATAGAGAAAAGCTGTTTGTCCCTGCCATCACGGAAAGGCGCGTTGACGCGATCCTCGATTGTTACTCCAAAGCCGTCAAGAGAGAGACGGTCAAAACTCACGTCGTGCGGATTTGAAGAGAAGTTTTGAGTCCGCACGTTCTGATACTATGCAGGTAAAACGGTTTACTATTTCGCGCCACCCCAAGGCGATGCAAGGATCCCATAAAATACACAAACAAGACTATGAACAAATACGCCATACAACATATCCCGGACAGCGAATATGCCTATCCTTTGAACGAAAACACCCTGCGTTTGGTACTCAAGACGGCGCGGGGCGAGAAGTTCAAGGAAGTTTCCGTCCTCTGGAATAACAAATACGATTTTGCAAAGCGGCGCAACTTTACGCGGATGCGGCTTTTATGCCATGACGCAATGTATGACTACCATGTCTGCGATCTCACCTCCACAGACGCCCGCTTTGCTTATGTTTTTTTGCTCACGCTTCCAAACGATGAAGAGTACTATTTCTCCGAGGAAGGCGTCACGAGCGAATACGATTTTAAGCACGGCTATTACACCTTCTTTCAGTTCCCCTTCATCAACGAGACGGACGTCATAAAGGTCGTCCCGTGGGCGAAAGATGCGGTCGTCTACCAAATTTTTATCGACCGCTTCTGCCGCGGGGATATGGGGAAGGACGACACATATATCACACAAGCGTGGGAGCAGGTTCCCGGCGCGAAAGACTTTGCAGGCGGCGACATCAAGGGCATCCTTTCAAAACTTGATACGATACAGGATATGGGCTTTAATACTCTGTACTTAACGCCCGTGTTCCGCTCCCCGAGCAATCACAAGTACAATGTCACGGACTATGCAAAAGTAGACCCCATGTTCGGCAAAAACGACGATATGTACGCGCTTTTGGAAGCCGTCCATGCCCGCGGAATGCACATTATTTTGGATACCGTATTCAATCACTGTGACGAGAGCAACCCGCTCTTTATGGACGTGAAGGAGAAAGGGCGGGCGTCCGAATTTTACGATTGGTTCATCGTGCATGGCGATTTTCCCGAAAAGTACGACGCTAAAACGTGCAACTATGAGATCTTCGCAGACTGCCCCTATATGCCGAAGTGGAATACAAGTAATCCGAAAGTGCGGCAATATCTTTTGAATATCGCCCTCACTTACCTTGCGTGGGGCGTAGACGGGCTGCGGCTCGACGTTGCGGACGAAGTTTCCCATGTCCTTTGGCG
>CANRNE010000032.1 GCA_947631925.1 uncultured Clostridia bacterium
ATAGTGTATGAGATTCTACACGTGAGGGAATGAGATATGATTAAGCAACTTTCAATTCATGGGTTTAGAGGTTTTGCCAATGAGCAAAGCATTGTTTTTAGTTTGCCCAATGGTGAAGTTGGTAGCGGGTTAAATGTTATAGTCGGTGCAAACAATTCTGGGAAATCAACTATTATTGAGAGTATTAAGGCTTTTAATGGCGATTGTAGTTTTTCCGAAGGGAAAAGAAATGTAAAAGCGGAGCAACGGGTTGAAATAAAAATTACAGATGAGAATAACGTGGAACGATCGCTTCGTACGGTCGCTTCTGGTGGAAGTCAGGTGATATATGCCAATCAAAATGGCAAGATTGAAGCATACATCTTACCTTCACGACGGTTCGTCAATTATGAGTTCGGACGAGACCAATGGACAAGACAAACTTATATAGCCAATAGTTTGTTAGAAAATCGCACATACGGGTTAAACAACTTTAGTGTTAGATTATTTGCTATGCTGGAGAGGAAAGACGCTCTCGATCCTGTTCTTGAAAGAATCATAGGAAGCCATGTCGATTGGACAATAGAACAGCGCGACAATGGAAATTATTATGTCAAATTCAATTTTTCGGGTTTGTCTCATTCAAGCGAAGGCGTTGGCGATGGATTATGGAGTATTCTTACAATTTGCGACGCCTTATATGATTCAAATGAAAATAGCATAATCGTCATCGATGAGCCAGAGCTTTCTCTGCATCCTGCGTTTCAACGGCGAGTCTTGAAAGAGTTTTTGGAATATTCCAAAAATCATCAAATTATAATTTGTACGCATTCTCCCTATTTCGTTAGCTGGGAAGCCATAAAAAATGGTGGGGCTTTAATTCGGACACAAAAACTACAAGATGGCCATATTGAAGTAAAATCCTTATCGGAAGAAACACGAAAGGGAATAAAGGGTTTAATGGCCGACCTTAACAATCCACACATTCTTGGACTAAATGCTGCCGAAGTCTTTTTCCTTGAAGATTATGTAATTGTCACGGAAGGACAAGAAGATGTTGTCTGCTTCAATCGAGCATTGGATGCGCAGGGACTGCATATAAATGGCAATTTCTATGGTTGGGGAGCGGGGGGCGCAAGCAAGGAAAGTCAAATTTTGAATATACTGCAGGATTTAGGATATAAAAAAGTCGTAGCAGTATTTGATTCGGATGAATCGGCTAAAGCCGATGAAGTAAAGAAAACCTTCTTTCAATACAAAGCTATCGTGCTTCCCAAGGAAGATGTAAGAGATAAGCAGAAAATACGCAAGGAAGGCGTTGTTAATGTGGAAGGTATTTTTGAAAGCAAATGGAAACTTAAAGCTGAATATGTCGATTGGTTTCGCGACGAATTTGTAAAAGGAATCAATGATTATTTCGCTTCTTAATTTCCCAAAGTTCAACTTAGGTTGACGATTCTCCACCAAATCAAAATAATCCGAACTCAACAAGGGTAATCGTAACCCGCGATTGGTTCGGATTTATTTTGTATCTCGGGAATGAGAAAGTATAAGCCATGCTGTCGAGGGATTTTTCCTCGGCAGTCTTTATAATGAAATCTTTGGGGCGATACCTGCCCTGCTTGATTTTTGTGTGAGTTTATGGTATAATAGAAGCGATAAACAGGAATTTGGAGGAGAAATTATGTATTTTGAAGATATCCCTTGTTACACGCAGTTTAGGGAAGTAAAACAAAGTGTTACAAAAACGGTGCTATCCTTCTGTGATACCGCTGAATTTTTGGGAAGCGATATTTACGGGCTGAAAGATATTTACGATTTATACGGCACGAAATATGAAGATATCATTCCTGCCCTCATTTTTGTTTGGTAAGAATCTCCACATGACCGACTAAAGGAAATAAAATCGAACTGCTTCGGAACGCGGTTTGCTCCGAGGCGGACATTTACGGGATAAAATTGACCGTTAAAACTGCGACCCCCAAGACAACGAGGATGGCGCCGACGACGCGGTTGAGGACTGTCGGCTTCGCCTTGTTGGCAATCTTCGCCGCGACCAAGGCAAACACCAGCGTAAAGAGGACACATAGGCCGAGAATCTTCAAATCCGGCATTCCGCCGATGGCGAAATGGCTCACGGAGCCCGTCAGCGCGGTAAACGTCATGATGAACACGCTTGTTCCGACCGCGGTCTTGAGTTCATATCCCATGACGGCCGTCAAGACGATGAGCATCATCATACCGCCGCCCGCTCCCACGAATCCGCAGATAAAACCGACCACCGAGCCGCAGAGGACCGACTGGATGATTCGCGTTCTACGGCTTGTATTTTTCATACTCTCCTTCGTCGTCACCACAGGTTGGATGAGGAACTTGACGCCGAGGAGCATTGTCACAATCGTGCTGAAATTCCCCATCACGGAATGCGGGAGAAGATTTGCCACCCAGCTTCCGAGGACGGTGAAGAGCAGCACGCAGACCATCATCACAAGGCCGTTTTTGACGTCGATGTTGTCATTTTTATGATAGGTGATTGCACTTGCGGCGCTGGCGAGCACATCGCTGGCCAACGCAATCCCGACTGCCGCATACGGTTCGACGCCCAAAAACGTAATCAGCATCGGTGCAATCACGGCCGCAGCGCTCATTCCCGCGAAACCCGTACCCAGTCCCGCGCCGAGCCCTGCTAAAAAACAAATTAAAAATTCCATGCTTTTATGAGCTGTCCGATGTATCCTTTTTCTCTTCTTGAGATTTCGGCCGCAGGTGCAGCCGATGGCATAGTGTTCTGACGTTTCCGAGCAGGCTTTGCCGCCTCGGATACCATTTCGAAAAAACTTTTTTTGCCGTCCGAAATTGCCTTTGCGGTTCCATTATAATCCAAATCATTTCAAAAGTCAATGAAATTTGTTTTCCAGTTAACAATATGGCAGCCCCGACCGTAAATTTGCGATGGGGCGGGGGAGAAGTGTCTGCCGAGGGCGGGCACTTTGCTGTTTGCGAGAAGGGGCGGCGGGCACTTTGCTTTTTGCGAGGGGCGGACAAAGTTCATTTCGAGGGCGAGGGCGGACAAATTCCCTTTTCGGAGGGGCGGCGGGCGAAATGGTTGATTTTGCCGACAATCTATGATATACTGGAAATAATTTCCCACAGGGGGGCAATATGCAATATCGGTACACCTCGAAAAAGCCGAACATCAACAAGGACAGGGTCAGCATCATGTATCTGCATTTTACGAACGGCGACACGCTTCCGCTCCGGGGGCGGGAACTTGTCGACCTGTCCATCCGCCTGTATGGCGGGCTGATTGCCGACGGATTGGGGTATTCTCCCGTGGCGGAGAGCGGCTACATCGCCTTGGACGTCTCCCCGTATCCGTCCCAAATTCCCTCTCCCTACGTCTACAACGAGAGCGAGCTCAGAAGGGACAGGAAGGCGTACATCGAAAACAGATGCGTCCGCGAGGGCGGCCTGTGTGCCGTTGAATTGCGCGACGACGAGAATTGGGGGAGGACGATTCACGGCGACCTGACCGCCGAACTCAGAGGCGGGAAGCTGTTCCTTCTCTTTCACCCGAAGCGCAACGGCGGCGCGAGCAGCGAGGCCGAACATTGCATTTTCCTGCGGGACGTCGAGAAAAATTACGTGAAGAACATTCATCTGGCGTTTGCGAACTTCGAGGGGTTCACCGTGTATGAGGACGAGATTGCAGAGATAAATTTGCAGTTCGGGCCCACCCTTGCCGAGGGACGCGAGGGCTTGGAGCGGCGCATCAAGAGCGGCCATCTGACGGTGAAATTGGACAAGGACAGAGTGTCACGGGAGACAAATCTTCATCTCAAGCCGCACCCCACGTCCAAACAGTTGGAGAAGCGGCTTACGGGCGGCGAAGCGTTCACGGAGCACGACATTTGCAGCGTTTATGTGCATTATTGGGACGGCATCACGGAGGGGCTGCGGGTGGACAACCGCCCCGAAACGGGGCAAAAACGTGCGGAGAGAGCGGCATGGGGCGGCTCCTGCGATTTTGTCGGCGGCCACTGCACGCGCCTGCCCGACGGCTCTCTCAAAATCACCTTCGGCAAGCAGCTCTGAGACCGTCGCCGAGCGGCGGAGGAGCGAAGAAGGGGGTACCATGTCCGAGGGAGGGCGGTTGGTTTCAATCCATTTCTATCATTTTTCGATGAGAGATGAGGGTGCGCCCTCATTTTTCTTTTTCCATTTGTAAAAATTGCGCCCATGATTTGCGCGTACGGCTCAAAAAATCAGGAAAAATACGAAAATTGCAATCAAAAAAGTAAAATTTGCAATCAAAAAAGTAAAAATTGCAATTGTTTTTGCGCCAAGAGATGTTAAAATAGTATCGGGTAGGAATGAAAGTTACATTCCGCACCCGAATTTTTCTTGATTTATCAAGAAAAGCGCCCTGCGTCGGGAACGCAGAGCGCTCCAAAAATCAGTTAGGAGGAAAGGAATGAGCAGTACTGGTACGTGGGCGCAGCTTCGGGACAAAACATGGTTCCGCGCGCTCATCGGGACGGTTGTCGCCCTCTTGTTTGTCGGAAGCGTGCTCCTGTCCGTGTTTGCGGGCGGGGAGCTCTCCGAGGCAGAGGCGGCGGGCGAAGTGAAGGGCTTCCTTCGTTTGAGTGAGGCGAAGTATTCGTCCACCTATCTCGTCGGCGACACGTTTGTATTCGACAAGGAGGAGTCCTGCGTCAATCTCGTGGTAAAGGACCCCGCCCGCGAAGAGATTGTCGTGGTGGACGACCTCGACGGGGTGGGCTACGGATTTCAGGTGAACGGCGAGGGGGACATCCACCTCGACGCCTCCGAGATTGTCATGACGGCGGATGTGGAGAAAATCAGCGTCGTCAGCCGCGACTATCCCACCATCAAGACGGATTTGCCCACGACGGTCATCTCGGCGGAGGGCATTGCGCTATCGGACGACCTCTTGCTCGAAGCAGAGCGGGACGCCGACATCTATCGGGAAGGCAAGCTTCTCAGTTACACGGACAAGACCACCCTTCCCAACACGAGTAAACCGTTTATTTCGTCGGCTGGAAGCAGTCCGGACGGCTTGGACTGCTCGGGCGGGGCATGCCTTCGCAACTTCCAGAAGGAAAACATGCGGGTAGTATATCGCATCGTGTGCACCGAGGAAACCGAGGTGGAGTTCACCGTTCTCATCTGCAAGAAGCCGAAGTCCAAGAACATGGGGGAGTGGTTCGACATCACCTTGAACGGGGTACATATCGCCGAAACGGAGGCACAGTCCGTGCCCGCGGCGGCCGCGATTCGTCTCCCTGTCGCAATGCTGCCCGCCCGCAAGGGCTTCTGAGCACAAACCGTTTGACTGAAATTCCCTCCATAGAAAAGCCGCGGGGCGTTTGCCCCGCGGCTTTTTCGATGTCTTGTAAACTTTTAACCTTGCCCGAAGCGGGCGGCGCAATCGAAGCGCGCGTCGGAAGGTTTCATCGGAAGGACAATTATTCCTTATGGAAGGTATGTCCGCCGTCATCGGTGACCCAGATGTCCCCGACGTTGTCCTTATAGCGGTTGCCGCTGAGGTGGCTGAGGTGGCGGGTATACCCGTCCACGGTGATGTCATATTGCCCCGAGGAGCCGCCCTCTCCCGTCCAGCCCTGACGGAACCCTCTCCCCAAATCCGTGTCGCCGACGAGGATGCCGAGCGCGGAGAGGAGGAAGCGCACGAGCGCGATGACAAGGCAGATGACGATGAAGAGCAGGATGAGCGCCGTCGCGACGGGGAAGAGCAGGGTGACGAGAATGGCGGTCCCGATTTGCCAGCCGTCGGGCAGGCCCTTGCACCAGAAGAGGTAGGCAAAGATATAGGCGACGGTGGAGACGACGAGGGCGGCGGGAAGGAACGCCGTCATGATGAGCGACATCACCTGATTTTCGGGCACAGGCATGTTGAGCAGCATGTAGATGCCGAACGCGTCGGCGGCCACCATGAGGACAATCCCGATGACCGTGAATGCCGTGAGCACGCCCTTCTTGAGTTCGAAGGGGTCATATACCGCAAAGAAGAGCAGAAGGGAAGGGGTGATGAGCAGGTATGCGAGCGCAATCGCCTGTACGAGAAGCCGAACTTCCACATTTCCCATCGGATGGAAGTACTCGAAGAGCCCGTAGCCCAAGAGGCAGAGATAGAGGGCGAGAACGACGGAGAACCAAGCGAGGCGCTTGCTCTTTTCCGCCTTGGGACGCGGCTTAATCTTCGCCTTGAGTCCGCGCAGAACGTCGAACTTGCCGCCTTCGGAGCGGCCTCCCGTGGGCGGGAATACGACGCCGGCGGCCTGAAGGGCGGCGGTGCAATCGGTGATGACGCGCTCGCGCATCGGCCCCTCCTCCACATATTCCGCCGTGTCGGGGGCGTCGTTATGGATATGTAAAATGTACATGCGGAAGTCTTCTCCCCGTCCGAGGCTCACGACGAGGTAGCTCTCCCCGTCGTAAATATTGCCCCACAGAAAGTCGAACGTCGCGACATGGGTGCCGTCTTGCACCTCAATCGTGTTGACGTCTGCCGCATGGCTGAAGATGGTGCGAAGGTCCATTCCGTGCGTCTCGCGCACCGTCCCGTCGGGAAGGTCGCTTTTGCTTGCAACTTCTTCGACAGCACCCGACTGCACTTCGGGCGCAGAAGCAGATTCAACATTTGCGGTTGCCGCTTCTTTCTTCAGTTTCTTTGCCCGCACGATGCCCACGATGAGCACGACCGTCGCGAGGACCACCGCCCCGCCGCCGAGTTCAAACGCCATGGGCACCAGATGGCTGTCGCCGAAGATTTCTTTCGTCGCGGGGAGGACGCAGAGCACCCCGAGCGTGAGCCACACGGCCCCGATGAGGTACAAAATGACCGCGCCCGCAATGGCCCAACCCATTCCCTTTTTTCCTTTCATTGTTGTTCTCCTATTATTTTTTCTGAGGCCTACCCCAATGGGGGGAGGCTGGCGGTGGGGGACTCTCGGCGCCCCTCCCGTCATTTCGGGCGGAGCGAAGCGAAGTCGGGAAATCTCGCCCTTTCCTCTCATAATCCTACCATAGATTCAATCTATTGTCAAGAAAAAAGCGCAAAATTTGTTACAAATGCTTGACACGGCCGCCAAACCGTGGTATCATTATGGAAATTTCAATATGGAAAATGCCATGATTACTTGGGATGAAGACAATTTCATGAAGTTCTACAAGGGCTCCGAGGCGTTTGTCCGCGGCGAAGCGGGCTATTACGCGCTGTTTTTGGAGCTCATCGGCGACGAAGAACTGCTTGCGCACATCAAATTCGCAAACGACGTGCTTGGCATTCCGCCCCTCCGCTCCTTTGTCCTCTTCGAGCGCGACGCGTGCGGGCGGGAGGTCTTCCGTGCCAAACTATCCGCCGCGGCAAAGCGGGGGCTCGGCTCCTGCTTCGGCTATCTCTACAAAGTCGTCTACGGCGGCTACACCTCCGAGCAGTGCTGGTTCAACGACGAAGAGACGGGCATCAAGACGGCGAGCCGCTTTCTGAAGATTTGAGGGGGAGAGTATGCACGAGATCGAGAAGATAATTTTATGACGGACGGCGGCTTGCCGTCCTCGATTTTCATCTACGAAATGGGGATTGGAATATGCAAACTTCTTCGGAAAAATTTTCGAAAAAATGACCCCCATTCGGCGGTTTTGTGGTATGATATAGGGTATGGAAGGGGATTGGAAGGAAAAACTCCAAAAAATCAAGAAGGCCATCTCGCCCGCCGTCGAGGCGGACAAGGCTTGGTATCTCGCTCTTCTCGACGAGGACGCCCAGCGCAGGTATGAAGAAAACCGCCTCCGCGCCCTTCTCATCGCGCTCAAAATCTTCCACCTCAACCGCTACTGCAAAAAAATTGCGGAGCTGAAGGGGGAGATTTCCGAAATTGCTGGCCGCGAGGGGTATTCCGCAGAGGACTACAGGACGCTCCTTGCCAAGAAGACGGAGATTCGCACCCTGCAGCATTCCCTTGATGCCTACAAGTGCTTCTTCCGCGAGCCCTACTTCGCCCGCATGGACGTCGTCGATGACAAGGAGGGCTATAACAGCTACTATATCGGCAAAAAAGGGGACGTCGACCTCGAAATCGTGGACTGGCGCGCCCCCCTCGCCGTCCGCTACTACCAGAAGAGCAGGGTGAATTTCCGCATCAACGACTACGACTACAAGACGGTGCTCCGCCGCTCCCTCTCGGTGAAGTGCGGGAAACTTCTCGACTTCCGCAACGAGTATCTCTCCGTAAGGGACGAACTCACCCCCGAAGAAATCGCGGGCAGGGATGAGGAAATTTTATTCGACCCCTACCTTCGCTCCATCATCAAGAGCCGCAAGGACGATGTGCACGTGCGCGACATCATCGAGACCATTCAGGAGCAGCAGTTCGAGCTCATCAACCGCCCCGAGCGGGAGAGCTATGTCCTGCAGGGCTGTGCGGGGAGCGGCAAGACGATGATACTTCTCCACCGCCTCAGCTACCTTCTCTACAACAACGAGGCGTTGAAATCGCGCGACGTGCTCGTCATCACGCCCTCCCACAGCTTCAACACCTTCATCGACGAACTGGCGCAGGTGCTTGAACTCGAGAAGGTGAGAACGGTGACACTGCAGGACTATTTCTTTCGCGTGCTCGCGTCCGAGGGCGTCGACCTCGCCTCGAAAATGACGGGCGAGCGGGAGAGCGAAGCGTACCTGAAATTCCTCTATTCCGAGAAGTTCGAATCCGAAGTCACGCGCAAAATTCAACGCCTATACGCGGACATGGTAGGCCTCTTTACTGCCGAAGAGTGCAAAACCGTCGCAAAGCAGCTCCTTTTTGACTGCGACATGCGCGCGGAGAAATTTACCAAAATCAAGAACGCTTCCACGCGGGTGCGCCGCGCCGTGCTCGGCGAGCTCAAGGACAACGGCGAGGGCGGATTTTATTTTACGAAGTCCTTCCGCGCCGTCATGGGCGACTTCGCGCAGGTGGGGGAGTTCCTCCGCTTTGTCTTGGAGGGGGCGCAGAAGACCCCCGACTTCTTCTTCCGCCGCTTCCGCGAATTTTACCACTGCTTAAAGAATTGCGCCCTGCACGCCGACGCCGTCCTGTTTGAGGCGCGGGAGAGCCTTTCCACCCTTCAAACCGTCGTCCTGCGCGAGATTGACGACCTCAAGCGCTATCGCATCCGCCGTCTCGGCGAGGAGGTCTACACCTATGCGGAGCGCATCGCGCGGCGGGAGGATTTGCTCGCCGAAATCGAGGAGATGAAGGCCGCGGTGGAGGCCATCGGCGAGGGCACGTCCCTTCTTGCGGAATTTTCCGCCGTCGTCCGCTCCGGCCCGTGCGCGGAGCTCGGAAGATGCAAGGATACGGTGGGCATCGTCCGCTGGCTGTACCGTGAGACGGTGAAAAAGTACAAGGCGCGCTTCGGTCTGCACGGCGTCTATCCCTCGGACGCATACGCACTCTGCCGCGTTCTTGCCGAGACGGGCAAGACGCTCACCCCGCGCTACGGTCTCGTCTTCGTCGACGAGGGGCAGGACCTCTCCGAGGGCGAATTCAAATTGCTTCGCCGCATCCATTCGGACGCCGCCTTCAACGTCTTCGGCGACCTTCGCCAGAACATCACCCCCTTCCGCGGGATTGGGAATTGGGAGAAGCTCGGCTTCCCAGTCTACACCTTGGACCGCAACTACCGCAACACCAACGAAATCGTCGAGTACGTCCTTGCCGCCGTCTCCGCGGAGATGCTCCCCATCGGCCTGCACGGGGAAACGGTCGAGCACATTCCCATCACACGCGTGCAGCGCTTCTTCCGCGCAAAGTCCGGCCGCAAGGCAGTCATCGTTCAGGAGAAGGACCTGAAGCTCTTCGAAAAGCGCGGCTTCAAGCGTCCCGCCGCGGACGGCAGGCTCTCCGACACCTCGATAAACGTCCTCACCGTCTATGAGAGCAAGGGGCTCGAATTTGCCGCCGTGGCAGTGTTGGACGGGGGCATGTCCGAGAATGAGCGCTACATCGCATACACGCGCGCGACCTCGTCGCTCGCCTGCGTGGAGGTCGTATGAACTATTTTCTCGACCTCGACGACACCCTGCTCGACTTCCGAAAGGCCGAGAGGGCCAACCTCACCCAAACCCTCAAGGCGGCAAATCTTCCCCATGATAAAGCCGTCCTCGCACGCTTTCACGCCATCAACGACGGCCTCTGGAAGCTCCTCGAGCGCGGCGAAATGTCCCGCGCCACCCTCCTCGTCCGCCGTTTTGAGCTCCTCGCAGACGAATTTTCCTTCAAAATCGACCCAAAAATCCTCTCCGACGCCTATTTTTCCAATTTTTTGAACATCTGCTATCCTTTCCGCGGCGCAAAAAAATTCCTGCGGACGCTTTCAGGCCGCGGCGACGTCTACATCGTGACCAACGGCAGCGCCGCCATCCAGCACCGCCACATCGCGGACGCGGGCTTCGCGCCCTACATCAAAAAGGCGTTCATTTCGGAGGAAGTCGGTGCCGACAAGCCCTCCGCGGCGTTCGTCGAGGTCGTCAAAAGGGGCGTTCAAAATTTTGAAAACGAACCGGCCATGTTCATGGGAGACAGCCTGACCTCGGACATGGTATGCGCGGAGCGGCTCGGCGTTCCGTTTGTGTTATTCGCTCCGCACGGCTCTCCGCCCGCCTATCTCGGCCCCTCCGCCCGCACCCTCGCTGCCGCCCTTATATTATTATAATGTATAGAAGGCCTCCTCTCGGGAGGCTTTTTTCTATGAAGATGGAATGAAGAGCTCTCCGTCACCCTGAGCCTGTCGAAGGGTATCCTTCCCCCCCCCGGGGGCGCCAAGGCGTCAAGGCGCCAAGTCACTTCCCCCCTCACTCGGCAAATTCACAAAAAAATGTGAACTTTCCAAAAAAATTGAAAAATGTTGTGAAATGCTCAATATATCGAGCGCGTTTCAAACAAATCATGTTCATGTTGAAAAATGCGGGGGGGGTCGAACTTATCTGCTCCAAAAATCTTGTAATTTGCAAGGAGTTGTGCTAAAATGGCAATAAGTCGCCTTGCGCACGCACGGGCGAATCACGTGCGGGCGCACATGCACACATGCGCAGGTGCGCGTGGGCGGTGGCGGCAAATCTTTTTGAAAAAGGAGATATGGGATGGGAAAAATCAAGAAATGGAGGAGATTTGCGCTCGCGCTGCTATCTTTACTTTTTGTTGCAATAATGAGTTTCGCGCTGG
>CANRNE010000033.1 GCA_947631925.1 uncultured Clostridia bacterium
CGAGACTGAGGTGGGGCGCATTCTAAATTCGTCATGCTGAGCCGCCGCATCGCGGCGAGTCGAAGCATATCCGCATTTATAATAAGCTTCGACAGGCTCAGGGTGACGAATTGGGAAGGGGGTTCTTAGCTCTCCCCAAGGGTCTTTTTTTATTCCGCGAGGCCGTGGGATTGGAGCAGGCCGAAGAGCAAGTCCGCGGTCTGTTCGGCGCCCGTGGGGTCGGCGTAGGGCGTGAAGTCGTTCAGCAGGGAGTTGAGATAGCCTGCTTCTTTCACATCGCGCCCGATGAGCCCGATAATCTTCTTGGGGGAGCGCTCGCACACGGCGATTTGATTCTTCTTAAAATAGTCGAAGGCGATTTCCTCAAGCGCATTGGCGCTCGCATTGAGAATGATGGGACAGCCGAGGCATCTCGCTTCCATCGTGGTATTGATGCCCGACTTGCCGATTGCGACGTCCGCCGCACGGAAATATTCCGACAGTTTGTCCGTAAATCCCACGATGGTCAATTTTTCAGCTTTTTTCTTGTCTTTCGACCACTCCTTGAGACGGCTCTTCATCTGCTCGTTTTTGCCGCATATGACGACGAGTTGGATTTCGAGGTCGCTCTCGAGGAGCTTTTTGATGAGCTTTTCCGTCCCCCTTGTCCCGTACGCGCCGCTCGTGATGAGGACGGTGTACTTGTCCTCGAGTCCGAGCAGTTTTCGCGCCCCCCCCCCCCCCCGGGGAATGGTCACGTCGAACAGGCCGCCCTTATAAATATAGGGAACCTGCCTTAAGACGCTTTTTTCAAATCCCTTCCGCGCGGCAAGTTCATAGGCCGCGCTGTTGTTTGTGAGATACAGGTCGCACTTTCTGTCCCATGCGGGGTAGACGTAGGGGTCGGGCGTATAGGTTGCAATCAGCGTGTGCGTGTAGCCGCGCTCGTTGGCAATCCGCGCAAAATGGGAGGGGAGATAGTACGTCGAGACGATGAGGTCGGGGTTGATGCGTTGCAAATCTTCGGCGGCGAGTGTAATCGCCTTCTTTCCATAGACGAGGTCGAGGCATTTGAGCGTCAGGCGCGAACTCAAATGATAGGAAAGTCCCTCGAGTTTGTGATAGAGAACGTCGACGGAGACGCGCTTTGCATGGTCTGCCTGCATCTTTCCAATCTTGCGAATCTCTTCGTGCTCGCTCTCGGAAAAGATGTACGACTTGACAATTTCGCACCTGTCCCCGTATTTCTTCGTGAAAGCGTCCAAAATTCCCGTCATGGGCATGATATGCCCCATGCCTGCCTCGACGAAGGTAAAGAGTACTTTGGGTTTTGCCATTTTATCCTCCGTAAATCCGCCAAAAGGGGGCATCCCTGTGCGGAATACCCCCAAATGGGTCTCAAAATTCGTTAAATTCTCGGGTTGGGTTTGTAGGAAGTGTGCAGGACTTCGTGCGCCTTGTGGCTGTTCGGCGTGCCGAAGTATTCCTTGTAAATGGTGTCGATGACGGGAGATTCCGAGGAACGGCGCAGTTTGTTCGCCGAATCGCTCGAATAGAGCGCCTTGGCGCGTTCTCCGCGAAGGTCGACATTGTTGCGCACGCTGTCGGGAAGGGAAGGCTGTCCGCCGCCGTTCACACAGCCGCCGGGGCATGCCATGATTTCGACGAAATCGTACTTCTTCTCGCCCGACTGAATGGAGCGGATGACCGTCTCGGCATTCTCGAGCCCGCTGGCGACGGCGACGCGCACCGTGATGCCCGCCACCGAATAGGTCGCCTCCTTGATGGGGGAGGTGCCGCGCACTTCGGGGAAGTCGATGACCTCAAAAGCGCCGTCGAGCTTGTGTGCCGCAACGCGGAGAGCCGCTTCCATGACGCCGCCCGTGGCGCCGAAGATAGTGCCGCCGCCCGAGCAGGTTGCAAACGGGTTGTCGAATTCCTCATCGGGCAAGTCGACAAAGCGGATGCCCGCCGTCTTAATCATGCGCGCAAGTTCGCGCGTGGTGAGCGCCACGTCCACTTCTCCGTGCATTTCGGGGCGTTTGCACTCGAATTTCTTCGCGGAGCAGGGGATGACGGAGACGACGAAGAGGTCCTTCGGGTCGATGCCGTGCTTCTCGCAGTAGTACGTCTTGAGCAGTCCGCCGAACATCTCCTGCGGGGATTTGCAGGTGGAGAGATGGGGAATCATCTCGGGATGGGACTGTTCGACAAAGCGCACCCAACCGGGGCAGCAGGAGGTGAACATCGGGAGCACGCCGCCGTCCTTGATGCGGGTGAGCAGCTCGGTTGCTTCCTCCATGATGGTGAGGTCGGCGGTGACGTCCATATTGAAGACTTCGCAGTCGCCGAGACGGCGGATGGCAGCGACCATCTTGCCCTCGACATTGGTGCCGATGGGAAGGCCGAACGCCTCGCCGAGCGTGGCGCGCACGGAGGGAGCGGTGAAGAACACCACCTTCTTCGTCGGGTCGTCAAAGGCGGCCTGCACGTCGGAGATGTTGCTCTTGACGGTGAGGGCGCCCACGGGGCAGGCGACGACGCACTGTCCGCAGCCGACGCAGGAGGAATCCTTGAGCTCTACGCCGCCCGCGCTCCCGACATGGGCATGGAAGCCTCTGCCGATGGGGCCGATGGCGCCGACGTGCTGTTTCTTGCAGGCGGCAACACAGCGCATGCAGTTGATGCACTTGTCGTTGTCGCGCACGACGCAGGGATTGCTGTCGTCGAGGGGATTTATCGCATCCTCACCCTCAAAACGGTCCTCATCGGCGTTGTATTCGATGGAGAGACGCTGCAGTTCGCAGTTGTTGTTGCGCTCGCAGGAGAGGCACTTCTTCTTGTGCTTGGAGAGGAGAAGTTCCAGAGAGACCTGTCTGCTCTTTCTGCACTTGGGGGTGTTGGTGAGCACCTCCATGCCCTCGGAGACGGGATAGACGCATGCCGCGACGAGGCCGCGCGCGCCCGTGGCTTCCACGAGGCACATACGGCAGGAGCCGACGCAGGCGACGTCCTTCAGGTAGCAGAGGGTGGGAATCTCGACGTGCGCGAGGCGCGCAGCTTCGAGAATCGTCGACCCCTCGGGGACGCTAACGGGAATATGATTGATTTTCAGATTGACCATGCCGATACCTCACTTTCTCTCGACTGCCTTGAACTTGCAGTTGTTCATACATACGCCGCACTTGATGCACTTCTCGGGGTCGATGGCGAAGGACGCGAGCTTGTGACCGGGGGCGACGTAGTCGGTGCGGGAAATTGCCGAGACGGGGCAATTCCGCGAGCAGAGACCGCAGCCGATGCACTTCTCCTTGTCGATGGAGTAGGAGAGGAGCGCCTTGCAGACGCCCGCCGTGCAGTGGTGGTTGTAGATGTGATCCTCGTACTCGTTCATGAAGTGGTGCATCGTGGAGAGTACGGGGTTGGGAGCGCTCTGTCCGAGCGCGCAGAGGGAGGAAGCCTTCATGTGCTCGGCGAGCTCGCGAATCTTCTCGAGGTCTTCGGGCTTGCCCTTGCCTTCGGTAATCTTCGTGAGAAGGTCCAAAAGGCGTTTGGTGCCGATGCGGCAGGGGGTGCACTTTCCGCAGCTCTCGTCCGCCGTGAATTCGAGATAGAACTTGGAGATATCCACCATGCAGGTGTCCTCATCGAGGACGATGAGGCCGCCCGAGCCCATCATGGAGCCGATGGCGACGAGGTTGTCGAAGTCGATGGGGGTGTCGATGAGCTCCGCGGGGATACAGCCGCCCGAGGGACCGCCCGTCTGTGCGGCCTTGAACTTCTTTCCGTTGGGGATGCCGCCGCCGATTTCCTCGATGATTTCACGCAGCGTCGTGCCCATGGGAACTTCCACGAGGCCGACGTTGGTAATCTTTCCGCCGAGCGCGAAGACCTTCGTGCCCTTGGACTTCTCGGTGCCGATGGAGGAGTACCATGCCGCGCCTTTTACGATGATGGGGTTGATGTTCGCCCACGTCTCGACGTTGTTGAGAATAGTGGGCTTCCCGAACAGACCCTTGACGGCGGGGAAGGGGGGACGGGGACGGGGCTCGCCGCGGTGTCCCTCGATGGAGGTCATGAGCGCGGTCTCCTCGCCGCAGACAAACGCGCCCGCGCCGAGACGGAGGTCGATGTCAAAGTCGAAGCCGAGTCCCAAAATGTTCTTGCCGAGCAGGCCGTATTCTCTCGCCTGACGGATGGCAATTTTGAGGCGCTCCACGGCGACGGGATATTCCGCACGCACATAGATATAGCCCTGATGCGCCCCGATGGCATAGCCCGCGATGGTCATCGCTTCGAGCACGCTGTGGGGGTCGCCCTCGAGCACGGAGCGGTCCATGAAGGCGCCGGGGTCGCCCTCGTCCGCATTGCAGCAGACGTACTTGACGTCGCCCGCGGAGGCCTTTGCGAACATCCACTTTCTCCCGGTGGGGAAGCCCGCGCCGCCTCTGCCGCGCAGACCGGATGCAAGCACTTCATTGATGACGTCGTCGGGCGTCATGGAAGTGAGGACCTTCTCGATGGCCATGTAGTCGCCCGCGGCGATGGCTTCGTCGATGTCCTCGGCGGCGATGACGCCGCAGTTGCGGAGCGCAATGCGCATCTGCTTCTTATAGAAGGGGGTCTCCGCGAAGGGGATGATGGAGCCGTCGGAGAGCACGGTGCCCTTGTAGAGCAGTTCCTTGACGATGGAGCCGCCCTTGACGAGGTGCTTCTCCGCGACCGTCTTCGCATGCTCGGGGGTCATCTGTGCATAGAACGCACCCTCGGGGTAGACAATCATGATGGGGCCGAGGGCGCAGAGGCCGAAGCAGCCCGTCTTGACGAGGAGCACGTCGTCGATGCCGAGTTCCTTGAAGGAAGTCTCGAGCTGTTCGATGACCTTCATGGAGTGGGAGGACGTGCAACCCGTGCCGCCGCACACGAGCACCTGATGGCGATACCCCGTCTGCGGAGCGAGTTTTTCCGCCTGTTCCTTGACGAGACGGCGGACGTCGATGAGTTCTTTTTTGCTTGCGCGGATGGCGTCTAACTGCTGTGTCGTCATGCCTGTTCCTCCTTGTAGGAAGCGAGAATGCTCCGCACCTTGTCGGGCGTGAGTTTGCCGTATACCTCTTCGCCGACCATCATGACGGGAGCAAGCCCGCACGCGCCGACGCAGCGGCAGCTGTCAATCGAGAAGAGCCCGTCCTCGGTGCAATCTCCGCACTTGATGCCGAGCTGGCTCTCGACCGCCTCCAAAATCTTGTCCGCGCCCTTGACGTAGCAAGCCGTCCCGAGGCAGACGCTGATGCGGTGTTTGCCCTTGGGCGTGAGGGAGAACTGAGAGTAGAACGTGACGACGCCGTACACCTCGGAGAGGGAGATGCCGAGCTCCTCTGCAATCGCCTTCTGCACCGACATGGGCAGATATCCGTATACCCCCTGCGCCTCCTGCAGAATGTGCATGAGACAACCGGGCGTTGACTTGGATTCGTCGATGATTGCATGAAGCTTTGCCGCCTGTTCCGGCGTGCCGAGAGAGCATGCCGCGCAGTTCGCTTCACATTGTTTCATAGTAACCTCCTTGTATCTTCGCCTTCCCGCAACGGGGAAATTTCTGTTTCGGACGGGGGAAACCCCCACGCCGCCTTGTATTATAACATAAAACTACAAATAATTCAACACAATTCGCGCCCTATTTGCGACTTTGCGGCGGGTTTTTCGGAAAAATTTTTGCCGATACAGCCAAGCAAATGCAAGCGCGGAAAATCTTCCCGAAAAACGTTGACATTGCCGCTCCGATATGGTAAAATATACAAGCTGTTATTTTCTAACATCGGTTTTGAACGGAGTGAACATCATGAAATTCGAAAGAGAGGAATTTTTGCGGGACGTCGGGCGCATTCTCGCCGCGGACAGCGCCACGGATTTCGAACACGCGGACAGCAAGGAGCTCTACCTTGCCGTCAGCAAGGCAGTCATGGCGGAGGCATACCCCGACCTTGTGGCGAGCAGAGAACGGGCGGGAAAGCGCTGCGGCTATTTTTCCGCGGAATTTCTCATGGGGCGCGCCATCTTCAACAATCTTCTCAATCTCGGCATTTTGGGGGAGGTGAAAGAAGCGCTCTCCTCCGTACACCGCGACCTCAACCTCTTTGAGGAAGTGGAGGACGCCGCCCTCGGCAACGGGGGGCTCGGCCGCCTTGCCGCCTGCTATCTCGAGAGTGCGGCGAGTATGGGAATCCCCCTCGACGGGTATGGGATTCGCTACCGCTACGGCCTCTTCCGCCAGACCTTCGAGAACGGCTATCAGAAGGAGGAGGGGGACGACTGGCTCAAGTGGGGAGACCCGTGGTCCGTCCGCTGTGAAAAGGACGCAAAAATCGTGCGATTCGCGGACATGGATGTGCTCGCCGTGCCCTACGACATGCCCATCTTCGGCTATAAGAACGGCGTCGTCAACACCCTTCGCCTGTGGTCGAGCGAGCCTGTGCGCGCCTTCGACTTTGACATGTTCGACAAGATGAAGGGGGAGAATCAGGCGGTCGCGAACTTCAACGCGACGAAGATTTGCGACGTGCTCTATCCCAACGACAACACGATGGTGGGGAAACTTCTCCGCCTTCGCCAGCAGTACTTCCTCGTCTCCGCCTCTCTGCAGGACGTCGTCACCAAGTACAAGGCGGCGGGCGGGGACCTCAAAAAGCTCTATGAGGCGCGCTGTTTCCAGCTCAACGACACCCATCCCGTGCTCGCCATTCCCGAACTTCTGCGCATTCTCCGCGCGGAGGGGCTCTCCTTCGAAGAGGCGTTTACGGTCGCGTCCAAGTGCTTCAACTTCACCAACCACACCATCATGGCGGAGGCGCTCGAACGCTGGGACGCGCTTGCCCTCTCCGACCTGCTTCCCACCGTCTATGAGCAGATTCTCGCCTGCCAGAACAGATTGCAGTCGGAAGGGGACGAGGGCGGGAAATACTTCATCGTCCGCGAGGGGACCGTCCACATGGCAAACCTCGCCATCTATGTCTCCTCCAAGGTGAACGGCGTCGCCGAGATTCATACGGGCATTTTGAAGCGGGACACCTTCCGCGACTGGTACGCCCGCTATCCCGAAAAATTCGTCAACGTGACCAACGGCATCACGCCGCGCCGCTGGCTGCTCCTCAACAATCCCGGCCTCGCCGCCCTCATCGACGGAAAGATTGGCACCGCATGGCACACCGACCTTGCACGGCTTTCCGCCTTGAAGCCGCACCTTTCGGAGATTCTTCCCGCCTTCAAGGCAATCAAGGCGCACAACAAGGCCCTGCTCTCCGACTATATCTTCAAAAAAGAGGGTGTGGAAGTTCCGCCGGATTTTGTCTTCGACGTGCAAGTCAAGCGTCTGCACGAGTACAAGCGCCAGCTCCTCAACGCGCTCTCCGTCCTCGCCATCTACTTCGGCATCAAGGACGGGAGTATCCGGGACCTTCCGCCCGTCTTGTTCCTCTTCGGCGCCAAGGCCGCCCCGGGGTATTATCTCGCCAAGGCCATCATCAAATTCATCAACGAAATCGCCGCCCTCGTCAACGGGGATGAGGAAGTAAAGGACCGTCTCCGCGTCGTGTTCGTGCAGAACTATGACGTCTCGTATGCGGAAAAAATCGTCTGCGCCGCCGATATCTCCGAACAGATCAGCATGGCGGGCATGGAGGCGAGCGGCACGGGCAACATGAAGTTCATGCTGAACGGCACGGTGACCCTCGGCACGTTGGACGGCGCGAATGTGGAAATCTGCGAGGAGGCGGGCAGGGAGAACAACTACATCTTCGGCGCCACGGTGGAGGAAGTCGCCGCCGTCAAGCGGGGATACGACCCCGCAAAAATCGTCGCGGAGAATCCCGTGCTGAAGCGGGCAGTCGACACGATGACAGACGGCACCTTCCCCGACGAAAAGGGGATGCTGAAGAAACTCCATGCGAGCCTCTTCGAGGGGTACGAACCCGACCGCTACCTCGTGCTCTATGACTTTGCAAGCTATTTAGACACCAAACTGAGCCTGCTCCGCGCATACGGCACGGACGAGTACTTCCTGCAATGCCTCGAAAATCTCTCCTCCGCGGGCAAGTTCTCCGCCGACCGCGCCGTCCGCGAGTACGCAGACAAAATCTGGCACCTGTAATCAAATTGCATCGGCAGCTTCCTCTTTTTGCGGGGGAGCTGTTTTTTTGTATAAAATTCGGGCGGCGGCGGATACTGTGGAAAAGGAGAAAACCATGAAAAAAATCGCGATAGCAATGCTCCTTCTTGCGGCAAGCACGACGCTGTTTGCCTGCGGTCCGAGCAATCCCACCAACGAAAACACCAACCCCGAAGAGGTGCGCGGCGAGACGCTCTCCGAGAAGGACTGGGAGGAAGTTTTTTCCGAACGCACCAACTACTCCGTCAAGTCCAAAGTCTGCATGCGGACGGGAAACGGCGGTACCATGTCCGAGGTTGCGACCTATATTTACACCCGTGACGGGGACATCGCGCGGGTACAGCTCAAGATGAGCGGAGAGGGGACGGACGCAGGGGAGAGCGAAGTCTTCCTCCGCTACGGCGAGCAAATCACGATGTGGGAGCGCGCCAAGGAGGACGGAACGTGGGGAGAATGGCAGTCGGAGGACTACCCGCCCGCGGACTTCGGCTATATCGACGGCATGTGCGGCAATCTCACCTGCCTCAAAGAGGAATACCGAGACTTTTCCTATGACGAAACAGAGCGCGGATACGTCGCCGCGGGGGAGAAGTTACAGCCCCTCGCCGAGACGCTCTCCTTCCGCTATACGACCCTTCTTGCCGTGGCAGAGGACGCCGTCCCCGTCAAGGCCGTCGTCAAAGCGCAGGGCAAAAAGCCGAGCGCCTGCATCCTCGACTTCGAGACAGAGACGGAGGATGTGCGCATCCGCGCGCCCTTCCGCATCACCAAGATACGGGTGACTCTTCCCCGCCTGCGCGGTTGCGGCAATCTTCGCCCCGAGCTTACCTTCGGCGTGCCCCTTCCCCTGCGCGTCGCCGAGGTGGAAAGCAAGCAGAAGGTGCAGATTTCCCAGATTTTTTATGACTACGGCTCTTCCGAAGTCACCCTTCCCGCAGAGCTCAAAACGACCGAGTAAAAAAGAGGCTGCCCGCACGGGCAGCCTTTCGATTTTACCAGATGAAGTTGGAGCGGGCGTATTCGCCGTTGTCGACGAGCACGTCCTGCGCCGTCATGGACTTGTTGATTGCGGTGAGGAAGTACGCCCATTCGGCGATTTCGTCGGGCGTCGCCCACTTTTGGAGGGGGGTCTCCGCCATGATTTTTTCCCACTTTTCGGGGTCGTCCGTGACGGGGCGGTTGAGCTCGGTCAAAACGCCGCCCGGGGAGAGGCTGTTCGCCGTCCCGCCCCACGCCGCCATGCGCAGGGCGACGTTCTTCATGTAGGAGACGACGCCCCCCTTGCTCGCCGCATATTCGGGGAATTCCGCCCCCGAAGTCGCACTCGCCGAGGCGATAAAAAGAACACTCTTCATCGCGGGGGAGAGGTATGTTTCGGTGACGCGGATGGTGCCTTTCAAGTTGACTTCGATGTCCCGCCCGCTCGCCTGCACGCCCGCATTGTTGATGAGGATGTCAAAGGGGGCATCGGGAAGGGAATCCGAAACAATATCCGCAATATGGTGTGTGTAATTCGGGTGCGAGAGGGAGGCGGGAAGGAGGTCGACGCCCGTTACACGGTGCCCGCATGCGAGAAATTTTTCCGCGATGGCGCGGCCGATGCCCTTGCTCGTTCCCGTGATGAGAATGTTCATATTTCCGCCCCCATGTCGCTATTTTTGCTCTTGAGCAGGGAGAAATATTCCGCCCCCACGCCGCGCTTTTCCCACCGCTTGCACACGCGGTAGCCGATGGGGGAGAAGACGAGCTCCAAGAGAAGTTCGACTACCATGCCCGTCGCCGCGCAGGTGAGACACTGCGGAAGGCTCCAGCCGAAGAATTTGAGGCTGACGATGAGCGCGAAGATGAGGTTGTCCGCAAACTGCCCAATCGCTGTCGAGACATAGGTGCGGCAGGCGTACGCGCCGAACCCGTCGGGCTTCTTTTTGAAAATTTTCCCCACGGCGAAATTGGTGAAGTTGTTGATGACGGCAGAGGCGACAAACGCCACCGTACTGCCGAGAACCACATACCATGTCCCGCCGAAGGTGGAATCGAGCGCCTCGTTGATGACGGGATTTTCCCCGAAATCGTAGAACGCCCCCCACGTCCCCGGGATGAGTTTTGCGAGGAAGAAGATGAGGCAGAGGAAGAGGTTGACGACGATTGCCGTGACGGAAATGATTGTCGCCGCCTTGGGGCCGAAGTGCTTGGTGAGCACGTCCATACACAAAAAGGCCACCCACGAGACGATGATTCCGCAATCGAGGGCGAGCCAGTCGACGGGCAAATTCAAGCTCTTGTTGGCGAGCAGGTTCATGGCAACGACTGCCAGTACAAAGAAGCAAAAGGTGAGGGGGGGAACGGAGCGCAACAGGGTCGCGCATTCGCGGAAAAAGGCAGCAAACTTTTCTTTCATGAAAAAACTCCTTGTTTTTTATTTGCACGGCGTGCATTCCGAATGTACGGAAGCGCGGCAGGGATGGTTATGCAAGGAACATCCCGCCGACGCATTGTCATTATTATAGCGAAATCGCACCCCCCTGTAAAGCAAATTCACCGCCTTTTTTGATTTCTTTTGTATGGTTTTTCTGTTGTTTGCAAAAGGATGAGATTTCCCCACCTCCCCCCTTTTGCTACCACAAAAAGGTGGAGGTTCTCTTGGCGCCCCCTTGAGACTCGGGCAAGCAACTTGGCTCCCCCTTGAGGGGGAGCTGTCACGCAGTGACTGAGGGGGTGTCGTGTGAACAAGCGCCACCCCTTCCGTCGCTCTCT
>CANRNE010000034.1 GCA_947631925.1 uncultured Clostridia bacterium
GAACGGTGCCCGAGGGCAGGACTCTACCTGCCCGAGAAAGCTCCGCCATAGGCGGTGAGGGGGTGTCATTTCCAAATAATGTGCGCGAGCAAAACCACGCTTTTGCGCTTTTGCGTGGGCGGCAGGGACCGCCGCACGCCTCTTCGCGGAGGCCACCGCTCATGTCGCGCCGCCGCTCACAGCACCCCGTGCTGTTGAGCGAGAATTGCGGCGCTCCACTCCATTTGCAACGCCACCGCAGGCTTAGTGTCTGATGGAACAGCAATGCTCGTGCGGCTACGAGCAAGAGAAGGCGCAAACGCCCATCCGCTCGACAAAAATATTTTCAAAGAAAAGATTTTTGCCGAAACCTAATCTACCATATTTACAAAAAAAAGTCAAGCGTTCCGCTTTACAGAACGCCTTCGAGGAGGATTTTTGTGCCGATGAGGACGAGGACGAACCCGCCGAGCAGTTCGGCGCCGTCATATTTCGCGCCCGCGAGCTTCCCCATCTGCACCGCGGCGAGCGACATGCAGAAGGTGACCGCGGCGATGACAAGGCTGAGAAGGGGCACGGGGGCGGGCAGTGCATTCCCCTCCGCGAGAAAGGCGATACCGACTGCGAGCGCGTCAATACTCGTCGCAATGCTCTGCATGAGAAGTTTCCCCGCGCCGAGCGTCTCCTTTTTCACGAGAAGACCCCCTCTTCCCCCTTGGAGCTCCCGCACGCCGCCGAATATCATCTTCCCGCCGAGGAGGGCGAGCACGGCAAAGGCGATATAGGGGGCGACTTTTCCGATGACGGAGGCGAGGGCGTAGCCGCCGTAATATCCCATAAGGGGCATGGCACCCTGAAAGAGTCCGAACGCGAGCGCTACGGACAACGTCTTGAGGGGCGGCATCTTCGGCTCTGCCATGCCGTCCGCCATTCCGACCGCGACGGCATCGAGCGCGAGCGCCGCGCCGATGAACACAATCTCCCAAAGTCCCATATCTTCCCGAAAAAAAAGACTCACGCACGGGAAAAATCCGTGCATAAGTCTCACCGTTTCATGCAGTACCCGCGGCCCATCGCCGCAATGTGTGGATACTGCCGCCCGCATTGCGGGCCGATTACTCCCCTATGACAAGTCTATCGTACCATACCGCCGCGCGTTTGTCAACGGTTTTTACAACTTTACATAGATTTCGCGCGCATATTTTACGGAGACGGGCGCCGTCTGTGCGGTGCCTATCTCCGTCTTGATGACGATGCCCGCCGTGGGGCCCTGTCTTTTATAGGGGACGAGAACGTGGTCTCCCGCCGAAACGGGGAAGGGAGCGATGTACCAGCGTGCCTCCTGTTCGAGTTGAACTTTGGCGAAGGTGAACACGGTGTTGTCCGAAATCACCCCGCCCGACAGTGAATGAATCATATCAGTATGCGTCCTTTCCGTAGAGTGCGTTCAATGTGTCGGAATATTTCTTTGCTTTCTCGAATTGACGGAGGTCAATGGTGCCGCCGAGCTGTGCCATGGCGGCCTTCTGTTCCTTGGAGAGGCGGGCGGGAATTTCCACGACGGCGCGCAGGTAGAGGTTGCCCGTGCCGTTCCTCGTCTTAATCCCCTTCCCGCGGATGGTGAAGACCTGATTGGGCTGTGTGCCCTCGGGAATGGTGTATTCGAACGCGTCGTCGAGCCCGGGGACGAGCACCTTCCCGCCCAGCGCCGCCGTCTGGAAGGGAATGGGCAAATCGACATACAGGTCCATGTCTTTGCGCTCGAAGAGCTTGTGCGGCTCGATGCGAAAGACGACGATGAGGTCGCCCGCCTCTCCCCCTTCGCGGCTCGCCTGTCCGAATCCGCGCTTGCGGATGTACGAATTGGTGTCCGCGCCCGCGGGAATGTCGAGCGTGATTTTTGTCTCGCGGCGCAGATAGCCCTTGCCCCTGCAGTCGGGGCAGTTCTCGGTAATCTTCTTCCCCTTGCCGCCGCAGTCGGGGCAGGCGCCCACGCGCGTCATCCGCCCGAAGAGGGTCTCCTGCGAAATGCGGACCTGACCCCTTCCGCCGCACTTTGCGCAGGTCGTAAAGGCCGTCCCGCCCTTGGCGCCCGTGCCGTGGCAGGCAGAACAGGGTTCGTCGCGGAAGTAGGAGACCTCCCGACGGCAGCCCTTGGCGGCATCCATGAAGGAGAGGCGGAGTTCCACCCGCACATCATCCCCCTTCGTGTCGCGCTGGACGGGCGCCCCGCCGCCGAATCCCTGAAAGATGGAATCGAAGATGTCGGAGAACCCGCCGAAGCCGCCCGCGCCCCCCATGCCGCCCATGCCGCCCGCGTTCGGGTGGTCCATTTCATAGTCGTAGGCGGCGCGCTTCTGCTTGTCGGAGAGCACTTCGTTGGCCTCGTTGATCTCCTTGAATTTTTCCGCGGCGAGCTTGTCGTTGGGATGGAGGTCGGGGTGATACTGCTTGACCAGCTTTTTATAGGCGGCGCGTATCTCCTCCTCCGTCGCGTTCTTGCTCACGCCGAGAATCTCGTAATAATTTTTCTTGTCAGCCATACCGTGTCCTTTTCGGGAAGAAGTCCGCCCTCGTCAGGCGGACTGTTCCCTGCGCACGCGGCTCTCTCTGCGTACGCGGTTTTCTGTTTTCCCGGTTACTGGTGGAATTCGGTGTCCCCGTCGGAGGAACCGCCCTCGCCGCCCGCTGCGCCCGCCTGCTGATAGAGCTTGGCGATGACGGGCTGAATCTTCTTGGAAAGTTCGTCAAAGCCGCTTCTGAAGCGCTCTTCGTCGTCGCTCTCGAGGTCCTTTTTCGCCTCGTCGACTGCCGACTGCAACGTGCTCTTGTCCTCGTCGGAGAGCTTGCCCTCGCTGTCCTTGATGGTCTGCTCGACCGAGAAGATGAGCCCGTCGAGCTTGTTCTTGGCGTCCACCTTCTCCTTGCGCTTCTTGTCCTCTTCGGCGTACTGCTCGGCGTCCTTGACCGCCTTGTTAATCTCATCCTCGGAGAGGTTGGTGGAGGAGGTGATGGTGATGTCGGTGGACTTGCCCGTGCCGAGGTCCTTTGCCTCGACGTGCACGATGCCGTTGGCGTCGACGTCGAAGGTGACTTCAATCTGCGGAATGCCGCGGGGCGCGGGAGCGATGCCCGTCAGCATGAATCTGCCCATCGTCTTGTTGTCGCGGCAGAATTCGCGCTCGCCCTGCAGGATGTGAATCTCCACGCTCGTCTGGTTGTCTGCCGCGGTGGAGAACACCTGCGACTTCTTGACGGGAATGGTGGTGTTTCTGTCGATGAGGCGGGTGAACACGCCGCCGAGCGTCTCGATGCCGAGGGAGAGCGGCATGACGTCGAGGAGAAGGACATTCTTGACGTCACCCGTCAGGACGCCGCCCTGAATGGCCGCGCCGACCGCCACGCACTCGTCGGGATTGATGCCCTTGAAGGGTTCCTTGCCCGTGATTTCCTTAACCTTTGCGACGACGGCGGGAACGCGCGTCGAGCCGCCGACGAGGATGACTTTGTCGATGTCGCTGTAAGAAAGGCCCGCGTCCTTCATCGCGAGGCGCATGGGCTCCGCTGTCTTTTCGATGAGGTCGGAGATGAGCGCTTCGAACTTCTGGCGGGTGATGTCGAGCTCGAGGTGGGCGGGACCTGCCTCCGTCATGGAGATGAAGGGCAGGGAGACGGTCGTCGAATTCATGCCCGAGAGCTCAATCTTCGCCTTCTCTGCGGCCTCTTTGAGGCGCTGCATCGCCATCTTGTCGCGGGAGAGGTCGACGCCGTGCGACTTCTTGAATTCGTCCACCATGTAGTCCATGAGGCGCTTGTCGAAGTCGTCGCCGCCGAGCATGTTGTTGCCGTTGGTCGCGAGCACTTCGAAGACGCCGTCCGAGATTTCGAGAATGGAGACATCGAAGGTGCCGCCGCCGAGGTCGTAAATCATGACCTTGCTGTTCTCTTTCTCCTTGTCAAGCCCGTAAGCGAGCGCCGCCGCCGTCGGCTCGTTGATGATGCGCAGCACGTTGAGGCCGGCAATCTTGCCCGCGTCCTTCGTCGCCTGACGCTGGGCGTCGGTGAAGTAGGCGGGGCAGGTGATGACGGCGTCCGTCACCTTGCCGCCGAGATATGCCTCGGCGTCCCCCTTGAGTTTGGAGAGAATCATCGCGGAAATCTCCTGCGGGGAGTACGCCTTCTCGTCGATTTTTACCTTGTAATCCGACCCCATTCTGCGTTTGATGGAGATGACCGTCTTTTCGGGGTTGGCGACGGCCTGCCGCTTTGCCACTTGCCCGACGACGCGGGAGCCGTCCTTCTGGAACGCCACGACGGACGGGGTCGTCCTCGACCCTTCCGCATTCGCGATGACGACGGGTTCACCGCCCTCCATGACGGCGACACAGGAGTTCGTGGTTCCCAAATCGATACCGATAACTTTACTCATATTTTTTACCTTCCTTTCGATGTTTCGAATATTTTCGCCGCGCCCCCATATGCGGGAACTTGCGGACGGTTTGCCTTATTTTACGACGACGACCTGCGCATAGCGCAGCACCTTGCCGTTTTGCTCGTACCCCTTGCGGTAGACCTGACGGACGGTACCGCTCGCCTCGCCCTCCTCGGGCTCCACCGCCATGATTGCCTCGTGCTTTTCCGCGTCGAAGGGCTGCCCTTGGGGGTCGATGACGGTGATGTGTTCCTCTTCGAGAATCTTCTCGAACGCCGCCGTGACCATCTCTATCCCCCGCCGCGTGCCCTCGTCCTTGCAGCTCTCGATGGCGCGGGAGAGGTTGTCTGCGATGGGGAAGAGTTTGGAGACGACGTCCGAACGGCCCTCCGCGTAGCGGCGCGCACTCTCGCCCGCCGTGCGGCGGCGATAGTTTTCGTACTCCGCCGAGACGGCATACCACTTGCCTTTGAGGTCGGTGTTGTCCTGCCGCAGGGCTTCGATTTCCGCCCGCAAGGCCGTGCCCTCGTCCTCCTCGGGCAATTCCTCGAACGTCTCTTCTGTCTCAGGCGCCTGTTCGGGCGCCTCCCGGTCGGTCTGTGTTTGCGTCTTTTTCATGGCCGCTCCCTTTTTTGTTTTCCTAAATTTATATAACGAATTGCGCAGAGTTCTAAACGCCTACACAAAAAATTTTTTGCGATTTTGCGGAAAATTTCTCCTCCGACCTTTACATTCGGGCAAAATTATATTATAATCTTGTTCGGAGGGGTCACTATGGAAACCAACGCGTACGAACTTTTTGCCAAGCGAAATCACAAGGTCAGCATCCGCGTGATGCCGGGGCACTACGTCACCCAGCACTCCCACGTCAACTACTGCGTGGACCTCACGCGCATCAAGACGGAATCCCGCATCGCCCGCGCCACCGCGAAACTGTTCGCGGAAAGTTTTGCGACGGTCGCCGTGGACACCGTCATCACCCTCGAACACATGAAGATGGTGGGCGCCTACCTCGCGGAGGAGCTCTGCTCGGGCACGGGCGTCAATATGAATCAGGACATCGCCGTCATCTCCCCCGAATTCACGGCGGATGAAAAACTCATTCTGCGCGACAATCTCGTCCCCTATGTCAAGAACAGGCGGGTGCTCATCCTCTCCGCCACGGCGACGACGGGCATGACCGCCATGGGCGCCATCCGCGGGATTCGCTACTACGACGGCGACCCCGTCGGCGTCGCGACGGTGTTCGGCGGCGCGTTTGAGATTCCCGGCGTGCCCGTCAAGATGCTCATCGGCATCGAGGATTTGCCCGCATACAAGTCCTACCGCCCGGGCGAATGCCGTCTGTGCAAGGGCGGCGTCAAGATAGACGCCCTCATCAATGCCTACGGCTACAGCAAAATCTGAACGGAGAGGATTGCAAGATGAAGAAGATTACACAGGACGCGGGGAGAAAATCCCTCGGGACGTTTGCGCCCGCATTCGCACACTATAACGACGACGTGCTCTTCGGCGAGGACTGGAACGACCCCGCCATCGACCACAAGACGCGGTGCATCGTGACGGTCGTCGCGCTGATGTCCTCGGGCATTACGGACAGTTCCCTGCTCTATCATCTCGAAAACGCCAAGAAGGCGGGCGTGACACGGGAGGAAATCGCCGCCATCGTCACCCATGCTGCATTCTATGCGGGCTGGCCCAAGGCGTGGGCAGTCTTCAACATGGCGAAGAATGTCTGGGCGGAGGAGAGCGCAGACACCGCCATGGCGGCGCATGCGAACGCGATGATTTTCCCCATCGGCGCGCCCAACGACGGCTTTCGGCAGTACTTCAGCGGAAAGAGCTACCTCGCGCCCGTCTCCAAGGAACAGGTCGGCATCTTCAACGTCACCTTCGAGCCCGCTTGCCGCAACAACTGGCACATTCACCATGCGAAAAAGGGCGGCGGACAGATTCTCGTCTGCGTCGCGGGCAGGGGTTGGTATCAAGAATGGGGCAAGGAGGCTGTCGGGATGAGGCCGGGGGACGTCGTCAACATTCCCGCGGGCGTCAAACACTGGCACGGCGCGGCAAGGGACAGCTGGTTCTCCCATCTCGCCGTCGAGGTCCCCGGGGAAGGGACTTCCAACGAATGGTTGGAGCCCGTGTCCGACGAAAACTATCAAAAACTTCCGTAAAACTTCAAATAATCTCCCGAAGGCGGCAGGCTTTCGGGATTTTTTTATGCGAAAAGGAGGGGGCGGGAGGAATAACGGAAGGAGGAGAAATTTTCATATACTATAGCGGCAGGCACGCCGCCTACATACCCGCTTTCATGGTATAATGAAACTGCGGCGGGTATTGAGAGGTGGCTTATGTCATTCGTTCAGTTGCTCGGGACGTTCCGCGCTTACGGGGCGGACGTCTTGCTGCTCGCTCTCGGAGTGACCCTCACGGTGTCGCTCCTCAAAAAAACGGTCATGAAAAATGTTCCGAAGAAGGTGTTCGTCTTCCTTCCCTTCGCCGTCGGGGCGGTGTATTATGCCGTCTTCCGCGCCGCCGTCACGGCGAGCGCGGCGCCCTTTACGACGGAAATTTCCCGAACGCTGGAAGGCGGGTTCGCGTGCGGTTGCGCGGCGACGCTCTACTACACGGTCTACGAACAGTTCTTCCGCGGGAAGAATATCTCTCCCCTCTACGCGCTCCTCGCGGGAATCGTCCCCGAGGAAAAACGGGAGGAGGCGGCATCTGCCCTGTTCGAGGGATATTTCGAAAAAAAGGAGGAGGAGCGCAAGATCTTCCTTCAGGAGGGGTTGAAGACGTATTGCGGGGACACCATGTCCGAGGAAGAGCTCATCAAAATCGTAGAATTCCTCATCCGCTTTTTGGACACGCTGGAAAAAAAGTGACCGACTTTCCCGCCCGCGGCTCGCCGTCGGCGGGTTTTTTCGTGAAATTTTTCTCTGTTTTTCGTACGATTCTATTGACAAAATCGTACATTTTGGTTATAATAATAGTACGAAGTATGGGAGGTATCACCATGTCCATTACAGCTACCGAGTTAAAAGAAAACCTGAGCAAGTACCTCATTCTTTCCGCAACCGAGGACATCTTCATCACGCGCAACGGGAAAGTCATCTCCAAACTCACCAACCCCTTTCAAGAGCGCGTTGACGTTGCCAAGTCGCTGTTCGGCATTTTGCCCGCCGATATTTCTTTGGAAGAGGCGCGCGCCGAGAGGCTTCAAAAGATATGAGAGCGCTCATCGACACTTGCGTCGTCATCGACGCACTTCAATCGCGCGAAGGGTTTGAAAAGGACGCGCAGAATATCTTTCTCGCCGCGGCAAACAATGCCTTCCTCGGCTATATCAGCGCGAAGGCGGTGACGGATGTTTATTATCTCATGCACCGCTACACGCACAGCGACAAGACGTCGCGCGAGACGCTCAATAAGCTTTTCACCCTCTTCGACGTGTTGGACACGGCGGGCATCGACTGCCGCAAAGCCGTTCCCTCGCCCGTCGCCGACTTCGAGGACGCCGTGATGATTGAGACGGCGCTTCGCTCGGAAGTCGATTGCATTGTGACGCGGAATGCGGAAGATTTTGCAAAATCGCCCGTTCCCGTGTTTTCTCCCGAAGAATTTCTCGAAAAGTTGCAAGCCGGATGAACTCCCGCTTGGAGGCTGTTTTCAAAATTCCCCGCCGCCGTTCCCCGTCGGCGGGTTTTTTCGTGAAATTTCAAGGCCTACCGCAACAAATCGCACCCGCTTGATTTTTGTATCAATTTATCCTATCTTGCGAAACACAAAGAAGGCGGCGCGGTTTTGGCGCAGCCCTTAAGAATGGCGGCGGGGTTTTGGAGCGCGGCGCGAGGAAGGTTGCCGTTGAAACCTCGAAGTCGTTCTGCGGCAGCATTGTGCGCTTGCGCGGCGGACATGTTTCCTCGACGATTTCATCTTTGATTTTTCCCTCCTGTTTTTGATGGAGCTGTGCCAAACAGTTGATTGTCATCATGGCCAAACATGGGCCCCCGCCCCCGTCATCAGGGCCAAGCGAACGCAGTGAGCGCGCGGAGAAATCTCGTTCTAATCCGTCACCCTGAGCTTGTCGAAGGGTATCCATATTATGGTGCGGATATGTCTCGGCTACGCTCGGCATGACGGTTCACGGGCGAGCCGCCTCGCCCCCTTCCATCATCCCTCAACGGTGCAAATCTTCAAGCAGCAGCTTGTCCGCAACAAGGGCGATAAATTCACTATTGGTCGGTCTCACATCGCAGAGATATGCCTTCGCCCCGAATAAGGAATGCAAAACATCCATGCGTTCCCTGTTCCAGGCCGTCTCGATGGCGTGCCGTATCGCCCTCTCGACCTTGCTCGCGCTCGACCCGTACTTTGCCGCCACGGCGGGGTACAGCCCCTTCGTCACCCCGGACATCATTTTCGGGTTGAGCACCACAAGACGAATAGCCTCCCGCAGGTAGCCGTACCCCTTAATCTTCGGCGCCACGCCGATGGCTATCAGAATTTCACTGATGCGTTCTTCCAAAGACCGTTCCATACCGCCCCTCCCATCGGACTTAAGTTCATTATATTACAAATAATTGGATTTGTAAAGCATTGAATGTACAAAATAAAAAATAATTTGACAAAATAAATTACATTTTTTACAATTTCTTGTCACCTTTTGTCGAATCCCGTCGAAAGGCCGCTCGGGGAGGACTCTCTTCTGTCATTGCGAGCGGAGCCGAAAAATCTCGTCCTTCTGTCATTTCGAGCAAAGTCGAAAAATCTCAAGGCCTACCCCCGGCGGGGGTAGGCCTTCATATAGAAACGACCGCCTCCGCAGACGGTCGCTCATTATGATAGGAAAACAGCGGGGCCCTTTCCCCGCTGTGAAATGTGCTATAAATTTTCGAGCAAGTGCATGGCTTGGCTGAAATTATCATACCAGTTTTGGTTGTGGATGATTTTTTCTTCCACCAATTGGTTCTCAAGCAGCTCGCGCTTGGTTTTTTGGCTCAAGACTTCCCAATTTTCCTTGGGCAAGATATACGTCGCGTTGCCGTAGATGGCGGATTCCAGCACGCAGTGCCCGTGGAAGAGATAGGCGTAGTACCCGTCAAACCCGTTGATGCCCTCCACAATCTTCTCGGGCGTGTACCCCTCCACAAATTCCAGACGGTTGATATCGAACGTATCGGGACTTCTCCCCTGCTGTTCCAGTTGCAGTTTCAGGTGTTCGGCGGGCGTCTCCCCGGGCGGGAGCATTTTCCAATTGCATCTTTGGCGGGGCGCCGCGGTGAAGGCCTCGAATTCGTCGCGATAAATCCGACAATGGCCGTAAATTTCCAACAAGATGTTGACCGCTTCCCGAAGATATTTCTCCCGCACCTCATCTGTCAAACAAACCGCAACATACCTGTTGTTCCGGGCATCCGATGCGAGGGTCAGCTCTATCTCGGTGGGTGCGACTTCCACTCTCGGATAGCACGGGCGGTGGATGTCTACGGCGACGGGAAAGGCGTCTTCATTCCCGTACGGCCGCACCCACGCGGTGGAAACGTATCTGTATTCTTTCTCCTTGGTCTTGTCGACGTAGATATATCCGTAGGCATTATTTTTGCAGGCGGGGCCGAATTCGGCGGACGGCAGAACCGCATCGCCAACCTCGTTCAGACCGACCCGAAGATGCTCGTCGTCTATGACGGGTATCCCGATGCAAATCCTGTTCCGTTCGTATCCCTTGGGCAATTTCAACACGTTTATCCGCGCTTTTTCAATGCAATAATAGCCCGACATTTGATGGTCCTCGTAGTGTTTTTGTGAATTGATACAGGCCTATTATAGCAAAAAATTCCGCATTCCTTGAACGTGTACATATCGATGTATTCTACACCGTACGGAATGCGGATACTTTCGAGCGACGTACAACCGCGGAAAACATCACTCCCAAGGGAATCTACC
>CANRNE010000035.1 GCA_947631925.1 uncultured Clostridia bacterium
TCCTTATGGTCGTCGTGCTTTGTCAGCTGTTCATTGTAGCTGTGCCAGAGGAAGATGGAGTAATCCATGGTCACGGCCAGCTGCAAAACGGCGGAAAGCGCCTTCGTTATGTAGGAAATTTCACCGAGGAAATAGTTGCTCCCAAGGTTTATGAGGATCATCATACCGATGCTCAAAAGGAACACAAACGGCGTCAGCCAGTTATCCAACAGAAGCAGCATGACGAACAGCGCCAACGCCACGGCGATTCCCACATAGATGGGTTCCTCCCGTTCGCACAAGTCCTTGAGGTCTACCACCATAGCTGTAAGTCCCGACAGGAAACACTGTTTTCCGGCAATCCCGCGAATCTGACGTACCGCATCCATGGTGACATCGGAGGAGGTGGAGCTGTCGAAGAACACGGCCATCATGGTGGCATTCTCTGTGTTAAATTCGTTGTAGATTTTATCGGGCAGCAGTTCCATCGGGATGGAAAGGTCGGCGACAGAATCGTACCACAGGACGGTGTCCACATGATCGACCTCAGAGATTTGCTCTTTCAGCGCCGCCACATCCTGATTCGGCATATCCTCCACAATGAGGAATGCGAAGGCGCCCTTGTCGAAATCCTCTAATAACTCGTTTTGCCCGATAACGGTCTCCATATCCTCCGGCAGATAGGTCAGCATATCGTAGTTAATGCGTGTATGGGTCATCCCCAAAACCGATGGGATCAGGAGAACCAAGGTCAGAATCAGAATCGGAACCCGGTATTTTACTACCGCTTTTGAAAATTTCATGGTTTTCACCTTTCCTTTCCGTCAATTTCGAATGTATCCACTTCAATGACGTCCGGCACTTGATTTTTAACAATTAAGACGGTGCTGATTACCGTATATAGATTCAAAGCGCCCTCCGAAAGAAGCGTCAGCCCGAGTAATACCGATAGAGCCCGCGCTCCGACGACTGAATCATAGATCAGGAACACGCCAAACACTCCGGTGATGATGGCAAACGCTAAAATCAGCCACCAGCTTTTGATACCAAACTGCTTGGAATCCATGGCAATTCGGATTTTGAATAGACCGTCAAGCAAAATGGAGATTCCAAGGGCAACACAGATAAATGCCATTAGATTCTTGGGATTAAAGAGGACGATCACGCCGAGTATGATCATCAGGATTCCGAATTCCAGATCGAACTGGAATGCCAATCGGAATAAATCCTTTGAAAAATATCCGATCAGTTTGACAATGCCGAAAAGGATCATTGCGACGCCGATACAAACGCCGATGATTTCCGTTGAGATTCCGGGCTCGGCCATAAAGAGAACGCCTGCGACGCAAAACAGGACGGACATAACGATGTATCCGGCCTTCGCGATTTTCATTGGAACGACAGAGCGCATCTTCATACTGTATAAACCTCCTTTCCCGTTTGCCCCTATTGTAGCCGCGCTGTTTTGATTTGTATACAGACACAAAAAGTCCCGTGTCCGATAATCAGACACGGGACATAAAGATGACCGATTTTCAGGCAAACGGTTCCGTTTGCCCTATTCCTCAACACAGCGCGATACCATCTCCTCGATCATCCCTTTTTTGAGCTCCATAAGGCGGGAAAGCATACCGCGAATGTCATCGTTCATATCGTTTTTCAGCCATCTGGAAAAGAGGCCGAAGGCGAGGCTCGCAAGATATTCCTTGATAATGAAAAGGTCGCTGTCCCGAACGCTTCTACCGCGCAGGACAGACGTAATGTAGGCGTTTATCGTGTGATCGCAGATTTTCCAAAGGTACATCTCATAGATCTCCCGGCTCGCCGAGTGATAGATATGTAATACCGCGCATTTTTTCGCAAGCGCCAAATCAACGACCGTTTCCAGGCAGTCCTCAAACTTTTCTACGGTAGGATAGGTCTCAATGATCTTTTCGGCATCCTCCTCGACCATACTTTCGATCAGCTTTGGTATATCTTCAAAATAGTAGTAAAAGGTGTTTCGATTGATGCCGCAATCCGCCACAATATCCTTTACCGTGATTTTGGACAGGGGCCGTTCCGTCAGTAATTTCAGAAAGGATTCCTGGATCGCTTTCTTTGTAAAGTTAGCCATTTTTGATCTCCTTCAGGATGTCTTCCGTCGCAGCTGTCTTACGACTGTGGGATATAGTATACCACAGATATTCGCAAAAAAGAACTCCCCACTTTATTATTGCGCAGGGGGTTCCCCGCAATTATTTAGGGACGGAGGCCAGTATTTCAACCATCAACCTCGCTCCCAAGCTAAACTCCCCTTGGAAACGTCTTTCACCTATTGACCCGGATGCAGCAAGGCAGTTGTCTTTTATCATGTCGAGGATGGCTTTTTCTCCTGCTCATCAAGGGTCGTCCGCAGTTTTTCCTTGTTTTCGTGTATCCGTTTTATAATTTCCCTTTCCTTCGGCGTTAGCCAGCCCATTTGCTCAACAGGACAGATGCTGCTATAATATAGTTCGTTAATTTCGTTAATTAAATTCTCCATGTTCGCCCCTCCTTGGCAAGACACAATACCGTAAGTGAGCGAAAAAGTCGAGGAAAACCGTGTTGAAAAAACAGAGAAACTGCGTGGTGCAGACCTTTTGGAAGGGCGTTATATTTGTTGCTCTTCGTATTGTTAACACTATTCCCCTCCCAAAAATTGCAGGGGGTCCCCCGCAATTTTTGAGGGCCTCCTGTGAGGATTTCAGCCATCAATCTTGCCTCAAGGATAAAGGCTTCGCGGAATCGTTTTTCCTCGATGATGCTGGCGACTTCAAGGCGGTCATCCTGGATGGCGTGAAGTAGTTCCTTCTCCTGCTTGTCGAGGCACTCTTCCAGCCTGTCCTCGTTCTTGTGTACCCGCTTCATAATAGCCGCCGCCTCCGCCGTGAGCCCGCCCATTTGCTCGACTGGACGGATGTTGCCATAGTAAAGCTCATTGATGATGCTGTCCATTTTCGTCTCTCCTTTCGGCAACACACAATACCGCAGAGGGGACGGAAAGTCGAGAAGAAGTTGTTCGGCAGAAGGGAGAAAAGCACTTGTGTGAGCACTATGAATTTGTGTCATCACTGATGACACAAATTCGGATTCCGAATAGCTGCCAACGGTGATGGGCTGACCCACACACTTGACCCACTCATACCTGTAAAGTCGTCCTCGTTTTGTGTACATTTCCCTTGACCCACACTTTGACCCACACGGGGAAATCACCGGGTGGAAACGGTGGACTTGGCAGCACTTTTTGGCCCGTTCTTTTGGACCAGAAAGGGCCAAAAACCGTTGCGGCGCAAGGGATTTAAGGCTCTGAACCACTTGGTAAGGATGAGGTCCCCAGTTCGAATCTGGGTAGCAGCTCCAGATGAATGCGCCCCCGTTTTCGAACTTTTTTATCGAAAACGGGGGCGCGCCTTTTTGAAAAGTGTTGGGGGAGTAGGAGAATTCGAAAACAGTAGAAATTAAACAACTATCAAAACTTCCCATTTTTGCAAACTAAATTTTCGTGAATAGTATGGTTTTTAGACAGTGGTTTCTCATAAAACTTCATGTGTTTTCTCAAAATATTTTTCCTCAAAGTCTGCAGGCGTCTTGTAATTCAGAGTCATGTGCGGACGGGTTTCGTTGTAGAAGCGAATGAAATCATCTACACTTTTCCTAAAAGCTCTTTCCGAGGTGTACTCTCTGCGGTACGCCTCTTCTTTTTTGAAGGTTCCGAAGAAGCTCTCCGCGACGGCGTTGTCATGGGGGCTCCCGCTGGCGGAGAAGGATTGGGTCACGTCGCTCGCCCGGAGCAGCTTAGTAAACGCCTTAGAGGTATACTGCTTGCCACGGTCACTGTGGAAGGTGAGATCTTTGGGCTTTTCACGCTCTGCAAATGCAGACTTGAAGGTCGCCGTTACCAGCTGTGTGCTGGCATTCTCGGAGACGCGATACCCGACAACCCTCCGGGAGAACAAGTCGAGGATGGCGCAAAGATACAGATATTTCCCGCAAATTTTGAAACACGTAATGTCACTGACCCAGAACTGGTTCGGGCGTTCCGCTGCGAAGTTGCGTTCAAGGACATTCCTCTTTTCCTGAGCTTGAGCCTTGATCCACTGTTTCTTCGCGTCAGGTCTTACGCTGTGCAGGTCAAGTCGGCGCATAAGTGTGGATATGCGTTTCGCACTGATATGAACTCCCGCTTCAAGCAACTTAGCCCTTATCTTTCCGGCTCCAAATCACTGACCGCTGTCGTTGAAAATCTGCTGAATCAACAACATAAGTTTTGCTTCATCCTCCAGCTTTGCAGCCTTGTCAGCACGGCGGAAGATATGATTATAGAGGGTCCCCCGTGCAACGTCCATAGCCTCGCAGATCGTATGTACGCTGTACCCAGATTCTGAACGGTAGAGCTTTTCCAGAAACGCAAGCCTGTCACCCAGCGGGACTGCTGAAATGAATCCAGAGGCGCGAATGACCTCCAATGTCTCCTCCATCTTCTTGACGTGCTGTATCAGCAAATCAATTTCTTTCGGGGTATACACACGACTTGGTGTTTGAACGGCGCAGTACTTCCTGCGCCAGCGGTAGATGGTGCCTTGTGAGACGCATAGTTCATGGGATAGAGCTAAAATCGACTCACCTTTTTCATATCGGTTGATTACGCGGCGTTTGAAGTCTTCTGAGTATTCCTTTGGCATTTACAGCCCTCCTTTGATATGGTTGAAAATAGTTTATCAGGGGGAGTAGAAATGTACAATAGGGCAAGGTCTACTATCACTATGACAACTTCCTCGGATACAAAAAAGGCGAGGACGGCCAGCCTGTGGTGGACGAGGAACAGGCCAAGATCGTCCGGCGCATCTACTCCCAATACCTGATGGGTTATAGTGTGCGAAAGATATGCACAGGATTAGAGGGTGACGGCATCAGGACGGCACGCGGTACATCGGAATGGCACGATAGCACCGTCCAGGGCATTCTTCGGAACGAGAAGTACATAGGCGATGCCATCCTTCAAAAGACCTATGTGGCTGACCTGTTCAACCACCAAACGAAAAAGAATATGGGCGAGCTCCCCAAATACTACGTCCACGACTGCCACCCGGCCATCATTGACCGGGTCACCTTCCAGAAGGTGCAGGAGGAGATCGCACGCCGCGCCGGAAAGCGCAAAATCTCCTCCAGAGCCAAAACGGAGCTTGGCAAATATAGCGGCAAGTACGCTCTCAGTAAGATATTGATCTGCGGCGAGTGCGAAAGCCTCTACCGCCACCAGACCTATATGCCAAAGGGCGAGAAAATATATGTGTGGCGCTGTCTCAACCGTATGGAAAACGGCAAGCGCATCTGCAAGAACTCTCCCACCTTCAAGGAGGAGGCCCTGCACAACGCCATTGTCGCTGCCATGAACGAAATGTTCTCGCAACAGGCGGCCAGAGACGTGCTACGGGAGAGCGTGGCCACGGTGCTGGCATCAGCACAGCCGGCGATGTCCCTCCCGGCCGTCAAGAGCAAGCTCGTATCATTGGAGGCCCGGTACAAGGAGCTTCTGAATCTGGTCATGGCGGACAGTGCCAAGTATGAGGACTTCGAGGACGAGTTCCGCATCACCAACGAGAAAATAGCGAGTCTCAAATCCCTCCAGACCAAACTGGAGCTGCCCTCATCCACTGACCTTGACCGGCGCATGGAACAGATCACCTCCACCATCGACCAGATGGACGCATCCATCACCGACTACGACGATATCCGCACCCGCCAGCTTATCAGCACAATTAAGGTACTGGACAAGGAAACGCTCCTCATTCGCTTCAAAGACGGGACAGAGATTACGCAGAGGGTGGAAACGTAACCATGAAGTAAATATACCTCGGAGCCGCCAAAAGCGGCTCTGTTTTTGTGAAAGGAATGAAAATATGACGGCAACAAAAATACGCTACCGCACCGGCAAATTACTGGGAATGAAAAAACCATGGGAATTCGATATCCTACTCGACCATGAGGATATGACCGTCCGGCATACGCCCAACAACGTTGTAGCTACAAGAAAGAGCAGACCCGTGGGACCGTCTCAAGCCAGAAGAAGCGATACTCTCCGAAACATCTCCAGCTGCACAGAATCGCGGTGCGGCTCTCCATCCTTCTTCTGGTTTTACTCGCCGCTTTTCTGCTCGGTATTGCAATAGGGCTGGTGATGAGGCCGACAACGGCGGCGCTGGCGGCGTCTGATGATGTCTCACACGTCGAGACTGTCCAGCAAACCTCCACAACACCCGATGAAAGCCCGGTCCTGGAGCCAACGACAATAGAGACCGAGCCTACTCCAGAGCCGGTTCGTCACCGTAATGACATTGTGAGCGATGGTATGTTCCTGAGCTTTAACCTTCAGGAGACTATGCAAGACTGCTGTAAATAATACAAAGTGGCCTGCGCCCTTACACTATTCATCACAGAGGCGGAGAGCCATTAGAATACAGACGCTGATTATATCTATTCCGCAGAACTTTTAAAAACACTATTGACAATATAATATTGCAAAGCAAATGGCAGAACAATTACGAGTATCTGCAGGTATTCTAGGCTTTTACTTGAGATAGATTGTTATTTGCGGAGGATTCACGCAATCCTATTCGACTTGTGTTCCAGTTAAAACATTCACCTGACAATAAAAAGGATCTTCAACTTCTTCAAAGTAAATTGCTTAAACAATAAAATAAATAGAGCTATTTCTTGGCATGATGCCTCGTTTTTCAGCCAACACATTGAATGCAAGGCAACTGACCGGCTGAAATGGATGCCGTTGAAACGGTTAAACTATCCAAATTTGACGGGTTAAGAGAGCAAAAATCACATATTTTTACAAAAAGTTCACAATTTGGTGCATATTTATTGACTTGCCGGAGCATCCATGATATAATTATTTAAAAACGTTCGAGCTTTTGAAAACAGGAAAGCTCTTTGTTGGGGAGGTGTCGTTGTCATGGTAATACTGCTACAAATAATGGCATTTGAACGTCTCCCCATAACAGTGTAGCAATCCTTATATCTGACGACACTTGCCTTACCAGAAGAGGAAATGGCGACATTATTCGGGGGGAAAAGCTCCTTTCCGGGTTATGTCGCCTTTAGTTGTATGTGGTGAAAATATGAAGAACGAAGAAAACAGCAATACAAGTGTACATCATTTCAGGTACGGCGAAGATATGCGGAATCAGAGGGATGTCAAGCCTGACCGATATGGTTCCGACAGCAGGATGTGGAACAAAACGGGAAGAGGTCGAAGGCATCCTTTTATACTGCTTATTGTCGTAACGATACTTGTTCTCATGATTTTCATGACCGCCCAAGCTGCCGACTTTGATCTTTGGTCCACATTAGTTGGCGGCAATGTAAACAAGCCAAAAGATAATGATCCTGCAACGGAGGACCCAGTATCCGAAAAGCCTGTGGATGAAACTATTCCCCCAGTGACAGAGATGCCGTCCCCGGCGGATGAAACTACGCCCTGCGGATTTCTTGAGCAGCCCAACCGAGTTATGTCACTTACTCCGGAGGAGGCAGAGGAGCTTTTTCTGGTTTCTGGGGACGCAAGCGATGAGGAGTGGAAGGATGAGCAAGTTCTCCGCGACCGCCTGAGAAAGCAGGCGGAGACATACATCCAGCTTTTAAGGCCAATGACACTCACCAAAGATGTGGATCAGGGTATTCTTAACGATGTGGCTCGGGCCAGCAAACTGGAGAACGGCGCGCCCAATTCTGAGACATTGGACAAAGCCATTGACATAAGGTTGCAGACTTGGAACATGGGTTATAGGTCTAGGACGCTGGCATCTCTACTGGCAAACAACTATCAGACATATGCGCTGGAATACATCGATGCCAACGGAAGCTATGAAACCATAAAGTATTACTACTACCTGAGTATAAAATGGAGTTGGGAATATACCTCGTTCGACTCGACCTACGAGGATGACCGGGTTGAGATAATTAGGTATATTGCCATGCGGTATCACGACATAGCCAGCGTCGCTCCCACGGGGAGTCGCGAGCAAAAGCGTGCAGAGCTGATATGTAACACTTTAAGGGATATCGCCCATGAGATTGCAAAAAGGAGTTGACTTTTGTACGACTAAACTAAGTAGACATTCGACGAAGGGGGGCGTGAAAGTAAACGTCAATAAAAAGATAATAGCAAAGCCTACGCCTGTAAAAAACACTAAATCCTTTGATAAATTCATTGAGAAATGCACTATTGCCGAATATTTATTAAGGACTCCATCTGTCTTCATTTCACTTGCCTCAGTGTTAATCGTCATCTTCACTGCTATCATGAACGCAGCCTTCTATTGCAAGCAGGCAATTTATCTCCGTAATTGGGGATTTGACCCGGATATTGTGGATATTAGTAGCTCAAATTTATTGGGGTCTGCAGCGGTGGCGGTTCTCTGCTGTTTTGCCCTTGTGCCTGGACTGTTGTTGCTTGCGTTTTCTTTTTATGAATTTAGTAACAGATTGAACGATTTGTGCATATTGAGATGGGAACTCCAACGTTGCGCGAAAAACGGCGCAACTGCGAATAGAGAGAATCTGAAAAAGGCAAAGCGGAAGATATATGATGCGTGTATTGCGCTTTTCAATAGCAAAGGTGTCGAGATTACCCTGTTACTGGTGTTTATTTTTGCCGCCAGTCTTGTTCTGTCCCTATTTATACGGAATGACATACGGGCTTGGAGGGCACTCTTGCTGTTGACTGCCATTATATGCGCTTTTGCCTGGATTGCTGTAATTATTCGATTGATAAGTGCTTATAGAAAAACCAGGAAAGATAAGGGAATCGCATGGGATGTAACGGAAGAGAGTCAGTATGCTTTCATTTATCAGGAGTTGGAAGCAGGGAGTTTGCCGAGAAAGAGGCTTCCCGAATGGGACGGCAAAATAAAAAACAAGGTATTTCTCTACATACCCGTTGCTGCCTTATATTGCGGTATCCTGATTTTTATGACGACTTTCTTTTTCGTGGGAAGGCCTGAGAGCGCCAATGAGGTTAAGATTGTCACTTTAGAGGAGAGTAGTTACGTCCTTGTATACAATAATTCCGACGAAGCATTCCTCACACGGGTAGAAATCGAGGACGGGCAATTGACTGTTCTGGTAAACAGCCATCGGGTAATCGGCCTGTCGGACGTTACTTATGAGGTCATTCCATTTGAGAAAGTAGTGATTGAACACGGTTCCGTTTTCGAACTTTCTTCTTGGTAACGGGGTCGCGTCTTTTTAAAAACTGTTGCGGGAGTTAGAAAAATTGAAAACAGCAGAAATCAAGCAACAATTAAAACTTCCCATTTTCGCAAAATTTTTTCGTGATAAACACAGTTTTTAGACGGCGGTTTCTCATAAAAATCACTCGTCTGTAACCAACACATATTCTATTCCTTCTGACAAAATTTCAAGAAGCTTTGCGTCGCAAGGTTTCTTGAAAAATAGTAGTTTTAACCACTTATTCCAAAAAAAGTCCCAAACCTCAAGGGGTTTGGGACTTTTCCTTTTTTCGCGTTCAGGGTTTGACGGCGGTTTGACTACTATTTGACTACTACGGCTCATTTCTCTCCTTCGGACGCCAGGAGCGTCTCCAGGGCGTCGGAGGCCCTGCGGTCGGTTTCCTGAAGGGCGTGCGTGTAGATATTCAGGGTGGTGGAGGTCTGGGCATGACCCAGGCGGGCCGATACGGTCTTGGCATCCTGGTGCTGGGAAATGAGAAGGGTCGCCGATGTGTGACGCAGTCCATGGAAGGGAATGACCGGCAGAGGGTCGTCCTCATGGGAGGCATTGTAGCGGCGCACCGCATCCTGAAGAGCCTGGCGGGGTGTGGAGTAGCTCATCATGGTCCCGTTCGGAAGCGTGTTGTCAAGACAAAAAACGGTCACGCTTTGCAAATATTTTATGAACGGCATAAACACCGTGCCGCC
>CANRNE010000036.1 GCA_947631925.1 uncultured Clostridia bacterium
TTATACCCTCGGGGATATTATAACACCACCAACCTGCGTTTGCAACTTATTATTTCTCGGCAACTTTAGGTTGACAGAGGGGAAATGGGGGGAAAGAGAGCCCGAAGTTTTAAAATAGCAGTCCGCGACGGCGTGGCAGGGGCAGAAGGATTTGGTCTCGGCTGTCGCCTCGGTCAGCGCTTTTGCGCCTGCGGCGCAAAGGTCGCCACCGGCGACCCGCGCCCCTCGGCACGCGGTTTTGGAGCGGCTAAAAAGTCTATCTGAATCGAAGTAAGCAGCAGTATTTAAGTGGATATTGACGAAAAACGGCTATATAATTTGGCTATATTGCACAAATATTTTTTCCAGATATTCACAAATGTTTGAAAACTGTTAGAAGAAAAATATTCCAACCACATCACAAATTTTTCCATAAATATTGACTAATTTTCAATTTGATTTTGACAATTAGTGAGTATTTATTTTTGTATATACAAGTGGTTTTCCTTGTTTCTCTCAATCCATTTCTGAAGTGCGTTCTTCTCGACATACAGCCGTTTATCAATGCTCATCGTTGGGAAGCCTTTGATTTTCATTATCTTATATGCCTGCTTTTTGCAACAACTGAAAATCTTTTGAATATCCTCAACTGTGTACAAAACGATTTCATTTTCCTCCATAATTACCCTCCTTTGGTTTTCTTAGGTGGTAGAGAATTGCAACACATTACAAGCCTATATGATTTAATGCCAAAAATCAAGATGTTTAATATCCCCTCTGTTATGCATCGCCCTGGCTATACCCCCTCCCGCTCGGCGTATAGCTCACGCTTATAGCGATAATAACTATTGCGTGATATTCCTAACAGCTTTATAACATCTTTGTCAGAAAGTGTTCCGCCGAAGTCGCGGGAATATTTCATAATTTCTGCTTTGGATTTAACGCTTTTCCGCGTGGTGAGCTTTGCGCCCGCTCGTTGCCCGATTTGCTTTCCAGCCAGTCGCGCCGTCTGTATACCCTCTTTCGTTCGCTCATGCAGGTCGCGAACCTCTTTTTCCGCTTGCTCAAATGCAAGCTCGATTTGTTCTTTTGCAAGCTCCATTAGATATTGATTAACTGCATTGAGAATTATATCGGTTTTGGTGTGCGTGAGCGGGATATTATTGCTCAGTGCCTTTTTATACGTTAAAGTGTTAATGTGAGGTTCCTTGATGAAAACCAACTCAATACCAGAATCAAATAATTTTTGGTAAAGCTCGATGCCCTCGGCGGCGTTTCTACTCATACGGGATACAGAATCAAATACAATAACATCCCCATTCTTGGCAACTTTGAGCAGGTTATCGAGTTGCTTGCGCTCAATCGTTGTGCCGGTATATACCTCCTTATAGATAATCGCGCTCGGATAGGCTAAACGTATATTTCTTATTTGTCGCTCGCTGCTTTGTTTGGGTGTAGATATTCTCACATAGCCGTATATCATTCCTAAGCCCTCCATTATTGGTATTTATTTTGACGTTCGTCAGAATTGATATTGCTAAACCCTGCTCAGATACATTTACTTTTGATACTTTTTCGTGTACGTTAGTTTTGGTACTCAATCACACGTCGATAATCAACCATTTAACGCCGTCCGCATCGGTTTCGGCTTGGTATCTGTTTCCTGCTTTGTTGAGCAGGTCAATAACTTCTGCATTGCTAACTAACTTGCGCTTTATATCGTCATCAGTGCGAACATCATAAGGCAGAAATGTAGCAAACCAATCAGGCGTATTGAGCCAGTCGTCCCGCTCCTGCTCAGTCTTGAATACTGCTATCTTGCGTGGGTGGTGTTGATAGGCGTGTTCAGCAAAATATTTAATCTGCATTGCTTTTAAAATCCTCGCTTGCGAGATGTTCAATTTCCTCGAAATATTCTTTATCGCCCTTAATGCCTGCTCGGGCGATATGCAGGTCAAACGCCCCAACGCTAGGCAACTTGAATATTTTGCCAGCCAATTCATCAAGCGTTAAATCCGAATCCGGCGGCAACATTATCAAGCAGCACCCATTGACGTGCGCAATCTGCCAATAATCAAGCACAAGAGCATCTTCGAGCCAACTGTGCGCCTTACTCGCTAACTGCTCATTATTAAACTGAATCAGAAGATATGTATTGATTGTTTCCTTTTCGCTCATATCCTCGCCCCCTAAGCAAACCAACGGTTATAATCTGCTTTATTGCAGTAGCCCGCAACAGCGTAAAAGAACTCAATAGCCTGCATTCTTGATTTTAGCGACCTCGTTTTAACTCGTGCTATTTCGTTATCCTGCTCAATAGCAATATTGAGATTGAGCGCGTCGGCAAAATATCTCTCGCCTTCGTCGGTTAAGTTTACCGGAGCGGTGAGAGGTATCCCGATGTCGTCGGCAGAATCGTAAACGTCGATATTGATTTTCTTTTTGATAAAGTCTTTAACTTTCATTATTGGTATCTCCTTTGTATAAAAGTGTCCCCGTATAGCCAGATAGGACAGCTATAAAAGAGGTGATTTAAAGATGTCAAATTTTGTAAGCAGCAAAAACCATATGGTAAATATCTAACGCTTTGCCCGCTATGCCCCAGCCGTTGGCGTTCTCGTAGTCGTAATATGTCGGCTCGGTATAACCTGCTATATTAGCCTGCTTTTTAGTTTCAAAAACTTCTGAAATTGTCACAGTGCAAAATCTCGGGGTGCGAACCCTATCGCCTGCTTTCATAGTGTTTAACTCCTTTAAAGTTTTTTGCCCGTATCGCCGATAGCGCAGCGTCATTATTGATTGGCATTGCGAGCAGCTTTGTTAGTAATATCCTGTTCGCTATGCTTATGGCATTTGTCCCCGTGTCGCCGATAGGTCAGCGTCATTCCTTTTAGGTATAGCAAGTAGCTTCATCGCCAACATCCTGTGATTGTATTGTACCATAATGTATACATATTGTCAATAGTCAAATGTACCAAATTTGATACAAAATATTTGTACACTTTTTGGTACATGTTCAAGTACCCCAAAGCCCGTCAAGCCGTTAGCGCAGTTATGCAGTGGTGCTCCCCCGTATTAGTCCGGTAGGTCAGACTTGATATGTACTTATCCGGCAATCGTGAACCTCTTGCTTGATACCTGCTTTACATAGGCGGTGTACACGTCCGGCAGGTCTTTTTTAAAGCGGGTTGAATCGAACCTTTGAGTTAGTACCGATGTCCAGCGAACGATAAACTTGCCGGTTTCCAATGTTTCGGTGTTCCTTGCCAGCATTTCAGCTTTGATTTCGTCCCGCAGGCTTTCGGCTTCCTGCTCGGCTTCCTTGATTAAGTTCTCCCACTCCTGAAGCTTTTCAATTTTTGTAGTGATTTCATTTGCGCTCATTTTTTAAATCTCCTTTTCTATTTGTCGTTATTGTTTCCTTGACTGTGATTATATTGTACCATAAAGTATACAAAAAGTCAATATACAAATGTACCAAAATTGATACAATATTTTTGTATGCTTTTTGGTACAAATGCTATTGACAAATCTCTTGATATGGTGTATACTTATAGGTACAATGAGAAGTGGGCTTTTGCGTTTGATAGGTTTGTATATAATTTGGTACAGATAATAACAAAGGTGTACCAAAATTGATACAATACTCTTGTGTAGTTTTGGGTACACGGCTATTGACAAATCGTCTGAATCGGTGTATAGTAAAGGGTACAATCAAGAGCAGGCAATAACGCCTGCTCAGTAGCGTATATATTATGGTACAAAGCGAGGTATTATATGGCAATTTCTTACAATAAACTATTTCAGCTAATGGCAAAAAAGGGAATTAAAAAGGTAGACCTAAGAACCAAATACGGCTTGAATCCGAAAACAGTTGATAGCTTGGTAAAGGGCAAAAGCGTTACAGTTGATACGCTCGTTGTATTATGCAAGATTTTGGATTGTCAGCCGGGCGACCTGCTTGAATATATTCCCGACAATTAACGCTTATTTTTGCAAATCCTCAATTCTTGGGCATTTTTATTTTTTAATCATCAATTTTTGTTTTTAGCTCCCCGTAAACCCTCAATTATTGGGTGTTTACAAAGTTAAAATTGTAAATAAAATTCTCGTTTTATTCTTTAGTAAATATGCACAAATAGCAGGCGTATTTATGTGCATTATGCCGAAATTGCAAAATCCAGAAATTTACAGCAACGAAGCGGTTGACAATTATGATAAATGTGCTATACTTAATGGTAGAACAACAAAAACGCGAAGAGAACCGCGTGTTCAGATGACAATAATTGAGTGGGTCGTCCCCTATTGATAGATGTGTTCTTATGTGAGATGAAGTATCCGACCGCGGCTAAAGCGGGGAGAGGCGTACTGCGCCGATTAAGTTAGCTTTGGGGTGGCTGTAAGCTCCCAAAATTTTAAGTTCAATGCCGGAAATGGCACAATGATGCTCAATTATATGCTATCCAGATAAAGCCTATTTTGTAGGCTTTGTTTGGGTAGCATTTTTTGTTATCTTGGTTATTTATTGCAGGTCAGTGCGCCCGCTTGGGCAAAAAGTATAAACATAAAAGCAGGAGGTGACAACATGGCAATAACACTGTCAGAGCGCGTCACGGCATTTCTTGATGAACTTAGCATAACCAAAACTGCATTTTGTCGAAATGTCAAACTTAGCGTTTCAAGCTTATGGCGATGGCAACACGGCGAGCTTGAACTCAGCAACGATACATTGCAGAGAATTGACGATTATTTAACAAAGTATAATTTCTAAAATGAGGTATTAAAATGAATGTAACTAATTTTATTTCTATCGAAGAAGCCGCGCAGATACTCAACAAAAGCGATAGCGCAACGAGACATTTTATTGAAAAAGGTTATATTTCCGTGCAGCCAGAATCAAACCCAACGCGGGTATCGCGTGACGATGTTTTGAGCCTCAAGAGCAGGCTTGATAACAAGGGCAAGCAATCGCCCTATGGCAAAATCCAGCTTGCGCCTAATGAGTATCTTAAATTGTGGGGATTATCGGGCAAAACAAGACAATATACAAGCCAACAATACGCCGTTAGCAATCTCGGGCGAGTGTTCAATCTTAGCCAATGCAAAGAGCTTTCGCCCTCGCTTGCCACTCACGGCTATTGGCAGGTGACATTAGCCCTCGGCAAAAAGGGGCAGCAGCGTTATGAGCGCGTGGCGACGATGGTCGGTCAGCTATGGTGTCGCAATCTGCTCAATAAGCCGGAGCTGCATCATATCGACGGCAATCCGCGTAATAATCGGGCAAGCAATTTGATTTGGACAACTAAAGAGCAGCACGCCAAATTGCAAGCGATGATAACTGAAATATTGTATAATCCAGACGACAAGGATTTACAAGAAGATTATCGAGTCGAGCTTGATAAAATCCGAAACGAGAACTATATCAGGCGCAAGCCGGTAGGGAGGTGATAATATTTGAACCAACTACAAGCAGACATCAAAAATTACGAATATGCGCAGACCGAAGCAGGCGAAAATATTGCAATATCCCGCTTAACAGGCGAAACAATACCGGCGGTCAGCGTCTTGCAACCGGCAGGCAGTTGGGTTAATACGCCTGCTCAGATTGAAAAGTTTAACAAACGCAAGCAGGCAGAAAACAGCCGAATGTTAAAGCGAAAAGCAAATGAACCACTCGGACGCTTCTACTTTGTGCGCGAGCAGGGCTTTAGCGGGCTATCGCCAGAAACGGTTATACGGTTGATTTATTTAAATACATTTACAAATTATGACGATGCAAGGCTAATGCGCTCAGAAAGAACCCCGATGCGTCGAAAAGACTTGCCAAAGATTTTGGGGATTTCGCCAGCATCGGTAACTCGTTTTTGGCGTGAGGCAAGCCCGAAATACATCTCAGAGGATAGTAACGGTTTAATTATTACCAATCGAGAGGTATTTTATAAAGGTAAGCTAACAGGCAAGTACAACACTCAATATCGAAAATTCTATCTTGACGGCATAAGAAAATTATATACCACAATATCAGACCCCAGACAGCATAAATATCTTGGATACGTCTTTGCACTATTGCCGTATGTCAATCGTGAGTTTAACATTTTATGCTATAATATTGACGAAAAGGATTTATACAGCATTGAGCCAATATCACTAAGTGATTTTTGCAGACTTATACATTATGACGGCTCACATTTAAATAGGCTTATGCAAGTCTATAAAAGCCTCCGATTTGTTGTCGGCAACCATACAGAACGCTTTGTTAGTTTCGTATATGATGGCTTGAATCGGCAGGATGCTAAAATATACATCAATCCAAATGTTTTATATGATGGGTCAGATTATCGGCGCGTAGAGATACTTGGAGCCTTCTGTAAGGATTAGCAGCTCGCCATTTGTGAAAAGTGCTTTTTTGAGGCAATTTCGGCGAATTATCCCCAATAATTGAGCGGTTACGGCATTTTTGAGGTCAAAAACAGCTCGCCATTTATGAAAATGCGAAAAAGCCCGCAAACCCGCATCAATAAAGGCTTTGAGGGCATTTTTCAAATCGCGAGTTCTCTATCGTATATAACATATATGAATTAAATTAAATTTATATCAGTTTAAGTTAAAAGCCAAAGAACGAAAAGTAAAAAAGTCTTGTACAGTCGAGCGGGCGTATATGATACGACAGCAGACTGCAACCAACGGTTGAACCAGATTTGAAATTATCAAAAAAATAAGAGAAGATTGAACCAATCGAACACATAAAATTGTATATAAAATGGTATATAAATCAAAGTGTGAGATTGCAGCCGAAAGGCTGAAAATGAGAATAAGTTAAAAACAAAATTGAAATAGATTTATACGGTCGAGCAGGCATATGAGAAACAATTAAGCATTTAAATAATAGCCTGCTCGTCCGGCTTGCAAAGCAAGCGAAAAACCAACGTCAAAGATAAATAAACCCCCATTATTGGGGATAATCGCCCGCTTGATTTCTCGGTCGGTCGGTGACTGAAAAAAGAGCGAGCAGAGAATTAAAGCATACTACATATAGTCAAAATTAGAATGATAGCCACAATATATAGATAATTTAAACCTTGATTTTCTCAATCAAAAATGATATAATTAACCTATGATGTGGTTGGATTGACAAAGGAGGTTTTATTATAAGAGGAATCCGACCAGTAACAGGCAGCATTCAGGCAAAAGGCAATAAGCTTTATATGCTCATCAATTATTATGACGAAAATCATAAGCGTATAATCAAATGGGAACCAACCTATTTGACGGTGCAGGGCAATAAGCGAAAAGCCGAGGCGATGCTGCAAGCGCGATTAACGGAGCTAAACAGCCGAAAATTGCCTATTTCGACTGTGACATTTTCAGCTTATCTCAGCAGGTGGATTAAAGATGTTGAGGTTGAAGTGCGCAAAAATACATACCGAACATATAGAGGCTATGTCAGCAATCAAATAATACCATATTTTGAAAAATATGGTATACTGCTGCAAGAACTTAATACTTTGGATTTGGAGCAATTCTATAAAAAGAAATATGCCGAGGGCTTATCCGCAACGACTGTTCAGCATCTGCATCAGATAATCAGCAGGGCATTAAATGATGCAATCCGAGCGGGCTATATAACAGTCAATCCCGCTGCACTTGCGCGAAAACCAAAAGGCGAAACATTCAAACCAAAATTTCTGAATCCTGCTCAAATATTGGTGCTTTTAGAGCTTTTCAAAGGTAGCAAGATAGAATTGCCGATACAGCTTTGTGTTATCTATGGTTTGAGACGCAGCGAGGTTTGCGGGCTAAAATGGAGTCATGTTGACTTTGTAAACCGACAATTCACAATTGCTGAAACGCTCCAGCAAAACACCGGTGGCAGCTACACCGATGCGCCCAAAACCGATAGCAGTTATCGAACTATGCCAATGACCGATGAAGTCTATAAGCTTTTGAACAAACAGCGAGAAACGCAAAGGTATTATAAAAGCCTGCTCCATAATTGCTATAAAGACAGCGATTATGTTTGTACGCTCACAGACGGAACCATTATACAACCGAATTATCTAAGCAAAAACTTTCACAAAACCATTTCCGAGAGCAGCTTGCCGGATATACGGCTGCACGATTTACGGCATAGCGTGGTGAGCAATTTATTAGCAAAAGGCATACCGGTTTTACAGGTTTCGGATTGGGTGGGGCATGGCAGCCCGTCAACCACAATGAAGTATTACGCCCACGTTGACAAGGCCTCAAAAATGGGAATTGCAAACGCTTTAGAAGGTGCGCTCGGAATCGAAAATAAAAGCGACTGTTAGAAAGTGTTAGAAAGCGTGAAAATCCTTTGCATGGCTAACAAAAAGAAAAGCCCGTAAAACCTTTATCTACGCGGTTTTACAGACTTTCTAAGTGGCAGGGGCAGAAGGATTTGAACCCTCGGCACGCGGTTTTGGAGACCGCTGCTCTACCAACTGAGCTATACCCCTATATTTACCGGATAAAATCCGGCATTTGGTGGGCCAACAGGGACTCGAACCCCGGACCGACCGGTTATGAGCCGGTTGCTCTAACCAACTGAGCTATTGGCCCTTTTAGAAGACCGAACCTCGACCCTGCGGCCCTTTTCGCGCCTTCTGAAATTAAATAACCCATGCCTGTGGTTGCCCGCGGCATGGGTTATGGTGACCCGTGCGAGAATCGAACTCGCGTTACCGGCGTGAGAGGCCGGTGTCTTAGCCGCTTGACCAACGGGCCGTTTGGTGCACCATCGGGGACTCGAACCCAGGACCCACTGATTAAGAGTCAGTTGCTCTACCAACTGAGCTAATGGTGCATAAGTTGATTCCTTTTCGGAATCAACTGTGTCGGCGACACCAATTTTTCCAGCACGTCACCATGCAAGTATCGTAGGCGCAAGTGAGCTTAACTTCTGTGTTC
>CANRNE010000037.1 GCA_947631925.1 uncultured Clostridia bacterium
AACGCCGTTATCGGCACGACAAACACTCCGTTGGGTCTTCGGTACGCTGCGTTTGACAATCCGCAGATCACGCCAAGGACAGACGGCGCAATGCCGCCTGCCGCCAGTATGTCATTTCTGAGAGCTACAAGTGCTTAGGCGGCTTTGTCAATCTGATTTGCGCCGAGCTTTATCTCAAACGCACACCATCTGCCGTCCGAAAGTTCAATTACCGCATCGACTTCCTTGTTGCTGTAGTCCTGATAATGATAAAGATTTGCACCGAAAGATTCGGCATAGATTTTCAAATCGCGCTCTGCCAATGCCTCAAACATAAAACCGAAAGTATTCAGATCCCCTATAAGTCTTTCTGGAGTTGCCTTTAACAATGCACAGGCAAGCGACGGGTCGCAGAAATGCCACTTTTCGGATTGTTTGACCCGAACAGACGAGCGGATATTTGCCGAGAACGGCGGTTGATTATCTATCAGAAACAGTCGCTCAAAGACGTCAAGATATGTCGTTGCCGTGTCGGCGTCAATGGTTTCATCGTCGTTTTTTTTAATATCACTCAGTAGCTTTGACTTCGTTGCCGTAGTGCTTTCATTTCGGGCAAGCGAACGCAGCAACAAACGCATTTTTGCCGTGTCATACTTTTTATTGTCAATGCGCTGCGAGTCGTCGTCAAGAATGGCGTCAAGATAAGCCTGAGGCAGCAGAAACGCGTTTTCGGGTTCGGCATCCAGATTCTCGGGGAATCCGCCGCGAACGGTGTAATATGCAAGGTCGCGAAGATTAACTTCTCCCGTTATTGCTCCTTTAAGCTCTCCGTTGCATAGAGCTTCAAGCGATACCGCCCCACTTGACTCTCCCGATTCATAAAGCGACATCGTGCGCATACGCAGCTTTCCTATGCGTCCCGCGCCGCTGTGAAGAATGCCTTTTCGCTTTGGTGTTGAGGAGCCAGTCAGGATAAACTGCCCCTTTTCCGCTCTTTGATCGACGATGTATCTCACGGCGTCCCAAATAGTAGGAACTTCCTGCCATTCGTCGATTAGGCGGGGAGTTGCACCCTCTAAGATCAGCGACGGCGACATTTCGGCAAGCGAACGGTTCTGAAAATTGTTTGACGGGTCGCCTATCAGAAATTCGCTGTTGCTGTGAAACGATGATGTCCACGTCTTGCCGCACCATTTTGGGCCTTCAATGCAGACAGCCCCGAATGCAGACAGATATTTTTGACAGCGGCGTCTATAACACGCGGCTTGTATTTCGATTTGTCAGCGATTTTTTCCAAAATCAGCACCTCCGAAGCAGAATTACAAATATAATGTATCACATTCGGTGAAATTATGCAAGTACATTCGGTGAGATTTTTGAATTTCATTCGACATGATTTTGGTCAGTATAAACCATAGTTACCTGTTATGTGTCCTAAATGATATACTAATAAATTAAAAGCATTGAAATTATGGTTGCGGTATGTTATAATAATACAAAATCGGTTTTAGCCGCTTTAAGGCGTAAAATTTTATGCCTGAATTGCATAATGGCTCAACGCAAATCTTTTCATCATTATTTTATATACTATATCTGAAATCAAAATACTGCTATACTGCGGTAAAACATAATTTTTATAAATGGGAGAATAAATTATGCAAACTTCAGAAAATTCTATGTATATTTTTTGTGATAAAAACCTCAGCCCGTATGAGAAAACAATATATACTTTGGCCATGGCATACGGTGATTCGCCATCTTTAAAATTTGACGGGAAAACAATTTACGAAGTGGCAACATGTCTAAATGTTGAGTACGATTTGCTGAATAAGGCTTTATTCAAAAGTCCTGTAAAGAGGGGCAATCATTTAGAAATCCAATTTGGAGAAGAAGTAATAGACTGCGCTGAGTTTTATGAACATACATTTTTTGACTGCATTACTAAGCTTTATTGTGCATATAAAGAACTTGAAAATATCCCTGAAGAAGAAACCAAAGAAACTATTCAGGAAAGCCTTGACGCTTTCGACAGAATAGTACATTTTTTAGATATCACAAATTCTGCCTTGGCAACATATGAATGCATGAAATGCAACCGGTTTTCTTATGACTATACACTATTTGACCGAACTCCTTTTGTTCCGGTAGAATATTTGGATATACTGACTTGGTTAGAAGACATTAGGATTTATTCAGAAGATAATTGGCGCGATGAAAAAGCAGAAATTGAAACAGATGGTGAACATACAGAGAGTATGGAGTCGTTAATATCATTTCTTTCTCATTTGATTCAATATGAACTGCGTGTACGTTTGAATGCTCTATATTTTATCCTTGCAGTACAGATTATTAAGAATTCCCCGTTTTTTGATAGAGAAATCCGCAGTATTGCCTCAGAAATGTATAATAGGTTGATGATTATTCTTAAAAACGGTAAAATTATATCTGCTAAGATTGAAACGTTGTATTTTGATACATCAAAAACCAGCGAGAGACGAACGAGACAAGATCGTACTACAAGAATCCAAATTATATACGGTTATGATAATTATGATACATACGTTATGAGATTGGATCTTGCACATCAGGGACAGCCGTTTATACATTTCAACAATGCTTCTCCTGGAAAGATATATAGTAATATACTGCCCAAAAGGGATTACATCAAAATAATTGTAAAATATCCCTTGCTCAAACCGTACTTTATCGAATATGGCAAAAACCAGTGGGCTTTAAAAGAACGGAAAAATTGTGAATTTACCGATGAAACAAAAGAAGAGTATAATAAAGTAGAATCTGAATTACAGCATAAGAGAGTTTTTTCTCCAAGATATTCGGAAAAAAGATTGCTTGAATTTATAGATATAATGCGCAAAATGCTGCCGCTAAGTTTCTGCGCCCCGATTGATACAGACGGTAATCATGCTCGCAGATGCTTTAATTACGATGTCCTTATGCGTGATGCGATTTTATTGGTACTGGGATTTTTGTGCGGCGAACAAGAAGATATTAACCGCATGATAGATGATATGGCAGAAAGAGCATATAATTACGGGTTGATATCGGAGCGGGAAAAAAGTGAATGTAAATCGTTAATGGATTTGCGATATATTCTGCTATCGGCTGAAGAAAGACTATAAGAGCTGCAAAAAGTCGATATATTTAATGTTAAAATTCAAATGCAATCGTGGAATTATACTTGAAAATATAAAGGTATATACTGTCGCGCTAAAGTGAAAGAAAATTATTCATAGCACAGTGGGGCGTCATCTTATTTTTCTATTTTCTTTGTGAATAGCTAATGACAAGAAAAAGGAGCCGCAAAGCTCCTTTTCCGACAATGTTAATTCTAAATTGTGTTTTTAGCTTTCCAAGCTTTTCCCATTGAAATACAACTCATCGCAGGACAGGTCGATTTCGTCGTTCCAACTTATTCCGTAGCCGCCCGCGTCTACTTTAACTTGATTGAAAAGACCCACGACATCTGAAAGCGCCTTGAAAGCCTGCCATTTCTCAAGCAAGGGTCTGACGTCGTAGTTCCGCCGCTCGCCGCTTTCAAACAAAACGGCAAGCCTAAAATCCGATAGAGGTCTGACCTCTTTTACTTTGTGAAACATAAAGCCTCCTTTACTTCAACGGAGGAATCTCAACAAATTCCTGAGTGTTCCATATTCTCATAAGCTCGTCGCGGTGCTGTTCCGCCCATTCCTTGACAAGCGCCAGTGCTTTTGGCGGCAGGTCGCCCTCAAGCATATTGAGCGTTTTTATGTCAATGACTCCGACATGTTCGCCATAGACAACATGAAAGTGCGGCGGGTTGTGCTCCGCCTGCTGAAAATACATTTTGATGACTAATCCGTAAAACCTTGAAATAACAGGCATTTGCAAGCACTCCTTTCATTTAGTTTTAGTATACCATGTTTAGATTGAATTTTCAAGTATAATATTGCTTCGTCAGTCTGATCATTTCGCAAGCTCCTTATACGCATCCGCGTACTTCGCAATAAGCCGCTTTGAAACTGCCTCAACGTCCTCATCAGCCGCAGCCTGCATCTTCTCGGCTTCGGAAAACTCCATCAGAATATATCTCGGCACGTTGTTTTTGAGAATCACAGCTGCGCCCTTCTCGTCCACAAGACGCGCAACTTTCGAGAAGTTCTGGTTCGCCTCGGTGATTGATACGAGGTTGTTGGTGTCGATGGTCATAATATCGCCTCCTGAATTTATTATACACTAAAGTTAGGCGAAATTCAACCTATTTTGAAAAATAATTATGCATATGAAATTGAAATTAAAGGAAGCCCGCTTTAAAGGCTTCCTTTTTGCGCATTTATGTGTCTTTTGTTCTCCCCACAATCCCCATTACCGCTCCGCACACCCTCTTCCACATTGTCGATGTTGTAACAAGAGATTGCCGACATAAATATGCATTTTGTTTTAAAAATCCTATTTTTTCATTAAAATAAGGTATGAATTTTCAGTTAAAATGTATAACGGGTTAAAATACTGGATGGGCATGATATGGCTGTAAAGCAGTAAGTATACGGTAAGCGTTAAAACCCGTATGTACATTGTGAATGTCCGTAATACTATACTATAATAAAACAGAGGGCTTTCCATTGACAAATCAAAGTAATTAGTGCTATAATTATAATGAAGTAATTATAGTGACAATGAGCTTATATATTGATATTGTTTACTGCTGTGTTTATCCAAACTAACTATCATGTACAAGCCATAACGAAAGAGAGATTTAATTATGATAAACGAAATAAACAGTATTGAAATTCAAGGCGGATATTTTTCACCGTCTGCCAAATTTGAAATTTTCAAAAATAACGATTATATGAGTATTATTTATGGCAAAAACGGAAGCGGCAAAGGCTCTTTATCTAAAGCAGTGTCTTCGTTTAGCAGCGAATGTTTTTGCAAATATTATGATTCTGATCATCAGTTATTGAATATACCTGCAGAAAGGGTTTTTGTTTTTAATGAGGATTTTATAAAAAATCAGGTTCAAATTAAAGAAGAGGGCTTAGATGCAATTGTTTTATTAGGTGAAAGAGTAGATATTGAAGAAGCAATAGAAAAAAGAGAGCGGAACACAATGAAATTAAAAAAGAAAGTGACTCGGTTAAAAGCTTATTTGAGAGTACATACAATTCTCCACAAAGTAAATTAGCCCCTCTGTATATCATGACAAAAATAAAAGAGAAACTAAAAGAGAATGGTAATTGGGTTTCGAGAAAAGAAAAATTGACCAATAGAAGAGTAAATGTTACAGATAGTGCAATTGAAGCAATATTTGAAAATCATAGACCAATATCTGCAAATCTACAAGATGCAATTGAACAATATAATTCAGCATGTTACATTATAGAAAATTCTCAGCGAGGAACCTTTGATGAACAGGTTGAATTGTTATCCGTTTCAGAAAATATATGGACTGAAATAGATTTAACGCTTGCAAAGAAAATTGAAGAGCCTGTAATTACAGAAAGGGACAAGCTGATAATATCAATATATAGCAATCGAGGCAAAAACTTTTTTGACGATATAGCCAAAACTTTTTCCGACAAAAAAGAATCCGTTTGCCCGTTTTGCTTCAGAGACGTATCATCTGATGAAAAAGTCTCCATATTAGAAAATATTAAGGCTGCGTTTTCGGAAATTGCAAAAGAGCATGAAGCTGAATTAAAGTTAAGCAAAGATAAAATAGATTCCTTAATAAAAAAGTTTTCCGAAATACAGAACGATGCTGATAAACTAAAAGACATTTTCAGTGAAGACTTTATAACTTTTAATGCGCATTCTCACACTATAGATCAACTATTAGCAGAGTGCAGTCAGCAGCTGGAGGATAAAATAAATCGTATTTATTCGCCTATTGAATACACAAGCGAAAATATTATTCCCTATTTAAATGAATTAAATGCGTCTATAAGTAGGCTTGAGGAAGACAGAATCCGGTTCAATGAGCAAATAGAAAAAGGAAGGCAAAACTTAGATAAGGCTATTATATTAAACGATGATATTGCATATTGGGAATTGAATGATAGATATAACGAATATAAGCAGGCACAAAAGACTTATGATGAGCTATCTGATAAAATCAAGTCATATAATGAAAAGATGAATAATTTTCAGACCGAAATCGACCATCTGAATGTTCAAAAACGCCAAATCAATATAGCTGCGGATAAAATCAATAAAAGTTTGCAATATATTTTTATGTGTCAGAACAGATTAGAAATTGAAGTCGAAAATGATACTTATTATTTAAAGTCCTACGGTCAGCGTGTAGCTCCAGATAAAATATCAACAGGAGAAAGAAATATTATAGCTTTGTGCTATTTCTTTTTAAAGATTATAGAAAATTCTAATTCATATAATAACTATTCATCAGAATGTTTATTGGTAATAGACGATCCCGTATCAAGCTTTGATATGGAAAATAAGGTCGGCATCATATCCTATCTCAATCTGAAAATATCTGAAATATTTAGTGGAAGCAGAGATAGTAAGGTTGTAATTCTTTCACATGACTATCAAACGGTTTTTGATTTAGGTAAAATAGCCGATGAAATCAAGAGCAAATATAACATTTCTTTCACGACTTCTGAACTCAAAGATAAACAGCTGAATATCATAAAGAGGAGCGAAAGAAACCAATATTCTCAGCTGATGAAAGAGGTTTACAAATATGCAAACAACAAGTCTGAGAAGCTTTCAGACTTTACAGTTGGGAACAGTATTCGCAGACTTTTAGAAGCGTATGCAACTTTTGTATATAACAAAGGCATTAAAGATTTATCTTCCGATGATGCAATTATGAACTCTTGCGTGGAATATAAAGATTTCTATCGAACCTTTATGTTTCGTTTGATTTTAAATGGGGAAAGTCACTATGAAGAAAAAATAGACAGTCAGAATGATATTAATAGTTTCAGCCCGGAGCAGCTAAAAGATACTGCAAAGAAAATAATATGTTTCCTATATTTTCTGAATCCTGATCATGTCAGACATCATCTGAAAGACAGAGGAAACAGCCTCGGTAATTCTGTGTTGTTAAACACTGCTATCTGTCAGATAAATCAGATCTTGATAAACTATAACAAACTATAATAAACTATAATTTAGAGTTTTTCATAGTGAGCTCCGCGACCGCTTCCGCAGAGCTTGATTTTGTTCTGACTCGT
>CANRNE010000038.1 GCA_947631925.1 uncultured Clostridia bacterium
AAGGGACAGACCTTTGCCTTGAAAAGCGAGATCCCCTCTACGAGCAACTTTGTTACACTCAATACAACGCAAAACGTAGAAGGGTACAAAACGTTTTTCAGTGGAAATGTACATGTCGGTAAATCTGACGATCTTCAAAGCGGAATAACTTTTAATTGGAACTCGGTCAAATATGACGACGGCGGGGGTGGAATATATACAATTTCATTCCCGGACAAAGATGGTACTTTTGCACTAAAAGAGGACCTTACTTGGGGAAATGTAACTGGAAAACCAACCCTTGCCAAAGTTGCAACGAGCGGTAGTTATAACGATCTTACGGACAAGCCGACGATTCCGAGCATTTCCATAACGAACAGCGGGAGCGGGAACGCGGTCACGTCAATCACTGCGAGAGGGCATAGCATTACCGTAACAAAGGGACAGACATTTGCTTTGAAAAGCGAGATCCCCGACCTAAGCGGGTATGTCAAGAAAAGCGGGGATACAATGACGGGCGCGCTCAAAATCGGCAAGAATGACAGCGTATCGTCGATTACCCTCAACGAGGACGCGGTTATGTTTACCGCTCAAGCGGGAATCGGAAGCACTCGGCAAACGAAGTACACCAACACAGGCATTACCCACATCGAGCCGCTCGGGAGTGAGTTCACATACGACTTTCCCGAACAGAGCGGCACTCTCTTAGTGGATAAAGATCTCACTTGGAGCAATATCACAGATAAACCGACTTCGCTTAAAAATCCGTACTCGCTCTCCATTACAGCAAACGGAACAACTGTAACATACGACGGTTCGGAATCGAGATCTATCACAATCTCCGGTGGGGCGTCGTATACGGCGGGGACGGGCATTTCGATTTCTGGTACGACGATTTCGACGGTCGCCGCGTCCTCTTCTGCAAGCGGGCATGTATCGACAAGCTCGCAGAACTTCGCGGGAAGAAAAACATTCAACGGCGGTATCAATATCCCAAGTGGAGCGACGATTCAGCTCAACAGTAGCAGTGGAACATCGGGCTATTTCATGAGGTCAAATGGTTCGGCTTCCGCCCCGTCATGGGTGAAACTTTTTGGGAGCCATACGACACTGTTAAATAAATCAACCATTACCACTGGAAATACAAGTTTGACATCTACCCCAGATAAATACAATCTTTATGTAATGGTGGCAAATCTTGGTGGAAGAGCGGATAAAGTAATCAATGTTATTCCATACTGGATAATTCAAAACGACCTCACTTCAACGTCATCAATGGTTGGTCTATTAAATGGCTCTGACGCCGATGTAAACAGGTGGATGGCATATCGCTTCTACATGAGCGGAAGTTACTTGTACATACATATAGACGCGTTTTCAAACCTATCCAATCTCTATATCTATGGGCTTGAATAAAAAGAAGAGGTATAAATTCCATGGACTATCAAGAAAACGTACAATATCCGAAATCAGAGCTTGACAATATCGCACAATGGTGGCAGACTCATCAAGAATACGACGTCAATGAGTACGAAGATTATGTTGAAATCGTAAAGCAATCCGAGGAAAAAATACGGCAAAGCAAAGAGCGTTCACTTAAAGCGGATCTCTTGCAAAGGGTTGCCACGATCTCCTTTGTAAAAATGGCAGAGAGGGGAGAAGTAGATGATGTGACGGCGACAGAGTGCACCTATGCCTTTGCTTCGTGGCAACAAAATATCAAGTACGAGACGGGCAATCTGCGTGAATACGGAGGTTCGCTTTACCGCTGCATTATAGCACATACTTCGCAGGTGGACTGGTCGCCAGATGTTGCAACTTCCCTATGGAAGAAGGTCGGCGATCCATGCGAAGAGTACCCCGAATGGTCTCAGCCTATCGGGGCTCATGACGTTTATGAGAAAGGGGATAAAGTGTCTCACAACAGCAAAAAATGGGTCTCGATCGTGGACAACAATGTTTGGGAGCCGAGCGTTTACGGCTGGGAAGAAATAAATCAATAACGAGGTGAAGTCATATGAAGGAGACAATGTTGCAGCTTTTCGAAGAAATCCTCTCTGTGCCATACATACAGCTTAAAGAGAACTCGGCTTCTTACTTTGTACGACGGGACACAGAAACCCTTTATCTCCTTTTTGAGGGCTCAAACGGGAAAGAGGATTGGAAAAACAATTTTGACTTTCCTGCAAAGCCGTACAAGGAAATGGAGATGCTTTGGTTTGTTCATTGCGGTTTCCTTCGCGTTTGGAAAACAATAGAGCCATATATCGCGGAGAACATCGCCGACCCATGTATCAAGAAGATCGTGATCGGGGGATACTCCCACGGCGCCGCCATTGCATTGCTATGTCATGAATACTGCGTATTCCACAGATCTGACATTGCCGATAAAATCGAGGGTTACGGATTTGGCTGTCCGCGTGTAATATGGGGCTTCCCCCGCAAGAACATGAGGAATCGCTTCACAAACTTCACTGTTATTCGGAATTGCAGTGACATCGTGACGCACCTCCCGCCTATTCTCTTTTTTTATCGTCATGTCGGATTGATGTTGCGCGTCGGAAAAGGAAAGAAATACGGACTTATCGGGTCACATTATCCCGACAAATATATAGAAGAACTAAAAATCATTGAGAGGGTGCACGGAAGATGAAAACGGCAATTATTTCTGCAATTATTTCATGTGTGGTTTCATTCTTTGTTGGTGGGGCTCTTACGGCGCTTTTTTCCAAATGGAAAAAGGTATTGAAGCGCGAAAAAGCGCTTGAGGACGGAATGAAAAGCCTTCAACGAATCCAACTCATCGAATATCACGATAAGTATACTGAACGCGGCTATTGTCCGATCTACGCCAAAGAAGCGGCGACGAGATGTTACGAATCGTATCACGAACTCGGTGGGAATGGCGTTATTACAAAGTTATACAATGACCTTCTCGCTCTTCCGGAAACTAAGGATGAAAAGGAGAAAAAGTAAATGCTTGCAACTTTATATCTCGGCATTGGAACGCTCATTCTTGTTTGTGTCAATATTGCGCTCGGTTCTATTTCGGCGCTTATGAACCGTGAGTGGAATTGGACAACCTTTTGGAACGGTATTATTAAAGGCAGTATCGTTACCGCCGCTTTTGCCGCTGTTTGGTTCGTCGGGTGGCTCAACAAAGATTTAATTGCCGTTGAAGTAGACGGGCAAATGGTAAACTTACAAATGGCGGTTCACCTTATACTCGCGGCTGGGTTTGCCGTTTACGCCAAAAAGGTCGTTGTTAAACTCAAAGAGCTTATAACAAAAAAAGCGGAGGAATATAAGAATCTAACTCCAAAGAACGAAAGTGATTCAACAAAAACCGAAGATTCAAATAATACATCGGAGATTAGGACATGAAAATTTTCAAGGTAATTCTATTTTGGATTGTCTCATGCACATGGGGGATCCTCATGGCGCTATTCGGCGTTTTGGTCTCGCTTTCTTTGCTTCTCAGCGGACATAAACCAAAGATATTCCATTATCTCGTTTATTTCGAAGTGGGTGAAAACTGGGGTGGTTTTGAGGCTGGACCGTTCTTCGTCACCAATAAAGTTGCTGAACTCACTATCAAACAGCATGAAGCGGGGCACGGCTTGCAAAATATCATGCTCGGTCCGTTCATGCCGTTTCTTATCTGTATTCCTTCTGCGATTCGCTATTGGTATCGTAAGATCATTGTTAAAACGGGAAGAAAGAAAGCAAGCGATCTCCCTCCTTACGACGGCATTTGGTTTGAAGGGTGGGCGACGCAACTTGGGAAAAAACATTTCGGTTAAAGCTCGGTACAAAAACAGGTGGAATCCCCCGTACACGGGGGATTCCACCTGTTTTTCATTCTTATTCAGTTTGCCGTTCCGCAGAAAATCCCATTGAGATTTGTCGCCACTCGTTCGGGACAAAGCTGGTTCGCATAGATAAGAGTTGTTGAATAGCTTTCGTGCCCGAGAAGTGCCTGTATCTCCTGTATCGGTACGCCGTGGGTGAGCAAATAGCTTGCGTAGGAATGGCGCAGGTCGTGCGTTCCGATTCCGGCATGCCCGGTGAGGCGATAGATGTAGCTTTTGACAAGCCGCGTGATATTTTGTCGGGTGAATTGGTGCGCTTTCCCATCATCTCCGATATGGTCGAATAAAAACGCCGTCTTGGGCGCGCCATTTGCCCCGTGGCGGCTATTCAAGTATTCCTCGGTAAATCCCTCGGAGAGGCTCGGGAATGTCACGGCGCGCTTTTTATCGCCTTTCCCGTGGCGCACTGTGATGATATGCTTCTTGAAGTCCAAATCCCCGATGCGCAGGTTGATGAGTTCTGAGACCCGGACACCGCTCGTTAGAACAAGGATGATAAGCGCCCTGTTCCGTACGCTCGTCGCACTCATGGAATCGGGTGGGATTTTACCCGAGAGTACTTTCTCAATCTCCTGTTCGGAGAGTAGGTCATATTCGACGGCTTCCTTTTTCGGGAAGTCGCCCTTTCCGACGGGCTGTTCTGTGAAGATTTTGTGCTCGATCGCCCACTTGAAGAAGCTGTGCAGGAGGGTGAGGTAGTGGCGCAGGGTGTTGTTCGCGAGCCCGCGCGCCGCCTTGACCTCGTTCCGCCAACCGACGATGAAAAGGGGAGGGATTTCCGACTCGTCCTTTCCGTGCGCCTTGACGTATTCCCCGAAGTCCCCGAGCGCAAAAGCGTACTCCGCGTATGTCTCTTTGCTCTTTGTCACGATTTTCAAAGAGGCAAGGAACTCCTCTTTTGCCTGTTCATATTTTTCGTATAAATTCATAATTCATACACTCCTTGTTTTGATATTTCTATCCCCATTCCGTTATTTTGCCTTTTTCTTTCGCGAATATCCGAAAGAAAAGGATGCTTCTTCACCCTTGCGTTTTCGCGGGCTGTTCACGGTGATTTCTCCTGCGTCGATCGCCGCCTTTGCTTCCTGCTCCGTCTCGATCCAAATGTCGGAATAACTCGCCGTTCTGTTCTTCGATTTTCGGCGGTAGGGGACGACCGTGCCGTCTGCAAGCGTTTTCCTCACGCTGTACCCGAGGAGCCGCCTCTCCCCGCCATAGGGGAATGTGTGCCGCCGAATTTCAAAACCTTTGTAAAATATCTGTTCTATCATGTTTGCCTCCTGTTCAGTCGAGATACCCTTCGTCCGTGAAGGGGTTGAAGTAGTTGAGATACCCGCCGTTCATATAGCCCTCGTAGTTCTCGCACCGCGCAAAGTATTCTTCAAAGGGGAGTTGCCGTACCCTTGCGACGCGGGAGTTGGCGTTGCATCCACGGAAATACCGTTCCATTTTCCGCGCTTCCTCGACCGCTCCGTCCCTGCCCTCTGCTTCGACAACCCACTCGTTTCTCGGGCTGTCGTCCGTTTCGCCATCTCTCAAAATCAAAACCGCAAACTTCATACCGTCCTCCTGTTCAGAGACTTCTCTCCATAGAGGACATATGCGGCGATCTGCTGCTCCGTGGGCTGTTCTATGCCGTGGAGCAAGACCAGCGCACCGCGTGCCTCATGCCGCAAGCACCAAGCCCAAGCCTCGGCACTCGACGTTTCGTGCTGTTCCGAAGTTCCGTTCATATCCTGTTCCTCCTTATTGAATTCTCGTTATCACATAGTCGGTATTCCCGATGGTAGCGGAGTAGCCTGCACGTTGCCGGTGCGGCGTTCCTCCGAGATATTCGACGACTTCCTCGAAGCTGTTCTTGTAGACGGGCGTCGCTTCGCTCATTGCCTTTTGGTACGCTTCGACTGTTCTGTTCGGAAGCTCGTCAAAATTGACCGCCCGAATTTCGTATTTTGCTTTCATGCTGTACACCTCTTATAAAGATTTTTGTTCGGCGGTGGGGGAGTTGCTCCCGAGCTGTTCTGCCGATATGGGCGGGGGAGTTCCCCCCCGGGGTTGTTCATGCTGTTCTCCTCACCGATCTTTCAAGCTCTTCCGCGACAAGCGCCATAAATTCCGCTCTCATCTCCGCGCCTCTCGCACTGTTTAAGATGCGGCGTAATTTTGGCAAGAACTTCCTCGTCTCTTCCTCGCACGCTTTCATCGTCTTGCCGTGCGCAATGGATAGTCCCGTTTCCGCTTCTGTGGCCGTCCAACCTCTCCAACCGCCGTTGTCATAGTAAACAGTCACGGTCCAACCTAATTCATCGGGGTAGTCATACCTATATCCCCAACACTCTTCGAGGAAATGCTTCCCGTTCTTTGCGCCGTTCTCGTCAAGCTCGACGCAATGTTTGTAAAAAATTGTCTGTTTCATAAAATCACCTCATAAAGATTTATATTTCCGCTCATGCGGTGGGGCGGGTAGTGTTTTAGGAGTTTCCCGCTATCGCTCCGTTCTGCTGTTCAGGCGCGGGGCTGTTCTCCGTTGTAGTGGTAGTCAAGAGGGGAGACGCCGAACTCTTTTCGGATTCTCCTCGATAACCGAAGGCGCCGCGTCGTAAAGCGTTTGCATGCCGTCCATGCCCTGTCGGCGGCGCGTATGTCCTCCGCGTTCAGAGTTTCGACGGCTCGCATTTGCGCCCTACTCCAACGGATCGTCGCCGTTCTCTCCGCCTTTTGCGTGGCGGCGCAAAGTTTCAACGCCGTTTTCCATTCCATGTTTTGTCCTCCTTCTGTTCAGGCGCACCTGTTCGCAAGGACGCGCTTCACGCATTCGGAATATCTCTCGACCCCGCAGCTCGCATAGAATGTCGTCAAGCCGTCGTCTATCGCTTCTCTGTCGCCTTTGATTTTGACGATAAAATACTCCTTGAACTCGTTATGAGTTTCCCCTTGCCCCGTTACCCTCACGCAGTAGAGCCGATTTCCCGCGCGTTTCGTGACGCGGATCATGGGCACCCCGAGCGGGATTTCTGTTCCGTCCTCGAAGCATTGCCGCCAAAAGTTGGAGTAAAC
>CANRNE010000039.1 GCA_947631925.1 uncultured Clostridia bacterium
CGTGTGCTGATAAAGAATACCATACATCCCACGCAATGTCAAGCTAAACGAATAAAGTCTGCTTTTTGTGATAAAAAACCACCTCATTGCAATATAGTCTTTCATTTAGACAGACTGTGGTGTATATATGTTGATGAAACCTGGCAGACCATAAGAGCGGGTATGCTATGACGGTGACCTTTTGCGGACACAGGCATTGTCCTGACCGTCCGGAACTCAGGGCGTAGCTTTCCAACTGTGTTGAGGCCCTTATTGCGGATGGGGCGGACACGTTCCCCTCCCCTGTCACCCTCGGTATGTACTACCCCGACTCCGTCACCGCCATTCACAGCAAGCTCCTCAAATCCGCCGGCCTCCCACATCTTCGCAACCTTGGCGCTCCAGAACGGCGTAGACGTGAAAACCGTCTCCAGCATCTTGGGTCATTACGACGCCGGCTTCACCCTCCGCACCTACACCCACGTCACCATAAAAATGCAGGAGGAATCCGCGGCCACAATGGGAAAGCTGATTGGAGCGAATGTACGAGCAAAATTTACGTAGCCATATCTAAAAGAGGCCGTGGAACAGCGCGTTCCACGGTCTTTTACTATCCCACCCTTTCCGCTCCAGATTCCCGTTGGGGTCAGAAGTGGGTCAGAAAAACAGTGACACTAAGTAAAACAGCCAAAAAAGTACCGGATTTCCCGATTTTCTCAGGAAATCCGGCGGGTTTTGGAGCTGGATGCGAAATTCGAACTCGCGACCTCATGATTACGAATTGCAATCGCCATAAAAATTCAGGCATTTCTAAGGCTTTCCGCCCCTTTTCCCTCCAAAATCAGCAGCTCGTTCATGCTATCCGCCCCACTGTTTCCGCTCGCACATTTCCGCCAGTGGGTCAACTTGTGGGTCAGCCCACCTTCCGTACGGAAAGTGGGCTGGACGATTCGGATAAATCCCTCGAAAGAGGGACGAAAAAGGCGTTTCGAGGATTACATAGTAACTCTGAATGGCAAAAAAGTCAAGCCTTCAATATTTGGACGGCTATAAGCAAAAAGAGCTTTTCCCTCTCTGCACGCTATCGACCGAAACAGAGCTCCAACCATGCCCCCTCAAATTCTGCAGGGGACCCCCTGCAATTTTTGGGAGGGGAATTGTATTAACAAGACGTAGAGCAACAAATATAAAGCCCTTCCAAAAGGTCTGTGTCACACGCCTTTCTCCGTTTTGCCGATACGGTTTCTCTCGACTTTTCCGCCCCCCTGCTGTATTGTGTGTTGCCAAGGAGGGGTAGAAATGGAGAATCTAATCAACGAACTCTACTACGGAAACATCTGCCCTGTCGAGCAAATGGGTCGGCCGACACCGGAGGAAAGGGAAATATTGAAGCGTATACACGAAAACGAGGAAAAGCTGCAGGCGACCCTCGATGAGCAGGAGAAAGCCATTCTTGACGCAATCAAGGATGATTGCCTCACCGTATCTGCTTCAATGGGCGAAAGGCGCTTCCGGGAAGCGTTCACTTTGGGAGCAAGGTTGATGGTCGAAATACTCGCCACCGGCTCTCAATGATTGTGGGGGATTCCCTGCGCTTTTTGGGAGGGAAACATAAACAATCGGTCGTTTCCCGACAAGGTAGTTATACCATAAGGAGCTCAAACTGTCAACGGTCTTAACAACGCCGTGAGGGTGCTGTTGGGCCTGTATGCGGTTTTAGGGCAGAGGGTAGGAAATGTACACCTCCATGGTGGCAAAGAGCCGTGTTGCACGATTGTGGGCGAAAAGAATTTTTCTCCTCTGCACATAATCTCCAGCTCTGAGTAGGCGACGCCAAGGCGAATTTCCGACCCTTTTTCGAGAAAAAAGGCCGTTCGATTATTGGACAAGATAAAGAGCCGCCGTCGTGCGCGACGGCAGCTCGGCCACAAAGCCCCGCAGGGCGGGGCTTTTCAGGGGTTGAGAAGCGCAGTCGGTTTTGACCGGGCTGTGTTATTTCCGCAGTCGGAAGTGACGGAAACGCCCGTGTTTCCAGGGCATTTTTCGCCGTCATGAGGTGGGGCCGTGAAAAATTATCCGTTTGTACACAATTTTGCTCTGGCTATTTGGCGCAAAAGCTGGTATGTTGTGTGTTTGCCGAAAAACGGCAGAAAGGAGATGCACAACATGGTAAAACGCAGAGCCAACGGCGAGGGGAATATACGCAAAAGGCCGGACGGGCGTTGGGAGGGACGGTATGTCGCTGGACATGACGAGAATGGGAAGGCTATCCGAAAGAACGTACTTGGCAAGACACAAGCGGAGGTCAAGGAGAAGTTGAAGAAGGCAATCCGGGAGTGCGCTGAGATCGACATAGAGAAAGCTGAGGAATACACCGTCGGCGGTTGGGTGAGGACGTGGTACGAGACGTACTCCAAGCCACACATCAGAGAAAGTACGCAGGAATTTTACGAGGACTACATTGAGCACCATGTCGTGCCGAGGATTGGGAACATCAAGCTAACCAAGCTCACCGGCAGAGACATACAGAAGATGTACAACGATGTTAAGGCCAGCGGGCGAATCAGGGTATCCAAAGACGGCAACACCAGCATGAGCGCCAGCTATGTTCGTGGCCTACACATGATGCTCCACAACTGCCTCGGAAGAGCAGTAAAAGAGAGGCTGATTCTCCGAAATCCCACAGAGGACTGCATCGTGCCGAAGCTGGAGAAGAAAGAGATGCACATCCTGCACCCAGAGGACATCAGCGCCTACCTCAAAGAGGCGGACCGGCGAGGCGTATTGGCGATGTTCTTCCTCGAACTGACCACAGGACTACGCAAAGGCGAACTCGTCGCCCTCCTCTGGTCTGACCTTGACGAGACGTCGATGACACTGAACGTCTGCAAGCAGGCCATCAGGGTCAAAGGCGGAGGGGTGAAGGTCACACGCCCAAAAACCGAAACCTCCATTCGCAGAATTTCACTGTCACAGGAAACAGTGGACATTCTCAAAAAGGAGCATGAAAAACACCCAAACATCGAGTACATGTTCCCCTCCCCGGTCACTCTCGGCATGTACTACCCCGACTCCGTTACCGCTATCCACAACAAGATTCTCAAGTCCGCCGGCCTCCCGCACATACGTCTGCACGACCTGAGACACACGTTCGCGACCTTGGCGCTGCAAAACGGCGTGGACGTGAAAACCGTCTCCAGCATCCTTGGCCACTACGACGCCGGGTTCACCCTCCGCACTTACACCCACGTCACCACAAAAATGCAACAGGAAGCCGCCGCGACCATGGGCAAGCTGATTGGGGCGAACGTATGAGTAAAAACCACCCCGCCATAACTAAAAAAGGCCGTGGGACGCAAAATCCCACGGCCTTGTGCTATCCTATCCTTTCCGCTCCGAAATCCCGTTGGGGTCAGAAGTGGGTTAGAAAAACAGAAGCATCAAGTAAACCAGCCAAAAAAGTACCGGATTTCCCGATTTTCTCAGGAAATCCGGCGGGTTTTGGAGCTGGATGCGAGATTCGAACTCGCGACCTCATGATTACGAATCAATTCCAGTTTGCCCCTCAGCGTCCCTTTTGCTCCCCAGTGGTCACTTCAAATTCCTTGCCGCGCAAGGGTTTTCAGCGTTCTCCAAAAAATCCCGCGTAATTGCGGACAGGTTGAAAAAGTGAAATTGTTAGAAGCGCGTTAGAAAAGTCAGTCGTTACGGTTACGCACCCGCCCGCCGTAGGGCGCTAATCTGAGCCATGGCGCACTGTCGGGCCTTTAGGCCCGACAGTGCGCCATGGCTGTGCAAGGGTAGGCACGCACCTCCGATACGCAGAGACCTTCGTCCGGGGGCGCAGCCCCCGAGTAGATGGTCGGAGTTACGCAGAAGTACTCCTTGACGCGTTCACCTTTCGGTGATAAGATAAGGTAAACCGCACAAGGAGGTGAACAAAATGCCGTCTACAAAGCACAGGATTAACCTGACTGTGCCCGATGAGGTCTACGAGCGCATAAAGGCATACATGGTGGAAAACGGCCTCCTCAACGAGGCTACGGCCTGTTTGCAGCTGGTCGTCCAGCAACTCACGGCGCACGACAATTCAAAGGCCATCTTCAACATTATGCGCAATGTGACCCAAGAGCAGCTTCAGTCCATGGCCTCAGAGGGCTTTGCGCTCGTTAAATCAGAAATGGACAAATAAACTTGCACGGGTAAGTATTACCCCGTGCAACAATGTAGTTTGTGTACATCACCAAAATGATAATTCAAATCCGTGCTGATGAAAATGGTTGAATAGGGCACGGTATAAAAAGGAAAGGAGTGGTGTCAGCAACGTAAAAGAAAGGAGTTTTCAATGGCACGTACTACCGCATATCGCAAATACCAACTGACCATCAACAACCCCGTGGAGCACGGCTTCACCCATGAGGTCATCAAAAGCACCCTCTCGGACTTCTCCGGCCTTATCTACTGGTGTATGTGCGACGAGGTTGGAAAGGAAGGGACGTATCACACCCACGTCTACATGGCCTTCACAAACGCTGTGGAGTTCACCGCCGTCCAGCGCCGCTTCTACGGCGCGCACATCGAGCCCGCCCACGGAAGCCACCGGGAAAACCGGGATTACATCCGCAAGGAAGGCAAATGGGCTGAGGACGTCAAGCACGAGACGAACCTCCCGGACACCTTTGAGGAGTCCGGCGAGCTGCCGGAGGAGCAGGACAAGCGCCGGAACCAGTCCGAGGAAGTCTTAGCTATGCTTGAGGCCGGCGCGGATAACGTGGAGATCATCCGGGCGTTTCCCACGCAAATGAATCATCTGCGCAACATCGATGCCACGCGTCAAGCGCTCCTGGAGAGCAAATACCGCACAAGCTTCCGGGAGCTGACGGTCCACTATCTATGGGGTCAAACGGGCGCAGGCAAGACTAGGAGCGTTATGGACGCTCACGGTTACGAGAATGTCTATCAGGTGACGAATTACGCCCACCCCTTCGACGGTTACCGGGGCCAGCCGGTGATGCTCTTTGACGAGTTCAGGAGCAGTCTGACGGTGGCGGATATGCTCAAATATCTGGACGGCTACCCACTGATGCTGCCCTGCCGGTATAGCGACAAGGTGGCCTGCTACACTACCGTCTACATCGTCAGCAACATCCCGCTGGAGCGGCAGTACCCCAACGTGCAGCTGGAGGAGCCGGAGACCTGGAAGGCGTTCCTCCGCCGCATCCATGAAGTCACCGAACTACTCCCTGACGACACGGAGATTCCGTTTTAAGGGGGTGTCTCGATGTTCAATGAATACCCGGACATTCTCACCCCCGCTGACGTGGCAAAGGCCCTGGGCGTCGGCAAAAACACCGCATATAAACTCATACGTGAGCGCACGATTGGCAGTAAGCGAATCGGCACGAAAATCATAGTGCCAAAGGTGTGCCTTATTGACTACATCCAGTCGGCGCGTTATCAGGTCAGCAAACCGTAACGGCAGGCAAATCTACGCTGTCAGAGAAAGGAGAAAACCATGACAGGAAGCCTGCAAGTTAAAAACGATAAATTCTACATTGTTCTCAATCTCATAGAAAATGGCAAACGCAAACAAAAGTGGATAGCTACCGGCCTCAACGTAAAGGGAAACAAGCGCCGCGCTGAAAAGCTCCTGCGGGACACCCTCACGCAATATGAGGTCACGCAGCCAGTTCCAAAGTGCGACACGCTCTTAGCCGACTGCATACGCGACTGGTTGAAAATTGCCCGTCGGAAAGTGGATGAGGTGACATACCAAGGCTACGAGCAAAGCGCCAACGGACAGGTCATCCCGTATTTTGAGGAACGAAAAACAAAGCTGTGTGACGTGACTGTGAAGCTCCTGCAAGCGTACTTCGACGAGAAGGCCGACCATGGCCGCAGGGACGGCGGCGGAGGCGTCTCGCCCGCGTCCCTGCGGCGGTACAAGAATATCCTCAACCAGACGCTGAACGAGGCGGTCAAGGCCGAGCTTATACCCTCCAACCCCTGCGCGTTGGTGGAGCTTCCAAAAATGGAGCGCTTTGAATCCACCTTTTACAGCGCCGCACAACTCAAGGCTCTCTTTGATGCCGCCAAGGATGACCCGCTCTATCCCCTCATTCGGATAACGGCCCTCTATGGCCTGCGCCGGAGCGAGGCTCTGGGCCTCAAATGGGACAGCGTAGACTTCGACGCCGGACGCCTCACCATCCGCCACACTGTCACCAAGGTGACGAAAAAGGTGGAGAAGGACAAGACCAAGAACAGCTCCAGCCACCGCTCCTTTCCCCTGACGCCGGAGGCGCTGGAGATATTCGAGGCCGCAAAGGCCGCCGAAATTGAAAACCGGCGCCTTTGCGGTAAGAGCTACTTTGAGAGCGACTACATCTTCAAATGGCCCGACGGCAGACCCTTCGACCCGGACTACGTGACAAAGCACTTCGCGCGTCTCCTCAAAAATAACGGTCTGCCCCACATCCGCTTCCATGAGCTCCGACACAGCTGTGCCAGCCTCCTTCTCAACGGCGGCGCAACATTGAAGGACGTGCAGGAGTACATGGGCCACGCGGATATTCAAATGACCGCCAACATCTACGGACATCTGGACACGGCACGAAAGCAAGAGCTGACGGACAAAATCGCCGGGAGCATCTTCTAACCGTGTTAGAAATCCCATTAGAAACAGCGGAGAGGAGAAGCAAAAAGGCAAAGAAAAAGTTCCGTTTTCCTGCAAAAGCCACAGAGAAACGGAACTTTCAATGGAGCTGGATGCGAGATTCGAACTCGCGACCTCATGATTACGAATCAGGCGCTCTACCGGCTGAGCTAATCCAGCG
>CANRNE010000040.1 GCA_947631925.1 uncultured Clostridia bacterium
ACCTTGGACATGGTGGGCCGGGCCATGAAAAGAACCTCGATCTCCGGGCAGTCCCAGCCCTCGTTGAGCAGGTCGCAAGCGCACAGGACCTCAATTTCACGGCTTACGAACCTGTCCTGAAACTCCCTCCGCTCCGACTGCTTCATCCCGCCGGACACCGCTGCGGCACTGATGCCGTTCTCCCGGAAGAGCTCCGCAATCTCTTGGGCGTGCTTCACCGAGGCGCAGAACACCACCGTCCGGCGGCCGCGCGCGTATTGAAGCCACGTGTCCACGGTTGCGTTCCGGGACGTAGATTTTGCTCTCCAGGTCCCGGATGTTGTATTGGACGCTGTTGAAGCGCACCTTTGTCAGGTCGATATTCGTGTGGATGCGGATGCACCGGATGGGCACCAGCTCCCCAATCTGCACTGCCGTCTGGATGTCCAGCTTGTGGGCGGTGTTTTTGAAGATGTCCAGGATGCTCCTGTCGTCCGCCCGCTCCGGCGTGGCGGTGAGGCCCAGGGTGAATTTCGGCTTGAAATAGGCCAAAATCTTCTGATATGTATCGGCGGAGGCGTGGTGGGCCTCGTCCACGATGAGGTAGTCAAAGGCGTCGTCCCGGAAAAGCTCCAGGTGGAGCGCCACGCTCTGGACACTGCCGCAGACCACATGGGTGCCGCTTTCGCGTCGGCCCTCCACGAAGCGGCCCACGGTCACTTCCGGCCACAGGTCCTCGAAGGTCTCCGCCGCCTGCTCCACCAGCTCCTGGGTGTGGGCCAGAAAGAGGACCCGGCCGCCGCAGCTTTTGGCGTCCGACACCGCCGTCACCGTCTTGCCTGTGCCGGTGGCGTGGTAGAGAAGGGCAATGGTCTCATGATTTTCCCGCATCTGCCGGAGAGAAGCCAGCGCCGCCTTCTGATGTTCCATGAGCTCCAGCTTATCCCCGCTGAGGGCCTTGCCCCGCTGGGTAGGCAGGTAGTCCTCAATCTCTTTGAAATGCGGATCACTGCCCAGGAATACCCGCAGCTCGTCCTTCACGGCGTCCGGCTGCTGTCGAATCTGCCGCACTGCCCAGCGGTACACGTCCCAGCCCAGGTAGATCATACTGTTTTGCTTCAGAAGGTCGTCGTAGAACTTCCCGGAAGCCACCAGCTGCCGGTTGTGGGAGGCTTCGTCGTCGATCTCGATGGCGATTTTACGCTCCCCGCTCTCCAGGAGGAAGTCCGCATATCGGCTGTTCTGGTAGATGTCGAAAAAGGGGTATTGCGTATAGAGATACCCCGCCTTCTCCGCCCCGAAGGTGTCGCAGAAGAGCTCGATAAACTCATCCTCTGCGGGGCTCCCCGAAACCGCCCGGTATTCAGACATAACGGCACCTCACTTCTCAATGACCTCAGCCAACGTCTCCACAACGCATGTTTTCCCGGAAACCTTGATGAATTTCAGAATACGGTCGCGGACCATTTTGCTGTAAAAAGTGCGAGTCATCAGTCTACCTCAGGTGATAAAAACTTCTTGCTCAATAGTAACTGAGTATTTTAAAATAGCCTCAATCGTACTCTGAAATATGGGGTATCTTTCGGTTTCAAGGGCGTTTCGCAGTTTTTCCAAATAAGTATCCGGCCGCTTAAGTCCCATTGCCGCATACTGTTCCACATCATCCCGGCCCATTCTCATTGGCATGAGACCGGGAAACACTCTTTGCAGGCGACCAAACATTTCAAAGCCGCCCAAGTCGATATCCGCCCAAAACGCTACATCAGTTTCAGGCAAACAGCAACCTGAAATCTTTTGAAAGAATAACTCTTTTTTGGGACTTAGAAAACCTCCATGGTAAACAACAAGTTCTGTTGATTTTATCTCTCCAGATAAATACTCCTCATAATTTGTCTTATTCTCAATGAATGTTATTTTCTCTATATCGTTGAGGTCAAAACTCACAATTGAATCAACAGACACGCTGGGTATCGCAATACCACCCGGGAATAAAGGCGAAAAGTTCGTCACTCCGCTCTCAGTCGTCATTAAAAACCTCCCTGACAGCTGATAAAGCTCAGGATGGGAATAAATACCTAAAAACGCCAGTTTTTCACGCGGGCTCATATCCTGCTCTGAACACAGGGCGGCAAGTTCCTCGTCATAGGCTTCTGCAATCCGGATAAAATCATCCTGAAATTCTCTTTCGAACCGCTTACTGTTCTGGAAACACATAATACTGAAAGAACGCACAGAAACCGTTCTGCCGGCAAGATCCGCATAGCAGACCATACACTTGAGCAGGCCGTGAAGGAACTCGTCACCTTTTTTACAGGCAGCGGGCAGCTTCCAAGAAGAGCGTAGTGCGTCACACACATTGTCTCTCCAAGAGATGATCCACGGAGTGTTCACTCCAGAGAGCGTCTTTTTGATGGTCTCATATATTTCTGCGGCCCTTCGGCCGGGGTGGACGCGGCCCACCTGCTCATAAGCGGCATCCACCCGGTTCAGATTTAACGCGACTTTGGAAAAGACCGGTTGTCCCGGGACCCACTCCAGCCAAACGAGGCCGTCTCTCTCCAGTTCTTTTGCCGCCTGGTTGAATTGGTCCCGAATCACAGCCTTCTCACGTTGATACTCCGGCAGCTCATCTCTATCTATGCGGAGCATTACTCTCCTGTTGGAAGCTCCAGGATCAGTCAGATGCTTACTGTGTTCAAACTTCTCTAAAAGCCGGGACAATATTACATCTCGCTCCATGACTCGACCACCTCCTTGGTGTACGGCAGTATCCGCATAGTATACTTCTCTTTACACACAAGCAGGGTGCGGTCCGCCTCCGGCATGATATCCGGGAGCTTGTCCGGCGGAGTGCAGATGATGGCCTGAAGATGCATCTTTCGGAGCAATCGGACGCTCTCAATAATGCGGTCGCTGTCCATCTTATTAAACGCCTCGTCAAATATAATGAGCCTCACCGTATTGCCAAAGCTGGAGGTATCATTCACTCGGTAGAGCTGGGCAAAGGAGGCCAATACCGCTATGTAGAACGGGGTTTGGGTCTCACCGCCGGATTTTGTGTTCAACGTTTGGGAGAGAAGCTGCCTGTTGCCGTTCTGATCCGTTGTAATCATATCAAATTTGAGATATGTTCTGAAGTCCGAATAAAGCTCTATATTTTTTTGCAATTCGCTTTGCCGTCGCATGTTTTGCTGCGCGTCGTCGGAGGCAGTAATGCGGCCGAAAAGGTCTTCAATCAGTTGGCCGTATTTCTGCTGGAAAGGAATCGCAAACAGACCGCCCTCCCCCTCAATCAGGTCCTTATCCATGATCATCTCGTAGTACTGGTAATAATCAGGGCTGGGGTCCACTTGAAACTGGTACTGATCCGTGCCAAACTGCGCCTGCTTCAAGGCACGATTCAAATTTTTCACCTGCTCCTGTACCTGCTCTATACCACCCCGGAGCTTGGCCAGGAAATCATTCTGGAATTGCTCCAGCGCGCTCTCCCGGGCGAGCCGTATCTTTTCCCGGTAGAGGGGTAGCTCGCTCTCCTCCAAGCGTTTCCGCTCTTCCTCATATTCCCGGTTGTCCGTGGCCTCCACCTGAAAGGAGCATGGCTGAAATTGCTGGACATACTCTCGGCGAGCCTGGAAAAGCTGCCTCTGCCTTCCCTCCATCTCATTCTGCGTCCTTCCCACCTGATCACCAAAATTCTTGGCAATACTCGCAGGAGTCCGAAGCCGGGCAAGCTCCTGACCATAACGTGGGAGCCCCATTCGATCGATATAGTCTTGGGAGAACTCAATGTTCAATTCATCTTGGCACTTGGATAGCCCGTCTTTCTGCTCGGGGATCTTTTCGTTTTCCAGAGTCGTCAGCGTGGCCTTCAAGCCGCCGATCTCGCTGGAGCAGTTGTTGATCTCACCTCTCATTTTTTCAATATCCCGCTCCAAAGCCCGAATTTGCCTGTCCATTTCATCCAGCCAGAACAGATTCAATTCAGACAACTGCGCTTCAATTTCAGTGAGCTCCCTGTCAATCTCCATGCCGCGGACATATTCACCTTGACGCTCCTCGACCTCTTTGACAAACCGTTCCGTAAAAAGGAACTCGTGTTTCTGCTGACTTTCCAACTCATCGCAAACAGGCCTCAGCACCTGCTCCCTGCCGGACAGTTCCTCCAGGCGGGCCGTAACCATCTCGATTCGGAGGTCAATAGCCTTTCTGCCGATAAAGGCATCCTCCATACTGGCTCGAGGAAGCGGCCTCGCCACATATCCCTGATACACCATTCCGTCAGCCGTTATGGCAATACGGTACTTCCTGATCTGATTTGTGTCAGCACAACATACAACACGGCCCAACAGGTAATCAATGTAGCTGCGGGCCAGCGAATCATCTGTCTCAATCTTTTTTGCAAGGCTGTCCTCCCATGGATCGATACGCTCCCGCTCACGAAGCTTACCCACATCCACAAGCCCAAAGGAATGTTTGCCATAAGAGTTCTTTATTTTATCGTATATTGATAACACCTTTTGATAGCTCTCCGGGTCCACAAGCATATAGAACTTCTGTGTATGCAGGTAACCCTCCACCGCCCCGCGCCATGCTTCTTGGCCCTCTGCTATTTCGAGTACATCCGCCAGGATTTCGATAGTGACTTTTCTTTTATATTGCGACAGAAATCGGGCCTGCAGTTGTGTCTTCAAATCCAGCAGGCCGGGAGGATAATCCTTCCTATTATCTCTCAGGCTCTTTAAGGTGCCGTGGCACCCGTCAATCTCCTTCCGGAGTTTCCGGTCCTCCTCCTGAAGCTCAAAGGTCGCTTTGTGGAGGACATTAGTAAAGCTGGTCGTGTTTTCCTTGGCATTTCTGAAAGGGCCTGTCGAATCGGCAAATACCTCCTGGGTATAGGCCTTCATGGGAAGACACGTCTCGAGCAGTTTTTCGGCGGCGTTCCGAAGCTCCGCAGTCTTATCAATATCTGTCCATTTGGCAATATGATCACAGTATGACGTGAGCACAGCCGCTTCAGCCCTGATGGCAGCCGTAGTTCGTCCGATTCCCTGGAGCAGCCGGATTTTCTCCTGTTCGAGATGTTCCTTTTGTCCTCTGAGGCGATTCTGTTCCTGGTAAACGTCACTTTGTGCCTTATCGGCGATGAGCTCGATCCTCCGAGCTTCCTTTCTCCCAATCTCTTGCTTTAAATCCTCGCAGCGCTTCTCCCTTTGTTGAATTGCCTCTTTACAGGTCTCAATATCGACCCCATATTTTTTAATGCGCTGTTCGAGGGACTCCTTCTCGGCCCATAGGGATAAAAAGCGGTGGGAACGATATCGGTCCACAGCGGCCTGATACTCTCGGAACGCCTTGGAAATTTCGCTTAGCTTTGCAAGTTTCTCCTCCTGACGTTTTGCAAGCTCCTCATGTCTCTTATAATCCCGGATGTTCTGCTGCATCTCCTCAATATCGGGCTTATCCGGAATATCGCATATATTTTCGGTAATGAAATCCTGGATATTGACAATGGGCCTGAAAGAAACTGCCTTTTTCATCATCCGGCATACCTGCTCGTTGTGAACGTTCCATTTAGCCAGCAGATTCCTGCGGTACTCGTTGTTTGTGTCATACATCTCGTAGTGGTATTCCGGGCGCTCCTTAAACCAGGCTCTCAGCGCTGCAATGTCCATAGGCTTGCGGCTGACTGTAAAACAGGTTTCAGGAATAGGGCCATCATACAGGTAGAACTGATCACGGCGGCTCCCGTCACCTCGGCAATCAAAGACGATGCCCGCCGTAAACACAGTCCCTGACTGGTCGTCCCAAAATTCACAGGCGATATAGCTGGAAAAATCCTTTCCTCTCCGGCACTTTGGACT
>CANRNE010000041.1 GCA_947631925.1 uncultured Clostridia bacterium
CATGACATCATGCTGCGTGCGTCCTCCTCGTCGGAACCTGCTTCGCCATCCGCATCGCCCGCGTCGCTCCAAGCATCATCACGCGCCGTCACGGCCGCAGCCACAATCGCCTTCGCATCGCCCCCCTCGTCTTCGCTGTCTTCAGCGCCAACCGCGTCCACGTCATCTCCATCGCCCAAGGCACGGAAGCCAACCGGCGCTCGAATCTCCTTCGGGGTCCCCTTGAGGGAAACACCGTACATAGTCAGAAGCTGGTTGCTGAAGAGCAGGCACGCTCCGTTACCATAAGCCAACGCCTTGGAAATAAAATTTAAGGTGGCGCTGACTGTGATAGCGGCGCGCTCCGCATTGTCGGAGCAACGAGCTTTGAGGGAGGTGACGAGGGCGGAGATGAGCTTTCGGGACGCGTCTGACATGCTTCCGAAGACAGTGAGGGAGAAGGTGACGAGCTCGCATCCGTTGGTCTTTGCGACCTCAGCGTAGCGCTTCTCCTTCTCTTTCTGTTGTGCGTCGAAAAGAGCCTTCTCGGTCTTGTTGGCGTAGGATCGGGCCGCAGGGTTGCAGATGGTGACGTCAACGTACAGCTGCGGTCCGGTCGGAGGTGTTGCAACGATGTCCATGCGCAGAACCGACTTGTTATCCCCTTCACCTGTGGTGCCAACCTCGTCTTCGCGCTTGCAGAGGTAGCCGGCCCTGGTCATCAGGCCAATGAGGGCGTCGCGCACGGCGTGATGGCGCGAGGTGGGACCAGCGTTCGTCACGCATCCCGCCTGGTGCATCATCATGTCCTTGCGCGTGACGGAAGCGATGTTGACCTTCGGGAAGCCGCACGCACACGGGGCGGGTGCCGGTAGGGACGCGTTGGGGCCGGCCCAGTTGAGGCGGAAGAGCATGGCAGCGCGGAACGAGTTCGAAGCCATGGCGCTGGCTGCGGTGATTTCGCCGAAGAGCCACAGGTTGGCCACTCTCCCAGAGAAGCGCTTCAGGTGCGAATGAAAAGCCGGATTCTCCGCCTTGATCTCCTCCATCATCTTCTCGCAGAAGGCATTCTCATCCCTGCGTGTCTCCGGTTGGGCAAAGGTGTCTCGTTCATCGTCGCGGGTGCGCTGCAACGCCTTACTCATGTTGTACGCATTCTCGGCCATCTCGCTCCAGTCGGTGATCCCCAGGCCGCCGAGCCTGATTGGGATGCGCATCTGACGATACGTCTCCTCGTCCAGGTTGTTGTAGTCGGCGCGGAGCACAGCGGCGAGGCATCGGACGGACATCTCTGTGAACGCCTTAGAGGCTGGGACAGTAACATCGGGCTCGTGGGTGCGGATGAGGTGCGCCCATTTGGGAACGCCGCACAGGACAAGCAGGCGGTAGCCAATCTCGGCGGGCAGGTGGGGAATCCGATTGAAGAAGACCTCATGCTTCGCCGGCTGTTTGTCTACCTCGGTCTTTTCCTCTGTGGCGTTGCGCGAGACGTACGCGCCGAGGAGCTTGACGCAGCTTGCTTGCTTGCACGCCATCGTTGGCGCCAGCGCGGTGTCGGTGGTGACGGTCTTCGCGTTGTTCACGGCGAGTCCAATGTGCGCGAGTTCCTGGGACAGCAGAGTGTAGAACTCAAACGCAGGTCCAGTCTTCCCAACGATTGTGACGTCGTCCATGTAGGCGAACACCCTCACTTGCTTGCCGCTACCGGCGACCATCTCGTTGAAGCGCTCGAGGGCACGGGCCACCGCGGGGCGCAGCGCGAGGCAGAAGAAGAGCGGTCCGAGCACATCTCCCTGGCGGACGCCTTCGGTGCTGCTGATGACCGGGTGCTCCTCGCCGTCGCCTCTGATGATCAAGTCGCCCTGCTCCACGTAGAAGGCATTGAAGAGCGCGCGGAGGGAGTTGAAGCGCGAAGAACTCATCAGTACGTCTCGGATGCATTGGCGGCGCACACTGTTGAAGGCATTTGTACAGTCCACTAGGATGGCGTGTTCCGAGGGGTCTGCGCGGAGCAGTTCGCGCACCTGGTGGATGATCTGCGCGCACCCGTCCGGCTTGAAGGCGTACTGAAAGTCCCCCACTGCTACGTCATCCTTCAGCTCCTTGTCCATCGCGAGGAGGATCTTGACACCCACCTTCACCAGTGCCTCGCCAAGAGCAAGTGGACGCACTCCGTCGTCGCCCTTCGGGATGCCGACGAGGATCGCCTGGCGGAGCAGACGCGTTACATCTGCGTTGAACCTCGCGTTGACGATGTCCTCGAATATCGCCATCCAAGCACCGCAGTTCTGGGGGGTGATCGCGTCGCGGATCAGCTCTTCGGTCCAACCCGTGGGGCCCGGGGATTTGCCTCTGCAGCTCCGCTGCACGTGAATCTTTAGCGGCGGGCCGGCCTTCGCGGCAGCTTCGGGATTGTTGGCGTCGCCTGGTCTCCGTTGCGGGGGCGGGAGCCGGAGCTCCACCGGGGCCTCCAGGCCGCAGAGCTCAATGCGTTCCGCTCGCTTGGGATGGAGCCTGCAGAGGCGCGCCACCAGTTCCTCAGCAGCGACGTGGGGAGAAATCTCGCGCATGAGCACCTTCACCGCGTTGGAATACAGACCAGTGATCGCGAGCGTCTTGCACCGGTTGAGCACACGCTCCTCGGGTGTCTTGCTCTTCAGCGGGCGCGCCTCAGGTGGGGTAGCATTGGAGATCTCCTCGGCCGTCATTGCTGGGATGTTGCGGTTGCCTGCTCGCTTCTTCGTCTGTGGGAGCAGGATCTGCGGGGCCTTGAGCACTGCGGCCATGGTTACGTCTCGTTGAGCTCGGTCCTTCTGTCTGTAGCCCTCCAGCAGAGTGTCGAAAGCCTCACCCCAGTTGCGGCTCAAGCGCTGAGGCAGGTGCGCCACGCGCGGAATGGCCTTGTTGATCACCGGGGCATCGGCAGGCTCTGTCGCCTTCGCAAATGGCCTTCTCACGTCCAACTGCTGTTCGGGGGCGGCGTGCACAACATTGTGCAGGTTTGCTAGCGATTCGGGGGTCGGAGTGATCTGAAATGGCCCCAGGGGAGGCATGTGCACAGGGGGCGGGGCCAAGAGGTCGCTCTGGCTTGCGGCGGCCGATCGCGTCCTCTTTGCGCCCACCGGCGTTGTACCAGGTGACGGTGTCGACGGGAGTCGGGCGGTCGCGTTTGGGGGCCGAGTGAGCCAGCCCTGTGATGCATTGTCCGTCTCGTCTTGCGAAGGAGGGGTCGGCGTGCTGGTGGGCGCGGGGGCAGTCTGGTGTTGGGTGCTGGCAACGATAGGAGGCGGGGGCGCGTTGTCGGTCTCGTCTTGGGTGGGGGGCGTTGGCTCGCACGTGGATGTGGAGGTAGGGCAGGCCGCGTGTATAACCGCGGTGGCGTGGGGCAGGTTTGGCGCCGGGGGTGCGATTGGCGTGTTCGCAGGTGTGGGGGTGGTCTGATGCTGGGGGCTGGCGGCGACAGGAGGCAGGGCTGCGTTGGGCGGCGGGGTGGGCATCGTAGCTACGGCAGGCGGGACGTGCCTGAACGAGGTGTAATGGACCGCTGGCAACGGGCAGAAGGCTTCTACACCCGAGTCCAATTTCCGCAGGAGGTAGAGCGGTTGGTCTTTTGTTGGAAAATTAACCAGAGCGGCTTCCGTCCTACGGAGGCCGACGACATCCTCAAGCCATTCCATCTCGCAGACATCCCCCAGTTTCATTTTCCGTAGGATGGTGCCGATATGAGCACCTGACATGCGCGGGGGTGTCGAGGGCCCCGGGTTGGACTCGATACCCGATCTTAGGAGAAGGTCGTTGATCACGTCGCGCGGTAGCGGCTGCTCGCGCTCCTCGGGCGTCGCCGGTCTTTCCGTTTGGTGTTCCGTGCGTTCGCGTTTCCGGCGCGGTTCATTTGAAAGAGAGCTGAGGAAATCGGCAATGGCGGATGGGTCAGGTGGGGTGCTCGAGCGAGGTCTCTGCCGTGCGGGCCGTTCATAATACATGGGTGGTGCCTCGTCGCACATATACAACCCGCCTCCGCCATCGGTGCGTTCATACTCCTGTGCTCTTGCCCGGTAAGCACTCATGTCGATGAGCCTCTCCTCGTCGTCGGTGTTCATGGAGGAGACCGATTTATCCCATATGCCATCCTCCGGGTAGCCGTGGCAGTCGGGGCAATAGAAGGCGTCGCAGGGGCCCGGGCAGACCTCCCCAAGGAACACACAGATGCGCCAGTCGTCGTGCTCGATCGCCCATGCCTCCTCCTGGGTTACAGGTTCGTCGTGTGGGATGGAGAGGTAGCTCAGGCGAAGAGGGAAAGGCCCAGCGCACACTTCGCCATAGAAGACCCTGATGCGCCAATCGTCGTGGGCAAGTGCGTCGTACTCATCTTGCGTAACTTCGTCTGGGATACGTAGGTAGAACAAAAATTCCAAACACATATCATCGGGGTGGGGGTCTTGCTCGTAGGGATGCGATTCGCTTGTGCTGGATTTATTATCCCATGCGTCCGACCAGGTGTCGTCAAAGTACGTATGCTGGCAGTCGCAAGTTGTGTCAGTGCATGTGTCGAACACGCATCCCTCGCCAACAAACTGACGGATGCGCCAGTCGTCGTGGGCAATTTCGGTGGCTTCTTCTTGAGTCGCGTGGCTGGGGATCGAAAGGTAACGGAGGTTAGCACTCGAGAGATGTTTGTCTTGGGGGTAGGGCCCGGGGTTGACTTCGATGCCGCTAATGACAAGGAGAGCCGCGATGATGCCGACGTAGTACCAACGAAAGAAAGGGGCGATGGGTAAGTGGCGGGATTGATGGTCCGTGTCGGATGACTGCTCCTGCGGGGCGGATGCGGGCGCGGGTACAGGTTTTGTGGCGGCGGCGGTCAAGGCTCGCATACGGAGCGCGGAGAGGAGAAGATGTTGGAGTCGCAGCGTCAGGGGCTTGAGGGACAGGGAAAGGCGGGCGATGAGTGCGTCGAGTTTGTCTCTTGCGGTGTCCCGCCGACGAGCGGATTTACGGCGCCATTTCTCTTGCAGTGCCGCGACGCGGCGACGGACCCAACGGGGAGATGCGGCGAGGCGGACTGGATCAAGGGCGAGCGGGCGGTGGGGCAGGAGAGGGTCCAGTTCGGCGATGGATAGCGGGGTGCAGCGAGGGCCGGGAGACCATCCCCCATGCGGCCAACCGGTCGAGACAGACGCAAACAACAGGAGCACAGCAACAACAAACGCGAAGAGGAGGGGGGGTGCGGGGGGGAACGCCCCGTCGCGAAACGGTACGCGTTTTCGCATGAAGAGAGGGGGGAAAAGGAGGCAAAAAATCCGATGTCAACACCCGTGGTCCGCGGACTTTTTTCCTTCTTGTTTTGTATAAAATTAGTTTGTAGAGGGGGAGAAGAAGATGTCTGTGTCCAACGCGGGGCGAGAACAGCAAGGACAAAAACGGTTGAGCAGCAATGAGTGCCTGCTCTGTTGAAATATAATTGCTGCGCGGTCCAACGCGGACTTTTTTCCTTCTTGTTTTGTATAAAATTAGTTTGTAGAGGGGGAGAAGAAGATGTCTGTGTCCAACGCGG
>CANRNE010000042.1 GCA_947631925.1 uncultured Clostridia bacterium
TTCTTGACGACTTCATTATCATCAATGTTAAACTTAATTTTTGTGAGGTTGTGCGCGATGACGTTGATGTCGTACTCGGCGGTGAATTGCTTATAGACGACCCCCCCCGTGATGACATCTTTTTCACCTCTCTCGAAGACGGGAACTTCCTCGGCGGTCGTGACGGTCGCTTTGGCATTTCCTGCCTTGGACAGGTCGGCGGTGACGGTGTACTTGTCCGCGGGGAGAAGTTCTTCCGAGCCGTCGTTGTAAACCAAGTAGACCTTGAGGCCGTCGTGGTCGATTTCGCCCGACGTGTGGCTCTCGTCCTGACGGAAGGACACATCGAGGCCGCCGGCGTCGACGCGGAGCGAAGTCACTTCGGTAATCGTGACGTCGTAGGAGGATTCATGTTCCCCGTAGACGACTTTCACGGTGTCCCTACCGGCTGTTTGGGTCTCTTCCGTGGTCAGGTGGTCGATGTTGACGGGCACGACGCGGAAGCCGCTGCTGTTGATCTTCGCGTGTGTGTCGTCATCATAGTACGCCGTGACGACGAGGGCACGCTTGACAGCGTTTTCATCGAAATCGTCACCGGGGTGGTACACTTTCTGCACGCTAGAGGAGTCGACCTCAATCTTGGTCAATTCCTTGGTGCGGAAGGTGAAGTCACAGGCAGCTACGGCGAACGCGCAGACAGCGAGCAGGAGCGCTGAAACAAGGGCGAACACCTTGACTTTGCCATTCTTCATTGCGAACAACCTCCAAAAAATTTTCTTTTTCGTATATATTGTAACACCTGCGCGCGATATTGTCAATAATTAGGGGAAAATTTTTCGGGGATTTTTCGACAAAATACGAGGAGGGAGAGGGTTTTCTTGCCCACCCCCCTACCCCCCTCCAAGGAGGGGGCTGAAAGGGCTCTCACTTGCCCACCTCCAAGGAGGGGGCTGAAAGGACTCTCGCTTGCCCACCTCCAAGGAGGGGGCTGAAAGGACTCTCGCTTGCCCACCTCCAAGGAGGGGGCTGAAAGGACTCCCGCTTGCCCCCCTTTTAGTTGTGTTTGGTGTGGGATTTGAAGAGGAGGGCCATGAGAAAGGAGAAAATGACGGCGGCGGAGACGCCCGCACTCGCCGCAGCAAGGGGCCCGGTGAGCGCCTCGAACAGCCCCTCCTGCGCGCCCTTCATGCCGCCGTTTGCGAGCAGATAGCCGAAGCCCGAGATGGGCACCGTCGCCCCCGCGCCCGCAAAGTCGACGAGCGGCTGATAGAGCCCGAGCGCCGTCAAAAGGACGCCCGCCAGCATGAACAAGACAAGGATTTTCCCCGCGGTGAGGTCGGTAAAATTGATGACGATTTGCGCGATTGCACAGATTGCCCCACCCACCGCAAAGGCCTTGAGATACATCAGAACGATTTCGAGAATTTCCATGATTATGTATTTCGATTTTCATCGAAATAATTGAATTTCGCCGAAAATTCGGAAAAATGAGGCGTTATTTTAACGTTTCCAGCGAAACGGCATGGGCGATGCAGGGAATGCTTTCCCCCTGTCCCGAAGAGACGGTGGAAAGGAGCGCGCCGGTGGCAACGAACAAAATGCGCTTGAGTAGTCCTGCTTTCATCTTGGAATAGAGGTAGGAATTGAGCACGACCGCGGAGCACCCTGCGCCGCTTCCGCCCTGAAATTCGTCCTCAATGACGTCGTAGATGATTTCGCCGCAGTCGACGTGATTTTGCGAGATGTCGGTGCCCTTCTCCCACGTGAGGTCCTTGAGAATTCTGCTGCCCAGCGCGCCGAGGTCGCCCGTCACGATGAGGTCGTAGTATGCGGGGTCGCGCCCGGTGTCGCGAAGATGGCGAAGGATGGTGTCACAGGCTGCGGGAGCCATCGCGGCACCCATGTTGTTGACGTCGGTGACGCCGAAGTCGCGCACTCTGCCGATTGTTGCCGAGGTGATGGCAACGCCGCTTCCCTCGCGGGAGAGGAGCGCCGCGCCCGCGCCGGTTACCGTCCACTGGGCCTGCGGCGGGCGGGTACAGCCGAGTTCCAACGGGTAGCGGTACTGCCGCTCCGCCGATGCGAAGTGACTCCCGGTCGCCGCGACGACATGATTTGCATAGCCGCCGTCGAGAAAGGTCGCGCCCACGGCGAGCGATTCTGCCATCGTCGAACAGGCGCCATAGACGCCGAGGAAGGGCAGCCCGCAGTCGCGCGCGGCAAAACTTGCGGAGATGATTTGGTTCAAGAGGTCGCCCGAGATGAGCATGTCGATGTCCCCGGGTTGCATGCCCGCGTTTGCGATGGCGCCGCCGATGACCGTTTTGAGCATCTTGCATTCGGCCTTCTCGAAGGTCTTCTCGCCGAACATGTCGCTTGTGAGCGCCGTCTCGACGTAGCGGCCGATGATGCCGCGGCATTCCTTTGTGCCCGCGACTGTGCTCGTGGCGACAATGCGCGGCGCGTGTTTGAAAAATATCGTCTGCGATTGCATAAAAAATAGCCCGATTGCAGTTTTTGCAGTCGGACGAAAGTTATGTGTTTTGGGGGGGCTTTCATGTGGATATGCTTCGACTCGCCGCGATGCGGCGGCTCAGCATGACAATTTTAGAGCGCCACCCCTTCCGTCGCTCTCTTCGTTCGCGCCACCCACCCCTCAAGGGGTGGGCAAGTGACTTGGCGCCCCCTTGAGGGTCGCAAACGCATTTCTCGCGCACAGCACAGTGCGCTGTGCGCGGCGTTTGCGGTGAGTGAGCGCATTTGCCGCGCGAACGGTGCCCGAGGGCAGGACTCTACCTGTCCGAGAAAGCTGTCACGCAGTGACTGAGGGGGTGCCATTTCCAAATAATGTGCGCGAGCAAAACCACGCTTTTGCGCTGCGCGACACAATTTGCGACCTCGGGGCTTATTGTCCGATGAAACGACCGCGACAGTGAGCCTGTTGAGGCGATTCTGTCAATTTCCTCGCGCGCATTTATTTTGCGTAGCAAAAGAAATCGCGCGAAACCTATCTCAGCGGGATACTCGGTTCTGCATTCAAAGAGAGCGGGGCGAAGTCATGGGCGCGGTAGCGGATGAGACCCTCCGCGGCAATCATGGCGCCGTTGTCCGTGCAGCGCTTCTTGGCGGGAAGCACGAGGCGGAGCCCCTCGCGTCGGCAGGCATCGGTGAGCGCGTCGCGCAGATACCCGTTGGCAACCACGCCCCCGCCTGCGGTGACCGTATTGACCCCCTTGAGACGGGCAGCCTCGACGGTCTTTTCGACGAGGATGTCGAGGGCGGCATGCTGGAAGGAGCAGGCGAGGTCGGCCCTCGAAAATTCCGCCCCTCTCTCGGACATGGTATGGACATAATTGATGATGTGCGTCTTCAAGCCGCTATACGAGAAGTCAAACCCGCCCGCGCCCTTGAGCATCTTGGGCATGGGGATAACGTTTTTGCCTTCCCGCGCGAGAGCCTCGACATGGGGCCCCCCGGGATAGGGCAAAGAGAGCACGCGCGCGACCTTGTCAAACGCCTCCCCCGCGGCGTCGTCCCGCGTGCCGCCGAGGATTTCGAACTCCGTCTCCGACTTCGCATAGAGCACTGCCGTGTGCCCGCCGCTGGCGAGCAGGGTGACAAAGGGCGGGGCGAGCGTCTCATCCTCGAGATAGGCCGCGGCGAGATGCCCGCGGATGTGGTTTACCCCGATGAGGGGAATATGCAGGGCATAGGCGAGGCCCTTTGCAAAGGAGAGCCCGACGAGGAGGGCGCCCAAGAGTCCCGCCCCGTAGGTGACGGCGACGGCGTCGAGCTCCTCCTTACGGACGTTTGCGACCCTGAGGGCGCGGGAGACGACCTCCCCCACCGCGTCGGTATGGGCGCGGGAGGCGAGCTCGGGCACGACCCCGCCGTACTTTGCCTGAATGGCGGCGGAGGATGCGATTTCATCGGACAAGAGCGTTCTTCCCCGCACGACGGCTGCCGCCGTCTCGTCGCAGGAAGATTCGATGCCTAAAATGAGGGGTGCGTCTTTCATAATCAGGTCTTCTTGAGGTAATCGATGATGAATCCCTGCAAATTGCCGTCCATGACGGACTGGACGTCCCCCACCTCGTAGCCGGTGCGGTGGTCCTTGACCATGGTGTACGGGCAGAAGACGTAGGAGCGGATTTGCGAACCCCATTCTATCTTTTTGGTCTCGCCCTTTAAGGCGGCCTCCTGCGCCATGCGCTCTTCTATCTGCTTTTCGAGCAGTTTGGAGCGGAGATATTTGAATGCCATCTCCTTGTTCTGGAGCTGGCTCCTCTCGTTCTGGCAGGTGACGACGATGCCCGTCGGGAAGTGGGTGATGCGGATGGCGGTCTCCGTCTTGTTGACCTTCTGGCCGCCCGCGCCCGAGGAACGGTACACGTCGATGCGGATGTCCTCGTCCTTAATCTCAATCTCCGCGTCGTCGTCCACTTCGGGCATGACTTCGAGGGAGGCAAAGGAGGTCTGGCGGCGCTTGTTGGCGTCAAAGGGAGAGATTCGCACGAGGCGATGCACCCCGATTTCCGCCTTGAGATAGCCATAGGCGTTCTCGCCCTCGACGCGGAAATCCACCGATTTGAGCCCCGCGCTGTCCCCTGCGAGGCGGTCGATTTCCGTGACTTTATAGCCGCTGCGCTCGGCATAGCGGCAATACATGCGGTAGAGCATGGAGACCCAGTCGCACGCTTCGGTGCCGCCCGCGCCCGCATGAATGGAGAGCAGGGCGTTGGAATTGTCGTACTTTCCGCGCAGAAGCGCCCTCACGCGCATGTCCTCGATGTCGACTTCGGCGGCGGAAATCATCTTTTCGAGTTCGGGGACCAAGTCCTCTTCCTCCGTCTCCTCGATGAGGTCGATAATCTCGTACGCGTCGTCGAGCGCCTTGCGGCTCTTCTCGTAGGCGGCAATCTTGGACTCGTTGGAAGAAATTTCCCTGCCGATGGCGGCAGAGCGCTCGAGGTCCTGCCACACTTCGGGCTTTTCCTGCTCCGTGCGCAGCTGTTTTAAGGTCTCGTAGCGATTGTCGATGTCGAGTGCGTACTTCGCCTCGCCGAGGGAATCTTCGAGTGCTTTGAGTTTTAATCTATAATCGTCGGCTTTGAACATATGCTTGTTGAAAAAGGGAGGGGTACTCTTACGTCATTTCGAGGCGTACTTCCTCACCCCGAAATGACGGATTTGGAATGACGCCCCACCTCAGTCTCGCTACGCTCGACAGCTCTCTCGGGCAGGTAGAGCCCTGCCCTCGGTCATCGTTCGCGCGGCGAATGCGCTCACTCTTCGCAAACGCCGCGCACAGCGCACTGTGCTGTGCGCGAAGAATGCGTTTGCTACCCACGGAGGCGCCATGCGTGCCCCCTCCCGCGGAATCGCTCCTCATGCCCCCTCCCGCGGAGGGGGGGTAGGGGGGTGGGTACGAGTTCTGAATTCCTTGCGCGAGCAAAACCACGCTTTTGCGCTGCGCGACACAATTTGCGACCTCGGGGCTTATTGTCGGATGAAACGACCGCGACAGTGAGC
>CANRNE010000043.1 GCA_947631925.1 uncultured Clostridia bacterium
TTCTCATGCTAAAGCTTTTTCTCTTCCCCCGGTAAAACCGGGGGATTACTTCCACGTCTAAAGACACCATAGCAAAACCCCGTAACCATTGCGGTTACGGGGTTTCTTTTGGAGCTGCTGGGCAGATTCGGACTGCCGACCTCGTCATTACCAATTCGATTTAGGCTGATTTAGCTTGATTTATCTTGTTATAGCTTGTCGCCTGTATCGCTTGCGGCTCTAGGCGTTCCCGGTTTTGCTTGTTATAACTTGTTTTATCTTGCTATACCCTCATGTGTGTCTTTTTAGGGTGTCGGTGTGTCTTTTGTGTGTCTTTTTGCAAAAAATAGCTGTCCGATTTATGGTACAGACAAGGGCGGGATTTCTCCCGCCCTCGCCCGTTGCATCAATCGCCTCTTTTGTCCGCTTCAAGCTGTGCAAAGCGCTCTTCCATAGCTTCTACGGCATCCACCAGCTTCATCAGATCGTCATAATACCCGTCCGGTTCGTCCGGGTAGTAGCCGCCTGTTACTGTATAGCCGCCGCCCTTTTTACGGGACTTGTGGAGCTTATAGCCGTACTTTGCCAGCCTGCGCCTCATTCGGCGCTCAATGGTTTCATCGGTCAGCATCTTCATGGGTCTATCCTCCTTTCTTTCATTTTTGGGCTTGTCCCGCTCCATGTTACGCCTCGCTCTTGATCTTGTCCATCAATTCTTTGCTGATCGCGTCCACTTCCCGGCTGTCCGGCTCTGCCGGGTACTTCACGCCATACGGGACAACATGGTATGCCTTTACGTTGTCCAGCACTGAAACGGCAAATATGAGCTGTGCCGGTGTGCTGTTAGGGTTTCGTAGGACGGCCCGCAGCGCGTCCATCATGAGCGGCTTGTCTATGGCCTCCTGTGCCCAATATTCCTTTTGTCTGGCCTCCTGTGCCGCCTTATTGCGTCTGCGCGTCTCTTGTGCCTGTTTCTGTGAATCGGTCACATTTTCCTCCTTTCCGGGCGGCGTCATCCAACCGCCGCCCTAGTATGTATATCCGCAACCTGTTCACGCCCTTTTTGTTAGTCCGGCTTTGTCGCTTCGTCCTGCTGCCGCACAAGCTCCCGCATAAGGTCAAGAATGGCTTGCCGTTCCTCTTGTGTCATTTGGGTTAGGACTTCGACAAGGGCCTTTTCATCATCCGTCATGCCGTCACCCCTCTTTCATCCAGTTAGTACGGATATAGGCTTCTGTGTCGGCATAATCCCTCGCTGCGTCGGTGTCTCCATCTGCTACGGCTTTAGCGCGGGCGGCTTGTAGGTTCACTATGGCCTGTTCCATGTCTTTCACCGTGAATTGCTCCCGGCCCTTTGCCGCCTCCGCTCCTGGCTGTGCCTCCGGGCCTTCCCGTCTCTGCTGGGTCACGGACAGAAACGCAGTAATGGCAATAACAAGTGGTGTGTCTGCGTCCTTTACTAACTCTACAAGCCATCTCTTATCATCATTCACTCTGCGTTTCCTCCCTCGTCTGTCCGTCTACAAGTGCGCCGATAGCGGCCTGTATGGTCTGCTTGTTTTCGTCCGATAGAGCATCGTACATTTCTTCTATGGTCTGTTCATGCTCTTTTTCCATGCGGTTCACCTCCACACACCATTATACACACAATATGTGTGCTTGTATATCGTTATTCTGCACACAATATGGGTGTTTGCTTTGTGCATAGTGAACACTTGTTATGTGTGTATGCTAATGCTATACTTATTCTTGGAGGTGACTATATGCCGATTAAGTACAAATTGGATATTCTGGACGCGCTGAAACAGGCCGGTTATAGCACATACCGGCTCCGCAAAGAAAAAATACTCGGTGAGCGGGTTATCCAGCAGCTACGGGACGGAGAGCTTGTCTCTTGGAAAACGATTGAAACGATCTGCGGCATCTTGAATTGCCAGCCGGGAGACATTGTAGAATATCAAGGCGGTGCGCTATGACCGTATCGAAAAAGCAGCAAGCCTCTGTGAACAAGTACATAGCAACTCACTATGACCGTATCAACGTGAGCTTTCCAAAGGGCACACGGGACAAGATCGCCGCCGCGCTGAATGACGGTGAATCGGTCAACTCCTTCATCATTCGTGCGGTCAATGAAGCCCTCGCCCGGAAAGAATAAGCAGCCGGACATTATACTATTTGCACAATAGCGTTTTGTCTATGTACTGTGGACTACACACGGACAGAGCTATAATAATACTATTTGTGTTTACTATTTGCACAAAACACACCCAAAAAGCCAGCAAACCCTTGAAAATAGGGCATTTCAATATTCGGCATAACTATTATTATGCCGAATTATTATTTTAAGAGAATACGTTTTGTTATATTTTAGCTTGTTCTGCCCGCAAATATCCACTCTGGATACTTGCGGTGGCTTGCTTGGTCCACTTTGGACCAGCCAAAAGTGAAAGTGCTCAAAATGAGCACTTTCAAAGCATAAAAGCCGGAGGAATTGCCCTCCGGCTCCTATTGCCCTGTGGCGCGTTTAACGGGCCTGTGTGCGTTTTTTCGGTCTAGAGTGGTATTCGTGCATTACTCAATCACATAACGGCCTCTAGCCCATTCACGACGGCGCTATATCGCTCGATCAAAGCGTCATCGGTTTTTCCCAAATTCACATATTCGCCGTTGCCGCCTAGCTGTTCCACCTTGTACGGCAAAGCGCCGAACCGCGTCAGACAATCGGCCTCTGATTTCGGCTCGCGGTTTGCCAGGTAAGAGCCTCCATTGAGCATAGTCCGGGTGCTGTTCTCCAGAGTGTCAATGAAAGCTGTGACCGCATCCGTTGACAGTGGAGGCTGCGGGAGCTTTGCGTGGATTTTGTTCTCCTTCGCAATGTCCGCCAGCGCGGCCAAACAAGCGGCGTTTCCCTCTAAAGAGGCTGCGGCCTGTTCTAGGTCATCGGCGGTCAAGGTGGTCCGCATCTTCAAGACGTTAAGCAGACTGTACATTTCCGGCGTGGGAAGTGCCAGCTTGCGGGCCACGTTATTTGCCCGCATATCGGAAAGAATACCACTGACGGCTTTCCAGGTGTCCTCGCGCTCTTTCTTTAGGGCCGTATCTCTTGCCTCTGCAGCCTTGCGCTCGATCTGTTTGCCGCCGTCGCTGCCCGTAAATGCTTTTGCGCGGTCCATTTCGGCTGCGTATTCGTTGGTGATCTCTGCCGTAGCCTTGATAAATGACTTGATCTGAATAAAAAATCGTTCGGTAAGAGTAAACATTATTTGCGCCTTTCTATTAGAATAAATTTTAGGTTTTTGTGGTACTTCCAGCTATATAGGCGAAAATGCTGGGTTTTGCTAGGTTCTCACACATCAACAATAATAAGCGTCTGTGCGCTCCCTGTTTTTCTGTGCTGTTCAATAGCCTGGTCAATGCCGCCAAATTCTTTGACGGCTCTCTGCCCGCCGTAAGCGAGGTAATATTTGCCCTCGCTGCCGGGATATATCACCGCAATATCCGGCGTATCTTTAAGCCGGTTTATGCGCGTTTCCAGCGCGTCAAGTCTCGCATTGCTCACGGTTCAATACCTCCATCATTGGTGGTATCTGCCAGACCCACCAATAGGCCGCATAGCATACCACACGGACCGCTCGATTCTGCCCGTATAATTTGCGCTCCGCTGTGCAATAGGTCGATTGCGCCTCCGGCATCGGTTATGACCTGCTCCCCGCTCGCGAGGGTCAAAAACATCTTGCACCCGGCCATCCTGTCAATCTTCCCGGCTATGGCCGTCAACCGATTTTCAATGTTTGCCATCTTCAACCTCCTTCACCGCCTTTTCAAGCTCCGATATGCGGTCCAGCACGTCCGTCCGCTCGGACATCTTCAAGCTATTTCTGACTATGGCGTCTGCGGCGTTTAGCCGCGTCTGTGCGGGCGTTTCCTCGCTGTGCATGATACTTGCCATTGTTTCCACGGCCTCGCCCACACGGGCCGCTATGGAGCTTGTGGCGCTCTCTAACAGCTTTGAGCGGGCCGCTGCCAGTTTTTCCTTTAGCTCTGGACGGGACAGCCGGTTATAAAACTGTTTTTCGCTTAACCCGCAAGCCTCTGCCGCCTGTATATTTGTGCTGCATGAAAGAATCGCCGCTATGATCTGTTCGTCTGATACTTTCATTAAAGTGCTCCCCCTTTCTCCTGTACTTTTATGTAAAAATCCATGAAGTCATCCAGCCGCATACATATTCTCCACGGCTGGCGATTGCTGCGAAATATCACGGCTGGCGCACCGTCGCCCATAGCCGCCGCATCCCTTTCCGCTTGTGCTGTCCACGCCGGGAGGCTCCACTTCTCGCACCTCTTGGATTCAATGTGTAGGCCGGGAACGCCTTTAATATCCGGCTCTGTGCCAAAGTTCAACGCACTTCCCGGCTCTGCGGATATTCCATAGCTTTGTAGGACGCGGCAAAGCTCGATTTCTGCCGCCCGTCCTTTTCGCTGACACATTTTTCCGGGCATTATTATATCTCCCTTTTCTTGAGCAACTTGGTTATTTTCGCCAAGTTGCAACCCACGTTTGCCATCTGATGGTTTTCATCAGGTGGCACTTTTCAAAACAATGTGACGATTTTCTTCACATTGTTTTTTCAAAACAATTTGGTCTTTTGTGCCAAATTGATTTTAGAGGCATACTGCGTTCATCCCTCTTTCCCTAACAGCACCCGGCGGGCCTCTGCCGCCTTGTCCTGTGCTATACCGGGCCGCTTGTCACCCTCTACATGGAGGCGCACCGCGCAAGCCTCCCAAAGCCGGGAATAAATGCGGCGTTTCTGTAACGTGTCCGGCTCCTGCAGCTGTGTCGGCGTTAAATTCGTGGTAACTATCAAGGGCCGCCCGGACTGAATACGGGCATCGACCACGGAAAACAACTTTTCAAGCTGAAAATCCGTTGAACGCTCCGCGCCTATATCATCCACCACCAAGAGCGGGACATTTTTAATCGCGCTCATAATCGGCTCTCGCTCCCACGCATCAAGGCTCATTAAGAGCCGGGTAACGCTGCACATCTGCGCCGGGATCCCCTGCCGCCGCAATGCGTTTACCACGCAAGCCGCATAGAAACTCTTTCCGCTGCCCGGTTCGCCGTAGAGCATCAAGCCCTGGTTTTCCATCTGGCCCCATTTTGCTACATACTCCCGGCATATCTTTGACGGCGCGGAATCCGGGAAAGAATCACGGTCAAAACAAGCCCGGTCGAACACATTATCATAGAGGGGACTATGCTTGATTGCGTCACGCACCCGCTGGGCCTCCCTGCGCTGCTTTTCACGCTCTAGCTGTTCCGTATCACACTTGCACATACAAGGCACGATAGCCCCATTAAACGGCATCTGTCGCGGGCTATTGCAGACCCCACAATATACAAGGCCGTCTTTTATATAGTCCGTTGAACGCATAGAAAATCGGCTCTGTGC
>CANRNE010000044.1 GCA_947631925.1 uncultured Clostridia bacterium
GAGCTTTTTCCCGACATTCCTAAGCCGCTTATCCCTATATGCGGCAAGCCTGTTTTAGAGCACGAAATAGAGTGCCTAAAGGAACAGGGCTTCACCGACATAATCCTGACCGTCAGCCATATGGCGGAGAAAATAATTGAATATTTCGGCGACGGAGAACGTCTCGGCGTACATATAGATTATTTCGTTGAGGACAAGCCCCTCGGCAACGCTGGTGCATTATTCAGACTAAAAGATAAGCTGACAGAGGATTTTCTCCTGCTCAACGCCGATTCGGTTTTCAATATAGATTTTAACCGCTTTGTGGCGTTTCATAAAGAGCACAACGCCCTCGCGACGTTGTTTACCCACCCGAACGATCACCCCTATGACAGCGGGCTTATCATCGCGGACGAGGACAAGTCGGTGAAAAAATGGCTTGCCAAAGAGGACGAGCGACCCGAATTTTACAAGAACCGCGTCAATGCGGGGCTGCACATCATATCCCCAAAGCTTTTGAAAAACGACATTGACCTGCCGAAGATAGATTTAGACCGACACTTGCTGAAACCCCTTGCGGGTACGGGAAAAATGTTCTGCTACGACAGTCCCGAGTACGTCAAGGATATGGGCACGCCCGAGAGGTTTGAAGCAGTCACAAAAGATTTTGAGAGTGGAAAGGTGTTCGCAAGAAATCTGAGAAACAAGCAGAAAGCGATTTTCCTTGACAGAGACGGTACCATTAACAAATATAAAGGTTTTCTTCGCAATATTGACGATTTCGAGCTTTTGCCGACGGTAGCAGAGGCAATAAAGCTAATCAATCGCTCGGGCTATCTTGCAATAGTTGTGACGAATCAGCCCGTGATTGCGCGCGGAGAGGTAACGTTTGCCGAGCTTGACGAGATACATAACAAAATGGAGACGCTTCTCGGCGCTGACGGCGCGTATTTGGACGGCATTTACTTCTGCCCGCATCACCCCGACAGCGGGTTTAAGGGAGAAGTCAAAGAGCTGAAATTCGACTGCGACTGCCGCAAGCCGAAGCCGGGAATGCTGCTTCAAGCGGCAAAAGATTTCAACATCGACCTCGAGCAGTCGTATATGATAGGCGACGGTGAGCACGACAGAGGTGCAGGAGAGGCGGCAGGCTGCAAAACAAAAATTATCCCGACCGACGGCGATTTGCTAAATGCAGTTAATGAAATTTTGGAGGATACATATGACCGAGAAAGTTAAGGCACAGCTTGATTTGCTGATTGAGAGATACCCGCAGTTAGCGGTTTGCAAGGACGACATAGCTAAGGCTTATGCACTCATTGAGACCTGTTACGCGAACGGCGGAAAGCTTCTTATTGCAGGCAACGGCGGCAGTGCTGCCGACGCCGAGCACATTGTCGGCGAGCTTATGAAAGGCTTCAAGAACCCGCGCAAGCTTCCGAAAGAGTATGCAGACAAACTTATAGCCGTAAACCCTGAGCTTGGGAAAACCCTTGCCGAGAACTTGCAGGGCGCGCTTCCCGCAATAGCCCTCGATGGTCACCCTGCGCTTTCTACTGCCTACCAAAACGACTGCGAGCCGCTTTTATGCTTTGCGCAACAGGTCAACGGCTATGGCAACGAGGGCGACGTGCTCCTCGGGATTTCGACCAGTGGAAACAGCAAAAACGTGCTCTATGCGGCGGTCACGGCTAAGGCAAAGGGAATGACGGTCATAGGGCTGACAGGGCAAAAAGAAAGCAAGCTAAGCGAGATAGCAGACGAGTGCATAAGAGTCCCCGAGACCGAAACGTATATGGTTCAGGAGCTGCACTTGCCGGTGTATCACGCACTGTGTCTGATGATTGAGGAGAATGTATTCGGCATATGAAAACAGCTATTGTAGGCAGCTCGGGCTACATCGCCGGGTATTTGCTTAAAAGATTTGAAAACGTTCTGAAAATAGACCAGACTCCCGAAGCGGACGCACATTTGAATTTGGCGGAAGCCGAAAAGTTCGATTATTCGGTGCTCGACGGTGTTGATTATGTGATCTTCACCGCCGCTATTTCCGGGCCGGATATGTGCGCGAATGAGTTTGAAAAGTGTTGGAACATAAACGTCACAGGCACAGAGCATTTCATCAAAAATGCTATTGCACACGGCTGTAAGGTTCTGTTCTTTTCAAGCGACGCGGTTTTCGGGGATATTCCCGGAGAGATTTATACCGAGCTTTCCGAAACCAAAGTGCAGACGCCTTACGGCAGAATGAAAAAGGCGGTTGAGGATTGCTTCAAAAATGATCCGAACTTCAAGGCTATACGACTTTCATATGTGGTGTCGAAAAATGACAGATTTGTTTCTTACTGCTTTAAGTGTATAGAAACAGGTGAGAAAGCGGACATTTTCCACCCGTTCTACCGAAACTGCATCACCGTTTCGGACGTGGTTAATACAGTCGATTGGCTTATAAATCATTGGGAGGCTTACGAACCGCAAGTCCTTAATGTTGCCGGAAATGAGCTTGTTAGCCGAGTTAGAATAGCCGACGAGCTGAACAGGCTGTACGGCAACAGACTAAAATATGTCATCACCTCACCGGGTGAAGATTTCTACAAAAACCGTCCGAAGATAACACAGATGAAGAGTCTGTATCTTAATAAATACGGGATTCTGAAAGACGAATCCTTTACAGAAAAGATAAAAAAAGAGCTGGAGGAAAAGTAAATGGCAACAAAAGCGCTTATTACAGGAATTACCGGAATGGTGGGTTCTCACCTTGCGGATTTCCTGCTTGAAAATACCGATTGGGACGTTTACGGCGTCTGCCGTTGGAGAAGCCCGTTGGACAACGTTTCGCATCTACTTGACCGTGTGAACAGAAAGGATCGCGTATTCTTCGAATATGCCGATCTGAACGACGAGATGAGCCTTATTACGGTTGTAAACAATATTAAGCCAGACTATGTGTTTCATCTTGCGGCGCAGAGCTATCCTCTGACAAGCTTCACCGCGCCGATTGATACGCTGAACACTAACATTCTCGGCACCTGCCGTCTGCTTGAAGCTTTCCGTCTTGCAATGGCGGAGGACAAGGACTACCACCCGGTTATCCACGTCTGCGCTTCTTCGGAGGTTTTCGGCAAGATTCCCGCAGCGAAGAAGCCGGAGACGGGTATTCACGAGGAATGCCCGTTCCACCCTGCAAGTCCCTACGCCATTTCCAAAGTCGGCACAGACCTTTTGGGCAGATATTATGCCGAGGCTTACGGTATGACGGTTATGACCACAAGAATGTTCACTCACACCGGACCGAGGCGCGGAGACGTATTCCACGAATCCACCTTTGCTAAGCAAATTGCGATGATTGAAGCGGGAATGATCGAGCCGAAGGTTATGGTGGGAAATCTCAAGTCGCTCCGTACATATGCCGACGTCAGGGACGCGGTCAGGGCGTATTATATGCTCGTCACCGTCAACCCCGTTGCGGGCGAGTATTACAACATCGGCGGCAGCTACACCTGCGAGGTCGGCGACACGCTGAACACGCTTATTTCGTACTCGACTATGAAGGATAAGATCGAGATTGTTACCGACCCCGAACGCCTGCGCCCGATAGATGCGGACCTTCAAGTTCCGGACTGCCGCAAATTCAAAGCGCATACCGGCTGGGAGCCGCAAATCCCGTTTGAAAAGACGATGCATGATTTGCTCGACTATTGGAGAGCAAGAGTCGGCAAGGGAGAAGCATTTTTGACGAGGTAGGATTTTGTATGCCGCTAAATCGTATGAGATTTATGAATACTTTCATAGACAACGCTACGCATAAAGAAGCAATAGCCTATATGGAAAAGTGTATTGCAGAACGCAGAATATGTCATGTAATAACTCCTAATGTAGATCAGATTGTAAGGATGGAAAAAGATGAATATTTTAAAAAGATATGTGAAAATGCAGAACTGCTTTTGACTGATGGGCATCCGCTTCTGTGGATAGCAAAATGGTACAAAACTCCAATAAAGGAGAAGTTCAACGGCAGCGATCTTGTTCCGGAGCTTTGCGGAGTTGCAAATGAAAAAGGATATTCAGTTTTCTTGCTTGGGGCAGGCTTGGGAGTTGCTGAGAAAGCTGCAGAAAATTTAAGAAGAAAATTTATCAAATTAAATATTGTTGGAGTTTACTCTCCTCCTGTCGGATTTGAAAAAAATCCTGATGAAATTGCAAAGATAAATAAAATCCTATATGATTCTCATGCCGATATGTTATTTGTAGGGATGGGAGTACCGAAGCAGGATATATTCATATATGAAAATATGAATAAATATCAGATACCGCTTTCTTTTTCAATTGGCGCAGCGATAGATTTTCTGGCAGAAAACGTCAAACGCGCCCCAAAATGGATGAGCAATCACGGCTTAGAGTGGTTTTATAGGTTTCTTCAGGAACCTAAAAGAATGTTTAAGAGATATTTTGTTGACGATCTGAAAATATTCAGATTAGCGTGGAAATATAGGTGATTTAATGGAACTATCAAAACAGAATATTCTGTTTTTTCCAAGAACAATGGGCTTAGGCGGTACTGAAAATGTTGTTTTGCAGCTTTGTGAGATTTTTAAACCACTGGTAAACAATATCATCGTTTGCTCCTGCGGTGGGGAAAATGTTAAACGTTTGGACAAATTGGGTATACGCCAACGTCAACAGGTTAAGCCTCAAACCGGTTTTTTCGGTGGACGGTTTTTGTATTTGAGAATAGTGCGAGAACGGT
>CANRNE010000045.1 GCA_947631925.1 uncultured Clostridia bacterium
GGTTTTGATTGCTCCATTTACGGTTGCGGTTGTAATTCCATCCTTCTTGGTCATGGTAACATTGCCGCCTGTGCCTGTAAACTCGACAAGGGCACTGGAGCCGATGTAATGAATATCTGCACGGGTACTCAGGCCGCTTGCGTAAATGTATGCCTGACCGTAAAGAGAGGAGCCGTTTTCGTAAATAGCTTCGGCATCAATACCGCCAAGCTGGTACAGGTTAAAGGGGAAAACGTCGGCGCGGTTTGCGGCGCGCGATGCAGTTCCGCCGCGCCAGTCGGCGATTTCGAAACGTTGATAAACGGAGCCTCCGGACATAGCGGTAACCTTTCCGAGGCCGGAAATTTCACCACGGGCATAAAGCACACCGCCGGAACCGACAGTTATATTGCCCTGAAGGTCGATGGCGCCATATGCGCCCGAAAGGAAGCCGCTTTCAGGCTGTGTACTCTGCTGATTCCCGGCCACAAGCAGAACGCCGTTTACTGTAATAGATTTATCCGCCGGTACCGTCAATGTGGCATATACCTTGGCGTTTTCTTCATCAATACCACCAGAAAAATTGTGCCCGCTTGTAGTATCATTCAAGCTTGAAGATGAAGGAATAGTCAGGGTGATGCCCCGGGGGATAGTAATATCAGCTTCAAGCTCATACTCTCTTGCGGTAAGAGTGACAGTTCCGGTTGTCCAATCTTCGTAAGTAAACTCGACTGCGTCCTTGAGGTTTGTGAAGGTGTCACCATGATTGTTTTGCGCGATGATGGGATCATCGTCTGCCGCCAAAGCAGGCACGCACAGCATTGAAATAATCAGTGCTATGCCAAAGAACATTGCAAGGATTTTCAACGACTTTTTTCTCATGATACTTTCCTCCAAAAATATATTTTGACAAGCCATAAAATGACTTTTGTCAACAAGGGAACGCTGATTCTTATGAAATTTATTCAATGGTCCAGAAAACAAACGAGATGGTTTTGGTCTTACCGTTACTCAATGTGTACATTAATGTGATGTTGGATGAAGTCCCTGCCTCACTTCCGGCGGTTAGTGTAACCACGCCATAGCCTTGACGATTGATTTTTAATTGAATTGAACCATTATCTACGTTGCAATTTGTAGATTTAGTACTTCCTGTAGTAGCTTCTAAAACCGTTGATCCACATGTAATTTTAGTTACGGTTACGTCACTGTCCTTAGTCATGTCAATTCCAATACTACCGCCAGATTTCAAAGCGATAACGCCGTTGTCCGGCTCTGTGGTAAGCGTTTGATTATCGCCGGTAAAATCTGCACTTGCGTTTGTCGTTACCTGTGTAGGTGCAACTGCGGGATCGGCGGCCGAGGCGTTGCCGGAGTCATCCTTCCATGGGTCAATATCGTCCTCTGACCAGTCAATGTTGATGCCATCGCCGCTTTTCTTCACCGTTGCGGATACTCCGTTGTTGCTGCTTGCCAGTATCTCTTTTGCGCTTTCAAAATTTTCCTTTGATGCCATCATAGATTCGGTCATACCGACATATCCGGTTATGGCATCATAAAACACGTCGTTAGTGGCGTTATCTGTTCCAATGTCATCCTCTATGGTCTTTGCGACTTCCATAAGTCCCAAATAGGCCAAGGCGTCTGTGTTAGCCTGGTTTTTTTGATAATCTGTAAATATTGTACTCCACTTATCATTTTCAAGAGAATTAGAATTAAAATATGATTCTCCAATCAAGGCGTCTGATGCCTTAAATTCTGCAAGCTCACGTGATAGATCTGGGTCATTTTTTACTGTGTCCAACTTTTCCGCATAAGAGATAAAAGCGAAGCTTCTCGCCACTTCAACTGCCAGCGGGGCGGAGCTGCCGTCACCTTTCCCGATTCCAGGCTTAGGATCAGTTTTGGGGGTTTCAAATAATCTATCTGATGAACTCCATATGTCTTTAATATCGCTTGCATTTTCACCAGTGCTGACACTTACGGCCTTATGCAGCAGAAAATCGTCCCTTTCTTCCGGCTTTGAAGCCATCGAATTTCTGGCGTCTATCAATTTTCTGACCTTATCCCAAAGGCTGCTGATATTTCCGGCAAAAGAAGATGTTTTTCCATTTGTCCAGTATTGATCTACATAGGATGAAGTAGTCCCGATTAACTCGGCAATTCTGTTAAATCTTTCCCCGTTAAAAGCATTAGTCCATTTTTCAGACGTCAACTTTACAGTGGAAAGATCGTCACCAAAGGTGTTTTTCAGTGCCTCTACAACATTTGGGTCGAGACTTGTAAGTCCTGTGTCTGTCAGAAAGACCAGCGTTCCCTGCTCGGTAAATAGAGAGGGATCATCATAATTTGCCAGTTCCAACGCATGGTTTATCTCGCCTACTGTTTTCCTGTCCACGCCCTTGTGTGCGTACTCAATGTACCCGTTGTACGCCACCACGCCGACGCCCGCGAGGATGGCGAGGACCGCGATGACGACAACCAGCTCCACCAACGTGAAGCCCTTTTTCTTGCGCGTGACTTGTGAAGAATTTCGTTTCATGTGTTTAAACCTCCTAAGTTTTTTATATAGAAAGCGGGGACGCCGCGTTCTATCGGGGGATGGGGAAGTGCGGGGGTGGGCCGCCAAGACTACGCCCGCAGGCGTGTTTCGGAGCGCAACCGCCGCGCAGCGGCGGCTCTTAGCGCGGAGATGAGGCGGCCCCTACGGGGGAGTGGGCCGCCAAGAGAGGCGGCCCCTACGGGGGAGTGGGCCGCCGTGGGCGGCGGCCCGTACGGCGGGGAAGGGAGTGGTGAACGGGGGCGGCGACTCCTACGGGGGCCGGTGTGACGGGGGTGGGCCGACGGTGTTGAATGGGTCGGGTAGACGCCGTAGGGGTCGCCGCCCTCGGCGACCCGCCTATCGACGACCTCCGGGGTATCGAACATCGGGGCACGGCACGGCGCAGGGTTCAGCACGCCGGAAAAAGAAAACAGGACGTGAAAACTCACATCCTGAGCGCCGCCGTATTCTTCCTTTCGGGTCCGCAAGATCGCAGGAAGCGCCCCTTGGTTTGTTATCTGAGGAACCCCGTTCGGTCAAATTGAACAAAAACGATGAAGAATCTTCCTGGGACCTGCACCTCCCCGCCTTTTTCAGAGACATTATAGATATAATGTCACCATCCATCGGCGGGGAAACGCAAGCCTCATGAAATTCTTCGTCTTTCATTATAAGCATTTTACCGAATTTGTCAAGACGTGGATTGGAAAAATCTCAAAAAATTTCATGACGCTACATAAATAAACACGCCGCGACGCACCCTGCGGGAACTTCCATTTTTTGAAAGTCCGTGAGGGCGCGCGTCAGCATGCCCGGATGCCGGTTTGCCGTCAAAATAAACTGGGAGCAGTTTCCTCTGTCCATGAAAAACCGACCTTTGACCGTGAAGTCAAGTTGACATTATATCTATAATGTCGCTATTATTTTTTTGCCCTTTTCAGGCCCGCATGGGGCGGAAGGTGAGGCCCAGATTCTCCATCAGCGCCCGATGCTCCGCGCCGGACGTCATGAGGTAGATGCGCGTCGTGTCGATGCTGCTGTGGCCGAGGACGTCCGCCAGCTTCACCACGTCGTGGGCGGCGGCGTAGAACATCCGGGCGAAGAGCTTGCGCAGATTGTGGGGGAAGACCTTCGTCAACGCCACGCCCGCGCGCCTTGCCACGCGCTTCATGACCGCCCAGACGCTCCGCCGGTCCACGGGCCGCCCGTCCCGCCCCAAAAAGACGGGGCCGGAGACGATGCCCCGGGCGGCGGCGTAGGCCGCCAGCGTCCGGCGAAGCTCACGGGGGAGGAAGACCGCGCGGGTCTTGTTCTTGCACGTCACCGTGACGCGCCCTGCCCGCACCGCCTCCACCGTGAAGAAGCGAAGCTCCGAGACGCGGATGCCGGTGGAGCCGATGGCCTCCATCAGAAGCCGCGCGCGGTCGCTTTTCGCCGCCTTGAGCAGACGAAAATACTCGGCGCGGGTCAGCTCCCGCTCCTCGGGGCAGTAGGCCGCCTTCTGCGTCCGCACCCGCCGCGTGGCGCAGTCCGCCCAGCCGGCGAATTTGAAAAGGGCGTTGAGGGAGGCGAGCATCGAGTTGACGCTCCCCGGCGCGTAGCCCCGGGCCCGCAGGGACTCCTTGAAGTCCCGCGTCGCCTCCGCGCCGGCCTCCCGCCCGTCGAGAAACGCCGCGTACCGCCGCACGTCCCGCAGGTACTTCTCCCGCGTGGCGGCGCTGCGTTCCTCGTAAATGAGCCGGCGCTCAAATGCCGCGATCAGCGCCGGTGTGATCCATCGCTTGTCCATTTGTCATACCTCCCGCGAAGTTTGTGTTAAGCTGACAGGGTCCATACTAAAGTGTTCTGAACGTCAAAATTTGTTACCAGATTGAAAATTTCTTCGCAGAAGAAACCGCTCCCGGCGCTTAGTATACCCCCGCGCCGGTTTTTTTCAGATTTTTCTTGACATTTGCCCGTCCGGTCCCTATAATGTTGTGTTGTCCGGGGTGTGGCGAAGTTTGGTATCGCGCATGGTTCGGGACCATGAGGCCGCGGGTTCAAGTCCCGCCACTCCGACCA
>CANRNE010000046.1 GCA_947631925.1 uncultured Clostridia bacterium
TTACATCCATATCCGCCCGAAGGTATCCGTCCAACGTGCGCTGTGAGGTATCGCTGGCCGCTTTATTGAAGTTTCTGGAATTTGTCTCGCCCAGCAGCACAATTTGTAGTGCGTCAACAATGGTCGATTTCCCGGCTGCATTTTTGCCGGTAAGGAAATTGATATCATCTACTTCAATAAGCTGCTTCGAGAAATAAAGCCAATTAATCAGAAGAATCTTCTTCAGCTTCTTCATCGTCATTATCCTCCTTTCGCAGCATAGAGGCAACAGCTGCCAGGCGCTCGCTGGAAACCACCGTCAAAATTGTAGGCATAATGGCCATTTTGCAGCCCGTCTGTGTAAATTTTCCCTCTATGCGCTGGACCACGCTGTGCTGTTCCAAAAGTGTCAACGATCTTTTCACCTCATCCATGCTGGGACGTGTGGATAGAATTGGGTAATCGGTCACCACCTTCTCCAGCAAATCTCCGACAGTACAAAGCACGTCCTGTTCCAAGCCAAGCTGTTCCTGGTTCTCATCGTATATCATTCTCAGGGCCAACAGGATGGCGGTAGCATTCTTGTTAAGAGAGCATCTGTTGGCCTCATCGGTGTTTACCACGTAATAATATCCGTTGAAGTTCTCCTTGCGGAGCTCCCAGTCCAAAACTGAGAGATACTCCCGCACCGCGTTTTCGTGGATGGACAGGAATGTATAATCTGGGTTGTTGACCCGGCCTTTATCAGGACGGACAATTGTCCGTACCACGAATGTCCGGCTGAGAAGCTGATTGCAGATCCGTTTGAACTGATCAAGCTCCTTTGAGGTATAATTCTGAAGCTCAGAAAAATCCACCTCATTTTCCCTCCCTGCGCGTCAATTTAAGTTGGGGGATAGAGTAGTCACCCTGGTGAAATGTGCCATCTAACTCTTCCACTCTGTAAAAGTTGTCCCTATCGTCTCCGTTCAGGACAGCCAGCAAGCTCATAATGTAATCGCGATCATTCCGCAAATCCATATCCTTTGAAAAGATCGTCTCCTCTGTCCCAAATTTCTGGCGCATGTACTCCTGCACCGCCCTTTTTCCATAAGGAGTTGAAAGAAGCCCTTCCGCACGTTCTCTCGCATCCCGGCTTATGTCCTCCTCAACGACCTCAACCGGGTCCTTCAGCTCGCGGCCAGTCTGACGTTTTCTTATCCAAAGGCTTTTATCAGACAGGAATGATTGTTCAGTAAGCTGAAAAATCGGTTGTATCTTTTCCAAGAGCTCCCCTGATCGCTTTTTCTCAGAAAGCTTTGTCAGCAAATAGTTCAGGTTTCCTCGTATATTCTGATCCCAATTTGTGAGATTCTCCAATTTTTGAGTGGTTGCCCGCGTGTATCTGCGCACCTGTTTATCGATCTCATCCAGATAGTCACGCTCAATGCTCTCATAGCGTTCAATTACCCAGAAGATCTTGGATAGCAGTTCCGCGCGACAGTCTTCCAGGCTGCTTTGCCTCTTATCCTGGAGGGCGGCATTTGCCATGGCGCGCATGACGCCCTCATCCTCCATCCACTTGTTCAGGATAGTCTGAATAGGTATCTTATATTTTGGAACAGAATCCTTGATTTTCAAGGGCCTTATATAGGCTTCGATGACCCGCTGCCCGAAATCGTCAAAATGGGTAGACAAAACCTGATTAACGTCGCGCATCTCGATTTGGGCTTGAAAATAGCGTTTTACATTGTGATAGACCGTTTTCAACACTTTAATCAACGCCATTGTGTTATCATAAGCGCTATATACGGCCATCATCTTCTCATAGTCGTTCCCACTCTCCCTGGCGACCGTCAGAGTAGAATAGGTGCCGAAGACATAAGAATACCCTCTCATGGGAGAATCGTCTCTTAGTTCATGGAATAATTCCAAAAAACGGCTGCTATATCCCGGGACGATCAAATACTCCTCAAAGCTTCTGTAATCCTTGCCTCTTTCTTTTTCAAACCAACCCTTACTGGCCAGTTTGCGAATAAGGAATCGGGCCCGGCCTGAGATGTCTCGCAATTCGTCTTCGTAAATATCCTCATCATCAAATGTTGCCTGGGAGAGCTGCTTTTCCAGCTTGCTTCTCAGCATCATGTAATAGGTGCCCTCTGGTATTTTCAAATTGTCCCCGTATGCCTCGTATAGCACATCAAGGGCGTCGGCATACAAAACGCGATTGGGCGAGGCCAAAACTGAAAACAAATCAGGTGGAATCGCTTCAAACAGGTGCATTCCGATTACATCTCCATTGGGTGTGGTTTTATGAATGGACTATTATTTTATAACAGCGCTGCGTTGCGTCCAGATTTGGTATTGCCGGACGGAAATACGCTGGGTGGGCTGCACTGCGGAGACTGCATAGAAGTCATAATAGACGGAGAGCTCCGAATCGGTCGGATTGAAATGGGCGAGGATTGGTTGATCCTCATTGATCGCACCACATGTGGGATCCCCTACGGCCAGACGGTAAAGCTTCTCTAGAATGTGCCTCTATGTCTTACCCTATAACCAGCTTATTTGTCTTTTTCAAGAATTTCGCCGGAATGGGGGTGCCTAATTTCCAGGTGATGTTCATGGGACGGGAGCCGTCGTGCTTCACATAGCTTGCCGGGCCAAGATAGGTATAGGCCTCGGCGCCAGAGGTAATGCGGTCAGATTTGAACTCACGGACGAAGAGAAGTACATGGCTCCCCTGCTCCTGATGGTGAATGTAGCGCTGACCCGTGGGGGAGTTCTCCGCCGTGGTACTCTGACTTTGCCAGTGGAAGAGCTGACTGTTAATGGAGTAATCCTTGTACATGGTGGTGGGCGAATAATCCTTGTCGGACTTGTTCAACGTCACGAAAAAGAGGTCCAGCTTCTTCTCCGGCAGCCATTTGACGCCTTCACGGACGGTGGCAGGCTTCAAAAAGTCCATAGCCACCAGGATTTGATCTCTTGTGTAGGTGCAATGCAAATCCAGAGGGCAGTCAAAGCCAACGTCCACGGCCTCATCCACAAAGTCGATGCGCTGGTATTGGTATCTCAGAAGTTCCATGAGCTCCGACAGCATCACAGGGCTGTCAGAGAGGGCGTACAGATTGTCCAGCATCTCGTCGCCGTCCCAATCCTCCGCCGCCTTGCCCCAGACAGTCACGTAAAACATCTGGAGCATTCGTTTATCTATAGGCGACAACGCAGAGAAATCCACATCGTCCAACTTTGGCAGAATATCCAGCAGAAAGCTGATCCACCGCCGGGAGTCGATGACCGCAAGGCGCGCAAACGCCTTCGTCATGGTCTCCTCCAGGGGTTCCGCGAAGTCGTCCCTCACATCTGCCCTGGCGCAAAGCCGCGAGAAGGACGCAAATTTGTACAAGCTCCTGGGGTCAAGGCGATAATGATCAAGGAAATTGGCAAGAGTCAGATATTTTCCCGTGTCCTCCTGGAAGGAGGCGATTCGAGCTATCAGTCCCGCGCTGTTGCCGTAGGAGGCGCGGATATTGTCCAGAATATATTTTGCCGCCTTGCGCTCCAGCTGTATGTAGCACCCCTTGGGGAGGGAGATGAAGCCGTCCCGAATCTCCCTTGTTACACCGCGGGCGGTGTTGGTGAGCAGGGCGGCGAATTTATCCTCGAAGTTGTATTTTTTATTGGCCTGGCCGATAAAATCCAGCACCGTTAGCACTCCTTGCCCTCGGAAAGCCGCAGGCCGCGTCCCAGCTGTTGTAAAAAGACCGTCAAAGACTAAGTGGGACGTAAAAAGAGAACTGTGTTGACCTCCGGAATGTCCACACCCTCGTTATAGATGTCCACCACAAAGATGAAACGGACCTGGCTAGAGATTAGTCTGTTTTTAGCGTCCTTCCTCTCCTCGTCCGGGGATTCGCCGGTGGGAACATGGACGGGATGCCACGCTCATTGAAAAAATCGGTCATGAATTTGGCGTGCTCCACAGAGACACAGAAGCCCAGACCCTTTACCTCATCAATGTCGGTGACGTACTTAAACAGGGATTCAATCACCAGATCCGCCCGCCGCTTTGCGACTAAACCGCTGATGGTATAGATGTTGGATAGCTCCGTCCTGGCGTAGCCCCCAGCTGTCCACCGAAGGGAGTCAAGGTCCACCACATCCGTAACGCCAAAGTAATGGAACGGGCACAGCAACTTCCTGTCGATGGCCTCCGGTAGCCTTATTTCCGCCGCGATGCGGTTGGAGAAGCAGGGCAAAATTTCCTTTCCGTCCATGCGCTCCGGCGTGGCTGTCAGGCCAAGCAATATTTTCGGCTGATAATACGTCAGCAACTTTTGATATGTGGGCGCGGCGGCATGGTGGAATTCATCCACCACGATGTAGTCACAAAAATCCGGCGTCGTCTTCTCCGTGAAGTCACGGGAGTTGAATGTCTGGAAATAAAGAGGAAGTCCAGGCTTTCGGGCCTTGTATTTCCAACGAACATCTCGCCGAAATTGGCGTCCTTCAGCACCGCCCGGAAGGTATAGAGG
>CANRNE010000047.1 GCA_947631925.1 uncultured Clostridia bacterium
TCGTCTACAACAGCCGGAATATAGAACACCAGACTGTTTACATTATATTCGTCCTTAAAAATCGTATCTCGTTTTGTGACAGATAAAGATTTGTCTTTGCTCATTTTGATTATCATAAATACCTCCATGTCTTATTTATTTTTCGTTTTGTCGGCAGGTATAATTTCTACAATATCATAATCATCAGGACTGAGCATTACCATTCTTGTTTTATCATCTGTATAATCAACAACCGCTTCCGCAGTGGACATTTTCATAAGCTTATAATTACATAAAACAATTTTTGGATTATCGGTATGTTCTTCAACATATTTGACTTCACCGAGATATGCAAAATCCTTTCCTTTCATATGAACATACAGCCATGTATAAGATTGTATAACATCGTCCCAAATGTTGTCATTGGTAGTTCTTTTGATACCGACCCGTAAAAGAATTTTATTAAACTTTTGGTTTGTAACTATAAGTCCGAATATGTATGCAAAAATTAATGTAAATACAATCATCAGAAAATAGTATATGTTTGTATTTGGTTTAATCGCTATCTGAGTAAGTTTTTCTATAAATTTGAAAATACAATTAAAAATAATTACTAATATAAAGTTTGTGGTAATACAATTTATAAGATTAGTTTTTATATCATCTTCTTTGTCTTTAAAAGTGACAAATTTAAATACAACCAAGAACAATGCACCATATGCAACATTTGATATAATCAATGGCAATGAATTAATAAGTTCTAAAATTTTATCAATCACAAATTATTCTCCTTGTTCGTTATTTATAGAATTTGGTTTTACTAAAGGCTGATTTGACAATATGGCATGATTTCTCATACATATCTGAATATGATTGTTGCCTTTTCTTTCGGCATTTGCCTATTCAAGTTGCGGTTGAGGCATAACCCATAAAAAGCTCCGTGCAAAACTGCGGCTTGAAACAGCTTTACATATCTTCACTTTTATAAGTGATAAGCCGCAATTTTACACTTTTACGTGTATTTTGCGGCTTTCTTATATTTTATTTTATCATTTATGCCCAATGTGTTCCAATACGCATATTATTCTCCCGCTTTATTGGCTTCTTCCTGATTTTTCGCCCAAGTTTTCGCATATTCTTTCATATAGTCAAAAATTGTCTGAGCGATTTTTTCAAGCGTATCTTTTGTAAGTATTTTTTTGAATATATCGGGAACCTTGTCATACAGAATAGCTACTACCTGTGCCATCTTTTCAGAACCCGTTAACGCTGTATTTTCAGCCTGAGCTATCAAATACGAAACCATCGACGTAAGACTTGATTTTGTGCTGAAATAAGCTACAAGTCCGCCGACAATAAATACTGCTATGCCTAATACAATGCTAATCCAATTCATAATTAATAGTTCCTTTCAATATAATAAATTTTATAAAAAATACTGCCACAGATTATCTGCGACAGTTATGACAATATTATTATGTTCAATAAAAATTAAATAGTTTTTTCAAGTTGCTCTATTTTTTCTATAAGTTCGTCTCGATATTTTTCAGCGTCTTCATATGTATTAAATTCTTTAACATTATCCCACGGGATAAAATACTTACCAAAATTTAATACAACATCTTCTGCACTATCTCCGTTATGAATCCAAAAAATGACATCTGGTTCACCATCGCGCTCATAATTCCAATCATCGGGTGCAAACTGTTTATTAAATTTTACTTTTGATACAGGATGAAAACCGTATAGTTCGTATAATGCTGATAATTTTGAACTGTTATAATTATCTAATTTCTTTCCGCCATACTCAATTGCAATAGGCATGAGAGTTTTCAACACACCGCGCTTTTCTCCGCCGTTAAAAACAGAAACAATATTATTATCCTTTGTAATTGCAATACCGGCTTTACCGTCTAAAGTAACAAATAAACGCATTTTACTATACTCTTCGGGAGTGTGTTGTGTAACAAATGCTCCATGTTCATTTATCCTTTTGGCATTTCCAATGGCTTCAAAAAATTCTTCGGGAGTTGCAGACCTAATAGGATAATATGTAATATTCTTTTTTATATATGCTTGTTTTAAGGGTTCGGTTATTGCAAAATCGCCCATGCCACATCCTCCGGTTTTCTGCCATTCAATATAGAATTTTGTATAATAGAATCACTAATTAAAGATAATTCTTCGGACTCAGCACCTAATCTTTTCATTTCGATAATTAATTGTTCTTTATACAAATCTACCTTGTATTGCGAAATCCGGACTGTTGAAACTTGTTCACTTTTAATAAAAAAATACTTCTTCATATTACATCTCATCTTTCCTCGGCAGGATATTACGAATAATTTCAACCTGCTGTCTTAGGTACTAAAAACATATATCATTAATGTACTTAAAAAATTTATAAAATTCTTTATGATTCCGTATTTTGCAGATAAAAGGTAAATAATTACAATATAATTTTACCAATAAAAAATAAAAATGTCAAGGCAAAATAAAGAAATGTGTAGAAAAATATAAAATTGTATGAATTTACATAAACAAATTAAGGAAGACTACAACACCGCAGTGCTACTCGTCTCCCTCTTAACGACTGATTTTTCTGTTGTCCGCCAACTCTCAGTTCCATCTGGGGGTTACCATTCTACTGCATTCATTTCAAGTTTTTCTGTTGCTCGCCAACTTTCAGTTTCATCTGACTTTTGTCATTCTACTGCATTCATTTCGGATTTTAGGTGTCAGTCACACCAGTGAGATGTCGCTCACTTACCATTTATATTATAAATGATACTCATGAAATTGTCAAGTAAAATATAATTTATAAAACAAAATAAGAATATCATTTACAATATTATTATACGCAAAATGATATTGATATGCAACAGACTTTACGATTTTTATACCAATTTTGTACAAGACAAAATTTAGATGCTGACGATTAAATATCAAACCGCATTGTTCCGGACTGACTGCTTGTGTATGAGGTCATTGAAAAAGACCTGCTATTGTATCTCACAAGGATAGGAACTCACAACGACTTATTTTAACGGAAATATGCAGTTCACCCTGCTCGGCAGATTGCATATCTCATTACAATTCCATAATTACAAACAAATTTTATTCTAAATCGCTGTTATTATCAATATTTTCTATATTTTCCATAACAGAATCATAATTATCCTGCATGGTGGTCAAATCATCATATTTGATATTTTTTGTTTTCATTCTCTTTATACCCGCAAGAGAAATAACTTCAACTCCAAAAAATGTGAAAAAACAAGTAGTCAACGTACTGCTTATTTCCGTACCGCTTATGCATTGAACAACAAAACTTGCGATTGCATAAATCCATATTGAAACGATGCAAAGAACAATGATGATTTTTGAATATTGTGATTTTGATAATTTCTTTTTCCTAAATTTTTTATTTTTCATATTCATACCTTTATAATAAGCGACATTAGAACACCTACAATACCGCTTGTTACCACAGATATAATTGCGGTAATTATTTTATCGACCATCTTATTTGGTTTGTTTTCAAGTGTCGCAAGCCGTGTATCGTGATTTTCTATTATTTTGTCATGCCTTTCCAAAATTTCGCCCATTCGGATATTCATTTTAATTAATTCTTCCGAATCTGCCTCGACTTTTCTCAGTCTGTCATCGGTTCTTTCAAAACGCTCGGTTTCTATTTTTCTTCGCTCGGCACAAAGATTTTCCGCAACATATGTATTATCCATAACTTTTCCTCCATTAAGCGCTTAGTGACGATAATTTCAAAATCAATCGAGCGTCTTTTGAGGTTATTTTTCCGTCTCCGTCTAAGTCGCCGTATTTAATCTGTTCGGCAGTCGCCTTTTTGATTTTTGCCGCTATCTGCAAAGCGATTCTCGCGTCTGCGGCTGTTATCTTTCCGTCGCCGTTTAAATCTCCCTTGACAGGCAATCTTTTATATCTTAAATAATCATACCATGATGTACAGGTCTTTTCGTTGTTAACTTCGTCAAACCAGCATTTATAACCTCTGGCGTCAATATGAACGGAATTTGATGTGTTGATACGTCCAACGCCGCCCTTGTAGTTTAAATCGTCAAGGGCAAGACATATATCCTTTGATGAGAACAATGTTCCGTCCTGTTTTTTACAGGTAATATCGGCGGCATTGCCTTTAGTGTGTTGGTCAGTGGCATAACCTCCTACTGATATGGAATGCGTCGGGGTTCTGTAACCGCTCGTTATATTTATCGCTTTACAATTCAAATAAATAAACAGCTTTTCAAGAGCTGTTATCAGAGC
>CANRNE010000048.1 GCA_947631925.1 uncultured Clostridia bacterium
CTGATCCTCCGTCAGCGTGTAGCCGTCGGGAGCCTCCAGCATCTTTGTCACGTGCAGCATCTGGTTTGCGATCTCCAAACGTCCGTTGTTGCCCAAGAAGTTGTTAATTATTACATTGTTGTCCACGCCGGAATTGTCCGAGATAGTGGGCAGGTAGTAGCTGTACGAGGTTGAGGTGGTGTTGTCCGTCTTTGCCTGCCTGTTGTTCGACATATCGCCGGAGCGGATGCCGCCGGGACGGGTGGCCACGGCAAACTGCATGTATTTGTTGAAATTATCGGCAGTCAGCATGGTACTGTCTCTCTCCGCATTTGACCTAGCGGCAGCCAGTGCGGCCATGACCTGGGGATCTTGCTGCTTCGCGAGCCAGTATTTAACCTGCTGTTCGAGAAGGGTGATGGTCTCGGATGCACCGGGCGTTATTTCTGCGCTGACGTAGTCCGGGTTCGCAACCATCACGCCATCTTTTATGCCGCATTTTTCCTGAAGGTATGTCCGCAGATCGTTGGCCCCACCGTCCGTATATGTCAGCTTCTCGAAGGTCGGCTCGCCGCGGGTGAGGTCGCCGGTGTCGGTCTTTGACAGGTAATCAAACTCCGCGTCGATCAGGCCGTTCATATCTGTCCAACAGAGCATGTCGCCGTTGTCGATGTTGTCCGAGCTAAAGCCCGAGCCGAACTCGCTGCCCTTTCGGGCCAGGGCATACTGGACGAACTCGCCGTCGGTGGCGCCGTCGATTTTCTTGTTATGCTGATCCAGGCCCTCTGTGTCCGGGATAGGCTTGTAGAACTCAAGGAGGATGAAATAGTAGTCGTCCGAGCTGAAGGAGACGGAGTCTTCGGTATAACCGCCCTCCTTCTTCGACGTCACGTGATCGAGCAGGTCTTCCTCCAGGAACACGATGCCGCCCTCTACATATTGATACTTGATGTCTTTGCTGTCAGTAATGACCCTTTCGGTTTTGGGCATACCTATTTCGCCCGGAGAAATAGACGCGCTTGTTGTAGTATTAGCACACGCCTCTTCAAACGCGGCCTTGTTCTCATACGTACCCATATACTGGCCACCCGTCCAGCTGGCGCCGCCTTCATTTCCATCCTCCCAGGTAGTTCCGCCGTTGCCGCCTCGGTTGTTAGCGTTTGTCCATTCCGTTATGCTGCTATTGTCAACCGGCGTGAGCTTGTCGTTGGACACGCGGTAGGCGTGGGCGTACAGCGGCAGGGGCTTCTGGAAGACGTAGTAGCGGTTGTCGCTGCCCGGGGAGAAGGTCACGGTGGGGTCGCCGCGGGTACGGGAGGTATTGTCGGTCGTGTAGCCGCTGTATGTGGTATTGGAGTAGTAGTTCGATATGAACCAGATATAGTCCTGGCCCTCGACAGTATGGCTCTGAATATACTCGGGCGATATCTTGTTGAAGTCCACGCCGATCTGATTGCCGGCATCGTCGCGGAGGAGCAGGTCGTCCTCCAGGCCGACGGCGTAGAACAGCCTGAAGGGGGTGGACTGGTAACAGTACTCCTCATAGGGGACCGCCTTCTCTTTATCACCCATGTCAGTACCGTTCGGGTGGTCTTTGCCCAGGTTGGTCTGATAGGCCATGACGCCGTCTTTGCCGAGGGTGATGGTGGCAAGCTCGGTGGGTATGGCCGCCACGGGGATGTTGACATAGAGGGAGCGGTCGTAGCCGGAGTTCGGCGCGATGGCGCCGTCGGTATCTACGAAGTCGCCGGTGTCCTCCACCCAGACGCGGATATCGCTCAGGCGGTACACGCCGGGGGTAGAGGCGTAAATCTCGTTGCCAGTGGGATACTGGTTATCGGCTCCATCGTATGCCTCTTTCCACTTAGTTTTAATGTCTTCAGGTACGTCGCCGTAGATCGGGTTGCGGCGCAGCTCGTTACGGTCGTCCTGAGAACCGGCGAAGCGGTAGATGGTGTACTTTGTGTTCTTCACCTGAGCCGGGAGTTCCTCCGGCGTTTCATCTGTGGTAGCGTTAACGATAGGCACAAAGGATATGAGGGTCTTGTAATCCACTCGGAAGACCCAGCCGTCAGCGCGGGCTTCGTTGGCGTTTTCGTATTTTCTTAAACCGTCAATGCTATACGTAGGATATGTGCCCGCATCTGTCTGGGTTATGTTGCTGTTGCCTGCTTTCACCGCATCTGTAGGGTCGTCGCCCCAATACCAACCTGTCGGGAACGCGGCTTCACCCTGTTTCCCTACATCAGGATGCGCTTGCATGTAGGCGTCGTTCCACTGGTAGTCGTACACGCCGACGCGCACAAGGCCGTGCATCTCGCCGAAGACTAGCAGGGACATATCATAGGTGGTCGGAGTTCCCTCGCCGGTGGCGTTGTTGTCGATGTGGTGCGGTGTGGCGGTGATGGCGCCGTTCTTGATCTCCATATACTCGCCTATCGGGTCCTGATAGGTGATCGAGTCGCCGACGCCGGCGTCGTTGTCGCCGGAGATGGGGACGAAGACGCTGCCCAGGATCTCGGTCAGGATGGTCTCAAAGGTGCCGCCCAGATCCTCGGAGGTGACATCGTAGAAGGCGTCGTTGTAGGCGATGTTGTTGATAACTTTAGCGTCGGTAACGTTAATGATATCGTCTGTCGTTTTACCGTCTTTTGTTTTGAGAGTTGTTGCGTAATCGGCGGCATTTTTAGTGTCAGCCTTTTCAATAGAATTTATTGTGATAGATGTATCATTAACTTTTGCTATGGTAGCATTTGTCGTTTTTTTGGTTTTCCACTCATCCCACGATTTATATAAATCGTTATATACTTCATCTAATGTTCTGCCGTCTGCACAATCGTTTTCCCCAAATGTCTCATTATCTGTATACCATTTTTTTGACTCAATTGTATCGAGCGGGTATTCCTTCGGGTCGAGTGTAGGATATAGGCGCATCGTGCCCCACTGGGGCACATGCTCCGTATCGACGTTCATGGTGTAAGTGGAAAGGGGAACACGGCTTTCCACGGTAGCGTCGTCGGCGCTCCAGCCGTGGGCGTAATGCTCCTCCACCACGTCGTTCATATAGGCGGCGGTCAGCAAAACCTCAAGTATGGTGCCGGGCGCGTCCACAGGGCTGTTGTCGCTGCTGTAAAGAACGCCCGGTCGGTCCCAAAACGGAGGGGTTGATAGCGTGCCGTCCTCGTATATATCCGCGCCCTGATTGTATATGCCGTGCAGGCCGTCCCAACCTTTGAGCGTATCTTCCCCGGGAATAAAGACGTTGTACCATTCGTCTCCCTTTTGAAAGACCTTGATATCACCATCTTCAGTTGTTCCGCCGAGTAGATGTTGTATGTCTTTGTAACGACCTTCAGTTAATTCGCGACTACCGTCTTTTGTTTTGCCGTTATTGGCATTCCAGTTAGGGGTGTTGCCTGGAGTCCATGTGTTGGCTGTTATATAATTAAGTTGTAACTCTCCGTTAGTAACAGCTCTCTGTCCGTAGCGGGCATTCCAGTCTTCGGCAGTATATGGCTTGTCGTCCTGTCCCATCTCGTTGAACGAGAAGTTGGCGCCGCCGTCGGACATGATAATGGCCGCCGGGACGCGGGCCACGGTGGACACCACGCCGTTTGTGAGCGTCTCGGTGTATGTCGTAGCCGTTGAATCCGCTAACTGCTTATACGCGAGGTAGATGCCGCCCTGGGTGTTGGTGAAGTAGCCCACGTAGTCGTCGGCTTTGAGACCGGAGGTGGGGTTCATAGTGTTTTTAATGAGGGATGTCTTATCATTATCGTCTTCTGTGTGGCTTATCCACCACAGTACGCCTTGCAAGCCAACTGCCCATTCTGCTTTACTCGAACTTGAGCCTTCATAGACTTGAATGCTCTGAGATTTGTATTCATTCGGCGGTTCACCGTTCACCCACTCTTCCTCGCCCGGGAAAGCCTTGACGTTAGTTCCGTCGTCGGTAAGCACATTGTTGCTGACGGTTCTGGAGACAGGGCGCCACGTATCGTCTTCATTCGCGTCTGAACGACCGGAACCGTCGCCTTTATCATTCAGCACGCCAGTATATGTGTTGTACTCCGCGTTGACCACCACGGTGTAGCAGGTGTCGCGGTTGTTCATCCAGTACCAGCCGGGCTCTTGAACATCAGGCAACTTTGTGCCATTCTTTTTAACATTGTCGCCGTGCTCTCTGTACACCAGGTCGCTGGGGTGGTAGAGGGTCTCCATGCCGCCCACCGAGAGGTAGGGGTCATTTTCATTTATATGGCCGTCTCCATTTACATCGACCCTCTTATA
>CANRNE010000049.1 GCA_947631925.1 uncultured Clostridia bacterium
ACACGCCCCGTTAAGCTCTCTTACGCCGAAAGTACTTGGCCCAACGGCCCGGGAGGATAGGTAGTTGCCGGATTTCAGACAAAGAAAAAGAACACCACACGGTGTTCTTTTTCTTTGTAAGCAAATGGGAGAGCTTAACTTCCGGGGCAAGCCGTACCGAAACAGCGAGGGAAAAGCGTGGTTTTTGCTTTTTCCGTTATTTGGAAATGGCACCCCCTACCTGCCCACGATGCGGGCTTCCTTTTTGGGCGGCGGGGCGGGTATAAAAATTTTGTGTTTTTCGCAAAATTTTTTCAAAATATATCGAAAAACAGTTTACAAAATACGCAAATGCAAATATAATTTATTAGCCAATAGCTTGGCGGAAGATTCGGAGGGAAAAACACATGATACGGTATATAAAATGTCCGCGCTGCGAACTCAACTACATCGACGCGGAAAAACAGGAATTTTGCGACGTCTGCCTGAAGGAATTGAAGGGCATTCCCAGCGACATGGACGACATGGAAGAAGAGGAGGAGCTCGCCACCGAGCTCTGCCCCGTCTGCGGCGAGAATATGATGCGCCCCGGGGAGAAGATGTGCGAGGCCTGCCGCAAGAAGTCCGAATACGAGGACGAACCCGACGCGATTGACGAAGAGGACGACGAGTGGCGGGAGTATCTCGACGACGACACCGATACCGACCTCGACAACGAGATGGGGGACATCGGCGAGACGTTCGACGAGGACGAGGAGCCCGAAGAGGAAGAGGAATACGAGAATCAGGACGAGGACGAGGACCTCGAGTACGTCACGGGCGATGAGATTTATTCGCTGGCGGGCGACGATGAGGACGACGACGAAGACGAAGACGAGGACGACGATTTTTAAGGCAATGATTGAATGACCGCGGGAGATTTTCACGCGGTCACAAAATTTTTTCGCGCGATATCTTTTCCTTGTTTCGACGAAAATCTTTGCGTGCGCAAATCTTTTCGTCGAGCGGATGGGCGTCCGTACTTTCTCCCGCTCTTAGCCGCGCAAACTGTACTGTTCCATCAGACACTAAGCCTGCGGTGGCGTTGCAAATGGGGGCGCGCAGCGCAAAAGCGTGGTTTTGCTCGCGCAAGTAATTTTAGGTTTCGGCGAAAAGCTTTGCTAAAGCAAATCTTTTCGTCGAGGAAATTGGCATTGGCGCCTCAACATGCTCACTGTCGCGGTCGTTTCATCGGACAATAAGCCTGCGGTGGCGTTGCAAATGGGGGCGCCCACGGCGGAAGTGAATTCCGCCTAAGGCACATTATTTTGAAATGGCACCCCCTCAGTCACTACGTGACAGCTCCCCCTCAAGGGGGCGCCGAGAATCCTCGCCTCAGTCACTACTACGCCACGACAGCTGTCTCACGCGGGGTACAAATTCAACAACAGGTAGCAATTTTACAAAAGCGGGAGAATGGGATGAAAATCATTGAATTTCTCCGCAGGAAGATGAAAGAGTACGACGACACCCACAACTTCACCTGCGATGTCTGCGGGCGGGAAGTGTTCGGGGGCGAGCGCGTCTGTCTCTCCTGCATGGAGACGCTTCCCCTCAACAACAAGGTCTATTGCCCTTTCTGCGGCCGTCGGGTGAAGGAGCCGGGCGCGTGTGTCGACTGCAAAAAGAAGCCGCTCGGCGTGGCAAAGGCGCGTTCTGCGCTCGTCCATGAGGGCGAGGCGGCGCGGCTCGTGTTGCGCTTCAAGAACGGCGCGAAGTATCTCTACCGTGCCGCCGTGGAGCTCATGCTTCCCATTCTCAAGCAAGAATTTCCCGACGCGGACCTGCTCGCCTACGTCCCCATGACGCCGAAGAGCGAAAGAAGGCGCGGATATAACCAAGCCCGCCTCATCGCAGCAGAGCTGTCCGAACGGAGCGGCATTCCCCTCTATGACGGCGCGGTCAAGCGAAAGGAGACGGAGACGCAGAAGAGCCTCACGCGCGAGGAGCGGGAGAAGAACCTCGAGCATTGCTTCCACATCTCCGACCGCAAAGGGCTGCGCGACAAATGCGTCGTCATCGTGGATGACATTCTGACGACGGGCGCGACCGTCTCCGAACTCGCCGCCGCCATGAAGCGTGCGGGCGCCGCCAAGGTGTACGCCCTCACCCTGACCTCTGCCGAGAACAAACATCCCTTCGGGATTTCAGACAACAAGAATAATTTCATTCCGCCCCGAATATGAATGAATGGGAATGCGGGAAATCCGCGGTTTTTTTTGCAAATCCGTCAAAAAAATGCGAATTTCTCCACGCCCAATCGTGATAAGATTGAGGGGAACGGAATGAAATTTTTCGTATTTCGGCTTCGGCCGACGCTTTTTGCGGCGGGGCTCGCCCTGCTCCTCGGCGTGAGCGCGGGGACTGCCTATGCGGCGGGCGCCGAAGAGGTGTATTGGAGCGGGGCGCGCTCTCTGCCCGTCTACAGCGTGGAACGGGAGGACAACAAGGTGGCGCTCACCTTCGACTGCGCATGGGGGGTGGAGCACACCGACGCCATCCTCGACTGCCTTGCGGAGGAGAAAGTCCGCGTCACGTTCTTTGCCGTCGAATTCTGGGTGGAGAAGTACCCCGAATACGTCAAGAAAATCGTGGATGCGGGGCACGAAATCGGCACGCACAGCGCGACACATTCGTACATGTCCCGCCTGTCCGAAGAGGAAATCAAACAGGAGCTCGAGAGCTCGTCCGCTGCCATCGAAAAGGCGGGCGGAAAGCAAGTCGACCTCTTCCGCGCCCCCTACGGGGACTACGACGATTTGCTCATCGACACCGCCAACGCCATGGGACTGCTCCCCGTGCAGTGGGACGTCGATTCCCTTGACTGGAAGGACCTCTCCGCGTCCGACATCGCCGCGCGAATCACCGAGCGCACCAAGAGCGGGTCCATCATCCTGATGCACAACAACGGACTGCACACGGCGGAGGCGCTCCCCATCATCCTGTCCGCACTGCGGGCGAAGGGGTTCTCCTTTGTCCCCGTGGGCGAGCTCGTATACCGCGAGAATTACACCATCGATGCGTCGGGACGGCAGATTCCGAAGAACACGGCATAGAGCCGAATTGCGGGAAGTACGGAGGTATTTATGGATTACAGCATCGAAAAGAACAACAAAGTCTACATCTGCGGGGAAATTGTCTCCGAGGCAGTCTTCTCGCACGAGGTGTACGGGGAAGGATTCTACGAATTCTACGTCAAAGTCATGCGCCTCTCGGGACAGGCGGACATCCTGCCCGTCACCGTCTCCGAACGGCTGATAAAGGGGAGTGATTTGAAGGTCGGGAGCATGCTCTCCGCCACGGGCCAGTTCCGCAGCTACAACAAGCTCGAGGGGGGAAGGTCCCGCCTCATGCTCACCGTCTTCGTGCGCGAACTCGTCCCCGCGGGCGAGGGGAAGAACCCCAACGGGATTGTCCTCTCGGGGTACATCTGCAAGCCGCCCGTCTACCGCACCACCCCCTTCAACAGGGAGATTGCGGACCTGCTCCTCGCCGTCAACCGCGCCTATAACAAGTCGGATTATATCCCCTGCATCGCATGGGGAAGAAACGCAAGATTCGTGCAAAATCTCAAGGTGGGGGACCGCGTCGCACTCTCGGGAAGAATTCAGAGCAGAGAGTATCAGAAGCGCCTCACGGAGACGGAGGCGGTAACCATGACCGCGTATGAGGTCTCCATTTCCAAACTTGCCGCCTTCGACGAGGGGGAAAATTTCGACCTCGACGGGGAGTTCGATCTCTATGCGATGCCGGGGGGAACAAGCGCGTGATTGCGATTGTTTCGAAGAAAATCTTTGCGTGCGCAAATATTTTCTTCGAGCGGATGGGCGTCCGTACCTTCTCCTACTCTTAGCCGCGCAAGCGGTACTGTTTCATCGGACAATAAGCCTGCGGTGGCGTTGCAAATTGAGGCGCGCAGCGCAAAAGCGTGGTTTTGCTCGCGCAAGTAATTTTAGGTTTCGGCGAAAATCTTTGCTAAAGCAAATCTTTTCGTCGAGCGGATGGGCGGCGGCGCCTTCATGTACTCTTAGCCGCGCAAACGGAGTCGTTTCATCGGACAATAAGCCTGCGGTGGCGTTGCAAATGGGGACGCCCACGGCGGAAGTGAATTCCGCCTAAGGCAAGGAATTCAGAACTCGTACCCACCCCCCTACCCCCCTCCGCGGG
>CANRNE010000050.1 GCA_947631925.1 uncultured Clostridia bacterium
CTTACCGGTAAGATGAGGGCTTCGGTATTGCCCGAATATACCGTTATAGGTTTGAGAGTATCTATATATTTGATTTCAACCGTATCGCTGCCCGCAGCTTTCAGAGAATCAATAAGCAAACGGGGATTTATGGCGATAAGTATTTTTTCGGTATCGTTTCCGCTGATATGCAAATCTTCCGTAAACTCGTTTGAAGTTGTACTCAGATGAATATTCAGCGAATCGATATCGCCTGTGAGCTTTGCAAAAATTGCCGTACCGCCCGAGCAAAGCGCCGCCCTGCCGAAGCTCTGTATAGCTTCTTTTCTGTCAACCTTAAAAACACAGGTACGTTCATCTGTAAATATTTTCTCATAATTCAGAAAGTCGCCTGAAATCGACCGCATATTTACGCTGTATTCATCGTTTGACATTGTGATAGTGTTTTTAAAAACAGAAAGCGATATATTTCCTTCAAACGGAAGGGAAAGAGCTTTTTGCAAAGGCTCCTTGGGAATGATAATTTTAAATTCTTCACTGCATTCGATTTTTGTCTTTGCAATTCGGTGTTCGTCAGCTGCAACGATTTGGAGATGGTTGCCGTCAGCATGAAAAAGTATGCCTTTTATAGTTGGTCTTAACGATTTTACGCTGCAAGCATATATAACGGAATTAATGGCCGATAATAACTCGCTGCTGTCAAAAATATATTCGCGGCCGTCCGTTTTTCCGTTTTTCATTAAGTCGGGCGATACTGTAAAATCCTCCGCTTTTACAGTTGAAAACGCGCATTTACTCTGCTTTGACTTGATTTCCACCTTTTTATCTATGTATTCTATTGAAATTGTTCCGTTCGGCAAACTGCCTATATAGTCAATTGCATCGGAGGGAATGACAAAGGTATCGTCCGAGTCGGTATTAAGCTCCGTAGTTACGGACATTTCAAAGTTATTCGCAAAAAGTCTGCCGTCTTTAAAAAGTACGCCTGCTATCGGATTATTTGCAGTTTTCGGCGGTGTGAGATTTTTCAGTAATTTTAATTTTTCTGATATTTCGGATTTTTCTATCTTCATTTTTTGCACTCCTATAAATTTATTACGTCAAACATTGTCAGCTGTTCTTCCGAATCTTCAAACTGTTTCAGGTACCCGACTCCGTCGCGGAAGTAGTCGGCGTTAAGCTCTATGCCTATACCTTTGCGTCCCATCTTTACAGCCGTAAGCGGTACCGTCATAAGACCGCCGAACGGGTCAAATACCGTTTCACCCGGATTTGAATATCTTTCAATAATTCTTTCTACGATATCAATTTGCAGCGGACATACGTGCAGAGCTTGACGTTTTTTGCTCTGGGATGTATTCAGCGTGTTCATTCTGTTGATATCGTCCCATATGCTGTCAGACCAAGAAGCCGGAGGCATTAACATAAATGTTGCGGGGAGTCTCGAACATTCGTCAAAATCTTCCGTAATAGCAACATGAGAGCTGAAATCGTAAACATTCGATACCGAATAATTCTTGTAAAGCTTTTGTATTTTGCTTATCGGGATTTGTTTGATTTCATCTTTGCTTAACAGTCTGTCGCCGCTTGAACGGTAGAATGCGTGAGCGTCAAGCTGCCATCTTGCTCTTGTATATTCGGATTTCGATTTTGTGACGGGATTATCGGCATATGCTTTTGAAGTATCGGTTGGAAGCTTTCGGAAAAGCAATACATATTCGGGACAGCCTACGCCCATTTTTGTGCCGTCCTTGCATTGCTCCGTCCAGCCGAGGCGGTATGTCTGATTGTTTTCTCTTACGACGTCCGTAAGAACAATAATTCTGCCCATATACATAAAACCGTGTTTTATGAAATGCATTACGGTCATATCCGAGAACGGGTCTACGGTGGGCATTCCGTTGCCTGTCGCGTTGCCGAACAGTATTCTGTCTTTGACATGGATCGCCGCGACGCGCCCGGGCCTTAATATTCTCAGAAGCTCCGGGGTAAGAAAATCCATCTGTTCAAAAAATTTTTCGTTGTTATCGTTGTGTCCGAAGTCGTTATATGACGGAGTGTATTCATAATGATTGCTGAACGGAATAGATGTATGTATCAAATCGACCGAATTACCCGGCATATTCTGTGTTTCCCGAACGCAGTCATTAAGAACGGCGGTATAGTTTTTTCCTTTTACTTCAAGTCTTTCCACTCCAATGCTCCTTTTCATCTTTGAAATTATTTCATTGTTGTTTAGGCCGTTTTCTTTGATAAGCTCGCGCATTTTTTCCTGCTGATGATTGAATCTGTCCCATTTTGCAATAAGCTCGTCAAGAATCAATTGCTCGTTTTCGGTATAGATAATGTCGATTATTACCTTTTCCGTCTGTAAAAAACGGTATATCCTGTGTATGGCTTGAATGAAATCGTTGAATTTATAGTCAATACCTACAAAAATCGCTCTGTGGCAATGCTTTTGGAAATTACAGCCCTGACCGGATATTTCTTTTTTTGTCGCCAAAAGTCTTATTTTTCCCTCGGAGAAATCTATAACATTTTGTTCTCTTATATCCAAATCTTGTGAGCCGTAGACTTCGACGGCTTCGGGCAGCACTTTTTTAATAGCGTGTCTTTCATCTTCAAGGTCATGCCAGAGTATGAAATTATCATCGGGACTTGCGTCTACAAGCTCTTTCATTTTTGAAATTCTCGCGGGTAAGCTGTCTCTTTTTTCGTGCGCGGCCGATGAAAGACTTTCGGCGGCGTCGTTTTCAAAAGCTATTTGACCGGTTAAACGGTCGCATTTCCTGCGGACGACGGACGGCAGCTTGTGATAACGTATTTCCATCGGCGGCAAATCGTAGCCAGTATCGTCAAAACCGAGATCGGAGAGCTTTGACAAAAACAACGCCCATGTAGATACCCAAAGCCAAAACTCAGCTTCTTTATGAGGGTAAAGCGTTAAATTGTTCGCCTTTGTACTGTCGCGTTGAAAAAATCTTGTAAGAGCCTGTCCCGTGTCCATCACGCCCAAAAAGCCCGCGTAATGTATTATCTCCTTGTATTTGTTTGGGTCAGGCGTCGCCGTCGCGACCAGCTTGTATTTTACTTTTTCGCATATTTTTAAAAACGTCTGATATGTCTTTGAACCAAATGAACGCAAGACCGAAGCTTCATCAAGACACACGGCCGTAAAGTATTCGGGGTTTATATCTCCGTCGCGAAGCCTTTCATAATTCGTCAAAAGAATCGGGGCGCGGGTCTCTTTTATTTCGCTCATATTCCTGACATATACCGGCTTTTGAATATGAAGCAGCTCTACAGCGTCATGTACAAACTCCTGCCGAACGCCTAAGGGTAATACAATCAGAGCTTGTCCGTCCTCGCGGCTTGTAATCAATCGGCAGTATTCAAGCTCCTGTACCGTCTTTCCGAGACCGAAACGCTCAAACAGCGCCCTGCATCCGCCGCGAACAGCCCATTTAACGGCTTCGCGCTGGTGAGACTTCAATACGGGCGATATATCTTCGTCCGATACTTCAAACCCGCTGACAGTCGCCTCGACAGTCTTTGAATTTAAAAAATCCGAATATTTGATATTGCTTTTTTCATTTTTTTGTGCTACTATTTTTTCGGATTCAATATCTGTTTTCATTATTGTTTCCTTTCTTGCTTCCCCGGTTCCGGCGGGAAGCTTTTTTAAATCTCATGTATTCTGATACCGCGCATATATAGCATAAGCTTCCGTTTGATTTTATAAACGTCGGTTCTCATGCCCTTAACGTCCTCGACGATTTCGCGGTTAAGCTCGTTGTCTCGGTATACGAAATCGGCTTTGTATGTACACGCTTTTTCAATGCATTTGCC
>CANRNE010000051.1 GCA_947631925.1 uncultured Clostridia bacterium
ATTCCGCTTTCCAAATTCTCAGAGCCTTGAATTTTCGGAAGATTCTCATATTTTTCAAAAGCAACGCGGTTCAAATCGCGTTCCGTATTGATTTGATAGATTTTTATTCTCATCAGTATTCACCTTTTTAAATGAAATAACTTATGAAAAATCCCGCCGACAAATACGGTATCAGCGGCAATGTTTTATCCTTTGTCTTTCTGATCTTATTCCGCAATGCCGTTCCGATAACGGCGAAAAGCAGTCCGGTGATAAGTCCCGCAATCCCCTTTGATATTCCAAGAACGAACACGGAAGCGGGTATGAATTTTACGTCCGCGCCGCCGATTTTGTTGCCGGAGAATACCGCGCAGTCGAGCATAAACAAAAAGACGACCAATGCGGCGGCTGTTCCGAAAATCCAACTTACCGCTTTTGTACCGACAAAGCCGAGTAAGATCAAACAGACGGATACCGCGTCCGCGACGTTTCTCGTCCGAATATCACAAACGGACGCATAAAGATAAATGAAGAAAAGCATCAGCCCTTTCAAAAGCTCTGTTGTCAGTCCGAAACGGATATACAAAAACAGTGAAGCGAAAACGGCAATGCAGATGCACTGATTATTTATCCCGCTGTCCTTTTGATAATCGGGCGTTCTTTTCAGAATTATATTTGTTATGAATACGACCGCCGCGATCAGCGGGAGTATGAGCAGGAGATGAAAGCCGAAAGCGGTCGGAAGAATAATCGGCGGTTTTATCATATATATTTCAGTCCTTTTAACAAAAGGCGGAGCAGTCGCCCGCCCCGCCCGTAATTCAGGTGTTAAGCAACAGCTTAGAATCAGCCGCCGTTGTAGTTAAAAAGTTCCCCGACCTTTTCGGTTACTTTCGGCATGATGGTCGAGTTAAACAGCGTGTAGAGCAGACCGAGAAGAAGCGCGCCGATAACGACGGCGATCAGAATTTTCACGCCGGTATCGACGTAGGCTTCGGCTTTCGTTCCCGCGAGCGCGCGGTGCGCCTGACACCTCATAATCGTTTCCGCAGTTTTGATCGTGGTTTTGATTTCCTGAATCTTGGCTTTAACGAAGTTCTTCGCTTTCTGACCGAGCTGTTTTGCTTTCTTTGCTATTTTTTTAAACATATTGATTTACCTCCTGTTGAATTAACCCGCGTAATTAAAAATGCCGTCTACCTTTTCGGTAACTTTCGGCATGATCGTGCCTTTAAACAGCGAATAGAGCAGCGTAAGAAGAAGCGCGCCGATAACGACGGCGATCAGGATCTTTACGCCGGTATCGACGTAGGCTTCGGCTTTCGTTCCCGCAAGCGCACTGTGCGCCTGACATTTCATAATTATTTCCGCAGTTTTGATCGTGGTTTTGATTTTTTGAATCTTGGCTTTTACGAATTTCTTTGCTTTCTGACCGAGTTGTTTTGCTTTGTTCGCTATTTTTTTAAACATATCGTTTTACCTCCGAAAATTGAATAATTAAGTGCCGTTGTAGTTAAAAAGCCCCTCGACCTTTGTCTTGACAGAGGGCATGATCGTATTGTTAAACAGCGCGTAGAGCAGACCGAGAAGAAGCGCGCCGATAACGACGGCGATCAGAATCTTTACGCCGGTATCGACGTAAGCTTCGGCTTTCGTTCCCGCGAGCGTGCGGTGCGCCTGACACTTCATAATCATTTCCGCAGTTTTGATCGTGGTTTTGATTTTCTGAATCTTGGCTTTAACGAAGTTCTTCGCTTTCTGACCGAGCTGTTTTGCTTTCTTTGCTATTTTTTTAAACATATTGATTTACCTCCGTAATTTTTGGTTTTTCAGTTATTGTTGTACGCCGCGAGTACGGCTTCTTTGATTTGTTCGGACGCTTCCGCCGATACAGGGTGGCACATAACACGGCTGCGTTTTTCGCCGTTATTGTTTACCCAATGGGAGCGCGGCATGGAAACGCGCGTTTCCGAATCCTTTTCAATCACGGCAAGACCGTGAACGGCGAAAGCTCCGTCGATGATAATATCGGCATATGCTTTGACCGATTTTCCGCTGTTGAATCTCTGTTTAATTACCGCTTTGATTTCCATTTTTTTGATCCTTTCTCAGATGAAAAAAGAGAGCAAACAATCATCTTGCCTGCTCTCTTTTCCTCTGTCTGTATTTGTTGTAGAAGTCCAACGCCTTGAGAACATAATCGCAATGCTTTTCCGCAGGGACAGACTTCGGAATGAGTTTCGCTATACGCTCATCACGGAACGGAGATTTTTCCCGCTGATTCGGTTTTTCTTCTTCCATGATCGTATCGACGACCTCCTTGGTCAGTCTGCCGCCGTTTAACGCTTTTCTCATGCGTATCGTCTGATCGTGCGACGGCGTACAGTCATTGTACCGAATGGCTTCGTACAAATCCTCCTGTCTGTCTTTCGGAAAGTATGAGATCTCAACAGCGGGACGCATCGCCATTTTTCCCTCGTCAACAAGTTCAAGCATTTCGGGAATCAGTTCGTTAAGACGGATATATCTGCGAATTTGATCCTGACTTTCGCCAACCTGTTCACCTAAAAGCTCTCTTGATGTTTTAGCGGACTTCTGTGCCACTGGCACAGAAGTTAAATCCGTGCGCTGTCCCTGTCTTTTCATAGCGTCCAATCTCATTTTGTACGCCTTGGCTTTTTCGCTCGGCAAAATGACTTCCCGCTGTAAATTGGAATCTACCATTGCCAAAATTGCCTCATCTCTTGTAAGCTCAACGATCCTCGACGGGATTTTTTCGATACCCGCGAGTTCAAAAGCCCGTTTTCTTCTGTGCCCCGATACCATTTCATACTGTCCGTCCCCGATGGGACGCAAAAGCACAGGTTCTATCAAGCCCTGTTCCTTTATGCTCGCAGTAAGCTCCTCCATGCTTTCGTCGTCCACGACGCGGTACGGGTGGTCGGGAAAATCCCGTATCAATGAAATCGGTATCTGAGTTACCTGTTCGCCTTTTTCCATATGACCTCCTTTATCGGCAAAATTTTCTTTGGGAACAACTAAAGTCCCGTGATGATAACAACCATACAAATCACTCCTTTTTGTATAAGGCAATACCGCACAATTAGCGGCTAACGCCTTTGCCGCGCATCTGCACCGAGATTTCCCGTCATTTTTGCCAAAAGCTCCTTGAAATACGTCAGTATTCCTTCCTCGCTTTTGACAATCTGACGAAAAATCTTTCGGCACATCTGCACGACAATAATTATGCGGTGTTGCCTAAAGCCGCCCACAGGACGGCTATGTACAGACCGCGACCATACAAATCACGGTTTTTTGTTTACTTTGTTATTCTGCCCTCTGCCAAAAAACAAGTACAATATTTCTCCATGAATCCTGACAGGTGTACATAACCAAATCAGCCGAACAGTTTTCCACATCGTTTCCGTATTCGTCGAGAAGATATGTCCCCATATTATGACCGCCACAGCAGACGCGGGTACAGATATATTCGTCTTTGCTCCCATCGGGCGTTGAAATGACCGCAGTATCTCCGACAGAAACATTTTTTAAAGAGGAAAAACCTTGATTGTTGTGGTCTGCGATAACCGGTCTTTTGTCCTTGTAAATGAATATTGCCGCGCTGTCCTGCGCGTCCACAATGCTTTGAACGTTTCCGTCATACAAATCGGCAAGGTACAGAGGAACGCCGATATGAACGCTAACAATATCCAACCGACCCGCCGAACCGAAAGAAATATTTGTCGGTTTATATGAGGTTGAAATTTCAAAATTTTTTTTCGACTTCTTCTCTGCCGTAGCTTTGACGGCAGTCGGAGCAGCCGTTTGTGTTTCCGTTTTT
>CANRNE010000052.1 GCA_947631925.1 uncultured Clostridia bacterium
TCGACAAGCGCAGTCATGCCGGTCGCCGTTTCCTGACAGCCTACAATCAACCCGTCAACGCTCGGCAAACGCTCGCCGCCGCGCCATAATTGTGGGGTGTAGGGGATTTGCTTGTATGTCTTGGCAACCTCGCCTTTGGTCGCAAAACGCGCCGTGCCGTGCTGACCGTTGCCGACGGGCTTGTTCGGAATCCCCTTGAGGGAATATAAGTTTCCGACAGCGGCAAGCACCGCGATTACAAGAAAAACTGCCCCGCATAAGCAAAGCAGCAGAATTTGTGTTTGATTCATATTTTCTTCTCTTTCAAAAAAAGTACTTGACATTACGGAATAAATATGCTATAATAAGAATATAATAAAGGTGCAGCTTGCTGCGCCTTGGCTTGGTCTTTTGATCTGGGCCACCGCAGACGGGGACACTTCCCCGTCATTTTTTTGGAGTGCAATAATGAGTATACTTAGTATTTTCGTTGACGAATCGGGAGATTTTGGAAAAGTGGAGAATAATTCGCCATATTATTTAGTATCACTTATTTTCCATAATCAGTCAAACGATATTTTCAAGCCAATAACTGAGCTTGAAAACGCTTTGTCATATATTACAACGGAGCAGAAATATATTCATACCGGACCGCTTATCCGTAGAGAACATCCTTATCACAATATGACAATCGATGAGCGCCGAAAGTTGATTTATATAATGCGTACATTTTTTCTTCACACTCCAATACAGCACACGACAATTAAAATCAACCGCAAAGAGGCAGGCGATAAATTTGCGTTGACATCGCAGCTTTCCAAAATGCTAAAAGCCTACATAAGCAATCATTTTGAATACTTTTCGTCATTTGAAAAGATCATAGTATATTACGATAACGGTCAGCAGGAATTAAATCTAGTCTTGAATACGATTTTCAACTTGCTTTTATCTAATGTGGAGTTCAGAAAGGCATCTCCGTCAGAGTACCGTCTGCTGCAGCTCGCTGATTATATTTGTACAATTGAATTGTTATCAATAAAATTATCCGAAAAACGGTTGAGCAAGTCTGAAACGTCATTTTTCTACAAACCGCTGGAACTTAAAAAGTCATTTATCAAATCTATAAAAACCAAGGAGTTATTGTAGATTTGCTCCCATTTGAAGCGGCTCGTCCGAGGGTGATTCCTCGGACGTTTCTTTTTGTTCGGCACGCTGACCGACAGCATTTTCAACTTTCCGTTTTTTGGTCATACCATTTCCCACAGTGAATTGTAACGCTGTCATGCGTTCCCGAACCGTCCGTGTAAATGTACTTGTAGGTCGAGCCGACTTTCTGAACACGTTCACCATGCCGTTCCAAGTAAGACACTAAGTCCGCGGAATTCGCGCGGTAGAGATCATCTTCCGAAAAATTGATGTACATAAAACTTCCTTTCTTCAAAATAAAAAAATTAAATTGTTTACTTAACCTTGTGGGTTCATGGTGAACCTATCCTGAGTTCACCGACAGGGCAGAATCTCCCCCTTGTGAGTGAATTTATTTACAAAAAAATTAAGGCGGTCGCTCAACAAAATACAAATTTGAAGAGTTGCCGTCCGATTGTCTGTATCTGCGTTCATGCCGAATGTACTGCGCTTTTTCAAGATCGGAGAGAGCGCGTTTAACGGTGCTTCTGGATAGTTTAAATTCGCTTGCGATTGTATGTGCAAACTACAATTGTCGTCCGTAAATGTGCAGTTCACTTCCTCCATTGTTTCGGGGTAGAGCCAAAGAGGGAACTTTATTTTGTTTGAGAACCCCTCTGAATTTCGCTCAACCGCCGCATTTTTCGCACCTTGCAACTCCGAATTTTTGGATTTCTCCATTTCACAACCCCTTTCTTTTATCTTCAAATTTCGCATTACGGCGGGCTTTGCCCGTCCGCTGTGAACGGGACGACCCCGTCCCTTTAACTTGCATCAAAATCATACCCCCGAACCGCCCTCGCGCTGCTTGCGGAGCCGTTTCGCGAACTCCGCGAAAATTGCCCTAAATCGGCGCGGGAACGGCTCGGAGGTAAAATTTACCCGACCTTTGCGTAAAGACCTCGGAAAAACCGCGACAACCGCATTAAAATCGGTCACGGCAGATTTGTCGGTCTTGCTGCGGAAGATTTCGGTTTTTGAGAACTTTTCTGTTTTGCGGAAATTTCAATAAACTCCCGCACATTCTGAGGTACTGTTTTGCCGTAAAGCTGCTCGGCGTAACGCGAAAGTTCCTCGTCAAGCGATGTGTTTTTCTGCTCCAAATACATTTTCAATGCAGAAATTTTATCATCGTCCATAGATATTTTCACGGTGTTTTTCATACAAATTCCCCCTAAATTCCTAAAATAGTTATCGCTAAATCTTGTTCGACTTCTTCCTGAGTAATATCGTGCGGTACTTTGAAAAGTTCAGCATATTCATTGCATTGCTCGTCCGAAAGCGAACAGAAATCCTCGCCGTTATCTCCGCAGATAAAGAACGTTCCCGCAACAATTCCCTCAAGAAAACGGCGGTTTCCGGGCAGACCTATGAGTTTCGCTTCCTCGTTCCCGACCATTACCACACCGCGTTCATTCAGAAAATATATCGGTTCAAGCAGTCCTCCGACTATCGACTGCATGGACTTTAAACCGCTGTCAATTTCCTTGATGTATGCGGGCTTATTCGGCTCTACAACCACGACAACTTTCATATGCATTTCTCCTTTCATTGCCGAAATTCAAGCAATAAAAAACAGCCCTGACGAGGTTTTCGTCAAGGCTTAAGTCGGATTTTTCCATTATGTCGTTCAGCTTTTCAAGCTGTCCGCGCATATTTTCTATCGCGTTTTTCTGCTCGGTCGTAAAGCTGTACGGCATACGGGCGTTTTTGAAACTGTAATCGAGGAGCGTTTTGTTCTCGCCCGAAATCCCCGCAAAAACCGACGCTAAAACGGCAAGCGCGAGTATCATCGGCATTAACGCCGCTGCTATCAACACGGCTAATATTTTCCACGTCCGCTTGTCACTTGCGGCTGCTGCGGCGAGTTTTATTACTATCGGTGGGACTACCATTTTTCTCCTTTCAAAAGAAAATGCCCGACTGTTCGGTCGAGCATAAAACTTTATTTAAGTCCATAAAATTCAGCAATTCATGTTGTAAATCAGCACCTCTTCACCATGAATTCTGTCTAAGAAGTCCTTGTCCAGACTGTTTGTTGTAAGCAGATCCACTTCCTTGTCAAGCGCCCCGCAAATATCCAACCGCATACCGCTGAGAGCGAACAGACCGCGCAGTTTGCCTTTGTCAATACGCAAGTCAATGTCACTATCCGCAGTAGCGCACCCTCTTGCATATGGTCCGAACAGATATACGCGTTCTACGCCATATTTTATCGCAATAGGGAGAATAAAACCTTTAATTTCGGCAATGGTATAGACTTTATTGCTCATTCCGACCGCCCCTTTTTATACAGTATACCACACTTTACAGAAAAAAGCAAGTCCAAAATTATCTCTCTCGCTTTCGCGCAGGTTTGTCAAAATCAGCTTTAACAAATAGGATTTGCCTTGACCCGAATTGCCGAGAATAAGCGCGTTTGCATTGGTTTTATCGTCCGAACGCTTGTCGAAGTCAACTATAATATTACTTCCGAACTTGTCGCGTCCGAGATAAAAA
>CANRNE010000053.1 GCA_947631925.1 uncultured Clostridia bacterium
TAACGCAAAGCTCCGCGCTAACCGATCAACCGAGAAATGTCGTTTGTCAACGTTTCCTTCCTCGATGAATCCAAATGGCCGTATATGTTTGCGGTCATTTGAATATCCGAGTGGCCCAGGTAGTCCTGTACGTCCTTGAGAGAAGCGCTGTTGCTCAAGAGGAGACTTGCGCAAGTGTGACGCAAATCATGGAAACGAATATGAGGTAATCCGTTATTTTTCAAAAGTCGTGAAAAATGATTTGATACATAGCGGACCTTGAATGGCTCTCCGTTTGCCTGTTTGAAAACATACGAGTTTTCAATGTATGAAGAACCAAAAAGCCTCCTGTTTTCAGTTTCCTCTCTCTTCACCTCTTCGAAGATCTCTCTTGCGACAGGCGTCAAAGCAAACGAACGCCTGCTCGCCGCCGTTTTGGGCTTATCCTTCTCATATATTGTTGTCACACCTGTCACAACACTGCGAATGGTAAAGCGTTTAGCGTCAAAATCTACGGCATCCCATTGAAGCCCCAGAACTTCGCTGCGCCGAAGTCCAAACAGAACAGTTAACCGGATGAGATTGTACAACGGATCGCCCTTTGCCGCCTCTAACAGCGCCTTTACCTGCGCGGGGCTGTAAAAGCGGACTTTCGGTCTGTCTTTCCGCGGCAGCTTTACAAACTGACATGGATTGACCGGAATAAGTCCCTGCTTTACGGCTTCGTCCAATGACTGCTTGAGGATGTTTCGAAATTGGCGGAGATACGAAGGAGAAACGCCGCCTTTTCTGTCTGCCCGTCCGTGGTCGAATTTATCATCAAAAAACTTCTGAAGAGTTTCGACCGTCATGTCGTTTACCGTCAACCCAAGCTGCTTGAAATATGGAATGATAAGTGTTTCTGAGATCAGCACATAACTTTCATATGTATTTAAATCCACCTTATTCTTGGCAATCTGATACCAATCCTGGATCAGGTCGGTAACAAGTATGCCCTTGGTTTCGCTTTGGGTTTGAATAGGGGGAACTTGCTGTTCTTGGGTTTTGTAACTGAACAAGGTCTCTTCCAACAGTGCTTCCGCCTTGCGCTTGTTGCCCTTGACGGGCAGTTGCGTTGATATCCATTTTTGCTTTCGCTGACCGTTTTTTACTTCGTTCAGCACCATGTAATATGTATTGTTCTTAATCTGTAGACTGCCTGTCATACTGTACTCCTTTCAGACAGGGAAGATTGTCTACCATTACAAGCATCCATGTTTTTTAGTGCCGACAGCACATAATCGATCAGGCAAATTTTAGGAACAATAATTTTCCTCCCAATAAACTTTGCCCCGATCGAACCGTCATGAATCAATGCATAGGCCACGTTCTTTCCAATGCCAAGTGCCTTTGCGACATCCAACACACTCATGATTTCTGGGAACTCCGCAAACATTTATAGATTTAGCTCCTCTCAAAAAAAGCAGCCAAAGTGCGGTAAATCAAAGTTTACCACAACTTGTCATGCCTGTCCAGCTGGATTTTCAACAAAGAACGCAATATCCTGCTTACGATGGAGCAAAGCATAGCCTCATTTCCCGTCAAGCCTATTTATCGTGTTCATTGTAAAAAAACAGCAGAAACAAATCCCCTTGATAGATTTGAGGATTTGTTTCTACATACGCTTTTTTTCTGAACTCTATTGATGGACGATTTCCATCGGAAGGAACAATGCAGAATGATGTTTAAAAAACTGTTTGTGGCAGGTGTGTTTTGATTGGGAGATTATAGAGATATTCCGCCGGAAGAGCTTTCCGCGGGGGTGCGCCCGGCACGGACGATAACTCGGTATTGAAAGCCCGTATGACATCATAAAGGCATTGAAGATGGTCATTCAGGATGACGGCAGGGTAGTGGTTGAGATAAAAAGATAATTGCCCATACAATTTGCTTCTGGCAGGGAGGATATTTCCTTCCTGCCAGATTTTTGATGTTTTTTCCACGTTACGGAGCTGTTTCAACTCAAGCTTTCTCTTGTGCCGGCTCAAGCGGATGATCTTCCGGACGGAATGGTTCTTGCGAGAAGCTCCTTTTGACTCATTTTTTGATAACGTCCCGAAAGATAATTCTTGGGACGATGAAGAAAACGGAATATCGGTCACAGCAGACTACTTTTCAAAAATAATTGAAAATTCGAAAAAAAATATTCGAAAAATGATATCTCCTTTCGAGTTTTTTCGTATAACGATATGACAAACAAATTTATGATTATGTGCAGGTTTGTCCGGCTTCGAAAGAAGCTGTATAATTGCGGACTGCACACCGCGGGAAGGAGATCATCATGAAAGAGTTTGATGATTTCAAAGACCCCTGTGAGGTAGTGGCAAAAATTCTTTTCCTCATGGGCGGAGAAACCCTTGAGGACACGGACACGGAGCTCCGCAAGTTCAAGTGCGCGCGCATTATGCGGGAGTTGAGCCAGCTTCGGAATGGCTTCATTGACGATGTCTTTGAGGAATGGGATTGGGTCCACGGAACTTTGAACAGGATCATGGATGACTGCATCGACGATTGCGCCAAGCTCTTTCCCAATGTCAAGTGGGACTACATCCGCGATCTGTTCGTAGTCCCAGGCGTGACGGATGAACAAGTGGACGAGACGCTGGCTAAGGGAGCCTTCACAGCGGACGGCTACCTTTACTGGCCGGACATGCCCTGGAAGTGGGAGGAACTCATATCCGGTGACGAGGATTTCCTTCGTGCGCTGTACCTCAAGAACAGGGACAGTTTTTTCCCCAGCGAAAAGCTCCCAATGGACGCCCCAGAGTCCGTTCAGACCGTTCACGGCTTCTTGGCAGGCGCAAGAAAGGCGGCTATGTTCGTGGATTGCGGCAAGACGGATCCATTCCGCTTTGTCTCGTTCCTGGAAGCGCTGCCAGACACGGATGCGGCGAAGCTGGGGCCGATCCGGCTGTTCTGCGACGAGAATACTTCTCCCACCTGGGAACACCTGAGGAGCTGCGTCCTCGTGCCCGTTGAGTACATCTACGAGCCCCTGACTGCGGAGGTGTGCGGCAAGTACGCCTCAGGTACCGTGCTTCTTGCCGCCGGGGACAACACCGCAGCGCTCGCGGCGCAGCTCCCGAACAAGAAGACCATCGCGCTCCTTACAGACCCCGACCTCGCCATAGACAGCCCCACCAGCGTCGTCCTTGAGGATGACGCCCACAGCACCGCTGTCTACGAACTCAAACACGCAGCCATCAAAAAGCAGGTGTTGCTGCGCATCAACACCATTGTGGACGAGAAGCTCGAAGAGATTCTGTCCGAGTCCATCAAGGTCACCGGTGCGCGTCTCACTGACGATGAGCGCAAAATGTTCCTCCGGAAATAAGCCATCGATCCCTATCCCATCCGCTGAGCACCCACAGCAAGAACCCGGACCTCCTTGAACTGACCCTCGCAAAAAGAAATACCGCGGAAGCTTTCCGCGGCATTTCTATAAACCATGGCAGGGGAGTGCGTGACTGGCGGAGCATATACGGGCAATGACCCGTTTATACAGCTAACCGATCTTCGACTTAGAGACGCTTTCGCCGTTCCTGAGTCGCGCCGTCAACCAGGCTATGAGCTGCTCCGGCGTGACTGGACCTCCGTC
>CANRNE010000054.1 GCA_947631925.1 uncultured Clostridia bacterium
TGGCGGCAGCGCTGTCGTCATCGACGGAGGAGGATTCGTAGGTGTCGTCGGTGTCGTCGCTGCCGTTGCCCTCGGCGGCACTGGATGGGGACTCTTCGGTGGGGGCAGGGCCTGTGGCCTTCCTTCGCCACTTGGCTTTCGAGGTGTCAATGCCAAACGCCTTCAGCATGTGCACCTTCCACACGCATTGGGCGTTACCCTTGGCGATGGCTTCGCTGAAGGGGGCAAGAACCTCGGAGAGAGGGAGGGGCTTCTCACGCTCCTGACGGGGGTCGTCACGCGTGATGGCCCAGAGCATCTTCAAGAGCTCAAGGGACTTGGAGTCCATCTTCCCAAACGTGTCAATGAAGAACGTGTGGAGGGTGTATCCATCGGCGGCGGCGGCCTCCTTGTAGGCCTTGTGCTTGGCGGCGTCCTTCTCCGCGAAGAGCTTGTCGAAGCTCTTGTTGCGGTGGGAACGACACTCCGCGTTGGCGACCGTGACGTCGATGTACAGGCGAAGGGCGTCCCTCTCGGCACGGATGTCCATCCGCTTGCCTGGGCCGAGGGGTGTCTCGAGCTGAGCGTTGAAGTTGCAGCTCAGCAGTAGTGCCTGCAGAGTCCTCACCACGTAGTGGTGCCTGTCGGTGGGGCCTCCAAAGTTCGAGCAGCCTAACTGGTGGATAAGGATATCCCGGGGGAATGTGTCAAGGCTGTTGACGTGAGGGAAGCCGCACTTGCAGGCCACGGTGGCAGGCTGCGCAGACTTGTTTTGCCAACGAAGGCGGAGGAGGAGGGAGAGGGAGAACTGCGACGACTGGAGAGCGCCGAAGGAGATGGGGGAGTTGAGCCAGTACGAGGCCATGCGCGGCGTGCAGTTCTCGAGGTGCTTCGCAAAGTCCGGGTTTGTCGACTTCCACCCAGCGATGCGCGTCTCGTGGAACGCCTGCGTCTGGATGCTCTGCTGCTTGGTGGCTCCCGCAACGCTGCAGTCGTAGGCAATCTTGCGGAGGAGCGACCAGTTCGTCAGGCCGCATCCGCCCATGCGCACAGGGAGGCCAAGCTGCGCGATCACTTCGTCCGAGAGCTCGTTCGCCTGGATGCCAAGGATCTCGGCGGCGCACGCGAACATCATGTTCGTAAAGGTGTTAGTGGACGCCTCGGAGACGTCCGGTTCGTGCGACCTGATCAGGTGGCCCCAGCGAGGGGCGCCGCAGACGGTGAGGAGCTTGTAGGCGATGGGCGGCAGGAGGTAGGCCAGGCGCTCAAAGAGGATCTCGTGCTTGGAGGGCAGCTTGGACAGCTTGAGCATCTCCGCGTCCTTGGACCCAACATAGCCGCCAAGGAGGCGGGGGCACTCATCGAAGGCGAAGTCGGGGAAGGAGGCTAGCACCGGATGGGAGTTGGTGACCGTCTTCTTCGCATTCACAACGAGGCCGAGTTCGGAGAGCAGAAGGGGCTGGAGGGTCTGGAACGCAAAGCAGCAGACGTCAGTGGGCCCAGTCAGTGTGATGTCGTCCATGTACGCATAGACGCCCAGCGACTCGGCCCGAGCCCCGAACTGCTTGCGGACGGCGGCGTTGAGCGCGTCGAGCACCGGCTTGAGGGCGATGCAGAAGAGAAGTGGGCCAAGGACATCGCCCTGTCGGACGCCTTCGTTGCTCATGATGATTGGGGTAGGGCCGTCGTCGTCGACCGCCACAAGGAGCTCACCGGGGGTGCTGTACAGGTTGCGAAACGGCTCGCGAAGCACAGCGAATCTGTCCTCGGTGTTAATGCGGGCAAAAGCGGCGCTGCGTTTGGTGGCGTTGAACGCGTTCTTGCAGTCGACGAGGATGACGCAACCGTCCGGAGTGCCCAAGCGGACAAACTTTCGGACACTGTGGATGATGAGCTCAGTCCCTGCGGGCCGGAACGCAAACTGCTGGCTGCCCACCGCCTCGGTGTCTCGGACGTGCGGGTAGGACTCGATGAGGAGTTTCCAGGCGATCTTCACGAACGTCTCGCCGACAGCAATGGGGCGGATGTCTGGGAGCGGCTTGGGGATGCCACGGAGAGTGCCGCGTCGGAGCGGGCGCCAGGCGTCCTCCCCGAGGGTGGAGAACACAATGTCCTCAAAGATGCAGAGCCACGTGTGCTCATTCTCCTCGGTGATGGCGTCACGGACCAGCTCTTCTGTCCATCCGGAGGGGCCAGCCGCCTTGAGCTGGCACATCGAAGAGACCGCGCGGAGGATGTCCGGGGTTGTGAGCTCCGTCTTCGTGGTGCTCGGCCTTGGGTTGATCGGGAGGGAGTCGCTGCGAGGTGGGTGGAGCTCCTGCAGCTTCGGGACGAGGACGTCTCGAGGTACCGGTTGGTGCACAGGCAGGAGAAGCACCTGGACCGCCTTACCGAGTTTCCCGTGGGTGCACAACTCGACCGCTCGTCGACGGGCTGCGACTTCGGGGGAGACTGAGCGGCGTGGGAGGGGTGGCAGTGGCAGAGCGGCGTCGATATCGGCATCATTGACATTGTTGACCTTCCTGCGGTTTAGTGAGGTAGCGGACTGGGGGAGGAGGACCTCGGGGGCTTTGAGGAGTCTGCGGATGATGTCTGTTCGACCAGCCGGCGAGGTGCGCGTGTACGTGGCAATGATGGCAGAGATGCTCGCGGCCCAAGCCTTCTTCTGCCCCTTCGGAAGGCGCGATACGCGGGCAATGTGGGGAATGTCGACGAAGGGCGGGGCCTGCGGGTTGAGGAGTGATGTGACGGGTGCGTTCGCTGCTTGCGGCGGAGGTGCGGGAGCGTCGGTCGCGTTGTCGTCGACTGTTTCCTCTCGAGCATCCGGACGCGGAGGGGGTGTGCACGTACGAGCGGTATCGGTGCCGGCGTGTCTGGGCTGGGAGTGAAGGCTGACGCTGCGGTTGCCAGAGGAGCAGACAAACGACTCGCTGGAGATGGAGGCGACGCTGTCCGAGGGAGTGGTGGGGGCGGTTTTCTTTTCTGGCTTTGCCTCTTTCTTCTTGGGCGCCGTTTCGGGTGTCCCCTCTCGTTCGGCGGAGGCGGCTTTCGCGTCGTCGGACTGGCTACGCTCTTCGCTCGTACGGGGATCGGGGGAGTCGCGGGCACGCTTCGGGGATGTGGAGCTGACCAACGAGGCTGCAGTGACGATATCGAAGGGCTTAGTCAGCGAGGGGAATTGCGTGAGCTCTGGGACGGGGCGGCCGGTGTCGGCGTCGCGTGCCCGCACGGTGTAAAATCCCTTCTTCTCAGCTTCTGGGTCGGGGACTTTGGTGACGATGAGGCGCGCCTCGCGTTGGCCGGAGCGGAGGACGAGGAGGACCTCCGCTGTGCCGTTTTGCGTGTCAAGGAGCGACATAACCCTCTTCGGGCGGATGGTGGTAGATCCGGACAACTGGTGAGAAAAGAGGGAAAGGGCGGAGAGGTGGGCCTCGAGAAGTTGGCTGGCGGGGACGCTGTCTTGGGATTGGGACGGGAGCGAGGGGACGGGCGATTCCGAGCGGCATGTGGAGTAGGCGGAGCTTGAGGGAGACAGGGACGACGGTGCGCGGGAGGCATCGTATGAAGGGGGCGCAGCGAGATGGCGGCGAAGGC
>CANRNE010000055.1 GCA_947631925.1 uncultured Clostridia bacterium
TTTTCAACAAGGCAATTCAGGGATATGTGAAGGATACAAAGAAAAACATTCCCAATCTCATGCGATACGCAAAGGAACTGCGTGTACAGAAAAGAGCGCAGGAATTGATTGGGGTGTGGTTGTAATGGCAGATCAGGCGGCATCGGTTCTTGACAAGCTCCGGAACAAAGCCAAAGCGTCCGACATCAGCTATCAGCAATGCTTGCAGCTTTTTGTGCAGGAGGAGTTTTTAAGGAAGCTATCTAAATCCGAATATGCCGAGTTTCTGATACTGAAAGGCGGTCTGTTCATCTATACGCTGACCAACTTTGAAAGCCGGGCGACCATTGATGCGGATTTCCTTCTGCGCGGCCTTTCAAATTCCGTAGAAGATGTGAAGGAGCTGATTGAGAAGATTCTTGCCACTCCAACCGGCAACGACTATATTTTTATGACCGCCAAAGGATTTGAGGAAATCTCTCCGCAGAGGAAATACCACGGGATCAGCGCACAGATCATTGGGCAAATCAAAAATGTCCGCGTACCTTTTAATGTGGACATCGGCGTAGGCGATGTAATCGTACCCAAAGCGGAACAGCGCACTATCCAAACACAGCTTCCCGACTTTGAAGCGCCCGTGATCAACACCTATTCCCTTGAAAGCACCATAGCCGAAAAGTTTGACGCTATCCTGCAGCGCTTTGAGCTGACAAGCCGCATGAAAGATTTTTACGATATATATTATCTGGCAAGAACCTTTGACTTTGACGGCGCAAGGCTGCAAAAAGCGATCATTGAAACCTTGCAGAACCGTGGCACGCCCTACGATAGAGACAGCTTCCCGCGTATTGCCGCGCTTTCCGACGACGAGGCTATGCAGAAACGGTGGAGTTACTTCTTGAAAAACATAAAAGATGACACGCTTGAATTTTCAGTAGTCATTGCAGAAATTCAGACTTTCCTTGAGCCGGTGTTTGATGCGGTTGTGAATGAGGATGAGTGGCAAAAGCAATGGGCAGGAACACAGAGTGAATGGTACTGAGAGTATAATCCGCATCGTATGATTATTGAGAGGAGGTTCCACCCTTGCGGGAGTTGACGTTCAAGGGCTTTTTATCTGAATACGTGATGTCTCTCACGGAAGCGGATTGATGCTCGATAAGGGCGCTGGCGCGGGAGGCTGTGGGGAATGTGCGGCTTCGGGCGCCGCTGTATCTATACGCGGCGGTCACGGGCAGAACGGATATGCTGCTCCGGGAAGTCCGTGGGACGTCGCTCTTTGATGAGTACGCGGAGCTATCCCGGAAATTCGATACGGACGGGTTGCTCGCGGCTTTGAAGGAGCAGAGCGCAGAGTTGCCTGAAGAATACCTCAAGGTCTGGCGCAGCTACGAGAGCGTCCGGGACGCGCATCTCAGGGACGACAGGATGAAGGCGCTGATCTGCCAGAAGGTCCTCCGGCTGCAAGCGGAAAAATCCGTCTCCACCTACCGGGTCTGCAAGGACCTGAAGCTTGACAACGCAAACATCAACGCCTGGCTCAAAAATAACGCCTGCGGCAAGGTGAGCCTCGCCACCGCGAAAAGCGTCCTGCGATACATGGAGTCCGCTAATCCCCTCTTTTAGATAAGGCCCTGTAAATTTTGCGCCCCTTTCCCTGGTGGAAAGGGGCGCTGACCACATTACCGACCATAACGGCGTTCGGAGCACACGGAAACAGTGGAGGTAAGAGCGCTGGAGAGTAACTGAAACGTAGCGGAAAGGGTCAAAAAGGGCTGTTTATCAAGCAAAAAAGTAATCTGCTACGGTTTGGGATGTCGAGACCGTGGGTTCAAATCCCGCAATTTAAATTCGAGGAGATATCCTGATGGTCCCCCTTGAACTCACCTCCCTCCGATGGATCTTAATGCAATTTTACATATTGCCGAATTAAAACAAACCTTACAGCGCGTTGAAGACGTCGGCAAGCCGCACGACATAAATCAGTTCACCAATAAGCCCTATAATGGTGAGGACAGTAAAGAATACGACGCACCACTTGATAATGGTAAGCGCATTGAGCTTTTTGATGTTTATAACCAGGTTCGTTATATCGATGTTTTCCTCCAAAAGGTCATCTTCGATGGTATAATAATGGGAATCGCCCTTGCTGTCCGTTTCGCTAAAGCAGCCGGGTTTCAGTCCAATAGTGCCGTCTCTCAGCTCGCACTTTGCCTCTTCCTCATTGATTTCTTTCGCCTCTACGCCTGCTTCGTGGGCGAGCTTTACTAGCTGATTTTTGATTTTGTCATTCATGTTTATAACCTCCTGTTTTCCCACCAACTGCCCTTCGAAACGTGGCGGATTAGTTTTGTTTGACAGCACCTTTATAGCACATTTGACAACATACGTCAAGAACCGGGAGGTGAGAATCGGGCGGAAAGGTGCAGAGCACTTTTCCGAATCTAGTATTTGAGAAGGCTCTCACTCATTGATGCTGGAAACATATTGATGTGTGGAACTTTTTGGTGGGTAATGAAGATTTGTGGGAGGGGAATTCGGTGCAGAAGAAGAACAATTAAATTCGAGACGAGACCCGGACGATTCCCCTCGAACTCCCCTCCCTCCGATGGTTTTAGCCAAATGCGTTTTATGAGTTTTAACCACTTATGCCAAAGGGCCGGCTGAAAGTGTTGAAGTCGCCTTTGATGACCTCCTCCCCGTAGGTGATGGCCCGCTCCTTTTCGTCCTGCTCGAAGGCTTTCAGGACGATCTCGTCGTTGCCGATGACGTTCATGACCGCGAATTTCTTTGTGTGCATCGGTTGCGCCTCCATTTTTTCACCACGGAGAGCGCAACAAAAGCGCCCATCGTCACGGCAGGCGCTCAGTCGCTATACCAACCATCGTTCAGCCTTTACCACCCTACCCTCCGGCAGGTTGGTGTACGGTCTTAGGGGCTGTCCCTCGCGTACTCTTTATGGTGTAGGGCGATTATAGCACAAAAGCACTGAAGATACAAAGATTTCCCGTATTTTCAGTGCTTTTTGATGGGTCAGGAAGGACTGCGCTTTCGGTGTTTCTCGTGTCACGGATTTACAGTCCGCTGCGCTGCTGACCCATGTGGTGGAACCGGCCGGAATTGAACCAGCGACACCCTGGGCTTCAACCAGGCGCTCTACCTGCTGAGCTGCGGTTCCTTATGGTGACGCCAACGGGGATCGAACCCGTAATTTCCAGCTTGAGAGGCTGGCGTCCTGACCTGTTAGACGACCGGGCCATATGGGCAGGGTCTCCCCTGCCCTACGCAACGACTGGGGTCGCCGCAGTGTGGATGACGAGGATGTCGTCGATTTTTACGTTGAGCAGCGCCGCGAGTACGATGAGATTGTCTACCGTCGGCAGGGTCGCCCCGTTTTGCCACTTGTAAATAGCCTGGGGCGTGCTGAAGCCGAAGACGGCCTGCAGGTCCCGGACCGAGAGGCCCGCGGCTTTGCGGAGTCTCGTTATGTTCGCCCCGGTGAGGGGCAGGTCGATGGTCGGAATGGTCATGCTGAACACCTCCTT
>CANRNE010000056.1 GCA_947631925.1 uncultured Clostridia bacterium
GCGAGACTGAGGTGGGGCGCATTCTAAATTCGTCATGCTGAGCCGCCGCATCGCGGCGAGTCGAAGCATATCCGCATCCATAAAATAAAGGTTTTGCATAGTACTATGTCAGACATAATTGATGAAAAAATTGAAAAAAACGAAGAAAAACCGCTGATTTGCACTTCAGTGGAGAACAATTCCGCCCTGCAGGCGCGCGTCAACAAGGTGCTCAAACGCCTCGCAATAGCCTTCACCGTGCTCGGCGGCGTGCTCGTTTGCGGCTACATTGCGCTCGCCACCGCGCTCGAAACGCTCGAGGAAAACGGCACCCTCACGGTCTCCGTTGCGGCAAAGGCGGGGGAGTGGGTCATGCTGCTTGTCGGCGGCATCTTGCTTGTCGGCGGCATCGTCCTTCTCGTGACGGCGAAGAACCGCGAAAAGGAGGCGGGGCAGCTCGCGACCATCAACTACTTCGAGTTCTATTCCTCCGCCGTCGTCATCCGTTCCCTTCGCTGCGGCGAGGAGATTTCCATGGTCAAGCTCTTCTACAAGGACCTTGCGCAGTTCCGCTACGTCGAGAACCTTCTTCTGCTCTATCCGAACAGCGTCACCGCGTACGCCGTCGACCTCTCCAAACTCAACGAAGAGGAGAAAGGGGTGCTCGGTACCATCTTCCCGCGGAAAAAATAACAAAAAATCTCGTTTTGCGTGCAGAAATGCTTGACAACCCTTGCGATTTGTTGTATGATATCACCGTTGCCTATGGGGGCGTAGCTCAGTTGGTTAGAGCGCTTGCTTGACATGCAAGAGGTCACAGATTCGAGTTCTGTCGTTCCCACCAAGATGCCCTATATGTTGTGTTGATTATGAAGAGTTGACCAACATATAGGGTTTTTTATTTTTTGCAAGCGCCTCATTCATTCAATAAATTATAAAAAACAGGCGCAAAAAGTGTCAAAAAAAGTGTCAAAATGCAAGATTCTTGGTGTCATTGGAAGAGCTCGCGGACGATTTTCGCAGCCTTTTCGATGTCTTCCGATTGCAGGTCGCTGTAGACCCCGTCAGTCATTCGTTCATCCTCATGGCCCATAAAATATTGTCGCGCCTTGGGCGGAAGCCGCGCCTGCGAGAGACGCGTCGCGTAGGTATGACGGAGGATGTGCAGCGTCACCTTGATTCCGGTACTTCGTGAGATGCGGTCAATCGCGCATTTTGCGGCATTATAGGTTGTCGGGAATACGAGCGTGTCCTTCCCGTCGAGGACGGCGCTTCTCAAGCTGTCGGAGATTGGGACAACGCGGCGTCCTGCGTCTGTCTTCGGGATATCCTGCTCGATGCGGACTCCCTTCTCGAAGACGACGTCCTTCGTCACGGAGATGCCGCCTTCCGTGATGTCCTCCACGCGGAGTGCGAGCGCCTCGCCGATGCGAAGTCCCGTAGCGAGCAAGAAGCGGAACAAGAAAAAGTGGGGGGAGTCCTTCGCGGCTTCGAGGAAGCGCGCTTCTTCTTCCCGCGACAGGGCCTTCTGTTTCTTGTAGACATGTTTCTTGAGTTCGACGGCGTCGCACGGGTTTTTCTTGACGGTTTCCGAGGCAATCGCCTTCTCGTACATCTGTCGGACGGTGGAAAAGCAGATATCGCGCGAGCGCGTGGACTTCATCGAGATGAGGAACGCCTGCAGGTCGTCAGCGGAGATTTTGTCGAGCGGAGTGTCGCCGAACCGCGCAAGGGCGGGCTTGATTGTATCGCGGATGCTACGCAGCGACTTCACCTTCAGAGTCGGCTCTTTATAGAGCGATATCCATTTTTCATAAAATTCCCCGAATGTCGGGACGCGTTTCCTTTCCTTTTTTCTTTTTTTCGGTTCGGTACCCTCCTGAATACATTGTCGGATTTTCTCCGCCACCTCTGCACGGCTGCGGCCGTAGAGGTATCTTTTTTGCCCGTCACGCAGGACATAACCCTGATAGCGTCCGTCGCGGCGGGGTTTGGCGCTAATTGAAACGCCTGTCATATTGATTAGCATTTGCCCCTCCTGTGGAGTGGTAAAAGCACAGCCATTCTTAAGGGCTTCCAAAATCAGCTCGTCTGTATGCTCTCCTCCGCATCTTTTTTGTAATCTATACTCGTGGCGTAGATATCGAGGACCTGCCGATAAAACACGCGCTCGGAGGAACGGATATCACGGATTCGCGCGAGGAGTTCCTTGAAATAGTCGCCGCCCCCCGCCTTTTTCAAGAGGTCATCGTTGAGCGCGAAACCCTTAATCATGTATTCTTTGAGGACACGGTTCGCCCAAATACGGAACTGTGTGCCGCGGATGGATTTCACGCGGTAGCCGACGGAGATAATGACGTCGAGGCTGTAAAAGGCGACGGATTTGTCCGAATTTGCAATTTGCAAATTTTGCACATTGCTTTTTGTGCGACTTGGCCGTTTCCCTTGACTCGAATCAAAAAATCGGGTATAATATTTTTGTATGGAAGAGTCTCATCTCTATGACGTTGCAATCGTCGGCGGGGGGATTGCGGGATTTTCCGCGGCGCTCACCGCCAAAACGCTGCTTCTCGACAGTCTTTGGCTAGGGGAAGAGGGCTTCGGCGCCCTGAGAAAGGCGGAGCGCGTCACCGACTATCCCGCGGTCATGGGCAGCGGGCGCGAATTTTGCGACCTGCTCGAGGCCCAGCGGCAAAACGAGGGCGTCATCCTCACCCCTGCCCGCGTGGACGGCATCTACCCCTCGGGGGAAAATTTCCTTCTCACGGCGGGGGAGTACACCTATTCCGCCCGCACCGTCATCCTTGCGACGGGGGTGGAGCGCGGCGGGCTCTTTGCGGGGGAGCGGGAATTTCTCGGCCGCGGCGTGAGCTACTGTGCCGTCTGTGACGGTGCGCTTTATCGCGGCAAGACGGTCGCGGCGGTGCTCTTTTCGGAGCGGTTTGTTTCCGAGGCGGAATATCTCGCAAAATTTGCAAAAAAGTTGCTCTGTTTCTGTCTCTACCGCGGCGTTCTCCCTAAAGGGGAGAATGTGGAAGTCGTCCCCATGCGCCCCGTCCGCGTGGAGGGGGAAGAGAGCGTCTCCCGCCTCGTCTGCGCAGAGGGGGAAGTGCCCGTCGACGGCGTCTTCTTTCTTCGGGAGAGCACCCCGCCCCAAGCGCTCTTTCGCGGCCTTCAGACGGACGGCGTGCACATCTGCACGAACAAAGACGGCTCGACGAACGTCGCGGGACTGTTTGCCGCCGGGGACGTGACGGGGAGACCGTACCGCTATGTCAAGGCGGCGGGGGAGGGGTCCGTCGCGGTGTATGCCGCGCTCGCCCACCTCAAGAGCCGCGCATGACGAGGCTTTTGCCCCGCATAAAATAAGCTGTCGGGCGATGGGGGAATGCGGATATGCTTCGACTCGCCGCGAAGCGGCGGCTCAGCATGACGAATTTAGAATGCGCCCCACCTCAGTCTCGCTATGCTCGACAGCTCTCTCGGGCAGGTAGAGCCCTGCCCTCGGTCATCGTTCGCGCGGCGAATGCGCTCACTCTTCGC
>CANRNE010000057.1 GCA_947631925.1 uncultured Clostridia bacterium
AATTTTTTTTTTGTTCACAGCTGTTCAAAAAATCCCTTCGGATACAACTAAGCAAGTTGGATGTTATGTGGTGTAGCCACTAAAAACATTCAGCTGGCCCGAGCACTTGGCTCGAAGCAAATTTTGGCGGAGCACACAGCCGCTTAGACGCGGGCCGCAATCATGGCGATCTCCTTGACGACGGTCGTGGAGATGCGGCCACGTACGATCCGGCTAGCGACGGCGTGTGAAAAGCCCATGCGGCGCCCATAGTGTGGGATGAGCTGCTTGAGGGCGGTGAGCGCGGAGCCTCCCAACGCGCCGAACGAGTCGACGACGAAGGGGACGAGGACGCGGCGGGAGGTGACGGAGGGGTCGAACTCCTTGCCGTACTTGGCCCGCTTAACACCTTCGTACTCCGACGCCCAGCCTCCGGGGGAGCGAGCGGCCGCGTTGAGCGAGTGGCTGCGCTGGCCGTTCGACTCAGACCGGAAGGCGTGAGTGATCGCCGTGTCGAAGTACTGCGCGAGGCCCGACATGAAGATGCAGATGTCGAGGCGGGCGCCGGAGGAGGCCGAGGCGCGGACCTCCCGTTGCGGGGCGAGCAGCGCGTCGCGCATGATGAGGGAGAGGGCGTCGCGGAGAGCATTGTGGGCTCTCGTGCGTTGGCCGCTTCCCATGCAGTTGATTGCCTCGTGGCCGTGCAGGCCGACCTCGTGGTCGCGTGTGGGGCACATCGGGCACGGGCCGACCGTGGGACGGACCGGGAGGCCTAGCCGTTGGCGGATGGCGGTGGAGAAGATCGACGAGGACATAAAGTAGTCATGCTCGAGGCGGTCGTCGTAGGAGAGGGGTCCAACGAGGTACAGCGACGCTCCTTTCGAGCCGCAGCTGGACACTCGGGCGGACTCCTCAAGAGAGAGGTCGAGGGACGCCAGCGCCGCGTCGTCCAAAGCGCGAGAGAGCGTGCGTTGAGGATTAAGGACAGGCTTGGCCTGCGAAACGCTAAGCTCCATTTCGGCGACGAGAGAGACAACGGGGGCCGGGACTTCGATGAGGTCCCTTCGAGGGTCACGGGGAAGTGCGACCGGCGAGAACAATTTCATCAGGGAGGAGGTGCTGATGGACTGGGCGATGAAGGCGGTCGGGGCGTGGGCTGCAAGCGAGCGAAGCCCGAGGCCACCCAGGCGAAAGGGTAGTCGGGCGAGTTGCTGGCCACGGGAGTCGAGAGGGACGAGCAGGCTAAGCGCCTCCATTGTGGCGGCGTCGATCCGGTCAAACTCGGGCAGCGGGCCTATCGCGCGTGCGAGGTGGACGCCGGCGGCGAAGCCCGTGCACATCCTCAGAAGGAGAAAGCCTACGTGGGGGTCGGCCGAGATGACTGGACCCACCGCAGAGATGGACGCGACGCTCTTGGCGGTGAAAGCATCGACGTATTGTTGGAGGCCCTCGTCGCTCGGAGCGCAGGGGAGGCCGAGGAGCTCGAAGTCCGCGAGGGGGCGCACCAGGGGGTACTGCGAGCTGAAGGCCGTCCAGGACTCGGGATGGTCCGTGAGGATTTCGGTCTTGGCCGTGTTCATGACCAGGCCGATTTCCGCACCGCGAGTGCGAATCCATTCGAGGGCGGCGGCCACGTCGGAGGCCTTGCCAACAAGAAGGCCGTCGTCGAGGTACCACCCTGTGCCGCGCAGGGGTTCGCGAAGGGCGGCTGGGAGCGAAGTACAGTGTAACGCGGCGAGGCTAAAGAGCGCCGGGCCAAGAGGGTCGCCTTGCTGGACTCCGACCTCGGAGCTGATGTGCTCGTCGCCACAGACGAGGTTGGAGGGGTGCGAGTACGCAGCTAGGACGTACTGGACCAGCTCGGGGGCGTGTTCGCGGGCAGCGCGGAGAATCGCGGTGCGGCAGATGCTGTTGAAAGCGTTGCGGAAGTCGATTTTGCATATGACTTCGTCGCTTCCAAGGAGGCGTACCGCCTGGCGCGCCCACGAGGCCAGGGCTTCGAGGCCACACGGTACGGCGACGCCTATTTGGCCGTGCGGAGTCAGGCACTTCGCCAGTTGCTTGCTGAGCCTGCCCGCCAGGATCTTTGCTGCAATCCGGCGGACTGTCTCGGAGCATGCAATCGGGCGCAGCGAGCCGTCTTTCTTACGGAGGGCGACAAGGCGCGCGCCAAAGAGAAAGGGCGCGATGGCCTGGGGGACCTCGCCGGCGATAACGTCGGAAATCAGCTGGGCCAGGGGAGCACAGAGCCCAGACCCCGGGGCCGAGACCAGGGCCAGGAGAATGCTCGGCGAGAGCCCGGACGGTCCGCAGGAGGAGCGTGGGGGGAAGCCGCGGAGGCAACGGCGCAGCTCAGGGTCTGAGACGGCTCGCGGGGCCGCCGTCGACTTGAGTTCGGAGATGAGGTCCGCGTCGACAGGGGAGGCGGCAGGGGGGTGCTTCGACCGCATGTCACTAATGGAGTCGGCCGACCACTTGACCGTGGGGTTCTGTGTGAGCGCGGACATGGCCCTCGAGATGCACCCCTGCTTGGCAAGGGCGATTGCCCGCCTGGTGGCGCGTTCGCCCGCCGTGGATGACGGGTCGACGAAGTCTTCCTCATCGAGCTCGAAGGGGGAGCGAGAAAACGACGGGTCTTCAAATACAACCCAGCTCGTCGGGTCCGCAGGGGCCGGGTTCGCCTCGCGGCGCGCCTTTTCCGCAGCATGGAGGGAACGGGCTTCGTCGACGAGGGGCCGCCAGTTTGAGACGGCGAAGTCCTTGGCGCGGCGCTTAATGGCGTCGGCGACGCGGGTGCCGGGTGCCGGACGGCTGAGGACAAGGCGGGCGAAGGCGCAAATCATCCACCAGCGGGAGACATGGGAGCAGGTCAGTGCGTGGGTTAGCGCGAACGCCGCCGCAGATATGGCCTTGCGTGGCACGTACACCACGGGAGTGAGCTCCATAGTCCACAACTCTTCAATAGCGATTGGGGCCACGAAGGGGGCGGAGAGGGGTGCGGGGACCGCGGCGAGCGTAGCGACGCTCGGCGCCGAGTCACAGGCTTCCGCTTCGAGGAGGTTCGCGAGGCGGCTCACGCCTCTCGTGTCAGCGGCGCGCACCGTGGGGGCGAAGCCGGAGGAGAGCGGGCAGGAGGCGGCGTGGCGGCCCCGTCGCTCCGCGCGGCCCGCTACACGGCAGGAGCAGGGCAAGGCAGGGCGGGGCGTGGATGGGGCGCCATTTAGGGCGACGAAACTACCCAACCCGAGTCCAGGGTCCACAGCGGAGGGTGCGGCTGCGAACGGGCGGAGAGCTGCCGGGTTCTCTTCCACGGGGGGCGGTTTGCCGTAGGGGAAGAGCAATAGGTCGGCCTCGTCGTCTGAGGGCCCCGGGTTCGCCTCGACGTCTCCGTCACCGGTGTTATTGCCCGCGCCGCCCCTGCCACGGCTGAGGACAGTTTGGGCAGAGCCACCACGGTGAGCCGACTTAGCCCTACCCCCAGTTGCGTTGAAAACAA
>CANRNE010000058.1 GCA_947631925.1 uncultured Clostridia bacterium
AGTTCATCGCTCATAAGAATCATCGCTGAAATTCAGCCTGACGAGATTTACAACCTCGCTGCCCAGAGCCATGTTCAGGTCAGCTTTGATGTCCCCGAATATTCGGGCGATGTCGATGCTCTCGGCACACTGCGAATCCTCGAAGCTGTCCGCATACTTGGTCTGACAAAAAAACGAAGATATATCAAGCATCAACTTCCGAGCTCTACGGCAAGGTTGAGGAAGTCCCGCAATCGGAAACTACACCGTTCCACCCATATAGCCCCTACGCCGTTGCGAAGCAGTACGGCTTCTGGATTACGAAGGAGTATCGCGAGGCATACGGAATGTTTGCCTGCAACGGAATTTTATTTAATCATGAATCCGAACGTCGAGGTGAGAATTTTGTCACCCGAAAGATAACTATCGCGGCAGGGCGAATCGCCGAGGGCTTGCAGGATCATCTTGAGCTCGGCAACCTTGACAGCCTCCGCGATTGGGGCTATGCGAAAGACTATGTCGAGTGTATGTGGCTTATCATGCAGCAGGACAAGCCAGACGATTTCGTCATCGCGACCGGCGTTCAGCATACCGTCCGCGATTTCACCGAGAGAGCGTTCGCCGCGAACGGTATACATATCCGTTGGGAGGGTAAAGGCCTCGATGAAAAGGGTTATGACGAAAAGACAGGCAAAATGTTAGTCTGCGTCAGCCCGAAATTCTACCGCCCGACCGACGTCGTGAACCTTTGGGGTGACCCGACAAAGGCTAAAACCGTTCTCGGTTGGAATCCTCAGAAGACCAGCTATGAAGAGCTGATTAGGATAATGGCAGAGCATGACAGAAAAATGGCGAAGAGAGAAAGAGCCGCTAAGCTCGCAGAAAAGGCATAGGTGAAAATCATGATAGAAGTTGAAAAAACAAGTCTTACCGGCGTTTACCTTGTCAAGCCGAAAGCGCATGAGGACGCACGAGGTAACTTTTACGAAACCTATAACGAAAAGGATTACAAAGCGGCAGGGCTGACGGCGGATTTTATTCAGGACGACATTTCCTGCTCGGTAAAAGGTGTATTAAAGGGAATGCACGGCGATGCGGGAACGTATAAGCTTGTACAGTGCGTCAGCGGAAGTGTTTACGCTGTGATTCTGAATTGCGACGAAACATTGCCCGATTTCGGCAAATGGCAGTCGTTTATTCTGTCAGATGAAAACAAGTACCAGCTTTATATTCCACCGATGTACGGAAACGGTTATTATGTGCTTTCGGACAAAGCAGTTTATTCGTATAAGCAATCCACCTATTATGGAGAATATAAGCAGTTTACATATAAGTGGAATGATGAGCGATTCAAAATCGAGTGGCCTGCCGAGGCGACGTTAATATCCGAGAGGGACAAGTGATGAGCCTGTATAAACTTCTTGATTCGGATTTTGAACACGAAGATGACCGCGGCAAGCTTGTTCAGCTCGTTCACGACGGCTATAAGCAGGTGAACATTCTTTACAGCAACAAGGGAACGCTTCGCGGAAAGCATTATCACAAGATTTCAAATGAAGCTTTTTATGTGATAAGCGGCAGCGTAAACGTTGAGCTTAGCCGTGACGGAGTGACCGAGCAAGTAATATTTAAAAAAGGAGATTTCTTCCTGATTCCGCCGTACACCATGCACAGCCTGAGCTTTACAGAGGACTGCGTAATGGCAGCAATGTATGATATACCTGTTGAAAAAGAAAACGGGGAGAAAGATATATTTAATTAAATAAGGAGTAAAAATGTCGAACAAAATATACCTTTTAGACTGTACCCTGCGTGACGGCGGGTACATAAACGACTGGGAGTTTTCGCGTGGGATATACGACGCCGTATCAACCGAACTTCAGTCAGCAAATGTCGATTTTATTGAGCTCGGAATTATGGGCTCACACGATGCTGATCACTTTAAGACAAAATTCCGAAGTCTTGAGGAGACACCTATCCCCGCAAAAATCGGTAACTCGCTTTTTACGGTGATGATGACCGGCACTGAATATAAAAAAATGACTATTCACGAGCACGATGTTGAAAACAGCGTGGACGCTCTGAGGTACGCTTTTTTCAAGGCTGACGTTAAAGAGGCACTTGAGCATATGCGCATTCTCATCGCAAAAGGCTACAAGGTCTTTGCACAGACAATGGCGACTTTTCAGTATTCTGAATCAGGATTGACGGAACTTGTAAAGGAAATAAATAAAATCAAGCCCTATGCTTTCTACATTGTAGACAGCTTTGGAACACTTTATCCTGAGGACATCAAGCGGTTGTATCACGTTGTCGACGATGTTATGGATAAGAATATTCTTTTCGGTATTCATGCCCATAACAATCTGCAAATGGCAAATGCCAACGCAATAACGTTCATAACCGAAGCAAAAGGCAGAGACATAATCGTTGACGGTTCAATTTACGGAATGGGCAGGGGAGCGGGCAACGCACAGACTGAGGTTCTGATGCACTATCTTAACAAAGACGGCGAGATTTACGGTGAGGATATAGTTTGGCAGCTCTATACCGATTGGTTTGCGGATATAAGAAAGCAGTTTGACTGGGGCTATCTTCCCGAGCAGTTTTTGGTTTCGAAGTATAAAACGAATCCGGCGTATGTCTGGTATCTTTCGCGAAAAGGCATAACGAATTTTCATAAAATAAAAGAGATTCTTGAGCAGATACCTGATGAGAAAAGGTATACGCTGTTTAAGGACGAGGTGGAGAAACTGTTGTGAATGGAGAATTATATGTATAACTTTATTTTGAATATTCCCACAAAAATAATGTTTGGAGCAGATCACAGAAAGATTTTGCCTTCGGCGGTCTTGTCATATGGGAAAAGAGTATTGCTTGTGTATGGTGGAAATGCAATAAAGACTATCGGTTTGTATGACGAGATAGTCAGCGCTTTAAATGATGCCGGAGCGAAATTGTTTGAACTCAGCGGAGTTAAATCCAATCCGAGGCATACAAAGGTGGACGAAGGAGCAAAAATCTGTCGTGAGAACAATATAGAAGTCATCTTAGCGGTAGGTGGAGGCTCCGTAATTGACTGCGCAAAAGCAATATCCGTCACTGCCGATTCGGGATCTGAATGCTGGAATATTATTACGAAAAAAGTAACAGTTGACTCTGCAATTCCCGTAATAACGGTTTTGACCGTCACAGGTACCGGTTCGGAAATGAACAACAGCTGCGTTATAAGCAATGAGGATTTAAAGATAAAACGCGGATATTCAAACGACTTGCTTTTCCCGGAAGTTTCTTTTTTAGATCCTGTGCTTACATATTCGGTCTCATCTTTCCAAACCGCTTGCGGTTGTGCGGATACTTTATCCCATGTCTTGGATACTGCATACCTTATGCCGGGAGACAGAATGGACATGCTGTGCATGGTCATGGAATCGGTAAGCAAAACGGTCATTAAATACGGACCAATTGCCG
>CANRNE010000059.1 GCA_947631925.1 uncultured Clostridia bacterium
GTTAGTGCCTCGCTCATGTTTTTTCTCCTGCAAGCCCTAACAGATATATCCAAGCCCTATTCGGGCTGTGATAACCTCAAACATTGCTTCGCGTAGTCGGAGTTGACCGACCGCATTTCGTTGTTGCACCACCTTTGGTGCGGGCACATGATCGCCGTCTGATTCTGCAAGAGGTTGTAGTCCACCCCCTCTTGCATCTGCTTCTTGCAACAAAGGTATTTGAAACCCGTAAAGCGGGTCGCATAGGGACAGGTGTATGACATGGCTCACTCCTTATCGACTTTTTCAACGAGGATAACCTGCGCCAAGTTTACAATTTTACTATCAAGGACAATGGTGTCATTTCTCCAATCCGCGCCGGTCACCTTCGCATACGCTTTGTCACGGTGCTCCTTTGTAGCGAAAGGAATTTTTATATCATTTTTTACGGTTTCAAACACCAATTCGTAGGTCATGTTCCCCTCCTTACAGCCCCCAAAGTCCAATGGTCGCAGTCGCGCTCTTCCCCTCGCAAGTCGCCGTCACGGTGAGCGGTGTATCGTCCGCAGAAACGCAGTAGATTTCCACGGAGTTGCCTTTGACGGTTGCCGCATAACTGCGCCTGCCCGCGCCGCCGAATGTCCATTCAATGGGCTTGTCTGTCGCCGCGCCGCCTTCGTAGTAGGTCGCCGTGAGCGTCACCGTTTCGTACTGCTCTACGCTTTGCGGAATCACGCCCTCAAACGCCACATACGGCTCTGTAGCGGCTTCCTTGACAACTAACTCGACCGTCGCCGTGATTGCCGTATTCTGCGCCAAACGCGCGGTAATTCGAGCCGTTCCGTCTGACTTTGCCGTCGCCTTCCCGTTCTTGTCGACTTCTGCGACATCTGGGCGGTCGCTCTCCCACGTCCAAGTCACGGGGTACTCGTCCGTCCCTGCGGTCTCCGCTCCGTTTTTGAGGAAAACTGCCGTGAGAACAAGCGTATCGTCTACGTTGATTTCACTCTGCCCCTCTGTGATTTCCGCTGCGAAGGAATAGGTCTTGCCGTTTGCGATGTGGTTCGCCACGTCGTCGTTCTCCTGCGGCTCCTCGATGCGGACGGTAAAGTAGAGAATGTGCGTGCTGTCGTAGTCGCCCGAAAACTCCTGATAGAAGTCGTTGAAGCCCGTGATGAAGTACGCCTTCGTGCCGAGGATAATGCGCTGATTCAAGCCGAGTTGCCGCGTGTTTTCGTTGAGCTGGCAGATGACGTTGAAGTAGCCGTCCATCATCACGAGGTTTTGCGGCTTCTCGGCGTTGTCGTTCCCCATCATCGTCACCTTCTCCAAGACGATAGGCTCGGTGACGATATTCCCGTAGTAGTCGTAGAGGTTATAGGACGTATTGCACCGACGCACGACAGCCGTCGTCAACGTTCCCGAGAGATTTGCGGGGTTCGTGCAGATCCATGTACTTCCCATTGTCTCGAGCTTCGCGCCGATCGGGAAGTAGTCGATCTTTGGCTCGTCGAAGAGCACGTTTTTTGTGTCGTCGGTCTGCTGCGTTGCAAGCGGCGTTGATCGAATGTCCGAGAGGCGGACGTGCGTTCTGTACCGCTTGAAAAAGTCGGTTTTGGAAATGCCCTGCACCGTCGCCTTCACATAGTCGGTGGAGAACTTTGCGCGGACAGCGGGAAATTGACGGGTGCGCCCCGCCATGTACTGACGCTCGCGGTCGGCGTACTGCACGGGCTTGTTGTTCGGCACATAAGGTGTGTCCCCTCCCTGCAATATCGCGCCGCTTATGTACTTTTCGCTGTCGTTCTGCGCCATGTTTTAGTCCTCGGAATATTGCACAAATTTGACTATATCCGCCCTGCAATTCGGGCAGTAGCGGATGGGGAAACGCACTTTGAGAAGCCGTCCCTCTTGCGTAAAATTGGCACTTGCTGTTACGCTCGTCCCGCATTCACTGCACATACAGTGAAAGTCGTGATCTTTGTCGGTATGCGGGTGATCGGGCTTCAACTCTACCATTGCGCATGTTTTTGATTCGTCCATTTCTCTCACCAAAAATACAGCCCTCTACCGATCTGCACCTCGTTGTTTTCCACGGGACCGTTGAGCGTCGTGCTCATGAGCTCCAACCCCATTGTCAAGCTGTACCCAACGTTATCCTGCTTATCCGTCAGCGGCACGGCGCCGCAGTCTGGGTGCTTCGAGCGGTTGAAGTAGAACGTCCCAACGCCCGCCATGTTCACGCCGTGGAATGCCTGTATGAGACACTGCACCATAGACCATGTGCGGGAGTACGCCTCGTTGAGCTTTGTGTTGCTCTCCTGCGTGTAGTTCGTCCATATGTCGAAGATGATCGACAGTTGCATCGCAAAGTCGTTCTCCGCTATGGGACGCCCCAAGTAGCAGTAAATCCTCGTCTGCGCGTTCTCCTGCGCAGGCTTGCTGTATATCTGCGGGAAGAGCCTGTACCCCTTCTCCGTCGGTTTCTCGGGATGGTCGGGGTCAAACAAAACCGCTTTCTTCTCTTGCGGGGTAGGCAACGGGTTCTCGGTCGGACGTGCCCCGTCGTAGTAAAGGAGCTTCCAAAGTCGGCAACGCGGGTAAGCGTTATCGTCTTTCGGCGTGTACCCGTTCCCATCGGGCATATCGAGAATGTAGTTCATGATTTTACGCAGGAGTTCGTCGCTGTCTGAAGCGTCGTAAAATCCCTCCTGAACCTTGTTGTATGGGTACCATTTATTCTCAAAATCTGCCATGAGCGGTTATGCCTCCGCCGGTTTCTCTTCGGTCGGCTTCTCCTCTTCCTGCTTCTCTTCGGTATGAGCTTCCCCTCTCTTCTCGGCGAGTTTCTTCTGCGCCGCCTCCAACTCGCCCAAGTTCTTCTGCATGAGCTCGTTGAGTTTTGCGACATTCTCGGGGGTTGAGAAAAGCGCGATGCTGTCCTGCAGACGGTCGAGCGCGGAGTTCTTCGCCTCTTTGAGGTTGTAGATCTCGACTTCAAGCATGGATTTTAACTGCTTGTAGTCGTAGAGAAGGTCGAAAACTTTGTTTTTGATCTCCGCGTCTTTACTCTTGAAACGTTCAAGTTGGTTGAAGATATGCGACGAGGCGTAGTAATCGTATTCCTCGGTCGTCCAACCCGTTTCGGCGATCTTGACGTGCAAGTACTTCGTGAGGAAGTAGTACATGAGGAAGTACTGCTTTGCGCCGCTCCGCTCCTTGAAGAGTTGCGGGATGGGGAGCTGTGTCTCCGTGGCGATTTCATCGGTACCCTTATCGACGGCGACAAGGCAAGCGGGCGCTTGATCTTCCGCAATAGTCCGCTTTTCGTCGAATGGTATGTAGTCGCTTGCCCCGCGTATCATCTCGTCCGTGATGATGAATTTTTCTCTGCTTTCCATAATCTCGGTATCTCCTTTCAGTTCCTTGATTTTGG
>CANRNE010000060.1 GCA_947631925.1 uncultured Clostridia bacterium
CTCGGAATCATCTGGGATAACGTCGACTACCTTTGGGAGAGGAACTTCGAGGCGGCAAAAGCTTATTTTGATGAGCACGGCAACCTTAATATGCCGCACGGTTTCGTGCAGAATGGCGTGAAGCTCTACAACTGGCTTGCGGACCTTAGGAAGATGTATCACGGCGCGCCCGGCAGACGCGGAACGCTGACCGAGGAGCAAATAGCGCGGCTTAACGCCCTCGGCATGCGGTGGCAAAGCAAAAATGACATCGCTTGGGAGAACGGTTTTAACCATGCGAAAGCGTATGCTGACAAGTTCGGAACTGCCGACGCACCTCTTAATTATGTATGCGACGACGGCTATAAGTTGGGAGTATGGCTCTCAAAGTGTCGCGAGAAGTATGCCAAAGGAACGCTGACAGATTCGCAGATAAAACAGCTTGAAGATATACACATCGTTTGGAATAAGTCGCGCAGAAACGACTGGGACGAGTGCTTTGAGAGGGCAAGTACCTATTATAAAGAGCATGGCAATCTCAATGTCCCGCCGAGTTATGTCGCGGGCGGCGTTTGGCTGAACAAGTGGCTGAATGAACAAAAGCTCATCTTGCAGGGCAAGCGCGAGGGAAAGGCTTTGACAGGTACGCAGAAAAGCAAGCTTGCCTCTATCGGCTTGACCGCCGATGAGCCGCGAGATATACGTTGGCAGCAGAGGTATGCAGAGTTGAAACATTACTACGACACCCACGGGAACAGCCGCCTGCCGGTTGATTACACCGATTCAAGCGGGCAGAACCTCTACGTTTGGCTGACGAATCAGAAGCAGTCGGCAAAGTCCGGCAGAATGAGCGACGATAGAAAGCAAAAATTGCGGTCGGTAGGGGCGATTTAAAGGGAGGAGGAACGGCGATGATTAAGCTTTTTGAACACAATCGAATAGCCTACGAAGCCGCCGTTGCTATGCTCTCATCGACAGGCAAAGCCGCCATAATCCACCCCACAGGTACGGGCAAATCGTTCATCGGCTTCAAGCTCTGCGAGGATAACCCCGAAAAGACTGTTTTGTGGCTGTCTCCCTCTGAGTACATCTTTAAAACTCAGCTTGAAGCTCTCAAAAAGGCTTCGGGCTATGAACCCGAGAACATCGAGTTTTTCACCTATGCCAAGCTGATGAACCTCTCCGATGCAGAGATTTCCGAATTGCACCCCGACTATACCGTCCTCGATGAATTTCATAGGGCGGGAGCCGAGATGTGGGGTCAGGGAGTTCAAAAGCTGCTGAACAAATATCCCGATGTGCCTGTTCTGGGGCTGTCGGCTACCAATATACGCTATCTCGACAATCAGCGGGATATGGCTGACGAACTGTTCGATGGGTGTATCGCCAGCGAGATGACCCTCGGTGAGGCAATCGTTAGAGGAATCCTTAACCCGCCTAAGTATGTACTATCTATATATAGTTACCAAAAAGATTTGGAGAAGTACGAGCGGCGTGTAAAATCTGCCAAAAATAAGGCCGTCCGCGACGCTGCTGAGAGGTATCTCGAAGCCCTCCGCCGAGCCTTGGACAAGGCAGATGGGCTCGACATAATTTTCCAAAAACACATGACCGACCCGCACGGGAAATATATCGTCTTCTGCGCGAATGCCGAGCATATGCGGCAGATGATGGCGGAGAGCAAGGCGTGGTTTAGCGGTATTGACCAAAGTTATCATGTATATTCTGTATATTCCGACGACCCGGAGGCTTCGCAATCTTTCGCAGATTTTAAGGCAGATAACTCCGACCATTTGAGGCTGCTTTTCTGCATAGACGCGCTGAATGAGGGAATTCACGTCGATGACGTGGCGGGAGTGATCCTTCTCCGTCCGACCGTTTCGCCTATCATCTACAAGCAGCAAATCGGTCGCGCGCTTTCGGCATCTTCAACAAAAAATCCCGTAATTTTTGACATTGTAAACAACATTTTGGGACTTTACAGCATTTCATCGTTGCAGGACGAGATGAACGAAATTGTAAGATATTACCAATATCTCGGCGAAAATCACTATATAGTCAACGAAAGATTTGAAATTTTCGACGACCTTAAGGACTGCCGGAGGATTTTTGATGAGTTGGAGACCGCGCTCTCGGCGAGCTGGGAGTACATGTTCGACGAGGCGAGCGCCTATTTTAAAAGGTATGGCGACCTGCTGCCCGGCAACGACTACGTCACCGAGGACGGCACAAGGCTCGGCAAATGGCTTGTCACTCAGAGAATAAACTACCGCAACGGAACCGGCATATCTCAGGCGAGAATTGAAAAGCTCAACTCCATCGGTATGGATTGGCGCACTCTTCACGAGCGTCAGTGGGACGAAGGCTATGAGCTTGCAAAGGCTTATTTTGAAAAGCACGGCAGCCTTGAATCGAGTGCGGAAATGCCACCGAAGCTTTCAAACTGGCTTGTAAAGCAGAGGCAGAGACAGCGCGAGAACGAAATGCCTTATGAGCAGTTTGAAAAGCTTTCAAAGCTCGGAATGGTATGGGAGTTTGAAGACACCTGGGAACAGAAATTCGAGCTTGCAAAAAAGTATTACGAAGAAAACGGCAATTTAGATATACCCGCGGCGTATGTGACCGAGAAAGGAGTTTGTCTCGGCGCTTGGCTTCGCGGAGTTAAGAATCAGTACCGCGGGGGCAATCTCTCGTCTGAGCGCATTAAAAAGCTCGAATCAATAGGTGTCGAATGGGAATCCGTGCTTGCCCGCAACTGGGCGAATTATTACGAACTTGCAAAACGCTATTACAAAGAGCACGGAGATTTAAACGTCAACGCTCATTGCGAAATAAACGGAGTAAAGTTAGGAACTTGGATATCATCTCAGCGCGAAAGCTTCAAAAAGGGTCGTCTGAGCGAAGAACAGATAAAAATGCTCAGAGAAATAGGAATGTCTTGGCACCGCTTTTCCGGCAAATGGGATAACGCTTACGAATACGCGAAGAAATACGCAGAGGAACACGGAGCGCTTGACCCGCCTGCCGAATATAAGGCAGAGGACGGATTTGCGCTCGGAGCTTGGGTCGCAAGTCAGCGGGCAAAATATGCCGACGGAAAGCTAAAGCCTATGCAGATAAAACGCTTGGAGACTTTAAAGATTTCTTGGGACGTTTTACTGGAGGCTTGGCAGAACGGCGTTGAACACGCAAAAGCTTATTATGCAGAACACGGAAACTTAAATGTTTCGGGTCAGTATGAATGTGAAGACGGCTACAAGCTCGGAGTGTGGATTTCAAATCAGCGGTCAAAGTACAGATCCGGGAAGCTGACGGAAGACAGAAAGAATGCGCT
>CANRNE010000061.1 GCA_947631925.1 uncultured Clostridia bacterium
GTCTTTTGCTCCCCTCCTCGCTCTTATGCGCTCAAGGTCGCATACCGTCTTCGGAACACGTCAGGTCTCCCGGGTATACGCACTGTACCTTGCATGCTCGCCACGCTCTCAGACCCCGGCGGAACCTGCGCATCCTTGCTTTCCGTTTGCGCATTGCTGCCTGCTGCGTCTTGAACCGCATCGGCTTCCGCTCTATATATATTACGAGGCTCAATCACTTCACGCTTTCGCATTGCGGCTCTCATGCTCCCCTGTCTACGCTTAATCCTGACCTCACGGCTTTGGATCCAAGACTGGGTACCCACTGCTTGCCATGCTTTATCGGGTTGGGTGGTTCGCCCAACTATACTGTGCGCACCGAACCGGCGCACTCATAAAATAATTATACCAAAAAAGGAAGAGAGTTGCCAGGGGATCCTTGGTAACTCTCTTCCTTTTTACGGGACTTTTTTCACAGCCTCTTGATTCACCTCTCAAAGCATTCCATCGCGAAAAGGAATGTGCCGTTTTCCCTTTTCGCGGCGGGATGCGCGAGCGGACCTGTGGGCGGACGCGGATCGCGAACTAATTTTAACGTATGAGGTGACGGAAGAATGAAGAAAAAACTAATGACCATCGTACTTTGCCTGTGCATGGTGCTGACTCTTCTGCCCGCGGCGGCGCTGGCAGTCGAGTTCAACGACACGGAGGGCACCTGGGCCGCGGATTCCATCCAGCGCTGGGTGGACGCGGGTATCATCCAGGGTGACGGCACCGGCTCCTTCAACCCCGAGGCGGGGCTGGACAGAGGCTCCGCAGCCAAGATCGTTTCCGCGCTGATGAAGTACAGCGAGGAAGCGGATACCAGCAAGTACACGGACGTGGACAAGGACGCCTGGTATCAGCCCTGGATCGCCAAGGCGGTGAAGGGCGGCGTCATGAACGGCATCGGCGGCGATTTGATGGATCCCACCGGAGAGGTCTCCCGCGAGATGATGTTCGTCATGGTCGCCCGCGCCGTGGGCATCAAGGGCGATGAGACGACCGACAAGGAGTTCCCGGACCTGGAGGACACCAGCGACTGGGCGGCTCCGTACATCAACGCGCTGGTGAATATGAACGTTCTGAGCGGCGGGGACGACGGCACCCTTGCGCCCGTTGAGGACATCGACCGCGCCAGCACCATGAGCCTCCTGGACAAGCTGATCGGCGGCTATGCCAACAAGGACGGCGACACGGTGACAATCGAGGAAAACAAGCTGACCCTGATCGTGGCGGACAACGTGAAGGTCGAGGGCGACGCCACCGCGGCGCCCATCGTCATCGCCGGTGATACTAAGACCGTCGATATGAAGGACGTGAAGGGCGAGGCTGTTGTCAATGTCAACACCTCCGACGTGACCATCAAGAACGCCCCCGTCGGCACCCAGATCACCGCCGCCGAGAACGTGGAGAACGTCACCGCCAACGATATCGACGTCACCGGCGACCCCGACAATGAGGTCGTCATCCCCGAGCCCGAGCCCGAGTCCGAGCCTGAGCCCGAACCCGAGCCCGAGCCCCCGACGGACAACGTCACGGCAACCACTATCGACGACATCATTGAGAAGGGCAGGGAGGCTGTCAACGCCAAGATGCATGGGGAGGATAACATTGATTATGCCGTTATCCCTGAGTTTGAGAAGACCGGTGTCCGTGACGTTCAGGTAATAATCTATGATACCGAAGTTAAAGTTACCGATGTTTACCATGACATCGTCAAGACGCTTGTTGACGCGCTCAACGCACACCACACTGAGGTGGCCACTATCACCGGTGTTTCGGGTCTCGACGGCCAGGAAATCAGCAGCGGAGCTTATGCGCAGTATAAGACTCTGACGCTGGACGGCACCACCGAAGACGCAGATGTAGCCAATTTCGTGCGCGCGCTTGTCGGAGAAAACGTCCAGGGCGCTACTAGCTTGAATGAACTTGTAACAGAGGGCAGCAACAGCTTCACCGTTGAGGTTGACGACGTTGAAAACGGCAGCGTTGATACCAAGGTTCAGTACAAGGTCACCTTTAAGATGGCGAGCCTTGACGACGTTATCGCGGAGAAGATCAACGGTATCGACGATCTGATGAACTATGCGAAGCTTGATTGGGATGCTGACAACCACACCCTGAATGTCGATATTAGCAGCAGCACTACCGATATTAACACAGTTTACACCGCTATCGCCACCCCGCTATGCGACGCGTTCAACCTCGTGCGCGCTCAGCTGAAGGAAGTCAAGGACGCGGTGAATACTGGGAATGGCAAAACGCTTGAAATCGGCGGCGCTATCAAAAACACCGACTTTCTTGAATTCATCAAGGGACTGCAGCTCGTCAACAGCCTTGCCGACACCGAAAAGAAGGAGCTTACCGCCGTCCTGAGCGAGGGCAGGGGCTCCCTCATCGCGGCGCTCAAGGGCTTTCAGTTCGAGATCGATGTTACGCCCCGGGAGAATCTCCCCACCGGTGCAAGCGATCAGCAGAAGTACACCATCAAGTTCATCGCTCCTGCGCTGGATGATGTGATTGCCAAAGAGATCCCCAACATCAGCACGGAGATGAGCTCTTACGCGACTGCGGAGTGGAAGAACGACGAGGAACAGCATACCCTCGAGGTCACTATCACCAACGGCGATACCAAAGTTGGCAAGGTCTATGATGACATCGCCGGTATGCTCTGCACCGCGTTCAACGAGTCCCGCAATACGCTGAGCTCTGTCGTAGATGCGCTGAACAGTGAAAGTGACCAATCCAAGCTGGATCTGAACACCGCACTGACCAACGACGCCCTCAAGACCTTTGTCATGGCTCTTAAGATCAAGAATGACAGCGATCAACAGGTGAAAACTGTGATGGAAGTTCTTAGAGAAGATACAGGTCTGATAATCAAAGGTCTGAGCGGCTACCACTTCGAGATCAATGTTACAGCTAAGGGCGCTGATGAAGAAGCTGTTCCCTAGGGCTGGCTCGTGGAGAACGATGTTTCAAACTTTCTTCTCCTTTCGTCGGCGGGCAGTCTGCCAATACAGGTTCGTGCGGGTTCATTATACCATACTCCACTCTCGGATTCACCTCTTTTCCGATTCTTTTTCAGATTCTTTTGTCATGTGAGCGAGCAGTTTTTCGGGTAGGCTTTTTGAGCCGTCATAGCTGCCGTTGAAGCGGTACGTCGTCCTGCCGGATTCGATACGGACGGTGACGGATGGGAGAGCGGCGGCAAGATAATTCGGCGCGGTGATCTCACCGTCGGAAGCAATCTTGAAGTTGAAGTTTTTACTTTTAGTCACT
>CANRNE010000062.1 GCA_947631925.1 uncultured Clostridia bacterium
TCAAACGATATCCCTTTCTGGTAAGCCGAGATATCTACGCCCTTAATTCTCTCTGCCATATTATTCGCCGTCCTTTCCGTTGTCGCCGTTCGCACCGTCGGCAAGCCCCTCGCCGACTATGTAGCCTACCACAGCCGCGCCGCTGAGGATTGCGCCGGAGATTTTGTCAGCAGTTTCTTGGTTGCCGCCGAAGATTATGACAAGTCCTGCGACAAATCCTGCGACCGCTACCCACAGTTTGCGACTTGTGAGTTTCCTTTTCCAGTCGATTTTCATAAAAATCCCTCCTTAATTTTACCCAAGTCCGAACATCATCAAAAGTGCTCCGACTACGGCTCCAAGCACAGCAGTCGCAACGATTTTTACTACGTCCCGCCACTTTTCGCCGTCACGCCCCTCAAGCTTGGAGATGCGCTTGCCCTGCGCTTTTTGCTCCTCAAGCATTTGCTCCATAGATGTTGCAAGCCTTTCAGTCGAAATCGCCAGTCGGTTTATCTCGTCAATGCTGCTCTCAAGCTGCTTCAAGCGCTCGTTTTGGCGTTCGTTCTCACGGTCAATACGCTGCGAAAACTCCCTGTGTTCGCGCAAAGATACATACTCATCAGCCATTGCCTACACGCTCCTCGGTGTCAGCTTTTACAAGACTTACGAGTGTAATATCGGTTTCATCGCTGATTTTGCGCTGTATCTTGTCAATCTGCGTATAGTCCGTAAATACAGCAGTTTGCTCCTCGCCGTTAAGATCGTTCCTAACCACCTTGATCTCGGTTATATCCGCAAACATCTCGCGAAGCTCATCGGGATTTCGCTCGGAATCGTTGATGTTGATGTCCAACACGCAGATGTTGTCCGGACGCAGTTTTTCTACCACCGAGCCGATATTCGATATTTCTTTAGTACCGTTGATGTAAATTTTCATAAAAAATAACCTACCTTTCTGTTCGGCTTTTCCTTTCGGGAAAAGTAATTTTTTAGTATTAACGATCGGAATCGCAGCAATCGCGACAGTCGCTGTTGCAACAGTCGCTACCACAGCCGTCCAAAAAGCAAGAACAGTCTGCATCACAAATACAAGGTCCATTATATTCGACGACACGGATACAGCAGTCAGAATAACAACAATCATCGCAACCATCACTATCACAGTCGCAATATGAATCACAGCAATTGTAATTACAGCAATCATAATCACAACTACAATCGTCGTCACAATTACAATAATCTTTTGCCACAGATGTGTTTGTTGTGCTGATCTCGGATAATTTCGCAGCTGATAATGCCGTACCCGATGATACAGTGCCGACTTTTGTGCTGCCCTTGAAGTAATAAAAACGGCGGTCTACGCTGTCCGAAATGGCAGAATTTAGCTTATTTATCGCCGCATTTATTGCAGCGGCTGATGCCGCGACACCCTCCGATACCGTTGTTGCTGTTCCCGACCAACCATACTTTTTGTAGGTGGTTTGGACTGCATTGATTACGGAGTTTACATCTGCCGCGGATATGTTGCTGTCTTTTGATATTGCCATAATCTCACCACCCCCTGCCGCTTACGGCGCAGAACGGGCGCATTCTTCAAGCGCCTTAATCCGTTCTTCGAGCGCATTTATTTGTTCTGCCTGCATTTGCAGCAACGACACTGTTTTGCTTAACGCGTCAATCTGTATCTTCTTATCCACCAGCTCGCAAAAGTGCTGATAGTATTGATTGATGATATTTATAAATTTCGCGCCATACTCGTTTGGCACTTTATAAATATCTCCCGTGCAGGCATAATTCGCTGCAATGCAGATTTGACAGATTTCGGGGGATATTTTTGCATAATCGATCCCGATATACTGCTCGCGTCTGTCGTTGTATATAATGCCGTCTGTGACGTTGCCGAGAATAATATTATCGCGGTTGCCCACGTTGTAAAAAAAGAAACGGTGACACGGGTAAATATTGCCCTCGGTATCTAATGCGATCATATTTTGCCCTGCGCTGCACCCAGACGTTCGGTCAAAATGCTTGAATGGGAAGCGCTTTTTGTTTGTGGTTATGTCAACTAATCGCTTAACGATTTTTTGAAGCTGCTCGCTGAAAATATTCAAATCATTATCGTCCCAGTCGTCCTCAATAACCCAAGCAAAATTTGAGTTTTTAATCCCCAAATCCCGCGTAAAGTATAAGAACGAATCATATATTCGCGGCAGCGACGCTTTGGACACACACGCGTGGATATGCAAACGTTCTTCGTTCAGTCCATATTTTCTGAAGTATTCCTTGTATTTTGCGATTGCGCTTTCCGCCAACTGCGAGGAAACAAGCCCCTCTGCCGCGCAAGGACGATTGGTGTTTTGGATTTCGGGTATGCCGTCAATGGATAGCTGCACGTCAACGTCGCTGCCCTTATACCCCCGCCAAACGTCCAGAAACGCTTCGACTTTATCATTGTAAATCGTGCCGTTAGTGATAATGCTGTATCGCGTTCCTTTGCCCTTTTCTTTAGCCTGCGCTTCTGCGTAGTGCATAATCTCAGTCATAAGTTCGGGGCATAGCATAGGCTCGCCGCCGAAAAATGTGATTTTGATGTCGTCAACATCATTATCCACTGCCTGCTGCAAAAGGTAATCAACAGTCTTACACGCCGTTTCTTTAGACATATAGTTTGTGACGCACCTTGTGCCGCCCTCGAAACAGTATGTACACCGTAGATTGCAGTTTTCTGTCAGCAGCAGAAACGCCGAAGTCGCCGCACGCCTGTTTACCTTTTTTGTTTTGGTATTCATTTTGCCCTCCTGTTTAACGCAATTGTATAATGCAGTTTACGTCTTTGATTTCTTCGGACGTGTTACTCTCCATCGCCCGTCCTACGACTTGCCCTGCGATCGGCGTGCTGTGCGCAATGCCGATGCCGTCGCCACCGCATACGATATAATCGCCGCATTTGACCGCGCCGCGTACCTTGACAGGCAGCTGTCCCGCGATACCCACGGCGACCTTGACACCGCTTTGGATCTCTGCGATTCTACACCCCGCCAATGCCCAGTAACTTTTTGAGCAAACGCCTATCACCATATCTGACCCCGCTGATGCCGTCCGCACCTTGTTGTAGCCGCACAGTTCCACGATTGTTCCGGGGTCGGGGATATTTCCCTCATAGTCAAAGCCCTCTGCATAGTCGGCGCCCCAGACAGCATTATAGACCTTTGCACCGGTGATGTTGCCGGTTGCCGTGATGGTTCCCGTAACAGAGATGTTACCGGATATCTCGCCGCCTGTTTTCGGAAGCTTTGTTTC
>CANRNE010000063.1 GCA_947631925.1 uncultured Clostridia bacterium
ACGATAGATTTTTGGAAACAGACCTCGGCGCGAACCTTGTCAGTGTCGAAGAAGTTATTGCCGTCTATCGTTTCGACGGAAAAGGGTTCGGGTGCATTTGGCAGGACGAGGAATCCATAAAACGCTACAAAAAGGAAGCGGGAGACAGTAGCCATGGTTCTGAAGAAACGAATTAAGATCAAGCCGCGCGACATGGACGAGGAGTTCTACAGGTTCACCGCTGCGATCTGTCCGATCTGCGGGACGAACATACGCGAGGAAGAGAAAAGCCGTCCGTTATTGCGTTGTGACTTCACGATTCCCCCGAAAATTCTCTATGTAGCGACCCGCAAGAATGTCACTTGCTTCTGCCCGACATGCGGATGTTCATGGAGCGTTAAGCACTTCAAGCGCGGCAATTCGGGCGAGTAGGGGATTGCAACTGTACTTACAATCTTTGCCCGCAAAAATGCTATTTTGCGACTTGAAAGTAGCATTGATTTAGCTCGGCTGTAGGTGTCTTGCGGCATGGGTGCAACTTACAAGCAACTTAAATTCAGCCGCATTTCGCCCAAAAACCGCCTTTTTTGTGCCGAAAACGGTCAATTTCGGCGGCTGGCGCGGGCAACTGGAAACTTACCGAAACTTAAAACTGAAATGCAAAAGTGAAGTATTTCAGAAATCGAAGAAGAAATTTAAGAATGAGGAGGACTTGTTATGAAAATCGAAAAAGAAGAAGTCGTTCTTATTCCGATTCACGAAACGGCTCACTGCGAAAAGTGCGGCGCAGAATATGGCGAAGCGGTTCCTCTCCCTGAATATGGTTTGTTCTGTGTCGATGATTGTGGAAAATTTGTGCCAGCCTGCTCGCACAGATACCTTTACACCTGCCCGCAGTGCGGCGCAACGGAAGAATCGGATGAGGTATTCCCTCGTATCATCTACGAACACCGCACGAAAGAGGAGAAAGTGGTCAATGAGCGGAGATGAACTTATCTCGGCGATCCTCAAAGTCGCCCTCGGCATTGACTACGACGACATCCGAAAAAAATAAACCGAAAATTTTTTATTTTTTGGCAGTTCGTCTCGATGAGCTGTTTTCTTTTTGTTATAATACATGTCAAGCGGCGGAGATAAGTTCCAACCGCTTATCGAGACAGCAATCATAAGCTGTCGCAATGTTTATCTCCGGATTGCCCCACCCGCTTGTCGGGTGGATGAGCGCGGAGAGCGGGCGGAGTAAACCGTCCAAAGCAGAGTCCGTATCTCCCCCCCGCCGGGCTATTCCCTGCACAAATCCGCGATTGCCATAAGAGGTGCGTCAAGCCTCTTTCGTGGAGAACAATACAGAACGAAGCGCGATAGGGGGAAACCGTCGCGTTGGCGGGTTCAAATCCCGTGTTCTTCACCACCGACAATGCTCTTTCCCATGGCGGTTGCCGCCGCCGAGCAATGTCGGTTGCCTCCTGTTATGGGTGTATGGGCGTGCACCCTCGGTCATCAAATCAATCCGACGAGAACCCTGCGATAGTGGGATCCTTTCGAATCCAAAAAATAAAAAATATAAGGAGAACAACACAATGACACAGGAACAGAAGCAATTCATTGTCAAGGCGTTGGAGAGCGGGATTCCCGCGATCGCAAAGGAGCACATCGAAGCCCTCGAAGAAGTGGCAAAGGTCGCCGAAGCAAAACAGGAAGATCTTGAGGGGGTTGAAGGATTTCACATTCTTGATCAACGCCGCCACGAAAACATCATCCGCGCTATTCAGGGATCTTGCCCGTACATGGCGAACGACATCATTCTCCCTTACGATGCCGCCGTCAGAGCCTGCCAAGCAAAGTTCGACGAGAACATCAAGGCTCGCGAAGCTAAGGAAAAGGCGGAGAAGGAAGCCGAAGGCAAGGAAGAGGAGAAGAAGTCCGCGTAAACGCGCGGAAACATAGGGGAGTAGCCAAGCGGAAAGGCAGCGGTCTCCAAAACCGCCATTCAGAGGTCCGATTCCTTTCTCCGCTGCCAGTGGGTTTGGAGAAAATGAGCGCTTCCCAATAGACAAAAATCGCGATGTCGTCTCGCTCGCAGTAGGATTAAGCGTCCAATGCTTCAATAGCTCAATCGGCAGAGCAATCGCCTTGTAAGCGATAGGCTGCGGGCCCAAGTCCCGCTTGGAGCTCCAAGAAAAAACAATGGAAGAAAAATCATCTTGTTGCTTTGATTGCAGGTGGCAGGTCTCCTGCGACAAGCACACACAACATACTGTGCGTCATTCGACCCTATACCCCGACAGCGACTTCATCGACACCTGCGAGAGCTATGAGCCGATGTTTCTCTCCGAAAGGCAGCTCGCCAAGCTCTGCGGCACATCTAAGCGGGTGATTGAGTACGCCTTGTCAAAGGGCGATGACTTCGCCGTCAAGGATATAAAGGACCGCTTTGGAGTAGAGATCGAAATCAGGCGCGAGCCAACGGATCCGACGGGTCGTGCGCGGATCATCTTGAAGGAGAGAAACTGAAATGCCTGTATGGGAATACACATCGAATGTCCAACGCTCGGATTTCGCCTTGAAGCTCCGTGCTTATCGGCTTCGGAATAAGCTGGACCCAAGCGCGGCTGCGGAAAGGCTCGGGATCAGCGAAGAGCGACTTTTCGCCCTTGAAATGGACAAAGCCATGCCGACGTTTCTCGAGAAGTGGCTTCTCAACCGCCTCCTCGCCAAACAAAAAACCGCCTCACCGAAGTGAAACGGCTTTGCGCAATGGGTTTGGTACAAACTTGGTACACTCAAGAAATCGTTTCGTTGTGATTTTTCTCTTCTTATAGAAAAATCGTGATTTTTGCCTCTAAAATGCTTGCTTTTCAGCTCAAAATGGGTTAAAATAGGGTCAAAATCATTTCAATGCGGATGTGGCGAAATTGGCAGACGCGCAGGTTTCAGGTTCTTCGATTTTTGCAAAAAACACAATATATAGCCGATTCTAACGGATATCAACACAAGATATAGCGTTACAATCGGCTTTTTTTATGCCAATTTTTTGGTAAATCTTTGGTAAAAAGTCTACTTCTCGCCGTCGATAAACCTCTCGATAAGCATTAAAATACCGCCGTATTTCTCACGATAAACGGCGGTTTTCTCATCGTTGCTTATGTCCCCTCGTAGGAACGTTCCGCTATCCAACTGCTCCGGGTGGGTGTAAACATTGACTGTCGTGTCTATCGTCGAATGCCCCATAAGCAGCGAGACGGACTTGATGTCCAGCTTCTCCACGCAACA
>CANRNE010000064.1 GCA_947631925.1 uncultured Clostridia bacterium
TGCATCCCTCCTTTCTTCAAGGATAGGACGCTAACCGCTTCTGTTGCCTCTCGGCTCCGTCAATATATTACATTATTCATCATTTTTTGTCAAGCGTTTTGTCAAGCGTTCAATGACGGCGTGGTTTGCTCTTTATTTCGTCCGCCTCTTTTTTCTTTGCTTTTTGATATTCTTTCGCGGCCGCTATCACAAACGCTTTTTCCTGCCTGTCCATATTAAGAAACACGGACGGCAGAATATGAAATTTCAGAAGCGCGAAATACGCGTAGCTTGACATCGCGTCGCGCTTTATCAATTTTTTGCTTCTTTTATTTCATCGTCAAGAGAAGTATCTATGCCGCTGTAGTTCTGTATAAATTGCAGCATTTTTGTATATTCCTCGGGGTTGTCTATCATTTCAATAATAAGGTCCTCGGGTGTGGCGACTCCGTAGCTGTTCTGCAAATCGGCGTCGTTCAGGTTCGGACAGACAACAGCCGCCGCAATCAGCGACGGCACATATTTTTCCGTCACCTTTTGACGGTACATACCGGGCTTTCCGGGTACGGGGATATCAACAGTACATTTTTCCCTTATGCTCTCCGATTCCTTTGTCGTAAGAGCTTTGATTTCCCATTCCAGAGGCTTGCCGTTTTCATCGCAGAGCGAAGCGGTCGCGGCATAAAACGTATTCTTTTTAGCCGCTTTGTTTTTCTTCATAAATCTTTCAAATGACATTTTTTGTATCCTTTCTTACATATACTCGGGATTTTTGTATTTTGACAGGCTTGAATAATCGTCGGCGTACGCCGTTATTTCCTGCTCGATAAATTCGCCGTCGGCGTCGAATACGGAAAGAAGCACGTCGCCGTCGATAACGCAGTCATAATATATTTTTGAAGTCCTGCCCATTTTTGTGCTTGGATCATCGTTCGTAACTTGTATATCAATAGGAGGCAGAACGCCCGTTTTCTTGAATTCTTCAACGACATCGTCGAATATTTCGGAACATTTATAAACCGTCATGGTGATCTCAATCTCCATACCGATTGCCTTTCTGCCCTTTATCACTCTGCCGAGTACGGGTACTTCGCCCGTTTCAATATTTGCTTTGGCTTCGCAGTCTTTAGCATTGAAAAGCGAATACCTTCTGTTGTTAATTGTTACAAACGCCTCTCCGTATTTTGAACGGGGAGTATCCTGCACATTATACGGATTATTAGTCATCGGTTATTTCCTCCTTTAAGATATTACGCAGACCATATACAGCTTTGCCATCGCCGCAGCGGTTACCGCCGCGCAGCTGACAACTATGCTGTTTTTCGCGTCGCCCTTTTCCACCGTTATATCGTCCTCGTCAAATTCTTCAATTGCCCTTATACTTACAAGCGATTTAAAGACGTTTATTATATCGCCTTTGAGGCTTTCGCGTCCCGATTCGTCGTTAAGAACCCTGCCGAGATATTTCGTATTGAAAATATTGGCAATGCTTACCGCGATATTGTCAACGATTCGTACAGTTTGATTATCCTTGAATATTTCGCCCTTTTCGTCGGAAACGGTAACAAGGCTGTTTATATCCGCCAGCACTCTTAAATCGGTACCGACTTTATGCAGAGCAAATTCGCCGTTTTCTATAGCCGCTTCAAGCTCTTCCCGAGTATATGAAGCGGGAATATCATACTCGCCGTCATAGAGCATATTGAGCGCGGAAGCGTTCACGGCCGTTCCCGCCGCAGTGCCGAGGACCCAATATACAAGCTCTTTGCAGTTCTTTACGTTGATTACCGCCTCGCTGTCTGCCTTTTTACTAAAGAGCACGGCCTGCATTTTAACGCCGTAATTTTCCCGCATATTTTTTGCGAAATTTACATACAGAGTTTTTATATCATCGTCCTCGCCGTCGTAACCTATGGCGTTTATATCGGGAAAGCTTTCGGCGGCGGCGAGAAAATCATCGTGAGCGGCCGTTGCGCCGTTTGTTCCGCCTGTAAGGGCTTCGCCCGCGCTTTCATTTTCGGAAAGCTCAACGGAATTGAAGTCAACGAAATCATTGCTTTTTAGCTCCGCTGATGTTTTGACGGTCTGTGAATCGACCTTTTCGGTGCATAAATATGTGTCGACCGTATATGTATCTCCGTCAAGGCTTGCCTTTGTTACGGCCGTTTTAATGCTGTTTCCTCTCATTCCGGGATATTTTGCCGTAGCGAGAGTGTTTTTCGCCTTTACGCCGTCCTTTGCCGCCCTGAAAATATACAGTCTGCGCAAGTGAAGAAGGATTTCTCTGATACATTTCAGCTTTTCATCCGACGCGCCGAAACCTAAAATATTTTTTGAATTTCTTAAAAAATCCGTTTTTATATCGTCCGTGGAGCCTGTATTCGTAAGCGTAATAATTTCACCCTCGGGACCCCAATCGAGGTTAAGAGCGATTGCCGCGACGCCTCTGTCAGCCGCCGACGGATTTCCCGAAGCGGCTGAAATTATGTTGATATACGCTCCGGGTAAAGTCTTATTCTGCGATACAAAAGTACCTCCGCCCAATGCCATAAATTTTTACCTCTTTCTTTTTATATTTTTCAGAAGATTTTTAACTTCCGATATTGTGTACAACCTATTATTGTCAAGCAACAAATTAAGCAGGTGCTTATGTTCTTTAAACTGCTTTGAATTTAAAAAAGCCGATTTGCCGTATTTAGTCGGTATCGGCGGGCTTTGTTCGTTCCGAACCGTTTCGCTTTCGGAAACAGATTTGTCAATTTTCTTAGACGTTAAAATCACCCTTTCATTCCTTAAGGTAACATTCATTCATTGTTTCGTAGTTTTCGTTTTGCTCAAGAGTCAGCATTTTGTAGGTCGCGAAGAAGCTCAATACCTCATCGGTCGTTTCGGAATGAATATCCCACCCCGGGACCTTTGCGCCGTCAACGGTAACATATTCGAGTATCTTATACAAAAGTTCCTCTGTCAGCGCCGTTTCCGCTTTCGGCTCGTCGGAAGACGGCAAATATTGAACGCAGACGGTATATTCGGCCATGCGCCGCCTGCCGATATGGCGAATATCCGAAACATCAATCGGAAGAATAAAAAAA
>CANRNE010000065.1 GCA_947631925.1 uncultured Clostridia bacterium
GAGAGAGGTGAACGGAGGCACGGTCAACGTGCTGCTGCGCGTCCCCTCCTCCGGAATCCGGGCGCGGAGCTCATCCGGCTCAGCGGGGTCCCACTTCCCCCCCTTCCCCGTCGGGCGTACGTCCAGCGCACAGCATGTTCGACGGGGCGGGGGCGAGTTGGAAGGGGAGAGGCCGCGGCAACCAGGGCTCACGGGCCGATTCGCGTGCGCTGTCCTCGTTTCGCGACCATTGTTCGTGTTTACGGCTGCCGTCCGCCCGCACGCGCAGGGAAGAGAAAAGGTCAATTTCTTTGCAAACACCTGCGCACTCGCGGGGCGGCGCGAGCACGCAAACCACGCGCGCGTGTCCGAGGAACCAGCGAGGAGAAAGAGGGGGGGGATGTGCCGCGGGTGTCGCGGCTGGAAAAAGGGGAGGGCAAGGAGGTGGCGGAGGCGAGAGAAGAGAGAAAGCAGGAGCAAGAAGGAGAAGAGGCGCGCGCCGATCGACGGCACGAGAGCAGCTCCGCGGGCGCGGGCCGGTCAGTCACGCAGGCCCTTTTCTTTGCCCTTCCTCCACTTCGCTCTCCCCCTGCGCTCTCGGCGATTACTTTTAATCTCATATGCTGCGTGTGCTTCCTCTCCGTCCACTCTACAGGAGAAGCGCGGCGGCGGCGGCGACGGCCGCGATCGCAACGACGGCACCGCGGGCGTCAGCGCCGTTGTCGCGCGGCGCGAGAGTCGAGTAGCCGGCCTCGGCGCAAGCGCTGACGGGCGCGAGCACCTGCGCGATGCCGCTCGAGACCGCAGCGTTGAGCGCCGGCTGGGTCTGGAGCACATCGTCGTAGTACTTGTTGTGGCAGAAGTTCACGGGGCACGTGGCGCACGGGCGGATCAGCTTGCCGAGCGCGATCGCGCACAGCAGCGCCTTGACGCCGCCGGCGTTGTCGAAGCAGTCGTTCAGCGACACGCAGAGCTCGGCGCTGACCGTCAGCGAAACCATTGCGCCAAAGTAGAAGAACGGCAGGTCGCACGCGTGCGAGTCGCCGCGGCTCATACTGTTCGACATCATGAGCATCTTGGCCTGGTCCGCGAGGGTCGTGTCGCCGCCGACGCAGATCTGCGGGGAGCCGCCGAACGCGACGAACGTGTTGAGGCACAGCTCGAACTTGGCGCTGCCCTGGAGGCTGATCGGGCGGCCGCACTCGAGGATGCAGGGGCAGTCGTGCGACTCAAACGAGTTCTCGTTGCACGACACAACGGTGCCGTTGCACGCGTCGATGTCGTGGAAGCGGCACGCGACGCCGTCGCCGCGGTTGATGACGACCTTGTTGAACGAGAAGCTGATCGCGGCCGCAGCAAGCGCGGCGAACAGCGGCGCGGTGAACGCGAGACCCTCGATGATGTCGAAGAAGTTCGAGTCGCACACGAAGATCGCGTTCAGCGAGATCGTCACGACAATCGAGAGCTCGAGCCCGCACGCGCACGAGCAGCACGGCTTCGTGGGGTGCTTCGTCGCCTTCGTGGTAGTCGTAGTCGTGGTCGTCGTCGTGGTGGTCGTTGTTGTGGTTGTGGGCGTGGTGGTTGTTGTTGTCGTCGGCGTCGTCGTTGTGGTGGTCGTCGGCGTGGTCGTTGTAGTGGTTGTCGTTGTGGGGGTCGTGGTGGTTGTCGTCGGCGTGGTCGTAGTCGTAGTGGTCGGCGTGGTCGTTGTTGTTGTCGTCGGCGTCGTGGTAGTGGTTGTCGGCGTCGTGGTGGTGGTCGTCGTCGGCGTCGTTGTAGTGGTTGTGGGGGTCGTTGTGGTTGTTGTGGTCGGCGTGGTCGTCGTTGTTGTCGGCGTGGTTGTAGTTGTCGTCGGCTCGGTGACAGTGACCTGCGACGGCGTCGCGTCCGTTTCGATTCTGTTGACCGTCGTCGTGGTCTTCGGCGGCACGCACGCCGTGCAGTTGTTCTCGCAGCACCGGCAACACGCCGCGAGCTGCAGCAGGATCTGCACGAAGCACGCGATCGCGAACGCGGCAAGCGCGAGCAGCTGGCACGGGTTGATCGCGCACACAACGTTGCGCAGGATCTGCAGCTGAGACTTCGCGCACAGGTACATCGGCTCCGAGTCGCCGAGCAGGATCGACACAACGCGGTCGTCGTAGCCGAACGCAGGGTGGGGCTTCGTGTTGTTCAGCTCGTTGTCGCTCAGCGTCACGATCGACGACGGGGGCAGCGATCCGGCGAAGCGCAGCACGGCGTCCGTGTCGAACTTGTTGTTCTTCACCGTCACAATGTACGGAATCGCGTTCGCGGCAACCTCGAACGACGGACCCTGGACGATCAGCGCGCCGCCGGAGCCCACGCGCCCGTCCTCGAACGTCGACGTCGCGGGGATGCTTGCGCCCTGCGCCTGCGGCAGGTCCACGCCGGACAGCGTCAGGATGCATTTCGGCGCCACGCGGCAACTTTTGCCGATGTTCGTCGAGCCCGCGCTCGTCGAGTTGATCATTCGGTCCTCGTTAATGTCAGACCCCGAGCAGTACGCGTTCGCCACGCCGGCGGCGAGGAGAAACGAGATGATCAGCGCCTTCATTGCGGGGTGGGTGTATGCGTATGTGTAATGGTTGTGTCTGCGCTTCTCTTTTGGGGGAGGGGTGTCGCCGGTTTGCGCTTGGGAAAGAGAGAGAGAGAGAGAAAGAGAAGGAAACAAGCTGGGCGCGGTAGGTTCTTGCTCTGACGCGTGTGACGGCTTGCTTGTGTTTGTGTTTTGCTTCGTTTCGCTGCGGAGGACAAAGAGGGGGGAGAGCTCCGGTGTTTGTGCGCAGTTCAGAGCCAGGCCCACACACAAAGCAAACAAACAAGCACAACAAACGGTGTGTGAGAGAGCTCCTGTGCTAAAGAGAGAGAATGAAAGAAAAGAAAGAAGGAGAGAGAGAGGGAGGGCGAGAGAGGTGAACGGAGGCACGGTCAACGTGCTGCTGCGCGTCCCCTCCTCCGGAATCCGGGCGCGGAGCTCATCCG
>CANRNE010000066.1 GCA_947631925.1 uncultured Clostridia bacterium
CTCCCACCTCACCCCTCCCCCTCCATCTCCGCGCTAAGAGCCGCCGCTTTGCGGCGGTTGCGCTCCGAAACGCGCCTACGGGCGCAGCCGCCCTGCGGGGAGGGCTCTCAATCGGGGACGTGTGCGGATTATCGATACCGCCCTATCATCCCACGCTCGCTACCCCCCTGCCCCCCTCCTACGAGGAGGGGGCTTAAAAAGGGTTGCGCCGCTATGCGGCGCAATTTTTATAAACGCGGCGCATAGCGCCGCAACCATTTTAGCCTCCCCCTTGGGGGAGGTGCCGAGCGTAGCGAGGCGGAAGGGTGGCTCCCCTTCGTAAGGGGAGCTGTCGAGCGAAGCGAGACTGAGGGATCGAAGGTCTCGATACTCTCCCCCTTCCCCACACACGCAAAAACCCGGCCCCCGGGATGTCCCGGGGGCCGGATGGGGTTATGCAGTTTTGATACTTGGTTTACGGATTCAGAGTCTTGACAACAATCAGGTTGATCTGGTCGGCAGTATTTTCATCGGTTCCACCCACCTTATAAATCTCAACCGTTGCGGTCTTTGCAGGAAGCTCGGCGACAACGGCAGCAGCAGCCGCATCATGAGCATCGACGATGACGCAGTTGGCAGCGAGGTAATAGACAGTATCATCAACAACGATGTACGCCTTGTCGTCGGAAAGCTGGTCAAACTCACCGGTTGTATCAACCTTGCCATCAGCGGCAACTATACCGCTAATGGTGCCGTCAGCCTTGCTAAGCTGGACTCCAACAACAGTCCCCTTTGCGCTGTCCCCAAGGGTCGTGAGCTGCGAGGCGCTCTTATAGGTCACAACCTTGCCGTCCACGATGAAGTCGTAGTTGTAGCCGCCCTGGATCTCGTCACCGGGGCCTACATAGACACCGCGAACGGTATCTGTACCTGTTGTCTGGCCAGAGCCAGTCTTCTCAACAAGAACAACCAGGCGGTTGATGTTGCCCTTCGTGTCGGCATCCAAAACGCCAGTGGCGTTTTCAACCTTAACGAACTTCGTATAACCGGTGTAGGAAACAGCAGTGTACTCATTCTTATTGTCGCTTGTGTCATGAGTGATCACAGTAAGAACAGAAGTGGTAGTACCATAGGCTGTTTTCGCAGTAGTATCGGTATAAGAAACGCTGGCCTTTCCGGCAGTGACATTAACCGCAGTGACAGTGCTAACAGAAGTAAGAACGTAACCCCTGCTTGTCTCTTCATAGGAAACGAAACCGGTCTCAGAAGTCTCTTCTCCAGTGATTTCGGAGCCAATGGGGTTGCCGTCGGCATCCGCGAGATACCACTTGCCCTTTTCGATGCTTCCAGAGGTCTCCGCAGCCTTCACGACAGCAACGTCAACAACCTTAGATGTACCGTCAAGGAAGAGCAGCTGGGCTTTCTTTGCGGCGTCAGCGCTGGGATTCTTGACCTCGCCAAACAAATCGGCATGTCCGTCCCCGCCCGCAGCCTTGGTCTGCGTCTGGAGGACATAAGCATAATTCAAGGTTTCATCCTCGCTGGAAGAGCCATTGTCCGGGTCAGTCACGCCAACAATGTTGCCATTCTTGTCAAGATGGAAGACTTTGTTGACCTTCTCGTTGACAGTCAGGTTCCCAATTGTGATATCAGTATTGGCAATCTTATAGGTAGTAGTGCTGTTGTCGATGCGAATGTAGTTCTGTGTGGCGTTCTTCGCGGTGATGGCGCCGGTGATGGTGGAAGCCACATAAGCATCAACAACGACTGTCTCATTCTTATCGTTCTTACCAAGGGTGTAAACGACGACGTCGCCCTTCTTGGCCTCGATCTTGGTGGTCACCTTGTTAGTCTTATCAACGGTCAGGGTGCCGTCCTTGTAGTTGCCGGTGGTGGCGGTATCATCAACGGTGATGTACTTGTCAGTGAGACGAACGATGTAGTAAACATCCTTGCCGCCCTCCTTGACGGTGTACACGCTGGTGGTGCTGCCAAGGGCGCAGGCGTAGGAATCAAGCGTATCGATGGGTGCGGCACTATACTCGCTGCCGTACGGCTCGCTATCCGAAAAACGAGAGGCTACGCCGTTCACAAAGTACTTCGCGGGCATATCGGCCGCAGTGGCCTTGTCGCCCTTAACGTCCTTGAGAATGTCACTGAACTTCTTGGCGGTGTTGTAGGTCCACTGAGCGGTGGCGGTGACATCGATAACGACATCGTTGCCAACCTTGACGATCCTGGTCTTGGGGGCGCCGGCAGCATCGTGGCCAAGATCAGCCGCTGCGACAACCGTGACACCGTACTTGTTCTGACTGTTCAGGGTGACGGCGGTCTTCTCGTCGCCAGTGCCGGTGGTCTGCTCAACGGCCTTGCCGTTGTCGTAGACGACCATGGCGGCGGTCAGCGCGTTGTAGGCCATCTGAGCCGCGTTGTCACGGGAAAGGGGAGCCTCATAGTCGAAGTCCTCGATGCCCTCGTCGAGGCCAACCTTGATGGCCGTGCCGATGACGTTGACAGCCCAAAGGTTGCCGACGAAGCCCTCGGTCTCGGCGTTGTAGCCGACGGTGCAGAGGAGCATCTTGGCAAACGCGGTGCCGGTGAGCTTATCAAGGGGATAGTAGTTGGTCCCATTGCCGCTGATGATGCCCTTGGTTGCGCAGTAGGCAATGAACCCGGTCGCCCAGTCGAAGGAATCGTTGCTGTCCACATCGGCAAAGCCGGTGGTCTGCCCCTTGGGATACCGGTTGGCGACCGCGGGGGTCTGCGCCAGCTTGCTGATGATCGAAGCGGCCTCAGCGCGGCTCAGAGTCTCATCGGGGTGATAAGAGCCCGCGTTGCCCGTGAGGATCTCGAGCTTCGACAGCACCGCGACTGCCTCTTTGTGGGTGATCTCCGCGTCGTCCTCGTAGTCCGCCGCGCTGGCAGGTAAAATCAGCACGCCGACTACCATGACTACCGCCAAGACCAAGCACAGGGTCTTTTTCAGAGTC
>CANRNE010000067.1 GCA_947631925.1 uncultured Clostridia bacterium
CCGAGCGGAAGCAGGATTACGGGAATCCATTTGTCGGGAATTTTCTGAATGTTCTTTAGAATTTGCCCGATTATCAGCAATACGGGAATAAGTATAAGCGCGTTTTCCGTTATATAATTTAAAATTTCCATGGTGTCATTTCCTTTCAAAATTATTTATGCGCCCATTGGTTTAGGTGCTTTTCAAGTTTTTCTTTTGCGGTCGTAACGCTATGATTTGCTCCGAGCTGCTGCAGACCGTCAAGGCAAGCTTGAAGCCCGAAGCATATAAGAGTATTTTCCTCTTTTATCTGCTTGATGTCATCGTCCTGCTTTTTCTGTTTCAAGAACCAGCGGTAACAGGCGAACACCACACCGCCGATGACCGCCACAGCGGATAGCAATTCCGCCGTGATTTTGATAATTTCGATGATGTTCATTTTTTCAACCCCGCCGCCATTCTGAGTATCGCTCTCGCGTCGTTTGCGCCGATTTTTCCGTCGCCGTCTATATCTCCGGCTTTAAGCTGTTCGGCGGTCGGCTTTTGAAGTCCCGCCGCTATCTGTAAAGCGATTCGAGCGTCGGCCGCCGTTACTTTGCCGTCTCCGTTTAAATCGCCCTTTATAACGGACGACGTTGCCTGTGATGTAATTCTCTGAACATAGCAGGAATTTAAGGATATCCACCCTTTGCCGCTTTTGAGTTTGCCCCATGAGCCTGCCTGTCCGATCGTGCCTTTTGTTTCTACTATTGTATATGTACCGTGGTCTTTGATTTGACCTACGACCGCATAGGACGTACCCGCGCCCTTTCGGATATTCAAATCATTGTCGATGACTTTAACAAGGAAGCTGCCTGTTGTCGATGTGCCGCTGTTGGTATTCGGACTTGAAGCCGCCGTGCCGAGCCTTTTGTTTACCTCAGCCGCGATTTCTCCGAGCCTGTTATACAAATAATCGCCGGGACAAGACTTGTTTGCATAATCCCTGTGAACGGTCATATTACAGCCGTTTAAATGATTGATACGATTGTTTTTATCCGTACTCCAAACGAGCTTTTTAATGCCGTTACGCTTGCATATATCCGTCACAAGGTCGAGAAGCGCGGCATATGCTTTGGCGTTTACGGCGTAAGGGTGCGTCGTATCGCTTGCAACCTCAATTGTAACGGCTCTGTGATCGTTGGAAGCCGACGAGCTGCACCATGAGCGGTCTTTTTCCTCAACATACATTCCTATTTTTCCGTCATAGCCTACGCCGTAATTGCTTGAAGCCTGACGGGACGACGGGTAAAATACGTCTCCGAGCGTTTGCACGGAAGTCTGCCCGACAACACAATGAATTGTTATTGTGTCAATCGTATGATTCCTGTTCTTCGTTCTGTTTTGTGAAATTTTGGTATAATTTACAAGCGGACTGTTTGTGTATGCCATTATTCATCACCTCCGTTACCCGTTAAATTTTCAAGCGTTTCGGCGGTCATTTCTTCGCCGTCCTCAAGCTCGAAATCTTCAAGATTTACTTTTTCATCTAACATTTGTTACATCTCCTTAAAAAATTAAAATAAAAAAAGCCACAATACTTCCGTATCATGACTTGACAAACTTTTTTATGTGTAATATAATAAAGTCAAGAGGTAACCGTTTAAAGCGGTTAGCGATAGTAGATTGTTAAATAAGTATTAACAACCGTCACTTGCCCGAGTGGCGGCTGTTGCTTTTTACCTTAATCTGAATCGTAATGGTTATTTTACCAATATGAAACGTCAATGTAATCGGCATATGTATCACCTCCTTCTGGAGGAAATACGCCAACCGCCTATTCTCAGTAAACCTCTTGACTGCGGATTTTGCTCCGCAATCAATATATTACATTATTCGGCATTTTTTGTCAAGCCGTAAATTGCCGTATTTGTTTTCTGACCTCGCCAAGCTCGTTTTTCAGCTCGGCGTTTTCTCTTTCAAGCTCGGCTATGCGTGATTCGTTTTCGCTTTCTACGGAATCATCATAGGTTTTTCGTAAATTGTCAATCGCTTCGGTGTATTCGGTTTCCGTTATTTGTATCAGGTCGTTCGATTGGCATACGGTATCCGATGTTTGATATGCCGTTATGATTCCGTTTTTGATTTGTTTATAGTAATACATAATTTCACCCCAATGCGAACCAATGATATGTATAACCGCCGCGCAGATACACGGTGCTTGTTCCGCTGCCCGTCATTCCGTTTGCCGTAGGCATAAAATGATTCTTTACCGACCTTGTTGTTGACGATTGACCGCTTGTACTTAACTGGTTTGTTCCGCCCGAATAGAAACTGTCGTTAAGTTCGATAAGTTCAAAGTTATTATTTAAGACTGTCCAAGTTGTCAAGCCGTAATTTTTTGAACCGTATTTCAAGCCCGAATAATTGTGCATTAAAAAGATTTTCGGTTTAAAGCCTATTCCCGATATTGATGCGCTTGATATTAAAACGTCTGATGTAGGCGTGTATTCGCCGTATTTCAATTTTGTGCAGTAATTCAACGTATCGGCGATGTTTATATAGCCCGACGGGACGGGAACATTTACATTTACACTTGCGTAATTCTTAACGTCCCTTGTGCCGTTTGAGGTTATGGCGAGCGTTCCCGACGGAATTATGTAATCGCTCGGTATCGCGTCAACACTAACCTGAGAAAGACCGTCATAGCCCGAATCGGGCTTTATTGTCTGCGCGGACTTAGTCGGTGTGGCGGATTTGGATTGTAATTTTGTTTCGTATTTTCCGATTATCTGTTCGCCGTTTTTCGCATGGGCTGTTATACCCTTTTTCAGCGCATCGGCAGTAACGGTATCTTCGGTCAAGTCAATAAGCGTTTCGCCGAAATAATCAACTTTATTTACGCCCATAAAATCACCCGATTGTGACAGTCTTTCCGCCTTGAGGATTGTCCGCCTCGGAGTAAGGTATCGCGTTGACCGTGACCTGC
>CANRNE010000068.1 GCA_947631925.1 uncultured Clostridia bacterium
GAGGCCGCTATGCGGTCGAAGTCCCCGTATCCGCCCAGATAAAAGGTATCCGCGCCCTCCGCTATCAGCTTCTCAACGCAATCCGCAAGCCACGCCCGCAATTCAGGCGTATCCCGCGTATGCCTGTGCCCGCAAAAGGTAACTGTCACGGATTTTCATCTCTTTCTTTGCATCATGATGGTTACATATGTCTCTATAATTATACATTTGCTAGGTAATTTAGTCAATTGCTTTCTGTCGCCTGACTGACGTTCTTTTCTGTACATACTATAATTTGCTCAGGAAAGGCGGTGGGGGCAAATGTCAATCAGCTTCAAAAATAGGGACAGAATTATCCAACTTGGCATAGCTATCGGGATGCTCCGAAGGACGCGCGGAATGTCTCAGGAACAGCTGGCGGAAAAAGCGGGGATGAGCCGTGGGCATCTGAGTACGATCGAAGCCCCAAATATGGTCACCGGTATGTCCCTGGATACCTTCTTCAACATCGCGGACGCCTTGGAAGTAAATCCCGCCGACCTTATCAACGCCGCGATGTTCCCGGACAGTATCATTAAAAGCGCCGGTAAATAGCGGTGAACAAATAAGCTGAAGGCACTAAAAAAGAGCGTAAGGGCGGGTTTGGAACCCGCCCTTACAGTTTTAAATTGCCCCCCATCAACGCCGTAGGGGCCGCCGCCCTCGGCGGCCCGCGTTTCGATGACCTCCGGTGTCGGTTGAATGGGATAACCTTCCACTTTTTCTTGCCCCTCCCTTGGGGAGGGGGCAGGGGGTGGGTGCGATGATTTGGGTGGTCCGATAGACGTCCCCACCCTGCCCATCGCTTCGCTCGGGCACCCCTCCCGGAGGGAGGGGCTTTGGCGGATGCGGGTTATCGGGACCGCTCTGTCATCCCACGCTCGCTTCCCCCCTGCCCCCCTCCTACGAGGAGGGGGCTTTTTAAAAGGTTTGCGCCTGCGGCGCAGTTTTATATTTGCCCCGCTGCGGCGACCCTTCCGGCGCTTCGCGCCACCTCCCCTGAAGGGGAGGCTAACGAGGGCTCGAATCTCCCTGACCCCCTTTGCCCCAAAGGGGGTCAAAAAGGATGCGCCGCTTTGCGGCGCAATTTTTATATAAACGCGGCGCAAAGCGCCGCAACCTTATTCTCCTCGACCCCTTTTTCGGAAAAAGGGGTGCCGCCGCGGCGGCGGGGTATTCGAGCCCGTTGGGCGTCGCTGGGGCTTCCGATAATCGGATTGCAGCACCACCCCGGCGCTTCGCGCCACCCCTCCGTAGGAGGGGCAAAAGAGGTTGCGAGAACGGAACGGTTTCGAAAAAACGCACCTGTCCACGTCTCAGGGCCCCCTCCTCGTAGGAGGGGGGCAGGGGGAAGCGAGGGTTGGATGATAGAGCGGTTCCGACAAATCGCACCCGTCTCCGACTACGTTGCCCCTCCTACGGAGGGGACAGCCGCGAAGCGGCAGGGGTGGTTCGTGCGGCGGCGGGGGCGGGCGGGTGGGAAATATAAAAAAATGCGGCGAAGCCGCAAACCTTTTTCCCGCCGCCGCGCGTGTGCGGAGTGCGCGAGCGCAGCAAGTGCGCGGAGCAAAACAGCAGGAAAGCCTTCGGCGAAAGGTCCGCAGACCTTTCGCCAAAGGCTTTCCGCACGTTCCCCTCTGGTGGGAAAGGCCGCAGGCCTTTTTCGCCAGAGGCGTTCCCCCTTGGCATTTGAAGGCACGAAGCGCCTTCAAATGCCAGCTTTGGAGTAAGTGGTTAAAAACACTATTTTTCAAAAAGCCTTGCGGCGCAACGGGTTTAACCCGTTTCTTCATTGGATTCCAGCATTGTCAAAAGCTCCGCTGGGATATACATGGGAGATATTTATAGCGATTCCCCTCAAAGCGCTCTTGACACCATATATGACACCATGCTATACTGATACAGGAGAGGAAGTGCAACGATGAGCCAATTGGATAAGCTGATTGAGGATATACTAAGGCTTGATCCCGGTGTGCGGTTCGAGGAGCTCTACAAGGTCCTCGTCAAGCTCGGTTACACCCCCGGCGCGCCGCGGAGTGGCAGCAGCCACTACACCTTTCGCAAGTCCGGATGTATGCCCATCACGATCCCGAAGAAGTCGCCGGTCAATAAAGCCTACATCGCCATCGTCGCCGATGTGCTCAGAGCGGATATGGAGGAGGATTCTCAATGAAAGATATTGAATATTACATGTCCCTGCCCTACCGGGTGGAGGTCGTGGAGGACAAGGAGGAGGGCGGATGGGCGCTCCACTGCCCGGAGCTCCCCGGCTGCGCCACCTGTGCGGGCAGCGTGGAGGAGGGCTTCCGGCTCCTGGAGGACGCCAAGCGTTCGTGGTTTGAGGCTTGTATCGAGGACGGGCGGGAGATCCCGGAGCCCCTGGACCTCGAAGCGTACAGCGGCCAGTTCAAGCTCCGCATCCCCAAGTCCCTGCACCGCCTTCTGGCCCAGCGCTCCAGCGAGGAGGGCGTATCCATGAACCAATACTGCGTCTATCTACTGAGCCGTGGAGTATGAGGAACGCCGCCCGAAAGGGCGGCGTTACAGTTTGTCAAAAATCTCATTTGGCGGCATGTACGTCGGGAAAAAATTCCTTTTAAAAACAAAACGCGAGCCCAGCAAAGCGAGTCGCGTTTTGGGAGGCGGAGCGAAGTCAGCGAGTGAGAACAAAGGCAACCGCCTTTGGCGATTGCCTTCGTTCGAACTATCGCGACTTTAAGCGACGACGATGGTGCCGGTGGCCGGACTCGAACCGGCACGCCTTGCGGCACTTGATTTTGAGTCAAGCACGTCTACCAATTCCATC
>CANRNE010000069.1 GCA_947631925.1 uncultured Clostridia bacterium
ATGGGCTGGGAGGGCTGCGGGACAGCCCGGCTGATCATCCAGCGGGACGCCTACTGCCCGGAGGAGAAGGAGCTGACCCGCTCGGACTACGAGGCCCTTCTGGATGCCGCGAGAGGGCGGGACCGGCTCATCCTCGCCGCGATCTGCTCCACCGGCATCCGGGTCTCGGAGCTGGCGTATTTCACGCTGGAGGCGGTGAAGGAGCGGGAGATTCTTGTCACCTGCAAGCGCAAGACCCGGCGGATCATGGTGCCGGACGACGTGGGGCGGGAGCTGGAGCGGTACGCGGAAAAGGCCGGCATTGCCTCCGGCGTCATCTTCCGCGGCCGTCGGGGCAAGCCCCTGAGCCGGGGGCGCGTCTGGGCCATCATGAAGGCGGCGGCGGTCCGCGCCAGGGTCCGGGCCGCGAAGGCGTTCCCCCACAACCTCCGCAAGCTCTTCGCCCGGACGTTCTACGACGCCAACCACGACGTGGTGAAGCTGGCGGACGTTTTAGGCCACAGCAGCATCGAGACGACGCGCATCTACACCAGGTCCAGCGGCGCGGAGCACCGGAGGCTCGTGAACGCGCTGGGGCTGGCGCCGCGCTTCGACGCCCCCGCCGCGAAAAAGCCCTCCCGCGCGCACAAGGGCAGGAGGGGCAAAAGGGCAAAAAAATAACGCGACATTATGGATATAATGTCACGCACCTTCCGGGGAAAACGCAAGCCTCATGAAATTCTTCTACTACATAGTAGCACCATAAAGCCGTAATGTCAACGCTTTTTTCTTAAAATTTCAAAAAAATCCACGCCGCGACAGGCCCAAACCGGCCGGTCGCGCGAAAGCGCGCCCATTTTTGCCCGGTAAGGACCAGTTTTTCCACCATAACCTCCTGACTTCACGCCTTCAGGCTCGGCCGGAGGGGACATTATATCCATAATGTCCCCTCCGCCCGGGGAAGGTGCAAGCTGAAGCTTTGTAAGGAGGTTTTACAATGCAAAAGCGTAAAAGCGGCGGTTTTACCTTAGTAGAACTCGTAGTTGTAATTGCCGTGCTGGCGATTTTAGCCGGTGTCGGTGTGGTGGCGTATAATGGATATATTGAGTACGCACACAAGGGCGTGGACCGGCAGACCGTTGGCGAAATCATGCACGCCATAGAGCTGGCGGACTACGCAGACCCGACGTTGTTTGGCGAAAGCGGCGGCGCGATGATTGTCATATCCACAAAAAATACCGATGCCGCCGGATTAGACGACGATAATACTGCGGCGTTGAAAAACGCACTTGAGGACGCCCTTGGTGAGGGCGGTCTTGCCAGCACAAAGCTGAGCTACGACAAGTGGAGCGGCACCGCAAATATGAACGTATTTGCCGGTTTGGGTAATGAAGGCTCTCAGGTTGACACATATATTAAGAACTTGAAGGATTCGGAAAATGGCGTGTCCGCCGCCTTTGCAGAGGATTTTGAGCAATACTGGGGAGCGTTTGAGAACCTTGTCAAGGCTATCAACGAACCCGGCAGCGTTGAAGGAATTGAAGGCAGCAACAAATTCTTTCAGGGTGTAGAGGGCAACATAATCAAAACACTTGTAGAGCGTTACAAAGATACGGAAAACAAAAGCAAGACAATAGAAACCTGGGGACAAGCCGCCTTGGACGGCTCAGAGCTTATGAATGCAGATTTGCTTCTCGCTCAAAATTATTCCTTCATCAGTTATCTGAAACGGCAGGACTTATCACCCGAGGCGCGGACTGTTGTTGAGAATTACTTGGTAGAAAACCCGTACAATCTTAACATTAACCTTTTGAATGTGGAGAAATGGTGTTCTGGTAATGTAAAGACCGAATTGGAGAAATATGCGACATCTTATAATGGAACGCAAGCCGAAGCGGACGCAAGAGCCTATCTTGGGCTGATGGAAGCGGCAGCGCAAGTTCAGAGCAACCTAAAGGAAGGATACACGGACGCAGACTTTCTCGCGGCTCTCGACCCCTATGTGCCGATGGTGAGTAATATACTTACGGGAAAGACGGATTTGACAGCAATAAAAAAGCTGGCTAAAGACACGGAGGGTTCTGTTGTCATCATTAGCACGACAAAAAGAAACGGCGTGCTGTCCTTCTCTGTTTCGCCGGAGGACGCTAATCCAAGGACGGACGGCACGGGTGCTGGCGCTATTGAGTATGTTACAAGTATTAAGGTAACTGATTACGATAACATTCCACAGCTCGTACTTGGTACAAGCACTAATAATGTAGGGACTGTTGAGCTCCCAGATACAGGTTATGACATTTCCGCTTCTGATAGTTATGATAAAAATGTTATAAGTGCTACAATTAGCCAAGGTAAAATAACGGTACGTGCGGTTGGCGCCGGTCAAACGGATATTACATTAGCTTATGAAGGTAGACCAAGCTCTTCAACACCCCCTACGGTTAAAATACATGTAGTCGTTAATTAACCAAAAGAGGCAATGCGAAGGTTCTTTTGTCCCATAATCCCCCTGCGGGCGTGTCAGAGGATGATATCTTATACCCCACGGGGACGGCTCTTTTAGGCAGCTTCCGTCACATCGTGACGCACTTTGACAACCAAAAACAGGTACGCTTCGGCGTACCTGTTTTTTTGTTTAAAAGCCACCTCACGCAGCAGGCCCGTTATTTTTTCTCCTTCCCCTCGCCGTCGAAGAGGGGAAGACGCTCCAGGTAGATGATGTCGTCGCGGTTGGCGGCGTCGCCCTCGGCCAGGACGGCCATTTTGGCGGCGACGATGCCGCCGGCCT
>CANRNE010000070.1 GCA_947631925.1 uncultured Clostridia bacterium
GGTGTCCATGGGGGCGGCCTCCTCACATCAAACCAACGCCGGCGTCCCAAGGGGACGGTTCTTGTGAGTCGCTTCGCGCCCCACGAATAACCGTCCCCTTGAACCGCCTCCTCAAAAAAACGAAACGAAAACCGAGCTGTCCCCCTGCCTCACGGGGACGGTTTTTGTGGGACACCGGAGCGTAAGCGCAGGTGGTTCACAAGAACCGTCCCCAGTGGGGCACGGTGGGAGGTTTGTTAAAGTGCGTCACGATGTGACAGAAGCTGCCCAAAAGAACCGTCCCCTTGGGTCCTAAATCAGCATACCCGAACAGTGAATTGATAAGTTACATTACCGTTAAAGAAGTCTTTAATCTTAACACTTATTTGAACTGTACCTGTCCCGCTTCCCGTCACAGTAACAGTATTTGTGGTCGCGTCAAAAGTAACAAGGCCTTCAACACTATAACTCACGGTCCCATCACTCAAATTCTGTGTCATTCCTCCATAGTTCATTGTGAGTTTGCAGCTTTTGTGTTCTGAATCAGTGGAGCTCAAAGTTATTATTTTATTAGCTGTACGAGGTTCGCCATCACTGAAATTTAGCGTTTCTGTGCTTTTTGCGTATGTAATGGCTTCTTTGATGTCTCTCGGGTCAGCTTCATTTGAAACAACGCCGTTGGATGGGACCGTCAAAAGCCCGTCAACAGATTTTACATTGATCATAACACCGTCTTTGATGCCGCTCAGATTGTAGTCGATGTCCGTTAAATCATCCAGTGAAATGTCACCGCTCAAAATGGGACCAACTACCGGGATATAGCCGGACATAGCCTCAAGATAATCATCATCAGTAAGAGCGCCTCCGGCCTTTACCTGATTCGCGGCCTGCATCAGTGCGAGGAATGCCTGCACGTCCTGCTCGGCTCTGTTGCTTGTTTTGTATTCATTGATGATTTTTTGCCAAGCTTCATTGTTTTCTGCGAAATCGGCTTCAAAATAGTCGTAAGTACCCTGTACCCGGAGTTTTTCCAAATCTTCCTTCATGTCCTCAGTGAGGCTCGGATGGGTTTTTGCATAGAGATAAAAGGCATAGTTTCTGGTAAGCATCACGCCAAGCTCTGTTGAAGTTGCCCGCCGATTTTTACTTGGGTCAGTCGGATCGGGCTCATACAACGTAAACTTGCCGTTACTTGTCCACGCATTCTTAATTGCGGTACTGTCAGCTGATGTTGTCCTTGTCACAATCTTGTCGAGATAGTCGCCTTCGCCAATGGGGCCACTAAAAGTAAAGCCAAGCATCTCACCTTTTCCGTTGAGGCCGTTTACAAGAGTGGATACGATGTCCCAAATCTCATCAACATTTCCGGCAAAGGAGCTTGCGCCTTTCGCTTCGATATTGTTTAAATATGTTTGTACAGTTTCGTTTTCTTTGATTCCCGTAACAACCGTATTGAAATCAGCCGGAATTGGATTGCCCCACTTGTCAAACTTTAGCCGTATGCTGTCGAGGTTCCCAAACGCATCCGTAAGAGCGGCTTTTACCTCCTCACTGGCAGAGCCGAGAATTTTAGGAGCGCCGTCTGTTGTCAAAATAATCATGGCGCTGCCCGTGGAATTGGGATTGGAGTAGCTGGCTACATCAATCGCGTGGATGATTTCACCCACCAAATCCCTGTCCACGCCCTTGTTGGCGTAGTCTATGTACCCGTTATACGCCACCACGCCGACACCGGCTAAAATCGCCAGCACGGCAATCACAACTACGAGTTCTACTAAGGTAAAACCGCCGCTTTTACGCTTTTGCATTGTAAAACCTCCTTACAAAGCTTCAGCTTGCACCTTCCCCGGTCGGAGGGGACATTATGGATATAATGTCCCCTCCGACCGAGCTTGAAGGCGTGAAGTCAGGAGGTTATGGTGGAAAAACTGGTCCTTACCGGGCAAAAAAGGGCGCGCTTTCGCGCGACCGGCCGGTTTGGGCCTGTCGCGGCGTGGATTTTTTTGAAATTTTATGAAAAAAGCGTTGACATTACGGCTTTACAGTGCTATTATGTAGTAGAAGAATTTCATGAGGCTTGCGTTTTCCCCGGAAGGTGCGTGACATTATATCCATAATGTCGCGTTATTTTTTTGCCCTCTTTCCCCTCCCGCGTTTTTTCGCGCGGGAGGGCTTTTTCGCGGCGGGGGCGTCGAAGCGCGGGGCCAATCCAAGAGCGTTCACAAGCCTCCGGTGCTCCGCGCCGCTGGACTTGGTGTAGATGCGCGTCGTCTCGATACTGCTGTGGCCTAGAACATCCGCCAGCTTCACCACGTCGTGGTTGGCGTCGTAGAACGTCCGGGCGAAGAGCTTGCGAAGGTTATGGGGGAACGCCTTCGCAGACCGGACCTTCGCGCGGACCGCCGCCGCCTTCATGATAGCCCAGACGCGCCCCCGGCTCAGGGGCTTGCCCCGACGGCCGCGGAAGATGACGCCGGAGGCAATGCCGGCCTTTTCCGCGTACCGCTCCAGCTCCCGCCCCACGTCGTCCGGGACCATGATCCGCCGGGTCTTGCGCTTGCAGGTGACAAGGATCTCCCGCTCCTTCACCGCCTCCAGGGTGAAAAACCGCAGCTCCGACACCCGGATCCCCGTGGAGCAGATCGTCCCGATAATAAGCCGGTCCCGGCCCCTGGCCGCGCCAAGCAGCGCCTCGTAATCACGCATTGTCAGCTCCTTCTCCTCCGGGCAGTAGGCGTCCCGCTGGATGATCAGCCGGGCTGTCCCGCAGCCCTCCCAGCCCAT
>CANRNE010000071.1 GCA_947631925.1 uncultured Clostridia bacterium
GCTGTCGGGCAGCTCACGGTGAGCGTATGGCGCAGCAACGCGACGGCTGGGGTCGAACTCCATGAACGTGAGCTTGTCTACAGAGACGAAGCGCACGCCGGGGTCGACTGACGCAGACGACAGCGAGTCCTTTTTGCCGTAACGCACCTCGTCGGGGACAGGGCTCTTTACCTCCTCAGTGAACCATGCGCGCGACTTTGCGGCGCACTCGGCAGTTGACGTCGCAAAGCAGAAGACGACGCGCTCGACCGCCACGCCCGTGGTGGCCAGCCACGCCTCCAGGATGCCTTTGAGCAGCTCGCGAGGTCGCGCCATGTCCTCCTCCCCTTCATCGCGCCGGCCCTTCACGGACGCATCGGCCGTCTCCTTGCAGTGGTAGCCCATCTTCCACAGCTCGTACAGGGTGTTTGCGATCGTGCTCACGTCCTTGATCTGGACGACAAAAGCAAATCGGCCCACGAGCGCCACAACGTCGGCAAACTTCATCTTGCCGGGGCTCCGGAACACAGCGACGGGCATGAAGCTGGACGGCTTCGTCTTCGGTAGCTTCTTGCCGAACGGCTTGAGCATGCGCCGCATCTCTTTAAGGTACTGCGACACGGCAGCAGCGCCCCGCCGCGCGAAAGGGATGGTGTGCGACATGTCGTGCACGAGTGGGTACAGTGTCAGGATCCTCGGCGCCGGTAGGTACACCTCGGTCGAGAAGGCGCCGGCGACGCAGGTGCGTGTCTCGCCCTCCTTCAGGCCCACGTTCCACAGCGGTGCCATCGCGCCGCCATTGTAGTCGAGCGCGAGCAGGAACAGCTCCTCGTCGCACGCCGCGCACGCCAGCACAAAGAACGTGCTGAGCACGTACTCCTCGAGCGCCTCGCCGCTTGCCACGCTTTGCGTTATCACGCGGTTCCCGCACAGCAACGCAAGCAGCGCAACAGAAAAGAACGGGAGACCGATTGGGGACCAGCCGCTGCTGGGCGGGGTGGCGGCCTGGATCGCTCGTGTCGTGACCAAACCGTGCCTCACCTCGAACTTCTTCGCGTCGTGCGTCAGCGCGTAGGGGAAGAAGTGCATTCGCACCGCCTTCACCAAGCACGTCCAGAGCTCGCCGACAGAGACGCGTTGCAGGCCATTAAGATTCTTGAAATGGACAATGGCAGGGCCAAGGAACTGCGACAGGTCCAACGTGCGCAGCAGCTTCGCGTGGTCCGCGTTATTATCGAGAGTGTCGAAGGCGGCGGCCAGCTGGCTCCCGAGGATCGCCGCCATCCGTGCGTTCCCCGACGCGGCCACGTGGATCGGCCGAGGGAGGTCGGCGGCGACTTCGTCTCCCTTGGCATTGAGGGAGAAATGCGAGAGGAAGATCTTGATGTTCTCCTTGGCGTCCTCGCGTGCCGCGCACCCGTCGGACCCGTCGAAGGCTGTGTAGTACTTGAATGCGCAGTCCTCGGAGCCGATACTCTCGAGGAAGGTGTTTGCAGTCACTTCGTCTCGGGACCCAATGCCGGTGCCGGCCGCCGCGAGCCCAAACCGCACCTGCGGGAATACCTTGCCCTCGAGGCACTCCTGGAGCGCGCACTTCAACACGCTCCCGGTCAGGCGACACATCGCGCGAACCGCCAGCGAGAACGACCCCATCTCGTCGACCGCCACCAAGAAACGCAGGCCGCTATCGAGCTGCGACATCGCGTCAACCACGCCGCGGCGCAACACTAGAAGCAGTTCCTTCACGATGAACCGCGTCACCTCAAGCGTCTGCGCTTTCTTGCCGAGCCCTTTCAGCACATCGTCACCAATTTCATCCTTGTCGGGGCGCAGGTACGCGACGACAGTCGGAGTCCCCTTGCTGCTGCAACGCTGCGTCTGGGCGAGCAGTGCGACCGTCTTGCCGCCGCCGGAGGGCCCACCGACAATAATGGTGCTCTTTTCGAAGATCTCGGACTCGATATGCTCTTGTACGTGGCGCTGCAGCCGGGTCGTGATGACGTCACGCATCTTGACATTGCGGCGCGATACTGTAGACATGTTTTCTTCCGACATGAACGCGCGAAGGCCGTCCACGTCCGACATGGCGTCAAATATCCGCTCCAGCGGACTCTTCTGGACCCTTCGCGTGCACAGCTTGCTTAATTGGTTGGTGATAACGGGAAGAGCAACCTCGTCGGGCGTGCGCAGCTCACGGAAACCTGAAACACCATGGTGAACAAGGATAGCGTTCTCGCGGGTGAGAGCCAAGTCTCGCGACGCCGCGCACTCGATTATTCGAGCAATCTGCTCCTCGGTGACCCCCGGCCCGGGCCCTACGATTGACCACACGTCGGCGGCACAGGCCCCCAACGCTGCACGGTTCAGTTCGGAGGACATTGCGGTCAGGAACTGAATAGTAGATTTGAATTGGATGATGTTGTGTGTGTGTTTTTTTGTGTGTGTGGTAGTCAAGATTTGAAATGCTTGCTTGCTCTGGTCGCTGGCGGAGCTAGGACAATAATGTAAAGAATGTCGTCTGGTGGTGCGAGGCTCTGCTGTCGGTGTTGGACTGTGGAAAGGCGATTGTACTTGGCGAGAGGTGTTCGCTTACAACCCAAAAACACAACAGACCACGCAGCACAAACGCGAGGAGAGTCGCACACTCAATTTACCCGCGCGACACTGAGACGCACAGAGCACATCGTCGAGGTGTTTTTAACAGCAAAATGCACACTGAATTAAATGTATAGTTTCCGTGTT
>CANRNE010000072.1 GCA_947631925.1 uncultured Clostridia bacterium
GACGTCCCCCTTCGTTGTCGTCGGCGACGTCAGATCATTGTAAGCGGACGTGAGAGCATCATACGCGGTTTTGAGCGCCTTCTCTGCGTCCGTGCCGCCATTCGTGTGCAGACGATTGAACTTCTGGAATGCTCTGTACTCGTCAAATACCTCGTTCTCGTTGTCCTCCTCGCCGTCAGCGTCCAGAGTGGAAAGCTTGTAAGCGACGTCATTCATGGCGGTCTTAAGCGCTTCATTGTCATTCTTGTCAAGATACTTTGAAACTTCAACTATCTTGTCGGCGATCTCGCCATAGCTTACCGCATAGTCCTTAAGCTGATCTTCAAGAGTGTCATAAGCGTCAACAAGAGCATTGTAAGTCGCGGTAGCGTCGTTGCCGCTCTTTATGTTTGTAGTAGCTTTTTTCTCCGTGTACTCGACCTCGTCGCCCTCTTTGTAAGTTTTGGTCTTGTTTGCTGCTGCAAGCCACTCGATCGCAGCCTGACGTTCGTTAACAAGCTCCATATGATTCTCATTGAACAGCGAAGCGTCGCCTGTCTTTTCTGCAAGGTCATATGCCTTTTCAATGAGGTTGGAAACGTCTTTCTTAGTATAGGTCTTCTTCGCCGCGGTTTCGGGGAAGAGGTCTTCAAGAGCATACTGCAGATTTCTCTTGACGAGAGTCCACTCGGTCACGGAGCCTGTAGCCTTGGAAACCGTGTCATGCTCGTCGATGTCGCTTATCTTCTTAAGCAGGGTTGTCTCCCCCTCAGACTTGTCTATGTCTGTCGCACCAAGGTATGCCTGAGCAATATCCGCAGCACCTGCAAGCGCTGTTGTATCGGTCACATTACGTGTTTCTTTTATACCGGCAAGAACGACGTCTTTTTCAGCTTTTGCAAGTTCAGCAGTTGTTCCGGTGGCTGGATCATCATTATCAATCTTTGTTTTCGCTGTGCTGTATTTACTATCCATATTAGTTCCAGCGTGCTTACTACCACATGAGGTATCCTTGTATGCATCCCATGCTTTCTTGAATTCTCCAAACTCACGCTCCAAATCTAGAACGTCCTGCGCGGTGTAGTCAAGGAATAGTTTCTCCTTAATACTAGTCAAATCACCACTAGAATCCTTTTTGACCTCGTCCATGCATTCCTTACTATTAAATTCTTTCTCATCAACAATTTTATACCACTTGTCAAGGAATTTCTCATAAGCAGACCACATTGTTTTAAAATCCTTGCTTGCCTTGCAACCAGCACTTATTGGATTGTCCACCGTTGCATCACCCTCATATGATGATGTACCCTTAGCGCAATTCGCTCCAACTACGCAAAGCTCCATATATACATCGAGGAATGCCTTCATGGTTTCGCAATCAAACTTATCGTCAGCGGCAGTTTTCTTCGCCTCTTCTGCTGTTTCAGCCGCTGCTGTATTAGCGGGTGCTGCACTTAACGCGGTTCCAAATGCCGTCAAATCCGCAAGGTCAACCGGAACAAGCTGGAGCAGATCGGTTCCCTTTGTGATCTTCTTTTCCTTGCCGTCGTCGTCTTTGTAAGTAAGCCCATCGTCATTCACGTTAATAAACCCTTCATCGTCGACCTTTATGGCAGCAGCCTTTGTAGCCTTCATTGTCTTGTTTTCTTCGTCGTAGACAGCGTCGTTGTCGATCTCATGTACAAGTTTCTGGGCTTCGGTAAGCATAGCTGCCGCAACAAAGTCATTGTGGTACTCCTTGATGAGCTTCTCAACATCAGCCTTTGCAGCACGCTTGGTGTTGTCCTCGGTCCAGCCGTTGAATACAGCCACAGCGTCCCTTGCAGCCTTATAAGCCGCCACAATGTCCACGTCGCTCGTTACACTGGAGGTCTTAATTTCGTCGAAGCGGTCATACTCGGACTTGATGCCGTCTGCAACATTATTTGCACTCCCGACAACGTCTATCCATGTCTTTTCACCATCACCTACAGCTTCAGCCTTGCCCTTGCTGTCAGCAATTTTAATGTTGCTCTCGCCAGTTACAATATCCATAAGCTGACCGAAAGTAACATAAGTGGCGCTTGTAATTTTCTTGCGGTTGCTGCTGGACAGGCTTCCCGTAGTAGGAGCAACAGAGCAAGTACCGCGTCTCCAACTCTCGTAGGAGTTAGACTTTGCGATAATTGTTTCATAAGAACGAAGCGCGGATCTGAATTCGGTCTTAGTGACCTTGTCAAGCTCGTCAAGGTTAGCCTTAGCCTCTACAAGCTGAAGATAAGCGTCGGAAATAAGTCTTCCGTCGCCGGAATCAACGTAGTTAAGAGCCTCGTCGTAAGCGGACTCGAAGTCGCTCCAGCTGTCCTCGGTATAGATAGTGTCGCCGAGTACTTCGTTAAGAACGTTGTTGCTCTCGTAAATTCCCTTGTAGTCGTCGATAAGCCCCTGAAGCTCCTGTGCGGTGTACTGTCTCATTTTCTCGTAAACAGCCTTGAGCATTTGATAAGCGGCGGTGTAGTCGTCGGCGGCAGCCTTGTCGTCATCAAGAACGGTTTCGGCAGCGTCGATAGCGTCCTGGAAATATTCGCCCTGAACTGTTCCGTATTCAAAGATGTCGTCCTCGCGGAATTTTTCAAAGCTGTCTACATACTTCTGGAGTTCTGCCTTGGTCACGGTCTGGCTCTTTATCTCGTC
>CANRNE010000073.1 GCA_947631925.1 uncultured Clostridia bacterium
CGTCCCCCTTCGTTGTCGTCGGCGACGTCAGCGCATCGTAAGCGGACTTCAAAGACTTATACGCTTCATAGAGGTTGTAGTGGTCACGGTTCGGCTTATCTGCGCCGGATTTTGCGATCTCATAATCAACAACCTTACCGTCATCATCATAAACGCGGATCTTAGTTTCACCCGTAGCAGTATAAACGCGGTTGTAGCCAAGATACTCGCCGTCAAGAATAGCAAGGTTCTCCAACGGATCGTTGCTGTCACTCTTGGGCTTAATATCCTCCATCAGAGCAAGCTTCAACGCAAGATCCTTAGCGGAAGCCAACATCGACTCACTAGCTTCACCCTTATCCACGCTTTCAGTAACATCTGCTATAAGCTTCGTAACGTCATCAAAGCTTATTTCAAACGCTGCTACTGTCTTATCCAGTTTGTCAAGTGCGTCTTTGAGATTCTTGTACACGCTGCCACTTCCACTTGCAACTTCTTTTACTTTGTTCTTATTGCAATCATTTATCAACGCGATAGCAGCCTTGCGGTAGTCAACTACCTCATCAACAGATGCTGCAAATACTGCGGATTCCCCGACAGCGTCAACCGCGTCGTAGCTCTTATCCTTAAGTTTAACAAGCTCAGAAAGCTTTACGGTTTCGTCTGCCTCTTCAAAATACTCCTGCAAAGCAACATCGAGATACTGTCCGAGAACATTCCACTCGCCGTTTCTGGGAGCTTTTCCGTCCGCGCTGAATGTAATGGACTTTCCTGCATCGTAAATTTCAGCAATTGCCGCTTTACGAGCGTCCGAACTTGCCAAGCCTGTATATTTGTCTGCTGTAGTAGACGTAGTACCGCTGAACAGAATACCGCCTATGGTTTCCAACTTCACATTTGTTGCTGCACGATCGTTGCTGTCCATAACGCCGGCGCTCGTCAGCTCACCTTCTCCGTTATAAGTCGCTGTGAGCTTGTCGCTGCCGCCCATTCCTTTGCCGTCTTTGAAGTTGCTTGCAGTCAGGTTCTCATAAGTGCCGTCCCAGACTGTGATCTGCTTTCCTGCACCGTTTATCCATTTGCTGTTAGCGTCCTTCTCCACCTTCATATCCGTGTAATTGTTTACAAAGAGATCCAAAGCGTCGGTATCGACAATGCTGACAGTGTATGTGTCGTCGGTTGCGTAACTCTTAAATACAAAGTTATATTTAGAATATTCTGTGTTAAACGCATCATCGATTACTTTTTTCAATGCAGCAAACGCCGCATCTTCATCACTCGGACTCTTATCAAAACTTGCTCCACTCGCCGCAGTTACAGTTCCATCAAGAATATCTTCAACGAGATCTTCAGTCAAAGTTGTTGAAGGAACATTATAACACTCCGCCGCCTCATCACTCTCTTGCGCCGTTGTAGTCACAGCAGTCTTAATAGCTGACTGTACCGTTGTAGCATCGGCTATGGATTTGTATTTATTTGCATCCACAGTTCCTGTTTTATAAATTGTTTTAACTTCGTCCTTGGCAGGATCTTCCTTATAAGAACACATATAGAAACCTGTTTTAACCTCAAGATCAAGGCTCTTCTTGCCGCCAGCCAAAGTCTTTAGTTCACCTTCAATATCTGAAGCAGTCGTTTTTGTAATTCCGTTAAAAGCGTTACTCTCAGCTGCCACAATTGTCTCAATATCCGTAGCAACTACACCCCAGCCGAACATATCTTGAATGTTTTCCTCATACTTATCGTTTATAAGCTTAAGGACATCTTTTTCATTGCTGTAAGTGGACTTCTTATTAACAGTAAAGTTATTCAGAAGCTTTGCAGCGAGTACGCAATCGTCATATGCGTCGCATATTTCCGAATTGTACGTCTTATTCATCGATTTGATGTTGTTCATCTCGTCGTACTGAGCCTTGATTCCATCAAATGCGGAAGCAACGTGGTAAAACAGCGTACCCCAAGCATAGGTTTCCTTGTCATACTTGGAACCGGTGTCCTTAACCGTGCCGCGCTCCCATGAGCTGTAGTCGTATTCCTTTTCAAGAGCCTTGGTAAGATCCTTCATTGCTTTCTGGAAATCAGCCTTTGTTACATTCTTGTTTTCGTTTTCAAGAAGATCGTCATAGGCAGTTTCAAGTTCGTCGTAAAGGTCTGTGATGGTTGCGGTGTCGTCTTCCTCATCTTCAACGGCATCGTTTGCGGCATCATATGCGCTCTCAAAATCGTCCCAGAAGGTTTCCTTGTAGATTTCGTCGTCCAGCTCTTCGTTGTTGATGTTTTCGGTTTTATATACCTTGGTGCAGCTTTCAACCAGCGACGCAAGTTCGTTGAGTGTGCGGGGTGTGAGCTTATCCTTTGCTGCCTGAAGCATGGTGTAAGCGACCGCGATCTCGTCCTTGGACGCGTCATCATCATTTGCTACTGCATCTGCGTATTCCAGAACCTTTTCAAAATTCACAACAGCGTTGGAGCCGTACTGGTCGCTTTCTTCCTCGTCGAATGTCTTCATTTCCTCAACGAGTTTAGAAAGGTCGCTTTTGCTTGCATAGGCAGTGGTCTTCTCGTCTGCGGCGAAGGCAGAAACAGAGAAAGAGGAAAGAGCGAGAACGGAAGCCAATGAAGCAGCAAAAATTCTTCTTTTCAACAT
>CANRNE010000074.1 GCA_947631925.1 uncultured Clostridia bacterium
CTTCATATTTTAGCATAATGAAAAAGGTAGGCACATGGTTGTTTCTCATGTGTCTACCTTTATCTTACTACTGCACGTCAGAGGGAGGCTTTTTCTTGTGTAAACGGCGAGGTTATCCCTCGAATATTGCCTTGGTGAGACGTTCCGCTTCGCGGTAGACGTCCTCCGGGTCCTCGCCCACGAAGAATTGGCCGTCCTCGTAGCGGACCACGCCCGCGATCATGGTCATGCGCACGTTGGAAGGGTCGCCGGAGTAGACCAGATTCTTCACCACGTTGTGCACGGGCTGCATGTTGGGCCGGTGCATGTCGATGCGCACCAGGTCCGCCTGCTTGCCGGCGGCCACGGCGTCGCAGTCCGTAAGGCCCATGGCCCGGGCGCCGCCGGAGACCGCTGCGTTCAGGATGAGGGCCGGGTCGCCCGCGGCGGCGTCGCCCTCCCGGAGCTTGGCGGTGATGTTGATGAGATACATCTCCCGGAACATGTCCAGGGCGTTGTTGGAGGCGGGGCCGTCGGTGCCCACGGCCAGGTTCACGCCCTTTTCTACCGCCAGTTTCAGGGGGAAGATGCCGCTGGCCAGCTTGCCGTTGGAGCAGGCGTTGATCACGGCGGTGCAGCCGCGCTTGGCGAAGATGTCCATGTCCTCGGGGGTGAAATACACACAGTGGTACCCGCCGCCGCCGTAGTCGTACATGCCCAGACTGTCAAAAAGCGCCGTGGGGGTCTTGCCGTACTTGGCCACGCACTCCTCCGTCTCCTTCTTCGTCTCGGAGTTGTGGCACCACACGGGGGCCTTGAAGCGGTGGGCCGCCTCGGCCACGGTCTTGAAGGCGTCCATGCCGTTGGTGTACTCCGCATGAAAGCCCAGCCGGTAGCCCACGAAGGGGCCCATGTCGTTGTACTTCTCGTACCGCTCATAGACCCGGTTCGGGTCGTCGTTGGTGACGGAGGTCAGGGACTCGCACATGATGGCCCTAAAACCCCAATCCTTCGCTACCTGGACGAAGGCGTCGGGGTAGAAGTACATGTCGAAGCAGGCGGTGATGCCGTTGGCCAGGTACTCCAAAAACGCCACCTTCGTGAAGGCGGCCACCCGCTCGGCGTCCAGCTTCTTCTCCCGGGGGAATACCTGCTTTTGCAGCCAGTCCTGGAGGGGCAGGTCGTCCGCCGCGGAACGCAGAAACGTCATGGCGGAGTGGGTGTGGGCGTTCTTGAAGCCAGGCATGAGAAGGTCGCCTTTGAGGTCCACCTGCCGCTCGAAGGCGGGCATGTCGGCTCTGGCGGGGCCCACGTAGGAAATGGCGCTGCCGTCCACCCAGACCTCGTTTTCCGTCACGCCGGCGGGCTCCAGGGTCAGGCCGTTGTAAAAGCGGATCATGGTTCGTCTCTCCTTGTGTTCTTTTTTTCAGTATAGCACACTGCCTGATCTGCGTCCAGTTCTTCCCGTCGCATTAGCGCCCCTCCACGCTCAAATCTGCCGTTGAGATTATAATTATCCTATTATATTCTCTTTATCTTTCTGTATTTTCCCTTGCCCAGAAACTCAATTACTTCTCTATCCCGGAGAAGCTGCAGTTGCTGACGTATTTTGGGGCGAACGTTATTGTTCCCCGGATGTCTATCGAATAAATAAGCCTCAAACCGATACATATCACTAAGCGAAAAAATATCTGTTGGAATGGCGTTTACACACGTGAGAATATCCATCAGCCATCCTCGTGCATGGAGGTTATCAATACTCAAGTTCTGGCTTAATGCCACTCTTTCAATTACGCTCTCGCGGCCTACCTCTTTCCCGTTGTTGATAATGTCAATCCTGCCTTGCAGCGGAATTTGACCAATCAGAATGTTGCAGCCTGTCCAGCCCGCACGACGGGCAGTTTTTGAAAGTGGAGCTCTCTTTTCTATTATATCGGGAATGAAGAAAAACTTGGGAATCATGATAAGATCGGTAACGTACATCTTCTTGATTGAATAACTCATAAACAGAAAATCTGGATTCTCATTAGAAGTAATACGTTCAATGAATGTATCATAGGCCCCGTCTGCAATTTTAGCCCCTAATTTTCCCTGTTTGCTTTTTAGTTCGTATTGATTGTTACAGAATGGGCAGATAAAATCTGCCACAGGCCTGTTGTTCTGAAAATGCCGAAGATGTTCATTCCCGCATCTTGGGCAAAAAAGATGCTCTTCCACCCATGACTCCGTTAAAACGCGGGCTTTTTGTGAACCGGAATGATACTCCGAAATAAGTTTGTTGTTAAGTCTCAAATCCATACAGTTTTTTCAGATTCACATCGAATGGCGGGAAGATGGCCCCTTTTTCCGTGACGATGGCGGTGATGAGGTCGTGGTCGGTCACATCGAAGGCCGGGTCCCAGCACTTCACCCCCGCCGGGGCCATGGGCTTTTCGTACCAGAGGGAGCGTATCTCCTCCCCGTCCCGCTCCTCGATGGGGATGTCCGCCCCGGTGGCGCAGGTAAGGTCGATGGTGCTGGAGGGGAGAAGGATGTATACCGGCACGCCGTAGTGCTTCGCGATGATGGC
>CANRNE010000075.1 GCA_947631925.1 uncultured Clostridia bacterium
GGATGGTAGAAATCATCGCACTTATAGCAGAATTCCGCCGTATCGCTCAGCACGAGAAAGCCGTGTGCAAATCCTCTCGGAATCAAAAACTGCTTCTTATTCTCCTCAGTCAGCTCGACGCCGTACCACTTGCCGTAGGTTTCGCTGCCCTTTCGGATATCTACCGCAACATCGAAGACCGAGCCTTTAATCACACGCACAAGCTTCGTCTGCGGATAGTTGATCTGAAAATGAAGCCCGCGGAGAACGCCCTTTGTACTCATCGACTGGTTGTCCTGAACGAAGATATAATTCAGTCCGGCTTCCTCCATATCCCGTTGACTGTAGGTCTCCATGAAGTAGCCCCTGCTGTCGCCGTGTACGGCAGGCTCAATAACGCAAAGCCCTTCAATGCCACCTACGTTCTTTTCTACTTTTATCTGCATCAGAGCTTCGCCTCCTCTAAATATCTTTTCACCGCGTCCTGCCAAGTCGGGAGTGGCGTGAAGCCGGCTTCTCTCAGCTTGCTTTTATCAAGACGGCTGTTATATGGACGTTTCGCCTTGCTGAGTCCGTACTCTGCTGTTGTTACGGGCGTCACTTTTGTTTTCAAACCGTACCGCCTGTAAAACTCGCAGCAGAAGTCATACCAGCTGATGTATCCGCCCTCGTTTGTGGCGTGATAATAGCCGTACTTCTCTGTTTCACACATATCAACGAGCAGCCGTGCAAGGTCGTATGTATAGGTCGGTGTGCCGATTTGGTCGTTGACGACGCGCACTTCATCATGCGTTTTTCCGACGTTTATCATTGTCTTGATAAAGTTCTTGCCGTTCAGACCGAACACCCAGGCGATTCGGACGATAAAATACTTGTCAAGCGTGCTGCTGACCGCAAGCTCGCCTTCGAGCTTAGTTTGCCCATAGTAATTAAGTGGCTTATAATCCTTGCAGTCAGGCTGCCAAGGCTCGGTCCCTTGCCCGTCAAAAACGTAATCGGTCGAAATGTAGACCATTTTGCAGCCTATTTCTTTGCAGGCTTCGGCTATATGCTTTGTTCCGAGGACGTTAATCGCGTAAACCTTCGGCTTGTTTTCATCATCTTCAGCAGCGTCGACGGCAGTCCACGCGGCACAGTGAACTACCGCGTCGGGCTTCAATTTTGTTATTGTTTCGCGTACCGCTTTTTCGTCGGTGATATCGAGCTGTATGTAACTGTTGAAAGCACTCTCGTGCAGAATATCCGTGCCTATCGCATCATATCCGCGCTTTGAAAGCTCGTTCATCACGTCAAATCCGAGCTGACCGCCTACGCCCGTTACCAAAAACTTCATAACTTCACCTGTTCTTATACATCTCGGCATAGTATGTCTGGTATGCACCGCTCGTCACGCGGTTCATCCATTCTTCATTGGCAAGATACCAGTCGATCGTCTTGACAATGCCGACTTCAAACGGCGTTTCGGGATACCAACCGAGGTCGTTCTTGATTTTCGTGGGGTCAATGCCGTAGCGACGGTCGTGACCCAATCTGTCCTCAACGTGCTTGATAAGATCCTCGCTGATACCGTCATCTTTAAGGCGGTCGTGAAGTTGAGAAATAATCGTTTTTACGATGAAGATATTTGGCTTTTCGTTGTGTCCGCCGACGTTGTAGGCCTCTCCTCTCTTGCCGCCGTTTGCGACCATATCTATAGCCTTGCAATGGTCTTCAACATAGAGCCAGTCCCGTATCTGCATACCGTCGCCGTAGACCGGGAGCTGCTTGTGGTGCTTGACGTTGTTTATCATCAGCGGAATAAGCTTCTCTGGGAACTGATAGGGACCGTAATTGTTGGAGCAGCGAGTGATGTTTATGGGCATTCCGTATGTATCGTGGAACGCCATTACGAAATGGTCAGCGCTCGCTTTTGAGGAGCTGTAGGGGCTGTGCGGATTGATAGGAGTAGTTTCCATGAAGTAACCCTCCGCGCCCAATGCACCGTAGACCTCGTCTGTCGAAACTTGGAGATACTTCTTGCCCTCTTTCCAAGTCTTTGTCTCGGGGTCATACCAAGCTTCCTTTGCTCTTTGAAGCAGATTGACCGTTCCCATCACATTGGTCTGGACGAAAATTTCAGGATTGGCTATACTGCGGTCAACGTGAGACTCCGCCGCAAAGTTGATCACATAGTCGAAGTCATATTTCTCAAAGAGGCTTGTGACAAGCTCCTTGTCGCAAATATTCCCTTGCACGAAAACGTGGCGTGGATCGTCCTCAACGCCCTTTAAATTTTCAAGGTTTCCGGCATATGTAAGCTTGTCCAAATTTACGAGAAGAATGTCGTCGTACTTTTTGAGCATATAATAGACGAAGTTTGAGCCGATGAATCCGGCGCAACCGGTGATTAGATATTTTTTCATGTCAGTACCTTACCTTTCCCTCTGCAACTGCCTTTAAGTGATGTCCGTACGGCGATTTTCCGTACTTTTCGGCACTCCGAAGAAGCTCGTCCTTTGTTATCCAGCCGTTCTTATAGGCAATCTCTTCGGGAGCGGA